>NZ_BLVO01000013.1:0-600000 GCF_013340285.1 Desulfovibrio subterraneus | reverse complement strand
TCCACACAGGGGTTGAGCACCTTGCCGAACCCGTACACAGGGCGTTCCGTCAGCAGGCGGACATAGTCCTCGGAAATATCGACATTCTCGATATCGATGCCGTAAATGGCTTCCCAGTGTCTGCGCTTGTGCGGCTTGCCGAAAAAGGGCGAGACAAAATGCAGGCACTTGACCCGCAAGCCCTGATCCTGAATAACCTTGACCGCCAGAATGGAATCGAGCCCGCCTGAAAGCAGGGCCACGGCATCGTAACGGTTGTCGGCTGAAGTAGTATTGGTATCCGAATGCATGCGAGGCAGATAAGGCGCATCGCCGTAAAAAGCAAGAACTGACCTTGCAGGTTCTGCGCGACTCCTTCTTGCGGATACGAGCGCCTTCACTGCTTACATATATCCTGATCGCCACTCCTGATTGCAGGGCGAAGGACAGGACGAACTACGCACAGACGGCGCCACTCTGAAACCTGTTGGCGATTGTTCGTCCTGCGTTCTCTCAGTGCGCAGAAGTGAGGCGGTAACGACCGAGCACGCTGGCAACATCTCCCCGCTCTTTCATGCGGGCTAACGTCTCAAGAAAACGGTCCACGGCAGGCTGCACTTCCGGAGCCAATGAAAACCCGAAGAGATAGTTGAGCACAGTGTAATTCCCCGCATACACTACCCCCGTTATGTTGTTCTTGCGGATAACGGCATCTCCCACATCCCTGTTCGAGAACACAAAATCCACCCTGTTTCTCGGCAGCTTGAAAAAGCCGGATTCGCTGTCGGGGCGCATGTCTATGGTAAAACTGCGCCGTTGCTTCCACAGCTGGTGCAATGCATGCGAGGTGTTCGAAGGGCCATACACACCGACACGCTTTCCCTGCAGATCACCCGGTCTTTCATATTTTTTTCCCGAATCAACTGTTGCAAAGAAACCATATTCGGTTGTCAGCACCGGCGGCGAGGGGCGCAGCCATGTTGCTCTCTCATCGTTCCAACCCAGCGGGAAGAGCCCTTCGGCATTGCCGTTGCGTACCCTTTCAAGTGCTCTGCCCCACGGCAAAATTGCAATGGGGCACGTCAAACCGGCCTCTGCGCACACCATGTTCACTATATCCGCAAACGGCCCTGCCGCCGTTCCGTTCTCTGCATAGCTGAATGGCGGAAAATCCTGCGAGGCAAACCGCAATACATCCTCCGCCACTGCGGAGCGGGCAGTCAAAAGAAACAGAAGCCCCCAAAACACCCCTGCGAAATAACGCATATGCTCCCTCCCGGCTATAGAGACCATAACCCCGTTTAAAACTCCCTTACCAAAAGATATAGCACACTAAAATGATTAATAACAACCTTGGCCCAATACGGAAGACTCAGGAAGATGAGTTGCCCCGCGGGCCGGCTTCTGCTATGGAAACAGGGCTCAGAATGAACATACATCCGCATCGGAGACCATAGCCAATGGCAAAAAAACCCGTTCAGAACCCCGAAGATCTGCGCCGCGATGCGCTGAATACCGCACTTGGCGCCATTGAGCGCAAATACGGACAAGGCTCTGTCATGCGCCTTGACGACAGCGCGCATGTCAGCATTCCCGTCATTCCGTCCGGCTCCATAGGACTGGACCTCGCACTGGGCGTCGGTGGCATACCGCGCGGTCGTGTGACGGAGATCTTCGGCCCTGAATCTTCCGGCAAGACCACTCTTGCCCTGCATATTATTGCCGAATGCCAGAAAATGGGCGGTACCGCCGCTTTCATCGATGCCGAACACGCACTTGATCCTTCCTATGCCAAGCGCCTTGGCGTGAATACCGAAGAACTGCTGATCTCGCAGCCCGACTATGGCGAACAGGCTCTGGATGTGGCGGACATGCTCGTCCGTTCCAGTGCAGTGGACGTTATCGTCGTCGACTCCGTTGCCGCGCTCATTCCGCAAACGGAACTGGAAGGCAACATGGGCGAAACACAGGTGGGCAGCCAGGCACGCCTCATGTCGCACGCCATGCGAAAGCTCACCGGCACCATTCACAAATCCCGCGCCATCGTCATCTTCATCAACCAGATACGCATGAAGATCGGCACGATGGGCTACGGCAACCCTGAAACGACCACCGGCGGCAACGCGCTCAAGTTCTACTGCTCCATCCGCATTGACGTGCGCCGCATCCAGTCCCTCAAGGACAAGGAAGAGGTATACGGCAACCGCGTACGCGCCAAGATCGTGAAGAACAAGGTGGCTCCGCCCTTCCGCGAAGCCAACTTCGATATTCTGTACGGTCAGGGCATTTCGCGCCTTGGCGAAATCATCGACCTTGGTGTTGAAAACAACGTCATCGACAAAAGCGGTGCATGGTACGCTTTCGGATCCGAACGACTGGGACAGGGCAAGGAAAACGTGCGACTGCTGCTTCAGGAAAATGAAGCACTTGCCAAACAGATTGAAGACAAGCTACTCACCCACCTCGGTGTAAAAGAACCCGCCGTCGTGGAAGCTGACGCAGACTCAGACGCAGAATAAGAAGACTATCCGGCAGTTGACGCTGACAACCGAACGCCGCCCAAGGGCGGCGTTCGTCTAGTTCACAGACTGCCGGTTCGATGCCAGATAGAGTTTTTTTCAAGGGAGCCAACAGTGATCACTGCAAACGAAATCCGCACCAAATTTCTCAACTATTTCCAGTCGAAGGGACACGAAGTGGTCACTTCTTCCGCCCTTATTCCCAACGACGATCCCACCCTGCTCTTCACCAACGCAGGCATGGTGCAGTTCAAGAAGACCTTCCTCGGGCAGGAAAAGCGCGGCTACGTGCGCGCCACCACCTCCCAGAAATGTCTGCGCGTGGGCGGCAAGCATAACGACCTCGAAAATGTGGGCCGCACCGCACGCCACCACACCTTCTTCGAAATGCTGGGCAACTTCAGCTTCGGCGACTATTTCAAAAAAGACGCCATCCGCTTCGCATGGGAATTCATTACCGAAGATCTGAAGCTCCCCAAGGAAAATCTCTACATCACCATCTACAATGATGATGACGAAGCCTTTGCCCTGTGGCAGTCCGAAGCAGGCGTGCCCGCCGAGCGCATCTTCCGCCTTGGCGAAAAGGACAACTTCTGGTCCATGGGCGATACCGGCCCCTGCGGCCCCTGTACCGAAATCCATGTTGATCAGGGCGAGCACATGACCTGCGGCCCCAACTGCGGTATCGGCACCTGCGACTGCGACCGTTTCCTCGAAATCTGGAACCTCGTGTTCATGCAGTTCGATCAGGCTGCGGACGGCACCCGCACCCCCCTGCCCAACCCCTCCATCGATACCGGCATGGGCCTTGAGCGCATTGCCGCCGTATGTCAGGGCGTGAACTCCAACTACGACACCGACCTTTTCCAGGCCATTATCGGCTACACCGCCGAACTGGCAGGCGTGCAGTACAAAAAGCAGAGCGACGATGTGGACACCGCTCTGCGCGTTATTGCCGACCACAGCCGTGCCATCGCCTTCATGATCGCAGACGGCATTCTGCCTTCCAACGAAGGCCGCGGCTACGTACTGCGCCGTCTCATCCGCCGTGCCTACCGGTTCGGCCGCATGATCGGACTCACCGGCACCTATCTGTACAAAACCGCGCTCAAGATCGTGGAGATCATGGGCGACCACTACCCCGAACTGCGCAGCAACGCCGACTTCATGGCCCGCGTGGTGACGGAAGAGGAAGAACGCTTCAACAAGACCCTCGACAAGGGCCTTGCCATGCTGGAAGACGAGCTGGCCTCCCTCAAGGAAGCAGGCAAGTCTCAGGTGCAGGGCGAAACCGCGTTCAAGCTGTACGACACGTTCGGCTTCCCCCTCGACATCGTGAATGACGTTGCCGAAAAGCGCGGGTTCATCGTGGACGAAGAAGGCTTCAAGGCCTGCATGCAGGAGCAAAAGCAGCGCGCCAAGGCTGCATGGAAGGCCGGTGGCAAGGAAACCCTCGCAGCGCGCTTCCAGTCCCTGCTTGAAGAAGGCATGCGCAGCGAATTCATCGGGTACGAATTCCTCAAGGGCGAAGCCCGCATCGCCGTGCTCATGAACGCCGAAGCCGAAGCCGTGGACACACTGGCCAAGGGCACCAAGGGATACATTGTCACCAACCGCACCCCCTTCTACGGCGAATCCGGCGGTCAGCTCGGCGATACCGGCATCATTACCGGTGAAACCGGCAAGGCCAACGTGCTTAACACGCTGAAGCCCAATGCCGAACTCACCGTGCATGAAGTGGAAGTGGTTGAAGGCGAAATCTTCGAGAACCAGGCCGTGAACATGGAGGTTGCCGAGGGCGAACGCATCGCCTCTGCCCGCAACCACACCTGCACGCACCTGCTTCATGCTTCTCTGCGCCGTATTCTGGGTGATCACGTCAAGCAGTCCGGCTCCCTTGTGGGCCCCGACCGCCTGCGTTTCGACTTCACCCACATTGCCGCAATCACCCCCGAAGAACTGCTTGCCATTGAAAACGACGTGAACCGCGCCATCATGGCCGACACGCCCCTCAACACCGAAGAAATGGCCTATGACGACGCAGTCGCCAAGGGTGCCATGGCGTTGTTCGGCGAAAAGTACACTGCCAACGTGCGCGTAGTTTCCGTGGAAGGCGAATCCGTTGAACTGTGTGGCGGAACGCACCTGCGTGCCACCGGTCAGGCCGGCTCCTTCTTCATTACTTCCGAAAGCGGCGTTGCCGCCGGTATCCGCCGCATCGAAGCCGTAACCGGCTGGAATGCCCTGAAGCTGGTCATGGAACACCGTGCCGAGCTGCAGGAAGTGGCCGGCCTCGTCAAGGGCAAGCCCGGACAGGTTGCCAGCCGCGTACAGGCCCTGCAGCAGGACCTGCGCGCCCAGCGCAAGGATATGGAACGCATGGCAGCCAAGGCCGCTTCCGGTCAGGGCGGCGACCTCATGGACAACGTGATCGAGGTGAACGGCGTGAAGGTGCTGGCCGCCAAGGTAGACGCACCCAACGTGAACGCCCTGCGCAACCTGATGGACGATGTCCGCTCCAAGATCGGTTCCGGCATTGCCTGCCTCGCCTCCGTTGAAGAGGACAGCAAGGTAACCCTGCTGGTAGCTGTGACCAAGGACCTTACGGACCGCTTCAAGGCCGGTGCCCTTGTAGGTGCCATCTCTGCCGAAGTGGGTGGCAAGGGCGGTGGGCGCCCCGACATGGCTCAGGCTGGCGGCAACAACCCTGCCGGTATCGAAGCTGCCTTCGCAAAGCTGAAGGAAGTCATCGGCGCCTAACCTGCGCATGTATATACAACAAAAAACGCCCCGCACTGCGGGGCGTTTTTTTATACTTCTTCATGACCGGAACGCGTCAGGGGGTTATCGGTGGAAAGCGTTCATCCACAACCAGCATATCCCGGGGTGACAGCCGCGGTATGCTAAGGTCATATTTCTCATACACATCTGTTACCACGCCCTCTTCCCACAAACGTTCCATGACTTCATCAAAACGATCAACCACGTTTTGTGGCACTTTCTTGTTGAACAAAGCAAAGAGGGGCACGTAAACCCGTTTACCCACGGGATACAGGGTTACTCCCAGATCACGGGCAAGGGTCTGCGCACTGCCCAGCTCTATGGCAATAACACTGACCCGCCCGCTCATCAGCTTTCTCACCATGCTTTCCTGTGTCGGAGCGTCCACATCCCGCCGCAGGCCTCTCACCTGCTCATACAGGGCCTCGGGGTAAGAAAACCCCCGAACGCCACCCCACATGCCGGATAATTCCGCATTCGGTTCTTTTCCGAAGAACTGCCATGCAATGCTGCCTATTGGCTGCTTAGGGTAGACAAATTGTTTTTCCCGCTCCGTATCCCACACTCCTGAAAGCAGTACATCGCACTTGCCCTCTCCCAAAGCGCGCAACCCTCTGCTCCACGGCACTTGAGAAAGCACAAGTTTCTCATCTTTCATCTGTTCCAGAATTGCTGCAAAAAGCTCCAGACTTACACCGGCATACCCGGATTCCGTAACATATTCATACGGCACCCGCCCGGAAATACACACATCCATCGCAAGAGCGGATACTCGTGTTGTACCAAGCCCCGCGGCTATAGTACATGCAGCAATCAATGCACACAGCAGCGTTTTCATAACCTGCTCCTCTCAGTAGAGTGCTGTCGTAGCGTATACCATAAAGAGCATATTTACGGAACTGTCCAT
Organism: Desulfovibrio subterraneus; assembly: GCF_013340285.1. NCBI lineage: Bacteria > Pseudomonadati > Thermodesulfobacteriota > Desulfovibrionia > Desulfovibrionales > Desulfovibrionaceae > Desulfovibrio > Desulfovibrio subterraneus. The sequence continues at coordinate 593,814 of NZ_BLVO01000013.1, read as the reverse complement.
GATAACGAAACAGCAACTTGCGTAGACGTTCCGTTCCGCTGCGGCAGATACGAAGCATAAAAAAAGCACTCCGCGCTTGCGGAGTGCTTTCTGCAAAGGAATATATATTCGGCGACGACTAATCGTCGGAATCGTCATCCTGTCCGGACTTGCCGTACTTCACCTTCACGCGAAGGCGCATACCGTTCTTGGTCTGACGGAAAGACACGGAAAAAGTGTCGTACTCGTCAACCTCGATTTCCTTGCCGCCGAGGGCCAGTTTGCCCTGTTCGGCCTGTTCCGCCAACTGGCGCAGCATGGCAGGTACGTCTGCAGCCGTAATGGGCAGCTCAACCTTGCGTTTGCCTGTCTTGGTCATAATAGTCTCCTTCATACCGCTAACACGGTCTTTTCATGAATAGCCAAGAATATACTCAAGCTTACACCGCTTGCATAGAGGGGGTGAAAAATAAAAAAACGGCGCTCCACGGGGAACGCCGTCCAAAAGTCCGACTATCAATACTAACGGCAAATGCGATGCTTGATGCTCACCCCTTCCACTATGAACACAACCGCCTCGGCAATGTTGGTGGAAAGATCCCCCACCCGCTCAAGGCTGCGGGAGGTAAGAATGGTGTTCACGGCCCGCTCCACGGCTGGCGTCTCGCTGTTCATGTAGTTGACGAGGTCCTTGATGACCTGCACGTCCTGCGCGTTGCACTGGCTATCCCAACGGCAGATATCGCGGCCAAGGTCAGGATCGCCTTCGCGGAATGCGGTAATGGCAGCGCGGAACATATCCAGTGCAGTATCACTCAGCTCCTTGAGCTGATCGTGAAACGGCAGGGGCGGTCGGGTGGCAAGAAACATGGCCTTTTCGGCAATGTTGACGGCCTCATCCCCCACGCGCTCGAGGTTCACCGAAACGCGGGTAATGCCGACGATGGAACGCAGGTCAACCGCCATGGGCTGGGCAAGCGCAAGCAGACGAAGACTCAGGTCGTCGATTTCGCATTCCAGCTGGTTGATGATCTGATCGCCGTCTATGACTTTCTGAGCAAGGTCGCCGTCACGGGTCAGGAGTGACTTGCAGGCATCCTCGATGGCTCTTTGCGTATACGCGGCCATCTCAAGAACCTTGACGCGCATGTGGTCAAGCTGTGAGTGAAAATGTGTTTCCATATGGTCTCCTAACCGAAACGGCCGGTGATATAGTCTTCAGTCTGCTTGTTGCCGGGACGTGTGAACATTCTTTCCGTATCGCCCACTTCAATGAGGCGGCCCATGTAGAAGAAGGCGGTCACATCCGAAACACGCGCGGCCTGCTGCATGCTGTGTGTGACAATGATGATTGTGTAGTTCTTCTTCAAACTGTGGATAAGTTCTTCAATCTTCTGGGTGGCAATGGGGTCCAGCGCAGATGCGGGTTCATCCATGAGCAGCACCTCGGGTTCAACGGCAAGCGCGCGTGCAATGCACAGACGCTGCTGCTGACCGCCTGAAAGTCCCAGTGCCGATGAGTGCAGGCGATCCTTCACTTCTTCCCACAGGGCGGCATGGCGCAGGCTTTCTTCCACCTTGTCGGCAAGATAGGTTTTATCCTTCACGCCGTTCACGCGCAGCCCGTAGGCCACGTTCTCGAAAATGGTCTTCGGAAAGGGGTTGGGCTTCTGAAAGACCATGCCCACGCGGCGGCGCAGTTCCACCACGTCCACTTTCGAGTCATAAATATTCATACCTTCCAGCATGATCACTCCTTCCACACGGGAAATCGGAATGAGATCATTCATGCGGTTCAGGCACCGCAGGTATGTGGACTTGCCACAGCCGGAGGGGCCGATCAGCGCGGTAACCTGGTTTTTTGCAAACTCCAGATTGACACCGTGCAGTGCCTGAAAGTCACCGTAGTAGAAATTCAGGTCTTTGGAGTACATCTTCATGCGTTTGTCCAATAAGGCGAGTCTTGGGCGGAGAATCGGCTATTCCTTGAACCGGTAGCCGACACCCCTGATGGTTTCTATGTAATCCGCATAGCTGCCGATTTTCTGTCTCAATCTCCGCACATGGGTATCGACAGTCCGGGCGTAGCCTTCAAATTCATAGCCCCACACCGTGTTCAGGAGCTGATCACGGGTGCGGACTCTTCCCTTGTTTTTGAGCAGTTCTGTAAGCAGCTTGAACTCAGTCGCCGTAAGCACGGCTTCTTCTCCGTCGATCTCCACCCTGTGGGCGTCCATGTCGATGGAAAGGCCGTCCATGCCGAAGTGGGTGCGGGAAACCTGCTCTTCGGCCCCTCTGGTGCGCCGCAGCACGGCATTGATCCGCAGAACCAGCTCGCGGGGGCTGAACGGTTTGACAATGTAGTCGTCGGCTCCCAGCTCCAATCCCACAATACGGTCCACCTCTTCTCCGCGTGCCGTGAGCATGATAACGGGCACTGCTGCCAGTTCCGGATTCCGGCGCAGCTCCTTGCACACGTCAAGGCCGCTCATTCCGGGGAGCATGAGGTCGAGAAGGACGAGATCCGGTCTGAAGTTCGATGCCTTGGTCACGCCCTCGCGTCCTGTGGAAGCAGTGCGCACTTCGAACCCTGCGGACTCGAACGTAAACGTAAGGAGCTGAAGGATATCTTCATCATCCTCGACAACGAGAATCTTTTCCTTGGTCATTCAATTCCCTCCGTTGGTACGAGAGCAGATAAACCACCAGCCCGTGACGGACATGTGCAGACTGCGTTACATGTGTGTGACATTTGACAAACCGCAATGCAAAACTCGCCAATTTTCCTTTGCATGTTCAATGATTATCACTAGTTCCCCATTTTCTGCAAACGGTAAACAAAAACAACAAAAAAGGCCGAAACGTCACCGTTTCGGCCTTTTTTGTCACCATGCACAGGCATCATGACAAGCAGGTTACACATGTTGCGGAATAGTGAGGAACCCAAGAGACTCCATACGAAGATGAATCTCTCTGCTGATCCACGCATCCGTTGCAGCATACTGAATCTGCTGCGTGGTCAACTCCCGGCTCGCCCAGTTGGAGCACTGTGCTCCCTTTGAAATCCGCACATCCAGAAGGTTTGCTGCAAGATTGCGAAGCCCGTGCGTTTCCAATCCAATGGAACGGGCAACCTCTCCCAAATCCAACACCCCGGCATCTTCGAAAAAGGACAGTCTCTGCAGGTCCTTAATATCGTCTCGGACAGCCACACCGGTTTTCACTATTGCAGCGTCGGCAAGCAGGTCTTTGACAGATTCAGTCAGGGGGAGCCAGTTAAGCTGAATGAGATAGACAACATCACTACAGGCAAATTGTACCAGCGAAGGCAGGTTTATTTTACCCTTCCTGAAAGTGGGACGCGTTTCGGTGTCAAAACCGAGCAGGTTCTCCTGCCGCATACGCTGCACTGCTGCAGCGAGTTCTTCTTCCGTCCGTACCAGTTCCACCTGCCCCTCAAAGCGGTAAAGGGGCAATTCGTTTATCTCATCCTTGGTAATTTTACGTTTGTATCGCTCTGGAATTTTTCTCATATTCATTTGTTGGCGTTCATACTCTCAAGCCATGCAGGCACCAAGGACGGCCGCCATTATTACAACAAGCATCCAGTAGCGTAAAGCCTTTTCAGAACACTCCTATACGGGGTTACATACGGGCCACAGCAAAAAACACCGCGTGCAGTGTGACCACCACCGTCACAAAGGTCCGCTCGGCAGCACGGGGCGAAAGAAAAGGAAAGCGCAGTTCCATAGCCCCGTGCGTGCATACCGTTGTACAGTCGCGGCACAAAGAGCAGCTCAAGGCGGGTCTGCCCTTCTCCAAGGCCGCATCATCAAGGGCATTGTAACGGCACACCCGCTTGCAGGCACCACAACGGGTGCAACGGTCATTAATTGCCAGTCGCCACGGAGAAATACGGCTGAACACGTTCCCCGCAAGACCGAGCGGGCAGAAAGCGGAACAGTGAACCATGGAACCCGAACGGGAACTGAAAAAGACCATCACCGCCACGCCGAGCATGCCGAACATGGCAGCCAGCCATACCGCAGTAAAGATCGGCACTCCTGCAAAGCGCATCCCCAGAGCGGTGGCAAAAACCAGAACGGCCACAAGCCAGCGGAACTTCGCAGCCCAGTACGGCAGAGGTTGAGGCGCGCCGTGATGCATGCGGCTCAGGCGGTCATCCCACGCACCTATATAGCACAGATGACTGCACCACGCAGAACCGACCAGCAGAACAGATACCGCAAACATGATGAGCATGAAGAAACCGTCGCCGCGGAACAACGGTCCGGCAATGATGAGGGCGGGAACAGGCAAATGCAAAGCGCCTGTCATGAGCAGACGTTCAACACCGGCAAGGCCGAGGGCCAGCTGCCCGAAAAAGACGGCCGAGAACATGGCCCAGATGAAGGAGCGGGCCTTGCGGGCCTTCTTGCGATCCAGCAGCCAGCCGCATGCAACGGCAGCATAAAGGGCAATCAGGGCTATTTCCAGCACCCCGCTTCCGGGGACAAATCGGTCTGCCAGCAGCAACGGTATACGGGTCGCCTTTTCACGGCATATCCACAGCAGCACGGCTGTAAGCAAAAAGGCTACGGCCTGCGGCACTGCCGCATCCTGCCGCTCGTTAAAACGCCGTACAGCGCGGGGAGAGAGCAGCAGCAAGGCCCCGAGCAGGGAGAACGCGGTTACCCCGCCCAGTATCCATGCAAGGCGCACCCACGGAAGTCCCAGCATCATGCGCATCTGGACGAAATCCATGCCGGTCTTGACCCAGACAAGGCAGCCCCACAAAAGGACGGCAGCGGCCACTATCCGTGTCCATGCCAGACGGCTCAGGCACAACCCCGCCACGGTAAGCACCGCAAACAGGTCCCACATGGTCCCTGCCCGCAGGGAGTGCGCTCCCAGCAACACAAGCCCCAGCACGGGTACAGCAAGAAGCGCCCCCCCCATTACAGGGGGAGCAGCGGGTTCACCAGGGACACTTTCCTTACTGATTTCCGTAACCGGGGATTCATGCATAGTTTATTTTCCCATCAATACTGCCAATTCTTCATCCAGACGTTCGCCAAGCTCTTCCACAAGCACGCCGAACCGAAGCCCTTTACGATACTCACGCATGTAGATTTCAAGGCATCCCGTAACAACCGCAAGCACATGCTGCTCGCCGTGCACGCCGCCAATTTCCGTTGCCAGACGGGGATGGCGGCCCAGCTTGCCGCCAAGCACGATGCGGTAGCCGTCTTCATGACAGCTCAAGGCCCGCTCGCTGCACTTGGCTACGCACATGCCGCACTGCATGCACTTGGCGTGGTCGATTACAGGTCCCTGCCGTTCCATGGTTATGGCTCTGTCGGGACACACCTTGTAGCAGATGCCACAGCACGAACAAGCCTCGGAATCCAGCAGGGGGGTACAGGCCCGGATGATACCGATATCCGCCACGTGAGGCCGTGAGCAGCCATTGGGACAGGCAGCCAGAGCAATGCGAAAGGCATGATGGTGCAGCAGCGGGCCGGTGATAGCATTACGCAAAAAGGCGGGCCACCCGCTTTGCTGCACGGCCTGCTCAAGGCGTTCGCCGAATCCGGCAGCCGTCTTCATGGCGAAACGGCAGTTCGTCTCAGCCTGCATGCCGCGGCAGACCGTGATTTCATATGGAGATACAGCAGGTGCGGACATGGATACTCCTTGTAGTGTTCATGGTAGACGATAGAAAAAACGGCGTCCGTGACATATGTCACATCCGCCGATAGTATTCAAACCACTGAAAAGAAATGGCGAAGCCGGTTACCCTGTCCGGAGGAACAGAACTGCGCCCCGTTGCACAAGAGACGCTCCGCCTGGTGATTCGGCACTACTTGCCGATACAGAAACTCTCGAAGATCTTGTTCAGAATGTCATCCGGCGTGGTTTCGCCTGTAATCTCTGAAAGGATGGCGCAGGCGGCCTCAAGACGTACCCCGAGAATGTCGTAGGGCAGTTGCAATCGTATATCCTGCTGCAGGTGCTCAAGCTCGTCCTGTGCATCGCGTAGTGCCCTGCTCTGCCGGAGGTTGGGGACAAGGTCACCGGACTCGGGTTCGCCGCCTTCCCGCCGGGAAAGCACATGCGCACGCGCCATGCCCACCAGCGTATCCAGCCCTTCGCCCTTTTTCGCGGAGACTGCCACATACGCACAGCCCTGCGGCACGACAGGAATCGTTTCCACCAGATCGGTCTTGTTCAGCACCACCATGACCCTGTCCGCCCCCACAGAGGCAACAAGCTCTTCTTCGGCATGACCGACGCCGGTGCGGGCGTCCACAACCAGCAGCACCAGATCAGCCTGCGAAGCAAGATCGCGGCTTATGCGCACGCCTTCCTGCTCGACAATATCACCAGTCTCGCGAAGACCGGCCGTATCCACAAGACGGACAGGCAGCCCCTCAAAACTCAGCTGTTCTTCCAGAAAATCGCGCGTGGTACCGGGAATATCCGTGACTATGGCGCGCGTGCGGCCCAGAAGGCCGTTCATGAGGCTGGACTTGCCGGCATTGACCTGCCCGGCCAGCACCACCAGCACCCCCTCGCGCCAGCAGCGGGCGCGCTCGTAATTGCGCAGCAGTTCCGCCAAGGCTTCACGAACCGATGCAATATCGTCCAGAAACTCTTCCGGACTCAGGCACTCAATATCCTCTTCAGGAAAATCCACAGCCACGCACAGCTTCATACGCACAAGCTCAAGGCGCCCGCGCAGCTCGGCAATGCGACGGCCCAGCATGCCGTCCAATTTGGCCTGTGCCAGGCGCACACCGCTCTTAACGGGTGCGGCAATCATCTCTGCCACGGCTTCGGCCTGTGTCAGATCCATTCTGCCGTTCAGAAAGGCGCGCTTGGTAAATTCACCCGCATCGGCCGCACGCCCTCCGCAGGCAAAGACAGCCTCCAGCACGGCGGAAACAATGGCAGGCCCGCCATGACAATGAATCTCAACCACATCTTCACCCGTAAAGGTGCGAGGCCCCGGCATATGCACGGCCAGCACGTCATCAAGCAACTCGCCGGATGCATCCGCAATGCGCCCATGGTGCATGAAGCGTGGACGGAATCCGGCAAAGGAGGCGGATGAAGAGCGGAAGAGGCGCTGCAAGATGGCGGCGGCGTCCGGTCCGCTTATTCTGATGATGCCTATTCCCCCCTGTCCGAGAGGAGTGGCGATGGCGGCAATGGTGTCTGAATGATGCATACCGGTTGTGTAGCCCCGCCCTTGCGGAGGGGCAAGCTGTTTGGTGCTGTTCAAGAAAAAAGGAGGCTCAGAGAGCCTCCTTTTGCATTCATCTGCGGTTGCGCTAGGCGCTCTTGCGCTTGCGGCCGATGATCACCCTTTTCAGCGGGCCATCGCCCTTGCTGCGGGTCTGTATGTCATCATCGCCCTGCAGGGCAAGGTGCACTATACGCCGATGGTAGGAACTGAGCGGACGGGTGGACTGCGGCTTTCCAAGCGTCTTGGCCTTGTCGGCAAGATGCAGGGCTATTTCGCGCAGTTTGTCGTCCTGCCGTTCACGGTAATCACCGGTATCCAGCTGGACACGAACGGCAACGCCCATTTCCTTGGCCACGATGCGGTTGGTCAGATACTGGAAGGCTGCCAGAGTCTGCCCTTCGCGACCGATCAGCAGGCCGGAGTTGTCTCCGCTGGAGATGGTCACCTTCACCCGGTTCTCCTCGATGGCTGCAGACACGGGGGTCTCGCCGATCACCGGAGTAATGAGCTTGTTTACAACGCCGTTTACCACCTCGATGAGCTTATCCTGGTCCAGTTCGGCAAGATTGGCCTCAGGCATGGGCTCGGCGGAGATGTCTTCCATCATATCTTCGTCGAAGGAAGTATCGAAGTCGGCCGGCGGGGCGTCGTTCAGATTGGTAACATCGGCCTGATCTGCAGAAGCATCTGCCGATGCGCCCTCTTCCTTGCGACCGCGGCCGCGTCCGCCACGGGTACGGCGGCGTCCGCCGCGGGTGCGACGGTTTGCAGAACGACGTTCCTCTTCAGAAGATGAACTCTCGCGTTCCACACCTTCCTGCTCTTCCGATATGGAGGCAGTAGATTCCCCATCATTGGCACGCTTGGGGGGACGGTTGTTTCTCGGCTTGTCGGAACGGGAATCGCCACGCTTTCTCTCGCCGGGCTTGCGGTCCTGACGGCTTTCACCGTCTTCGGCACGTTCTTCCCTGCGATCGCGGCGGTCGTCCTTGCGTTCTTCACGGCGTTCGCTTCTGCCGTCTTCACGGCGCTCATCACGTCGTGCCGGCCTCTGGTCACGCTGTCCGCCTTTGCGCTCCTTCTGTTCAGAAGCAGCTTCGGGCTGGCGGGCGCTGTCTTCCGACTTGGCTGCCTGCTCCTTGCCCTTATCCCGGGGCTTGCGGTCATCACGCGGTCTGCGATCTTCACGCGGGCCCTTGTCTTCTCTGCCTTCCGCAGACTTCTTACGGTCGCGGCCAGAGTTTTCCGGGGCGGGGGTGGAACCATTCAACACACTGCTATCAAACGCAACCTGCATACGGCGGGCGCGAATCTTCGCCTTTTTGGCGCCGACCAGACCGAAAATCCCGGTCTTTGCGTCGTTTACGATCTCTATTTCAAGTTTTTCCCGTGCGCTATTGAAGTAGCTGCAAGCCGCTTCGATGGCGCCGTCCAGAGTTTTACCCTGGAACTCCTTGTATGCATCCATGCATTCACCTCAAGAGGTACTCGCGATTAAAAGGCAAGGCATCAGGCCTTGCGGAGCATGAACCACTGCTGGGCTATGGAGAGTACGTTGTTAACCAACCAGTACACGACAAGACCAGCGGGGAAGTTCAGGAACATGAAGGTGAACACCAGGGGCATGAACATCATCATCTTCTTCTGGACCGGGTCTCCGGTGCTGGGTGTCATCATCTGCTGCAACAGCATGGTCAGCCCCATGACAATGGGGGTAATGTAGAAGGGGTCGGCTGCGGAAAGGTCCGCAAGCCAGATCTTGTCCGTGAAGGGCAGATACGTGATAAAAGAAGCATGACGCAGTTCGATCGAGTTCAGCAGAGCCTGATACAGGCCGAAGAACACGGGAATCTGAACGAGCATGGGCAGACAGCCGCCGGCAGGATTGACCTTATAGGTCTTGTAGAGGTTCATGACCTCCTGGTTCTGCCGTTCGCGGTCGTCAGCATGCTTTTCACGAATCTTCTGCATCATGGGCTGCAGCTTCTTCATCTGCTCCATGGACTTGTAGCTCTTGTGGGAAAGGGGCCAGAACAGCAGCTTGATCAGAATGGTCAAGATGATGATAGCCACACCATAGTTCCCCACATACCCGTGGAAGAAGTTGATCATCTTCAACAGGGGCTTGGCCAGAATACTGAACATGCCGTAGTCGATGGAAGCACCGAGCATATTAGGCGCGGACTCCAGGGCCTGGGCAAGCTTGGGGCCAAGGAAGTAGTTGGTGCCGAGTTCCACTTCGGCTCCGGGGGCAAGGCCGATGGCATCGCGCTCTATGGCAACGCGGTAGACACCATGCTGGAACTTGGCCTTGAGTGCCACATCGCTTCCTTCAGGGGCAACAGCTGCAAGGAAGTAGTTGCTTTCCACACCTGCCCAACGCAGGGGCAGGCTCTTGGCAAAACCCTTTTCGAGCTCTTCGAGGTCGGATTCGTAATCAAGGCCTTCAGAATCGGAGAACCATGCAATCTTGGTGGGATTGTAACGGCTGTGGGCCGATTCGATGGGGCTTGAACCAAGGGTGAAGTCAAGACGGACACTGCGGGGAGTTTCTCCCGCATTCACAAGGCGCACTTTTTCCTTAACCACATAGGAATCGGCGAAGAAGTGCATCTCGCGAATAACACGGATGCCTTCCACTTCACCGGTAAACACCAGCAGGCCGCTGGCGTTGCCATCAAGGGAAAGATTTTCACCGGCAAAGCTCCACTGGCCTTCCAGCCATGTGCGCTTGCCATCCAGCATGATACCGAGATCACCCATCTGGGAAGCTGCCTCGCCCACCATGTCGACAGAGGGGGAACCAGCGTCGAGAGTAGCCTTGTACTCCTTGAGCTGGAAGCTCTTCATAACGCCGCCCTGAGAGTGCATCACTGCGGTGTACAGGGGGGTGGAAACGGTTACTTCACGCCCTTCGGAGGGCTGAAAAACAGGAACGGCAGGCTGGTCCGCATCTGCTGCGGTCGTTGCCTGCACGTTAACGTTGCCTGCTTCGGAAGCAGTTGCTACCTGCTGCTCGGCCGGCTTGGGCAGCCAGCCCATATGTTCAGCAAGGAAATTCCAGCCTACGGTCACTGCTAAACAGAGCGCCACAGCGATCAACAAACGCTTATTATCCATCATGGTTGGACCTCAATTACTCCTGTGCGAGGGGGGATTGATGCCGGGAAGGGGGAACGGGATCGTAACCGCCTCGGCTGAAGGGATGACATCGTAAAATTCGCCAGACGGCAAGACCGGTGCCCCGCAGGACGCCGTGACGGGAGATCGCCTCGACCGCATACTCCGAACACGTGGGTACAAAACGGCAGGCTGGGGGCGTAAACGGTGAAATACACAACTGGTAAAAGCGGATAGGCAACACCAGTATGGTTCGGGCAAATAATTTCATGGCGCTTCGTTTCCCGTCTCTTGGGTAAGCTGGCCGCAGACATTTTGAATTATTGGCAATAATTCCTGCGAAACCATATCAAGGCTTACCCGCTCGGGGTTGAGACTGCGCTTTGGCACCACAACGACGTCAAAGCCGTCGCAGACCTCACGCTGGTTGAGCCGGAAAAACTCACGTATCACGCGCTTGACGCGATTACGCACGACTGCCGTCCCTGTCTTTTTCGTCACTGCCATGCCCATACGCCAACTCAGCTGAACTGAGGGACGAGGCAGCACAAACAGGATGAAATTCTTGGAAAAGTAACGGCGGCCTGCATTGTAACAGCTGACAAAATCAGGCCGCCGGATCAAACGATGCTCGCGCGAATGCGTTAGGCGGATAATCTCTTACGCCCCTTAGCACGACGACGGGCCAATACGGCACGGCCGCTGGCGGACTTAAGGCGGGAGCGGAAGCCGCATGCTCTGGCACGTCTGAGTTTGCTCGGCTGATACGTTCTCTTCATGGAAGGTTCTCCTTTAAAAAAATGAACGGACCTTTTTACAGTGTAAAACGGCCCGCGTCAAGCTTGACAGGGGGAATGTTCTCGCGAACCACCGGAAGACTCAGCAGATAGTTAGTTCAAACCAACCGTCTCACGGTATCGCGCGAAATCCATAGGCTGTTTCATCCATAATTACAAGCCCAAAGATGCCGCAGAACATTATTTTTACGTACATCGGCATCTTTCGGCAAAGGCAGCAACTCTACCGGATAGCTGGCTCGGGCGGCCCGAGCACCTGAGCTCCGGGGTCAGGCTCCGGCGACTGTGTCACCCTGTCAGGCGGGCCGAGAACCGGCATGCCTGCAAGAGGAGGAGCCGTTTGCAGGCCCGCTGCGGGTTGCCTTGCGGCACCGGCACCCCCTTGAAAGGTATTTCCCTGAAAGACCGGAACTTCACTGCGTACCATGCCGAACTTCTGCACTGGTGGCAAGGCGGCACCGTTGGGAACATATGCGGCCTGCCTGCGGGAGTGTTCCGACCAGACGGGGTCAACATCCACAGGTGCCTTTCTATCCTTGCGCAGCATGGACCGCACCTCGCCGCCATTAGGCAACTGGTACTCATAGGCAGCAACAACCGCGCCGTCATCCAGCCTGATGAGACGCAGCGAGCAGAACACGGATGCCGGACTTTCCACGTAACTACCCACCAGAACCGCCTGCGCCGCATACTGGGTCTGCATCAGCCGCGCCACTTCACGGGTAAGCATGAATTCGCCCTCACGAGGGCGGATGGACATATCCATGCGCAAACGGGACTCAATCACGCGGTAGCCGTACTGACTGAGGCGCGATGCCACCTGCTGCATCACCATGCGACCCAGCGTGGAGCTTTTCTCCAGATCGTCAAGCTGCACCATGGTGGCCACAAGCACCGGACTTTCCTTGCTCAGCCGCCCCATCATGACCTGATGCAACGCATCGGCAGCCATCTGGCTTGATCCCGTAATAATAGAGCCTGCGGGAAATGCAGCCAGCGAGGTATCGCTGTGCATGGGCTGTCTCGGCATGGCGCCGGGACCGGCCGCAGCAGCAACCACCGTCAGCAGAAGCAGTATAAATGCGCATACCATAATCAGACGTTTCATATGCTTCTCCTACTGTGCGGTAACCCGCACGGGACGGGCCTTGAATTCCTGGACATAATGGCCGCGGGCCTCGGGATCGACAAACTGCTCGAAATCGGGGTCGTTGATGTAATAAACGGAGGAAGTATGGACGACATATCGGTTGTTGTATGACATGGAAACGGAAATGAGCACTTCGCGGTTGGAAGAACTGGTGATTGCGCCGCCAGCAAGGTCGGCCAGCACTCCGGCGCCAATGGCAGCCGGAATCCATTCAGCCATGGAGTTCAGCGCCCTTGCGGCGCTCACGCCCGCACCGATGGTGGTAAAGGTGCCGATGGGAGGCCGCTGCATGCGGTCATTATGCAGCACGGCGAGCACATCGTAATCCACATCGACCACATCGCTCTCCCGCTCAAGGGAAACCTGCATGCCCCGCGAAACAAGTTCCGAAGTCAGCAGCTTATAGAAGCCCAGAGAAAAAGGCCTGCTGTTGGGCGGCTCGAGATACAGGGGCTTCATGAGCAGGTCGTCACGGTCTTCAATGGCCTTCAAAATCCTGTCCGCCACATCCGAGGCCAGCACCTGCCAGTGCCCTGCCGACTGCATCTTGTACTGCGGTTCCGCCTCGTACGTCGTGGCAACGGGAATCTGCGAGCGATACAACACGCAGCCCGAGAGCAACACCGTCAAAGCCAGTGCTGCCACAGTTACCGCGGTTGTCACGGCCGCCGCGCAAGGCGCTCCGCTCCGGAAAAAACTATATTTCATGGCCGGTACCTCTATCCTGGTCCATTCAGGCACTATAAAGCCCCACGGAAGACAGCCTGCCGTAGTCCTACATACCCTCATCGACAGAAAAGCGGCATTTCTTTAGGGCCATGTGCCCGCCGGAACGGCGAAACCATGGAATTATTCCGTCAGACTATTGCCCGTTCAAGCTCACGAAGCTCCTGTACGAGCAGCCTTCTGAAGTGCTCGACCTCATCGGCCTGCTGTTTTTCACGTATTGCCTGCTCAAGAACACGTGCGGCATGTCTAACTCGCTCAGCGCCGATATTTGCGGCGTCACTTTTGAGCCTGTGCGCGCGTGCACGCAGCATTTCTGTCTCGCAGCGGTCTGCCTGCTGAAAAAAAATGAGCCACTCCCCCACTTCCCCGCGCATGACGTTGAGCAGTTCTTCATAGCAATCTGCATCCAGCCCGAGCAACTGCATGGCTCCATGCCTGTTCAGCACCATTGAGGTCTCCCCTTTCTGACTTGATATCACTGTATTGCAGAGTGTGGACGGGACTATATATACCGGATTCAAGACAAAAAAAAGGGCCGGAGAAATCTCCGGCCCCAAAAGGCAATGTTGCCAGCGGATGCTTAGTACATGCCGCCCATGCCGCCCATGCCGCCGGGCATAGCCGGAGCAGCGGGCTTGTCGGAAGGCTTCTCGGCAATGGCGCACTCGGTGGTGAGCAGCAGGGATGCTACGGAAGCAGCATTCTGCAGGGCAATGCGGGTAACCTTCTTGGGATCGATAACACCGGCCTTGATGAGGTCTTCGTATTCGCCGGTAGCAGCGTTGAAGCCGAAGCCGTCCTTGCCTTCGCGAACCTTTTCCACAACGATGGAACCTTCGAAGCCGGCGTTAGCGGCGATCTGACGAAGGGGTTCTTCGATGGCGCGACGCAGAATGGCAACACCGGCTGCTTCATCGTCGTCAGCGGGCTTGATGTCGTCAAGAACGGTGGCCACGCGAACCAGAGCGGTACCGCCGCCAGGCACGATGCCTTCTTCAACGGCTGCACGGGTCGCGTTCAGAGCGTCTTCAACGCGGTCCTTCTTTTCCTTCATTTCGGTTTCGGTAGCAGCGCCGACGTTGATCACTGCAACGCCGCCGACCAGCTTGGCCAGACGTTCCTGCAGCTTTTCACGATCGTAGTCGGAAGAAGTTTCTTCAACCTGAGCGCGGATCATCTTTACGCGGGCCTTGATGTCTTCGCCCTTGCCTGCGCCGTCAACGATGGTGGTGTTTTCCTTGTCAACAACCACGCGCTTGGCGGAACCGAGGTCTGCCACGGTGATGTTCTCAAGCTTAACGCCCATTTCTTCGGAAACAACCTGACCACCGGTGAGGATGGCGATATCCTGCAGCATGGCCTTGCGGCGTTCGCCGAAGCCGGGAGCCTTGATGGCTGCAACCTGCAGGGTGCCACGCAGCTTGTTCACCACGAGAGCGGCAAGAGCTTCGCCGTCAACGTCTTCAGCAATGATGACGAGGGGCTTGCTCATCTTGGCGACCTGCTCCAGCACGGGGAGCATGTCCTTCATGTTGGAAATCTTCTTTTCGCAGATGAGGATCAGGGGGGAATCCATTTCCACGATCATCTTGTCTGCGTTGGTCACGAAGTAGGGAGACAGGTAACCGCGGTCGAACTGCATGCCTTCCACAACTTCAAGAGTGGTTTCGAGGCCCTTGGCTTCTTCAACGGTGATAACGCCTTCCTTGCCGACCTTGTTCATAGCTTCGGCAATAATGTTGCCGATGGTGGTGTCGGAGTTGGCGGAAATGGTACCAACCTGAGCAATTTCCTTCTGGTCGCGGGTGGGCTTTGCAAGGGCGTTCAGTTCAGCCACGAGGGACTCAACAGCCTTGTCGATGCCGCGCTTGATGGCCATGGGGTTACGGCCTGCAGCAACAAGCTTCACGCCTTCCTTGTAAACAGCCTGAGCAAGAATGGTGGCGGTGGTGGTACCGTCGCCGGCGATGTCGGAAGTCTTGGAGGCAACTTCCTTGACCATCTGTGCGCCCATGTTCTCGAACTTGTCTTCCAGTTCGATTTCCTTCGCTACGGAAACGCCGTCCTTGGTGATGACGGGGGAACCGAAGGACTTTTCGATAACAACGTTACGGCCCTTGGGTCCAAGGGTAACCTTAACGGCGTTGGCAAGCTTATCTACACCGCGGGAAAGGCGCTCACGAGCCTTTGCGTCAAACAGAATTTCTTTAGCCATGGGGATAATCCTCCTGAAAAATATATGTAATGAGGGAAGTTAGGCGATGATGGCGAGAATGTCGTCTTCGCGCATTACAAGGAAATCGTTGCCGTCGATCTTGATCTCGGTGCCGGCGTACTTGTTGAAGAGAACAACGTTGCCGACTGCAACGGTCATGGCAATGTTGTTGCCGTTTTCAACCTTGCCGGGGCCAACCGCAACGATTTCGCCGCGAGAGGGCTTTTCCTTGGCGGTATCGGGAATGTAGAGACCACCGGCGGTCTTTTCTTCGGCTTCAAGACGCTTAACCAGAACGCGATCGCTCAAAGGCTTCAGATTCATGTTATAAACCTCCAACATTTTTCATATTCAACTTTTTTTGTTAGCACTCTGACTCTTCGAGTGCCAATACCAAGCGGCTGTGTACCCCTTCCTGCCCCGCCTTGCAACATGTTGCATGACGATAGGACAGGTCCGCGCACGGCGCGGTGGCAACCGCAGTTTTTTACAGTAAATTCCCGCTGAATCAGCGGGCGGGTTCAACGCCGGGATCAACATCCCAAACGTTGACGGGATAATAAAACACTTTTTCGCCTTGAAAAGGGGGCAAGTGCATTTTTTTTCATTTTAATTTTAAATTCATGAAAAAACAGCAAGTTACACTCGGGAAAGTTCGGCCAGTAAAACGTTCTTATTTACCGGCTTAGTCAAAAATCCTGTACACCCCGCTGCAAAAGCCCTTGTCTTCTCTTCATCAAGCGCGTGGGCCGTCAGCGCGATTATGGGAACCTTCCCCGTTCCCTGCTCCTTTTCCATCTCACGTATGCGCAACGTTGCCGCTATCCCGTCCATGACCGGCATTTCAATATCCATGAGCACCACATCAAAATGCCCCTCGGCAAAGCGTTCCACTCCCTCTACTCCGTTTTCGGCCATAACAAGCTCGTGGGGCGAACGACGAAGGAACAGTTCTACCACCATGCGGTTATTCGGTGAATCATCTACCAGCAGAATGCGCAGGGGGCGTTCAGGCCGGATGTCGGGTCCCTTCACAGCCAGAGGAACCGGCCGTGATATAAGCGCCTCGTTCAGCGCTTCTGCAAGCGGAGCCGGAGCCACAGGCTTTACCAGAGTGGCAAAGGCAAGCCCCGGCGGCACATTACCCACACTGTTTCCCATGGTGCTCAGGAACACACACCGCCTCACCCCCTCGTCTACAAGCGAAGCGACATAGGAAGCCACGGAGAATCCCTCTCCGCCTTCGCTGCCGTCCGGCAAGGTTGTGACCACCAGCTCGGCCGGCCGCCCCGATGCGGCAAGTTCACGCAGGCATGCGGATACGCCCTGCCTGTTGCCCAACACCTCTACGGCAGCACCGAAATCCTCAAGGTATTCACGCAACAGACTGCGGGTAAAGACATGCGGCTCAACAACAAGCACACGCTTTCCTGCCACTGCGCTCAGAGTCTGGCGCTGCATGAGCTGGGCTCTGACAATGTCGAACCGGGCCGAAAAGGCAAACACGGAACCGGAATGCCCGTCGCTCTGCACGGCAATTTCCCCTGACATGAGCGTGACCAGATGCCGTGAGATGGCGAGGCCGAGGCCGGTGCCGCCAAACTTGCGCGTTGTGGATGAGTCGCCCTGCGAAAAAATATCGAAAATGCGCCCCTGCTGCTCAACCGGCACCCCTATCCCCGTATCACGGACGGTAAAGAGCAGATAGCCTGCATCCGCGCTGTCGGGATGCACATCCACCTCAAGGATAACCTCACCCCGTTCGGTGAACTTAACCGCATTGCCCACCAGATTCATGAGCACCTGCCGCAACCTGGTTGGATCTCCCATCAGCCTGTGCGGAACCTGCGGCGCAATACGCCACGCAATCTCCAGCCCCTTTTCATGCCCCCGCACAGCCAGCGTTCTGATGGTTTTGTCCACCAGACTCTGAAGATCAAATTCAATATGCTCCAGCGAGAACTGGCCGGATTCGACCTTGGATATATCCAGAATATCGTTGATGATCTCCAGCAAACCTTCACCGGCAGCACGCAGCACCTTCACATTCTCGCGCTGCTCGCGTGCAAGGTCGGCCTCGGACAACAGCTCCGCCATGCCAAGAATCACATTCATGGGCGTCCGGATTTCATGGCTCATGGTAGCAAGGAATTGGCTCTTCGAACGGGTGGCCGCCTCAGCCTGCTCCTTGGCCTGCTGCAGACTGTCGATGGCCTCACGCAATTCCGCGTTCTTTTCGTCAAGCTGACGTGTGCGTTCCTCTACCTTGTCCTCAAGTGACCAGCTATATTCCTCAACCTGCCTGCTGGCTTCCTGCAGACTTATGGCCAGCCGTTCCGACTCGCGGCGCATACCGAGCAGGTTTGCAAGCATGCTGTTGAACGTTTCCGCGAGCACGGTCAATTCATTACGGTTTTCCGTTTCCACAGGCACCTGCACCGTCTCCAGGTTGTCGAGACTGACCATTGCCGTGGCTGTAGTGAGCTTTTCAAGGGGACGGGACAATATCTTGCGGGCAAACCAGAGAAAAATGACCCACAGGGCAACGGCCTTGATCACGGCGTTGACCAGTATGATGACAAGCGCTTCCCACACCTCGGAAAGCACGACGTTTTCACTGGAAAAGACGGTCAGAGCCCCGATAATATAAGGCTCCCCTCCCGTTTCGTGATACATGACGGGAAAAGTGTTCCAGAAAAGACCTTCGCGCTCTCCCCAGCCTTCCACGTTCAGCAGAACGCCATGTTCCCCGAAAGCCGGTGCGGCAAAAGGCAATGGCCGTTCAAGAGAATTTGCCTCGAACGCGCCCTGAAATTCCGTTTCTACCCGCACTCCTATCACTTCCGGCGTTTCAAGCATGCCATTTACAATGGTGCGTATCTGCAACTCATCCACATTGTATATGGCCGTGGCAAGCCCCTCGGAAACCACCGTTTCAAGTGAGGCGATGGACCGGTGCACCTTGTCGCGCGTGGAGATATATTCGTTAACCAATTGCC
Organism: Desulfovibrio subterraneus; assembly: GCF_013340285.1. NCBI lineage: Bacteria > Pseudomonadati > Thermodesulfobacteriota > Desulfovibrionia > Desulfovibrionales > Desulfovibrionaceae > Desulfovibrio > Desulfovibrio subterraneus. The sequence goes on along the minus strand of NZ_BLVO01000013.1, from coordinate 575,573 downwards.
CGGAAGTGAGAACGCATGTCACCAGAACGTACAGCAGAAACACCTTGCTGAGCAGCAGGGTCGCAACCGAATTCCGGATGGGGACAAAAAAAGGACCGCGTTTCGCTTCAGGCATATTCCACTCCGCGGTTATTCAGGGAATGTGTAGTGCGGGTAGGGAAAACCCCATTTTTTAAAAATAGCCTGCAACTCGCCGGATGCATGCAGTTTTTCCATGCCCTGCGCATACATCGCCTCCAGCTGCCTGCCTCTTTCGGACTCGCGGAACACGGGAAAGTACTGCCGCCTGCCTGCGACCTGTATCGCATAATCACCGGCATTGAACGGAATGGTGCCCTGCTTCATGGAGTCTTTGATGAACTCCAGATCGTCGATGTAATAATCCGCATGCCCCAGCAGTACCATCCCCAGGGCGGCTTCAGCGGTGCGCACCTCTTTGAGCACGGTGCCTTCAGGAAAGTTTTTGGCGGAATAATATGTCAGCCTGAACACCACAGACTTGCCGGACATAGTTTGCGGACCATGCCACTCCGGCTGCCGCAAGATGTTATAGAAGCAGTGAAACTCTCCCTCATACATGGGATAGCGCGCAAGAAACAACGGGGCAGAAGCGCTGTCGCTGCACGTCATCATATCAGCCTTGCCCGACGCGACCAGATCATTGCCGCGCTGCGAAGAAACATAAATCCGTCGCATCGCAACCCCGCGCTCCGTAAAAATTCTGCCCAAAATCTCATGATAGAGACCTGTACCATCATGATTGGTAAACTTGTTCCACGATGGCCCGACAACGATGACTTCGCCCAAGTCTTGGGCACAAACGCCCGACGGTATGAGCAGCAGCATGACCATGAGAAAGAAGTAACGCTTCATGAAGCCCCCAAACAGTTTACAGCACGGTCAACGCAATCGAAAGACCATGTTGGTCGTGTGTGCCACGCCATATAGCGAGATATCGGCAGACAAATCAGTCCAGCTTGTACGGCGGATATTCGAATCCCCACTTGGCAAATATCTCCCGAAGCCGCCCGTTTCGAATAAGCCGCTCCATTCCTTCATCATATAAGGCCATTACCTGATTGCCCCGCTGTGACTGCAGCAGTACCGGATGATATGTCCGGTATCCGGCAACCCGTATGTCATAGTCGGCCATATCGAACGGAATCTTGTTTTCCTTAATGGATGTTTCTATAAAAGAAAGGTCATCAACGTAAAAGTCGACCCGTCCGAGAAGCACCATTCCCAGTGCCGAGCCGCCTGTCTTCACTTCCTTGTACTCTACGTGAACGGGAAAATTCGCCGGAGAATAGTACCCAATTCTCCATACCAGAGTCCGGTCTCTGAGCGTTTCCTCGCCCTTCCATTCCCCTATGCGTTTCTTGTTGAAGAACACATGATAGGGCCCTGCAAACATAGGATACTTCGCCAGCTGCAAAGGATTTCTGGCAACATCATGGCAGGTCATCATATCAGCCCTGCCCGCCCGGACAAGATCATAAGCGCGTTCTGACGGAACATACTCCCGAATAACGTTAATGCCGTACAGGCCAAACACTTCATTCAAAATCTCATGATACAAACCGGTGCCGTCAAGATTTGTAAACTTCTCCCATGAAGGACCGACAACTATTACTTTATCGATATCTGCAGCGTTGCTGGCACACGGAAAAAGCAGCAGACACAACAAAAACAGGAGCAACCTACGCATGGAATAAAGCCCACCTTTCATTTCAGTTGCAGTAACCTACACCATTTCATGAAAGATGGGCAATGGGATTAGATGTGACGAATCGTATCAAAAAGCCTATTCCGCGTGGTCCTTACGGCTTATGCGCACTCTGAGCCAGCGGCATGTGCTGCCTGTCATGCGCTCATAAAAGTCCATGAGCGGGTCAAGCCGTTTGGTATGAGGATAGACAAAGTGATGCTGCGGGAACATCTGCGGCAGCATGCGCAGCTGTATGGCGTGCTCTTCAAGAAGATATTCCCTGCTGAGAGCGGCAACCCGCAATTTTTCATCACTGCAGGTTCCTTCAGTGCAGGCGGCCTCCACAAAGTAGCCGACCATGTCATCAACGAGATTGCAGGCCACGTCGTCCTCGTCGCAAAAGACATCCAGCTGCTGCCTGTGGTCCGCATATGCTTCCATGCCGAGCAGGTCGCTCCAGTAGACAATGCGGTATGGAATGGAAAGGTCGGCCCAGGCATCGGCATTGTTCTCCACCCACTGCCTGCCTATATTGACCGATTTGACGAAGGCACGCTCCATTGTGAGATCAGGGTCCACAATACGCAGTGTGTGCCTGTGCAGCATGTCCGAGACTATGACAACGCACTCTTTGAAGGTCTTGTTTACCAGCTGCATGATGGAGTGCAGCTTGCTCCCTTCATGATACTCCTGCCCCAGGCTGATGGGGACGAAGCAAACGTTGTCATACAGGGTTTCTTTCGGAAACTGAAGGTTGCGGAACTTCGCAACATAACGGCTTCCCGCCCCTTGTGGGAAAGAGGATTCAGCATTCCTGACAACAAGAGAAGAACCGATCTGATCGTGCCACATACAACACTCCTTGGTTAAGGTGAGTGAGACATGACACGATCATTATAGAACTATCTATATAACAACAATCCCTCCCGGGCCCTTCTCTGCTTCTAGGCTCTGAACTGTTCCAGTTCTTCCAGCCGCTGTTCTGCCTGTTCCCACCGTTCCAGCAGTGCCAGTTGTTCACTTTCCAGCTCTTCAAGGCGGCGGGTCGAATCGGCAAAACCCTGCGGGTCACGGGTATAGAACGCCGGATCAGCCATGGCCGCTTCCAGCGAGCGCTGTTCTTCTTCCAGTGCGGCCAGACGGGCAGGAAGTGCTTCCAGATCTTCCTTCAGGGTTTTCAGTTCCCGCTGTTCATTGAAGGTCAGCTTTTTCTGCTTACCCGCTCCACCATCGTCTTCCGCCTTTACGGACGGCTTTGCTGCCGACTCGGCGCGGGATACCGCAGAAGCTGGTGCCGGTCGCTGTCGCAGCCAGTCATCGTAGCCTCCCACATATTCGCAGACGCGCCCGTCACCCTCGAATGCCAGAGTGGACGTAACCACATTGTTGAGGAAGGCTCTGTCATGGCTGACCACAAGCACGGTGCCGGTATATGCGCCAAGCAGCTCTTCCAGCAGGTCCAGCGTTTCCATATCCAGATCGTTTGTGGGTTCGTCAAAGACGAGCACATTCGCCGGTCTGGTGAACAGCCGCGCCAGCAGCAGACGGTTCCGCTCGCCGCCGGAAAGGCAGCTTACGGGCATATGAATCCGCTGCGGGTCGAAAAGAAATTCCTTGAGATAGCCAACAACATGCTTGCGGGTTCCGTTTATCTCGACAGTATCGTTGCCGTTTGCCACGTTATCCCGAACGGATTTGGACTCATCAAGCTCACCGCGCAACTGGTCGAAATAGGCAATCTCAAGCCGGGTGCCATGGCGCACGGTTCCCGACTGCGGCTCAAGACGCCCCAGCAAAAGCTTGAGCATGGTGGTCTTGCCCACACCGTTGGGTCCCAGAAAGCCCACTTTGTCCCCGCGGCTGATAACCAGAGACACGTCGTGTATCACGGGTGTTTCGGCATCCGGATAGGTGTAGGTAATATTACGGGCTTCCACCACAAGCTTGCCTGAGCGTTCTGCCTCCTGCACCTGCATGGAAACGGAGCCGAGCCTGTCACGCCGTCTGGCCCGTTCTTCACGCAACGCGTACAGTTCGCGCACACGCCCCATATTGCGGGTGCGGCGGGCCTTGATACCCTTGCGAATCCAGACTTCCTCTTCAGCAAGCTTCTGATCGAGCCGCGCCCATTCCTGCTGTTCTGCATGGAGCTGCCCGTCTTTCCGTTCAAGAAAGGTATCATAATCGCATGACCAGTCCGCAAGGTGTCCGCGGTCAAGCTCCACAATACGGTTTGCCACCTTGCGCAGAAACATGCGGTCATGGGTAATAAGCACCAGCGTGCGCATGCGACGCAAAAGAAATTCTTCAAGCCAGTCTATGGAATCAACATCCAGATGGTTGGTGGGCTCGTCCAGCAACAGAACATCCGGCTCCGCAGCCAATGCGCGGGCAAGCATGACACGGCGCTTCATCCCGCCGGACAGACGGGAAAACTCCACCTCGGCATTCAGCTTCAGATGGTTGATCACACTCTGTACGGTCTGGTGTGCTGTCCAGCCATCTCCGGCATCGAGTGCCTGTTGTGCCTTCTGCAGGCGTGTATCCAACCCGGGGGAAGTATCCCCCGACTCCAGCAACACGCTCACCTCATGGTATTCCGCAAGCGCTCTGCCGGTGGCTCCCATGCCTTCGGCAATAACGGCATACACCTGCCCGCTGATCCCCTGCGGCACCTCCTGCGGCAGCATGGAAACACGCAACCCCTGCTGACGGGCCACGGTTCCCTTATCCAGAGGCACATCGCCATGCATCACACGCAGAAAGGTTGATTTGCCCGCGCCGTTTCTGCCGAGAATGCAAACCCGCTGACCTTCTTCAATCTGCAGGGTCACGTCGTCGAGCAAAAGAGGGCCGCCGAGAGAAAGAGTGGCGTTCTGAATGCTTATCAATGCCATATATTGTATCCTTTGAATAATTCGTCGCTGAGGTGTGCCCCCTTGTAGCCGCCCGACACCGAAACAGCAAGGGCGGGCATGGGCGAGAATAGAACGGACAAATGACAAGGGTTCCAGCATTGCTCTTTGCGTGGCAACTGTGAGCAAGCGTTTACACACAAAGCACGGCACTTCAACAGTATATAGCACGACAACATTTATGTTGCTTTTCCATACAAACTGTATCTATAGACCGTTGTCATATTGCAAGAATGAAAAATACCACCATCAAAAGACCAAGCAACAGAGATAACAATGGCAAATAACTCCTACTTTGCAAAATCGATCATTATATCCCCTGCACTCCTTGCGGGCTTTGTAGCCGTGACGTGTCTTTACTGGAACAACATATCCCACCTGGGAAGTATGACATTGTCATTTGCAGCAGTATTTTCAGCAACGATATTACTATCATCATTACTCTTCCACTTCACTATTGCCAGACGCATAAAGCATCTGGCCTCCATTGCGAATGATGACACCCTGCACAACGCAAATACACTGCCCGTTCCCCTGCGTAATATAGCCGAAACCATCCTCAGCCGGAACAAAGAGCTCGCCGACCAGCAAACGCGGCTCACGGAAATTGTCGCTGCCCTTTCTGAAGATCGGTCCGTGATTATCGCGAATGAACACGGTTCCATAACACACATGGACGAATCCGCCATATCCGCACTGGGCCAGAAAGGAAAAGCTGAAGAGTATCTCTGCGGCAACATGTCCAGACTGCTCGGAGAAAGCAGCGCGGCAGGCTCTCTTGCCACACGTGTTCTCAAGTCCGGCAGGCGGGAAACAGCCGAGATGACGGTTCTCCAAAACGGGATAGTGCGCACACTGGTCTGCACCGCCACGCCACTTTCCTCCTCAGATGGCAGCTCAAATAAGGGACTTTGCCTGTCTCTTGTGGACATGACCGAGTCACGTGCACAGGAAAAAGCACTGGTTGAAGACAAGGTACGCATGGCCGAACTTGCCGAACAGCTCATTGCCTCTGCCCAGCAGGTAAACTCCGCCTCCGAGGACCTTGCAGAACGCATACAGAGCGCCAACGCAGGGGCAACCCGCCAGCAGCACAGGACAATGGAAACGGCAACCGCCATGGAGCAGATGAACGCCACCGTCATGGAAGTTGCCCGCAGTGCAAGCGATGCGGCCGAACTGGCTGTGCGCACCCGCTCCCATTCATCGGACGGTGCAAAGCGCATGGCATCCCTTGAAGGCGAAATCGCCGGTGTGGGCGGCGTTGTGTCCGTGCTGGGCGACCGCATCGAAGAACTCGGTACCAAGGCCGTGGACATAGGCCAGGTAATCAACGTCATCAACGACATTGCCGACCAGACCAACCTTCTGGCCCTGAACGCAGCCATAGAAGCCGCCCGCGCAGGCGATGCCGGACGCGGGTTTGCCGTAGTGGCGGACGAGGTGCGCAAACTGGCCGAAAAGACCATGCAGGCCACCAGCGAGGTTCGCAGCGTCATCCTTTCCATTCAGGAAAGTTCCAAGGCGGCCTCCGGCGAAATGCAGCAGGCTCTTTCCGCTGTGGAGCAGGTTACGGCAAGCGCCAACGCGGCCGGTGCGGCTCTGCAGAGCATTGTATCCCTTGCGGACGAAACCAGTTCACAGGTGCAGTCCATTGCTACCGCAGCCGAGGAACAATCTGCCACCTCCGAGCAGATCAACGGTGCCGTGGATGAAATCACACGCATTGCCACGGAAACCATGGAAACCATGAACAAAGCCGCCACGGATGTTTTCAGCCTTTCAGGCAGAGCCAGCGACCTGAGCCTGCATATCAAACGCATGCAATCCGGCGAATGTGAAAAAGACGCCGCGGGCAAAGAGGTTCCTTGCTGGGTTTACAAGGACTGCGGCCGTGAAAAGGGCGGCAAGCGCGAAAAGGAAATGGGGGTATGCCCCGCATGGCCGAACCACGGCTACAGTTGCGCCGCTGTCACGGGCACTTATTGCGGTGGCGTGATACAGGAAACCTTTGCCAAAAAGATCGCCAACTGCGCCAAGTGTGACTATTTCAAGAGCACGCACTATGACAGGGAAAGCATACACAGCGCTTTCGAATGTCAGGGTACGGCGGGGAAGAAACTGAAGCCGCTGCGCAAATAACCGCAATCTGTTGCACCCCGGAACCAGAACCGCTATTGTACGAGCAAACCAAGGAGCCGCGCCATGGGTATCAAGGCGTTCACTACATTATCGGATTGGCTGGAAGGCCGCGCAAAGGCCGTACGGACTCTTGAATCGAAAGCCGAAAAGGTGCTGCACGACGATCAGGACCAGAACAGATACCGCCAGATCATGCTTGAAAAGGCCAACCTGCTCACCAACCTGGCTGAGGAGGCGGCCCCCCTTGTGGCGATGCTGCCGGAAAATGCACGTGGAACCGTAAGCGACACACTTTCCCGTTTCTCGCACAGTGCTTCTGTCGCAAAGCGCATAGGTTCCGTTTTCTACATGTCTGCCCTGCTGTATCCTGAAGACCATGCACCGGGCGGCAAGAACGATCTTGAGGCCTTTATCGACACCGTCAAGGTCATGGCCGCAGGCGAATAGCAAACAGCCCGGAAACAAATGAAAAAGCCGGAAAGGGAATTCCCTTTCCGGCTTTGCCTTTTTCCGTAACTCAGGATCAGGACTTCATGTTCACAAACTGGAAAGGCACGTCGTATTCTCCACCCTTGAGCAGAGCAATGACTTCCTGCAGATCGTCGATCTTCTTGCCGGTCACGCGCACCTGATCGTCTTGAATGGAGGCCTGCACCTTGATCTTGCTGGCCTTGATATCCTTGACAATCTTCTGTGCCTGTTCCTTGCTTATGCCCTCGCGGATGCAGACATCACGCTTGATGGCACCCTTTGAGGTGGGCTCGAACTCCTTGAACTCCAGCACCTTGGGATCGAGTTTACGCTTGATGCAGTGCGCCTGCAGCATTTCTGCCACGGCCCGCATCTTCATTTCGTCGGCAGCAAGAATGCTGACACGCTTGTTGCCCTTATCCAACGTAATTTCCGTGCTGGTACCACGGAAGTCGTAGCGGGTTTCCACCTCTTTCTTCACGTTGTTCACGGCGTTGTCGAGTTCCTGCAAATCCACTTTGTTCACGACGTCAAAGGACGGCATATGGGGTTCCTCCATTAGATGTCGGTAGATGTCGGTTATATTCGGTATAGAGGGGCGTTGTAACAGACGCCCCGCATGCCATCAAGTCGGGTGAAGCACCCTGTGCCGCCCGTATTCTGGCTCAGGGTGACACAGTGAACATCTCCGGGCTACTTCAGGCTACTTTAGGCCCGATGTGACACCCTGCTCATACCGGCATGCTGTCAGGACACGAGATACTCCCGCCCGCAACTGTCTCTGAGGGCGGGAAAAAGCGCCGCATGTCATTGTGAAACATGGCGAAAATATCCCGAAACGATGCATGCTGAAAATGCATGACGAAAATGCCTGACTATCATGCTAGTCTATCGTGCCCAACATCAATGTCCGGCACTGCGGGGCTACTCTTCCTGCTCCGGGGCATCGCGACCATCCTGTGCCGCATGGCGCGGACCACGCGGTGCCGGAGCCTGCTTGGGAACCGCACGCGAGGCAGGACGCATCTCCGCCTTTTCGGGAGCCGGAGCAGGTTTTGCCTGCGGCCTTGATATGACACGCACCTGTGCCGGATTGGGAGCAGGCTGGCGGGGCGGCCGCTGATTTTTGAGCGGTTCCGCCGGTTCGGTTTCCACCTGTGTGGGCATAAAAGCTCGTGCCATACGTCTCGGACGCGGAACACGCCTTATCTTGGCCGGTCGCGCCTCTGCGCTGCGCTGCTGCTCGCTGTAGTCGAAACGGGGCAGGTAGCAACGGTCCAGCGACTCTTCCATGGCACGCTCCAGTGTGCGTACCATGGCTTCATCTTCAGGGGTCACGAAAGTCAGCGCCATGCCTGTGCGGCTTGCCCTGCCCGTGCGCCCGATGCGATGGATATACGTATCCACCGAAGGGGGAAAATCGTAATTTATGACGTGGGAAATGGAAGAGATGTCCAGCCCGCGCGCAGCTATATCTGTTGCCACCATGATGGCGAACTTGCCGCGTTTGAAACCATCCAGCGCGGCCTGCCGCCTGCGCTGCGATAGATTGCCCTGCAGGCAGGTGACGTTGAAGCCGCCCTTGCCCAGCTGCTGCCACAACCGTCTTGCCCCGTGGCGGGTTCTTGTGAACACCAGCATGGAATCATATCCCAGCGTCCGCAGCATGGTCTTGAGCAGCGGCGTCTTGAGATGCTGTGCGACAGGATAGAGAGAGTGGGTCACAGTCTCGGCGGGGGTAGATATATCCACCTCCACCAGAACGGGATCGCGCATGCATTTGTCTGCCAAGGCACGAACCGGCCCCGGCATGGTGGCGGAAAACATCAGAGTCTGGTTTCTGCCGGAAGTAAGGCGGAGAATCTCGTGCACGTCTTCCAGAAACCCCATGTCGAACATCATGTCCGCCTCGTCCAGCACCAGCACTTCAACGGCGGAAAGGTCCACAGACCCCTGCCGCACGTGATCGAGCAGGCGCCCGGGACAGGCCACAAGAATCTCCACGCCGCCGCGCATCTGCATGACCTGACCGTGGAATCCTACCCCGCCATACACGGCCACGCTACGCAGGCGTGCCCTGCGGCCGAGCACCCGGATATCTTCATGAATCTGGCCTGCAAGCTCGCGGGTGGGGGCAACGATGAGCGCGCGAATAACATTGCGCGGGCCTTCCACCAGCCTGTGCAGAAGCGGCAGCACAAAGGCCGCCGTCTTGCCGGTTCCGGTCTGGGCCAGCCCGAGCACGTCGCGTCCTTCCATTGCCGGAGGAATGGCACGTTCCTGAATGGGCGTGGGGGCTATGAACCCCTGTTCTTCCACTGCTTCAAGCAGCGACTGATGCAATGCCAAACGGGTGAAACTCACCTGTGCAACCCCATGAACGGTATTCGTGCCATCCGGATCGGAAAACGCTGCCGCAACACTCCACGAAGCATGGCGGACATTGTCGCGCAACATCCGGCTCCACGGAAGCGTTTATTCTAAGCGTTGCGGGCTTTTTTCGCAATCTCCGAAATATGTCCGAAGGTTGTTCCGTCATTGTGGCAGAGGAGGCAAACCTGCAGTCTGGACATCCTGCCCCGGCTATGAAAAAGTCCTCAACCGTTACGCATCCCGAAACACCGGCTGCCAAACCGTTTGCCAATTAATCTGCCCAATGCTGCACAGAACTCCCACAGGAACAACCATGCACGACATACTCTCCCGCTTCGGCCTGACCGTCTCTCACATCCGCCACGACCTTGCCATTCCCGGCAGCCCCGAACGCTGCATCACCCGCTCGGTTGCGGAAACAACAGACGGCAGCCTTTGGCTCGTGGAAAAGCTCGGAGAAAATCAGGCCGCAAGCCGTGCAACCGTGGCAGCGCTGCTGGACAGCCTTGCGGCATGCAACGCGCCGTTCATCCACGCCCCTGCAAGCACCGGAGAAGGCGGGCATATTCTGCACACACCTGAAGGTGTATGGCAGTGCACCCCCTTTATCACCGGCGTGGAACTGCCCCGCCCCGACTATATTGATGACGCGTGGCGCGGACGTCTCATCGGCCAATTCATCACCGGTCTGCAGAAAGCGGGCAATACCCTGCCGGAAATACCGGAGGCCAACACTCCGGCCCTGCCCTCCTACGTGGCCGCACTCGCGGATATCATCCGGCAGAGAGAACCCGGCATTCATGCCCGCATTGCTGAGATTCTGCCCCACTTCACACCGCTGTTCACCATGCTGCCCCATCTGCCTGCGGCCATTGCACACGGAGACTGCCACCCCCTCAACATCATCTGGGGAGAAAACAGCATTCGCGGCGTCATTGACTGGGAATTCGCCGGACGCAAGCCCGTGCTGTATGATGCCGCAAACTGCATCGGCTGTGTCGGGTTTGAACACCCCGACTGGCTGGTGCGCGGCCTTGTTCCCGCCCTTATTGCCGAACTGCATGCGGGCGCAGTGCTCACGGACGAAACCTTGCCATGGCTGCTGCCCTTCACTTGCGCCTTGCGGTTTGCCTGGCTTTCCGAGTGGCTACGGCGCAAGGACAGGGAAATGATCGATATGGAGCTGGATTACATGCACATCCTGCTCCGCCACGGCAAAGCCATTGAAAGCCGCTGGCGCGAGGCGTGTCAGCCCTGAGGCGCTCCCCACACGCACCACCGGAACCACCACGGCAGAAAATAGCTGCCGCCCCTCCCCTTTTTCCGCATTAAGAGTTATATTCAACAGAAGCGCAATATTGCGCCTGCAATGAATGAATGCACGCACAAGCGGGAGGTTCTCCATGAACATATCTCTTACAGTACTCGGCGCAACACTGTTTGCCACCACACTTCTCCTCGTAGGCAGACCGGCCCCGGTACGGGCTGAAGACGCTTCCGGCAACATGGCCGTGGCCACCTTTGCCGGTGGATGCTTCTGGTGCATGGAACCGCCCTTCGATGCACTGGAAGGCGTCATTTCCACCACCTCAGGGTATACGGGCGGCCACAAGGACAACCCCGCCTACAAGGAAGTCTCTGCAGGTACCACAGGTCATCTGGAAGCTCTTCAGATCACCTATGACCCCGCCAAGGTAAGCTACGAGACCCTGCTGGACGTATTCTGGAAAAATATCGATCCGCTGGACCCCTACGGACAATTCTGCGACAAGGGAGAGCAGTACCGCGCGGCCATATTCTACCATACAGATGAACAGCGCCTTGCGGCCGAAGCCTCAAAGGCTGCACTTATCAGTTCCGACCGCCTGAACGGCACTGTGGAAACCAGAATAATCCAGGCCTCAACATTCTGGCCTGCAGAAGAATACCATCAGGATTATTACAAAAAGAATCCCATCCGGTACAAATTCTATCGCCACAACTGCGGTCGCGACAAGCGCCTGAAGCAGCTGTGGGGAACAGAATAGCCCTGCGGATGCAGTACACGACACAACAACACGGGGCAGTAACGCCTGCCCCGCTCCCCGACACACATATCCTCCGGAATACCCATGAAACACACCTATCTGCTCTTCCCCGGCACCTGGCACGCCAAAGGCGCATTCAGGGACAATAACGGAAACAGCTATCCCGTTACCGGGTCCAGCATCATCACGCATGAACGCCGCATCTGGTACAACCGCTCCGCCATGCTCATTCACACAACCCCGCTCACGGACATTGAATGCCTCTATGAAATCACGCCCATAGAACCGGGCGACTGCGCCACCACATGGACGGCGGAAACCCTGCCCATGGGGCGCATATCCGGCAACTTCGCCATTGTGGATAACACCATACTTTCCAGCGCATACACCCCGCAGGGAGCCAATATCGAAACCTTGCGCCAGCTGGATGAAAACACGTATGAAAACCGCGGGGCCCTGTTCATGAACGGGCAGCTGCTTTCTGCGTGGGACGTTATACTGACAAAGGCAGATTAGCCGGACCACGGCATGGACAACATGCAGGAGCCTCATGTGAAACGCATTCTCGTTGCCGACATAGGCGGCACCAACAGCCGCTTTGCAGCCTTCTCCTTCTCAAACGGCGAGCTTGTCAGGCAGGCCAGCGTGTGGCTTTCCACCACCGGAGCCACCAGTTTTGCCCAGCTGCTGGAACAGCTTGCCGCTTCGCCGCTTCCCTGTTCCCCGCAGACTGCCGACGCAATTGTGCTTGCCGTAGCGGGACCGGTAGAAGACGGAAAACGCGCCTCGCTTCCCAACATAGGGTGGGATATCGACCTTGCCGCCCTGCCGGACTCCTGCGGCTGCTCCAAGGCCCTGCTGGTCAACGACTTTCTGGCGCAGGCATATGCCTGCCTCAGCCCTGCCATGCGCGACGCCCTTTCCATTCTTCCCGGCACACCGGTCGAGGGTGCACCCGTGGCGGTTCTTGGTGCAGGAACAGGCTTTGGCCACGCTCTGCTCGTCAAGGTGACCGATGGTGTTTACACAGCCCTGCCCTCAGAAGGGGGGCATGCACATTTTCCCTTTGTCGGCACGGAAGAACACGCCTACGCCGAGTTTCTGCACAAGGAAACAGGCCGGTCGCAGATCATAGGCGACATGGTCGTCACAGGCTCAGGCATGCGCTACCTGCACACCTTTTTCACCGGAGAACGCATCCCCTCGCGCGAGGTAACTGCCAAGCTTACACCGGATGCACCGGAGCTTGTGTGGTTCGCCCGTTTTCTCGGTCGCGCCTGCCACGACTATGTGCTGAAGACTCTCGCTCTCGGCGGGGTTGTGCTCACTGGTGGTTTAGTCTCCGGCAATCCCTCCATTGCCCGGCATCCCGCCTTTGCACAGGCATTTATGGACAGCGACACCCACGGGCACCTGCTGAGAAAGATTCCCGTTCATCTGAACACCAACGAAGAATTCGGCCTGTGGGGTGCCGCCCAACTGGCTGCCATGAATCTCTGAGCGCCACGTTGTCACATCGCCCGCACCAGATGATCAACGGAATCTCCACCTGAAAGGATACAACATGACGCCACCACACAACAGTACCCCGGAGCACGGTACCGGCTCCCCGCCCCGAAGCAGAACATTGAAAAAAATGCTCCTGCTCGGAACCATGGGAATCCTGATTGCCCTGTTTTTCATTTTCGACCTGAACCAGTACCTCACGCTGGAGACCATAAAAGCCCGCCAGCAAGACCTGCACATGCTCTACAATGAGCATACGCTCGCCCTGCTCGCAGGCTACGCTGCCGTGTACATTCTGAGCACGGCCCTGTCGCTGCCGGGGGCAACCATTCTCACCCTCGCCGGTGCTGCGGTTTTCGGATTCTGGACAGCGTTGATTGTCGTCTCCTTCGCCTCTTCCATCGGTGCGTCACTTGCCTGCATCGTCTCCCGCTACCTGCTCAGGGACTGGGTGCGCAGCCGTTTCGGCAACCGCCTGCAACGCATGGACGAAGGCATAGCCCATGAAGGACCTTTCTATCTCTTCACCCTGCGGCTTGTGCCGGTTATCCCTTTCTTTCTCATCAATCTCGGCATGGGCCTCACTTCGCTGCCCATACGCACCTTCTACTGGGTTTCGCAGCTCGGCATGCTGCCCGGCACGGCCGTCTACGTGAACGCAGGAAAGGAGTTGGGCAAAATCGACAGTCTCTCTGCCATTCTGTCGCCTTCGCTGCTGGCGTCGTTCGTCCTGCTCGGTTTTTTTCCCCTTGCCGCGAAAAAAACACTGGCTTTCATGCGCAAGCGTAACCGGTAACCACACGGAGGACGCATGACCACCTTCGACTATGACATGATCGTGCTTGGCGGCGGTGCCGCCGGACTCACCACCACGGCCGGAGCCGCCCAGCTCGGTGTGCGGGTGCTGCTGGTGGAACAGGAGCCGCAGCTTGGAGGCGACTGCCTGCACTACGGCTGCGTGCCCAGCAAAACGCTTATAACCACCGCCCGCAACCGTCATCGCATGGCCAATGCCGCCCGTTGGGGGCTGCCGCAGCCGGAACTGCCCCCGGTGGATTTCTCTCTGGTGGCAGATCGTATCCGTTCCGTCATACAGACCATCCAGCCGCATGATTCCCCTGAACGGTTCACGTCTCTCGGGGCAAAGGTACTGTTCGGGCAGGCCGGCTTCGTGGACGAACATACGGTCAGCATAGCCGGTGCCGACAAAACGCGCATGGTCACCGGCAAGCAGATTGTCATTGCCACCGGCTCGTCAGCATCCATTCCGAATATTCCCGGCCTTGATGAAGTGGACTACCTGACCAACACCTCCATTTTTTCTCTCGAAAGCCTGCCGGAATCCCTTGTCATTCTCGGTGCAGGCCCCATAGCGCTGGAGATGGCCCAATCCTTCCGCCGCCTTGGTTCCGAAGTAACCGTCATACAACGCTCAGGTCAGGTCCTTTCCCGCGAGGATAAGGACATGGCGGATATCGTTCAGGATGCGCTGGAAAAAGAAGGCGTGCGCGTCCTGCTGAACACGGCTGTTCGTTCCGTACGCCGGAAAAACGGACGTATTGAAGTGGAGACGGAACAGAACGGTGGCAAGCCGATTGCCATAAGCGGCACTCACCTGCTGGTCGCGCTGGGCCGCACGCCCAACATCAAAAACCTGCGGCTGGAACAGGCGGGCGTGGAATATACACCCAAGGGCATAACCGTGGATGCGCGCATGCGCACATCGCACAAGCATATCTATGCCTGCGGCGATGTAACCGGCCAGTATCTCTTCACCCATGCAGCCGGCTATGAGGGCGGCATAGTGGTCAGCAACGCAGTTTTCAAGCTGCCCCGCAAGGCCGATTATACCTGGATGCCGTGGGTAACCTACACGGAGCCGGAGCTTGCCTCCATCGGCCTCAATGAGAAGACCGCACAGGAACAAGGCCTGGAGTACACGCTGCGGACCGAGCCGTTTGCCTCCAACGACCGAGCCATTGCACAGGGCGCGACCGAAGGCTGCCTGAAAATGCTGCTCGACAAGCGTGAGAAAGTGCTCGGCGTGCAGATAGCTGGCCCGCACGCCGGAGAGCTTATCAACGAATGGGTGGCGATTCTCGGCGGCGGAGTAAAACTCTCCACCCTTGCCGGTGCCATCCACCCCTACCCGACTCTCGGCGAGATCAACAAACGCGTTGCAGGGTCGCTCATTGGTGAAAAGCTCTTCTCGGGCAAAGTCCGCTCCGGCCTGTGCTTCCTGTTCGGCTATCAGGGAAAGTGCGAAGACGATAAAGAATGAGCCCCCTGTGCCGCAAATACACCCGACAAAAAAGCCGGACATGCATCATGTCCGGCTTCAAATTTCTAACGACAGCATTTTTGGTATTTTTGGCTCCGCCGGGCAGGAACCTAACGTTCCTGCACCTCGTATAAGCGATGAAAATCCGTTTCTGGATCTCAGTTCCGGCTTAACGGAAATATCGTTTTACTGAAAACGAGGGTTTGTCAGTAACCTGAACCGGACTTGTATCATGTCCGGATTCAAACTTCTGACGACGTCATTTTTGGTATTTTTGGCTCCGCCGGGCAGGAACCTGACGTTCCTGCACCTCGTATAAGCGATGAAAATCCGTTTCTGGATCTCAGTTCCGGCTTAACGGGAATGTCGTTTTGCTGAGAACGAAGTTCTGTCTGAGCCGTTCCGAATTATCATAACTGCCCGTAACTATATAAATCTCAATTGTTTTTCGGCTGCTCATCAGGCATTTCGCGGCACTGACCATCATCGTGCACCCACGGATCCACGTGCACGAGCACCTCAATCACTTCCTGCCCCTCTTCAAGCAATAGCTTTTCTACGGCATCGGCAACGGCATGCCCTTCCGTTACGGTAATTTCACCGTCCACACCGATATGCATGTCCACAAGCAGTCCCGCCCCCTGATAGCGGGAGCGCAGCCGGTGCACACTCAACACACCCGGTACGGAACAGACAAGCTCGTTGAGGTGCTCCATCACTTCGGCCGGAGCAGTTTTGTCGGTGAGCATTTCAAGCGCCGGAAAACATATGGACCACGCCGCATGCAGAATGAACACGGCAACAATGATCGCCCCCACAAGGTCCACAAAGGCCCATTCGGGCAACAGCATGGCCACGGCAACTGCCAGCGCGGCAGGAATGGAACTGAGCGCATCACTGCGATGGTGCCATGCATTGGCGACAACGGCAGACGAATTCAGCCTGCGCCCCTCGCGCACAGTCCACTGATACAACAATTCCTTGGAAATGATGGAGGCTAGCGCCGCAAAAAAGGCGACCGGCTTGCTGTGGTGCGTTTCGCCGGTACGGAATGCCGAGATGGCATCCCAGCCTATACCGATGCCCGCGCCCGCAAGAATGAGCCCGATGCAGACGGTAATGAGCGTTTCAAGACGGCCATGGCCGTAGGGATGATTATCATCGGCAGGTGCCGACCAGAATCGAACACCTACAAGCAGCGCCACATCTGTGACAAGATCGGAAATGCTGTGAATGCCGTCAGCAAGAACGGCACGGCTGTTCCCTGCGATGCCCGCCGCGACCTTGGCCACGGAAAGCAGAACGTTCACGATAAGGCCTATCCAGGTAATCCGGCTGACGGCCTGTATGTGTGCCAGTTGTTTATCAGTAGTCATGCTGCCGATTCTCCTCTGCCAATGATAGCAGATGGGGGTATTCTGTCTACCCGTGAAAGCGAAAATCGGTATCAACACGCCACGTTACGAGGAGCAGGTTTAGGGTATTGCCCTACACATCCTCGAACAGAACATTCTGGAAACTGCGGTCCGCAAGGTCGAAAAACAACACGCCGTGCATGCGCGGACGCCCTACAATGATGCGCATTACCTCCGCTGCCTGCATGGAGGCGGCGCAGGCGACCACCGGTGACGGGGTACCCAGCACGTCCTCGGCTGCGGTGCCGGTACCCAGCATTTCTGCAGGACCTGTCTCACCCGGAAAAATTGCCGTTACATACCCCCCGAGCCCTGCAACCACGGCGGAAACCAATGGCACGCCCACGGCGGAAGCAGCCCGCTCAAGCTCGGCGCGGTATTGCAGACCGCCCAGTGCATCCACAATCACGGTCTTGCCACGGCAGGCATCCACAAGGGCGTCTCCGCTCAGGTATTCGTGCACGCCGATGAACGTGGTGGAACTGTTGATTGCGGTCACATGCCGCGCAGCCGCTTCGGGCTTCGGAATATTCAGGGAGTCTTCGCGGGAAAGGAGCTGGCGATTAAGATTGCTTTCCGCAAAATAATCGCCGTCGGCACCGGTAATGGTGCCCACGCCCATGCGGACAAGAAGGTCGAGCACATGGCCGCCGAGCCCTCCCAATCCTACAAGCAAAACGTGCGCATCAAGCAGGCGAAGCTGCTCGGCACAATCCATGAGGCTGAAGTTGCGTATATAACGTTCGGGCATGATGCCCTGCAGCAGAGCCGTTCGCTCCGCATCCCGCAGAGAACAGGCATTGCGTTCGGCCAGCAGCCGGAGGTCATCCAGAGAGACTACAGTCTTGCCGGTTCCGTCGGGCAAAATCATAGACCGTCCGGCGGCATGCACTGCAGCCGCTAAATTCGATTCTGTCATATGCTCCCCTGCGCCCCCGCAAGTCCGCAATGTAACCTTTGCAACATTGTACGGCATCCCGCTCCGTTGTCAAAGAGATAGGGAAAGGGGGTATGGGCAGCAAGGTGCACCACCCGGCACTGGTGTGCGGGGAGCACATACCTGCTGCATAGCAAAAACGCCCGAAACTGCATTGCAGCTTCGGGCGTTCATTTTTACGTATCAGAGTTGATGGTCCATATCACCAGCAGTGCCACAAGAGTTTATGCGGCGGTCACACCGGCCATCATAAGGCCGATGGACTCCACCTTGGCGGCATCGGACTTGTGGAAGACATCCATGAAGCGCCCGCGATACATAACGGCAATGTAGTCCGCCAGCTGCAGCGCTTCGTTCAGCTCCGAGGTGATAAGCAGAATACCTGCACGGTTGCGGGCTTCCAGCAGACGCTGCCACACTTCTTCCGTTGCGGAGATGTCCAGCCCCTGCGTGGGGTTTTCCGCCACGATAATGTCGGGCTGGCGGAAAAATTCACGGCCGATGACCAGCTTCTGCAGGTTGCCGCCGGAAAGGGAACGGGCGGTTCCCTCAATATGGCCGGGCTGTACGTTGAATTCGTCTATGATCTTCACCGTGGTTTCCGCAGCTTCCTTGCGGTTCAGGAAGGGACCGCTGGTAAAGGAATGGCGGGTGGTCAGCAAAAAGTTGTCCACAAGATCAAGATACTTGCAGGTGGCAAGCCCCTGCCTGTCTTCGGGAATGTAAGCAAGCGACTTGCCCTTGCGCGGAGGACGCGGGTAGAACTTGTTCCAGTCGAGGCCCAGAATCTCCACCCTGCCGCTTACGGGCTTGCGCAGACCGCACACCACCTCGACCAGTTCCTTCTGGCCGTTACCGGCAACGCCGGCAATAGCGATGACCTCACCCTTGCGCAGGGTAAGGCTGAGCGATTCCATGCCGTCGCCGGAAAGATTGGCGATATCAAGCACCACGCTCCCCGGCTTTACAGGCTCGGCCTCAATGGCGAGCACCACGTCCCTGCCAACCATGCGGTTGGCAAGCACGGTTTCGTTGGGCACATCGCTTTCGTGGAATTCATCCACAATCTCGCCCCTGCGCAGAATGGCGATTTCGTCCGCCACCGCGAGCACTTCCTTGAGCTTGTGCGAAATGAAGACGATGGATTTGCCCTGATCTGCCATGCGCCACATGGCTTCAAACAGCTGTTCCGTTTCAGTGGGCGTGAGCACCGCCGTGGGTTCGTCCAGAATGAGAACACGGCTGTCGCGGTACAGCAGTTTGAGAATCTCCACCCGCTGCTTTTCACCCATGGAGAGTTCGCTTACGCGGGCGGAAGGATCAATGGGCAGGCCGTAACGCTCGGCAAGCTTTGTCACCTCTGCTTCCATGGCCTTGGGAGAAATGATGAAGCCCTTCTCCTGCCCGAGCAGCACGTTCTGGGCGACCGTCATGGATTCCACCAGCATGAAATGCTGATACACCATGCCTATGCCTGCGTTTATGGCATCACGCGGGGAATCGAAACGGGTTGCGGTTCCGTCCACATAGATAGTGCCGGAAGTCTGCATGAACCGGCCGGAAAGGATGGACATGAGCGTAGACTTGCCCGCGCCGTTCTCACCCAGCAGGGCCTTGATCATGCCGGGGCGGATGTCCAGCGTGATATCGTTGTTGGCGCGCACCTTGCCGAAGACCTTGCAGATATGCTCCAGCCGCACCAGAGGCGGCAGATGCACAAAGGCGTTGCGATTCGTGCGGTTGTTTATGATGTCGCGTTCGCTCATGGCTATTCTCCGGGCTCGATGTTCACGCCCAGGGCCGCAGGGGCCGCTCTGCCCTTACCACGGGCGGACGAGAACAACAGGACGATGATGGTCAGCGCATAGGGCAGCATAAGCAGCAGCGAGGAAGGCAGCGTGGCCCCGAGTGCCTGCAGGCGCATCTGGAAGGCCATGATGCCCCCGAAGAGATAGGCACCGAACACGGCGCGGCCGGGACGCCAGAACGCGAAAATGACCAGAGCCACGGCAATCCAGCCGCGTCCGCCGGTCATGTTGTTGGTCCACAGGTGCGTATAGGCGAGTGAAAGATAGGCACCGCCCAGCCCCACAAGAAAGCCGCCGAAAAATACGCCAGCCCAGCGCATGAGCACGGGGTTCAGGCCTGCGGCGGAACAGGCGGCGGGATGCTCGCCAGCTGCAGCCATAGCAAGCCCCCAGCGGGTGCGGTTCATGAAGAACCAGAAAATCAGGGGCAGCGTGTAGGAAAGATACACCAGCGCATCATGCTTGAAGAAGATGCCGCCGATGACGGGAATGGACGAAAGCACGGGAAACTCGAAGGGGGTGAATCCGGTGGTGGCCACGCCCACATAGGGGGTGCCGAGGAAGTCGGCAAGGCCTACGCCGAGAATGGTCAGGGCAAGGCCGGATACAACCTGATTGCCCTGAAACACCTGACAGACCAGACCGTGCAGCAGTCCGAGAACGCCTGCAAAAATCCCTGCCATAAACAGGCCCACCCAGGGGTTGCCCGTAAAATAGGTAAACAGAAACGCGCCGAACGCGCCGAAAATCATCATGCCTTCAACGCCGAGGTTCAGCACGCCGGAACGCTCGGTGAGCATTTCGCCCAGCGTTGCATACAGAATAGGCGTGCCGGACTGCACCGTGGCCGCGAGAATGGGAATAATCAGTTCAGCGGTTATCATTCCAGTCCTCCGTTAACGGCATTACGGGCATCACCTGTGTTACCGGTATTGCTGGCGTTACCGGCATTACCGGCGTTACCGCTGTTACCGGGCGTGTCGACTTCCCCTTCCATGCCGGAAACGCGCTTGATCTCATACCAGTTGAAAAACTGTCCGGCGAGCACGGTGATGAGCAGCAAGCCCTGCATGATACCTGCAAAGGCGGCGGGTACCTGCAGTTCAAGCTGCAGGTTTTCCACCCCTACCCGCAGACCTGCAAGCAGAATGGAGAACACCGCAATGGATGTGATGCGCAGACGGGCCAGCCATGCCACAACAATGGCAGTGTAGCCGTAGCCGACCATCACGTTGGGCTGCAGGCGGTTCAGGGTGGCGGAGGTTTCGATAAGTCCGGCCCAACCGGCAAGGGCGCCGCACAGGACCATGACCAGCATTACGAGAAAGTTGTAGGGCATGCGCGCATAGCGGGCGGCACGGGGGTTCTCGCCACCGGCCATGAGCTCAAATCCCAGACGGGTGCGCTTGAGAAAGACAGACAGCATAACGGCCACCACGGCACATACCGCTGCCCCCCAGTGAATGCGGCCGAACATGGAACCGATTATCGCGGTATCCGGGAACATGACCGTCATGGGAAAACCGAAGCTCGCGGGGTCCTTCCAATCGCCATACACATAGTATTCGAGCAGCAGCATACCGATATAGTTGAACATCAGTGTGGAAATGATCTCGTTCAGCTCGAACTTGAGACGAAGAAAGGCGGGAATGGCAGCCCATGCGGCACCAAGCGCGGCCGCAGCCGCAAACATGAGCGGCATAAGCGCCCACGCAGGGGCGTCAGGGAACGTGAGCACCGCCCATGTGGCTCCCACGGCACCAAGGGCGTACTGCCCTTCCGCACCGATGTTCCACACCTGCATGCGGAAACAGACCGCAACGCCGAGGGAACAGAGGAATATGGGGATGGACTTGAGGGCGGTATCTTCCAGCGAGTAGCCATGGGCAAAAGCGCCTTCCCACAACAGCAGGAGCGCACGCATGAAAGGTTTACCCTGAATGGCGAGCAGCAGGCAGCTTATGCCCAGTGACAACGCCAGGGCCGCAAAAAAAATAAAAAAGGAGCCCCACTGAAGGGGCTCCTGTCTCTTAGCTATTCTGAATCCTAGCATGAAGCGGGAATCTCCAGTAAACCGGATTGGAAACGGACGTTATTCGTTAGAACCGACAACGCCTTCAACAAACCAGGTCATGCCGAGCAGCATGTCATCAGGTGCAACATTGCCGGCGGCAATGCGTTCCTTGCCGGACTGATCCTTGATGGGACCAGTGAAAACCTTGTACTTGCCTTCCTTGATCTCGGCCTTGCGTGCATCCACGAGAGCGCGGACGTCCTGGGGTACCAGTTCGCTGTAGGGAGAAAGGTCGACAACGCCTTCGGAAATGCCCCACCAGTAATGGTCGGACTTCCACTCACCCTTGCGAACCTTCTCAACAACGGTGGTGTAGAAAGGAACCCAGTTCCACACGGCAGAGGTCAGGTGAGACTTGGGAGCGAAAGCGGACATGTCGGAGTTGTAGCCGATGCTGTACACGCCACGTTCCTGAGCGGCTTCCTGAGCAGCAGGAGAATCCTGATGCTGGGTGATAACGTCTGCACCCACGTCAAGCAGGGACTTGGCGGCTTCCTTTTCGGTGGCGGGGTCGTACCAGGTCTTGGTCCATACCACGTGTACCTTCACGTTGGGGTTCACGGAACGTGCACCCAGGGTGAAGGCGTTGATGCCGCGGATAACTTCGGGAATGGGGAAGGCAGCGGCGTAACCGAGAATATTGCTCTTGGTCATCTTGCCGGCAACCATACCCGCAAGGTAACGGGCCTGATAGATGCGGCCGAAGTAGGCAGACATGTTGGGAGCGGTCTTGTAACCGGAGCAATGCATGAAGGTGATGTTGGGGAACTTCTGGGCCACCTTCAGGGTGGGGTCCATGTAGCCGTAGCTGGTGGTGAAAATAATATCGAAGTTCTTGCGAGCCATGTTCATGATAACACGCTCGGCATCGGCACCTTCCGGTACGGATTCAACGTAGGAAGTTTCTATCCCGTCCATCTTGGCAATGGCCTGACGGCCAAGGTCATGGGCAAAGGAATAACCGGCATCGCCGATAGGCGAAACATACACGAAGCCGACCTTCATTTGCTTCTCAGCCGCATGCACGGTCCCGATACCGAGCATGGCGACCAGGGCGACAAGCGCCAGCACACCAAACAGTTTACGCATCACATCCCTCCGAGCGCAGAAAATGTCATAATGATAATGGGTTGCAAAATTGCGGAGTTCCACGGGGGAACGCCCACCTCGCGCCGATTCAGAAGCTGTATCGAAAAAAGGAAAATTACCCTTCTTCCTTCGAATTTACAATAGGCTCGACAAACTGCACCGCGCTGTCCCAGGGCAGCAGAATCCACGTATCCTGCCCTACTTCCGCAATGACTTCCTCCACGAGAGGACGTCCCTTCGGCTTGGCATACACGGTGACAAACAATGCCTTGGGCATCATGTCGCGCACCACCGTGGCGGTGGTACCCGTGTCCACGAGATCGTCAACGATAAGCCAGCCCTCGCCGTCGCCCTCAACATGCTTGAGCACGCGCAGTTCGTTCTGGTTTTTCCAGTTGTAACTGGAGATGCACACCGTCTCGATAAGATGAATGTCCAGCTCACGGGCAAGAATCGCCGCAGGCACAAGCCCCCCGCGCGTGATGGCCACTATGCCCTTGAAAGGGCCGCGGTCGCGCAGACGGGTTGCCAGTTCTCTTGCATCCCTGTGAAACTGATCCCAGGAAACAACAAACATCTTCTTGTATCGGTCGGATTTAGCCACGTGTTCCTGCCTTGCGCTATCAGAGCCGGTTAGAACAACCGGCTGTTATCAATGAAAATAGAGGGAATTCACTTCACAGTGAAACCCGCTGCAGATCGGAAAAAAGGACTATATCGCGCCCTGTTGCTGCGTGGTTTGCCCAGTTGTACCCGTTATGTCAAGTACGGGTGCACTAACCTGAGCAAACACACTACCACAGATACATCAGTCCTTCTGTTTCCGGGTGCCGCCATACAGTTCATATTCCAGCAGGCGGCATTCTATCTTGGCAGTATAGAAAGGAATCTTGCGCTTGGTGCGCAGTCCCACCTGCTTGGCAAGGTCGGGGTTGCCCGTAAACACGTACCCCATGTATCCGGCACAGCGCTGTTTGAAGAAGTCGCCGATACCTGCATACAGCTCTCCCAGAGTTTCCTTGTCGCCCAGACGTTCTCCGTACGGCGGGTTCATGATGATCATGCCCCCTTCTTCGGGAATGGGCGTCTCGGTAAAATCGCAGGCTCCGAACTGGATATAGCGTTCAACGCGGGCTTCCTTGGCGTTCTTGTATGCGGATTCCGCCGTGGGGCGGTCTATGTCCGTGGCAATGATGCGGATGGAAAGCTCGCCCTTTTCATTGGCTTCGGCTTCGTCCAGCAAGGCGTCCCAGTCAGCAGGGTCATACCCCGGCACATGCATGAAGCCGTAATTCTCACGCATCAGCCCGGGGGCGCTGTTCAGCGCAATGAGCGCCGCTTCAATGGCAAGGGTGCCGCTGCCGCACATGGGATTGACAAAATGCGTATCCCCTTTCCAGCCCGAGGCAAGTATGGTTGCCGCGGCCAGAGTCTCCTGCATGGGGGCCCTGCAGGGAATCTTGCGGTAGCCACGACGGTTGAGCGGTTCACCCGAGGTATCCAGATACAGGGTGCAGTCATCACCGGCCCAGTGCAGAAAAACGACAGTGCCAGTGCTATCCGGACCGGAATCCGGCCGCCGGTCGAACTTGGCGCGCATGCGGTCCACGATGGCATCCTTCACGCGCACATTGGCGAAACGGGTATCACGTATGGAGTCGTTGTTCACCACATGGGAGCCGATGGACAGATATCCGTCCGGCGCGAGCCACAGCTCCCACGGCACCGCGTGCACCTGTGCATACATCTGGTCCGCATTGGACGCGTTGAATTGCTTGAGCACAAACTGCACGCGATGGGCAGTGCGCAGATACAGATTCAGACGCATGCATTCACGCAACGTGGCTGTGGTTTCCACCGCTGCTGACAGTTCCGAGTGAACGGGAAAACCCAATGCGCTCAGCTCTTCCGCACAGACGGAGGCAGCACCTCGGGGACAGGTGACGAGCACGGTGCTCGGTGTATCAAAAACGTTCATATGGTATCCGTTACGGGGCAGAAGTGAATCAGCTGTCGAGATGCAGCAGCTTGACAAGAAGGTCCGTCTGACCGGCCGCTTCGTCGTTGCAACGCATGGTCTCGAATTCCGCTGCCGTATATTTCATTTGCAGTTTGTACATGTTGGCGTAGGCGTTGCCGAACTCCCCGCTGTCTGTGCGGGCGGCCTTGCCTGTCCGTTTCATATGCGTCACACGCAGGTGGCCGGTATACACAGGCATGCGCCCGTGCAGCACACCGCGCAGGTCGTGTTCCAGATCGTCATATTGCGAAGGAGAGAACCTCAGGTCGAATCCGCCGTGCTCCACCAGCGTCTCACGCAGGTACATGTGCGTACAGCCGGTGACGGAAGCGCAGGGGCGCACATAGTCGAACCAGCCGAAATCCAGTTCCTGATGATGGATATCCGAAACACTGAAACGCCGCGTATACGGCTCCATGCGCTCCGGCGCGGGAAGCACCTCGCCCCCTTCGTCCAGATGCAGGTCTACCGCCTGCAGAACCATGGGGTTGCCGTGGTCCACCACCTTGCAGCCCCAGGCGAGTGCATCGGGGTAGGCGTGCATGGCGGCACCGAAACGGCCCAGCCAGTCGGGGGGGAGCATGGCGTCGTCGTCGAGGTACGCGACCCAGCGGCAATCCGCAAGCGCTTTTATCTGCATGAGCCAGTTGCGTGCAGCCGGCGCGCCCACATTAAGCGGCAGGGATACAATCTCCATCCGGTCCCTGCCCATACGCTCGCGCCACGCTTTCAGCACATCGGGCGTGGCATCGGTGGACCCGTTATCCAGAACGATGACGCGGTTGCCGTCCATGTCGCTGGCTGCAATGCACTCAAGCGCCCTGTCCAGATACTCGGCCTTGTTCCATGTATATAAAAGGGCCGCGCCCCGTCCTTCCGGCAGGCGCACATCCGTATCCAACCCTGTTGCCACGTCATGCAGGCGCAGCAGCGTGTTTATGCACCACGGCCGCTGCGCAGCCGCTGCCTTCCACAACGCCACGGCGCGCGGTTTGTCACCGGCCCGATACACAGCCTCGGCAAGCCGGACAGAATACGTGACAAGCGGCAGGCTGCGGGCAGCACGGTCATAATGGAATACTGCGGTTGCGAAGTCTTCGCGGGCAAAGGCCACGTCACCCATAATCCGTTCTTTCAGCGGGGCGGGAATGGCGGTATCGGCATGCAGCCATGCAGCCAGCCTGTCGTATTCCGCTTCATAAAAACCCACCATGAGCGCCTGAGAAGACCAGAACAGAGCACCCGGCTCCTTCTCGCGTTGCTGTTCCAGAAAACGGAAGGTTTTGTCCGTCTCGCGCTTCTGCAGCAATCTGTTCAGATAAGACTGATTCTCCGGCTTGCCCGAACCGTGCACGGCAGAAACAACAGCCAGCACTTCGGGCCTGAGAACTGGACGGATTCTGTGCAGCGCGAGCAACTGCCCTGCGGTATTGCCGTCCAGACAATCATGTTCCCACGCGGCCAGCAGCAGATCACAGCCCAGTTCGGTATACAACGCGGCAGCAGGACCGCCTTTTCCGGCAAGGCCAAGAGCAGCATCGGCCATGCCCAACAAGTGCACCTTGCCCACCCCGCCCTTGAGCAGGGGGCGCGAAAGTTCGGGCGCAAGCGCCTTCCAGTCAATGATCACAAGAGGTTCCTCTGGTTCAGGGTTGACATCCGGTGCGGTCCCCTTCAAAGTTCGTCAGAACGGACTCTTCGCAGTGTGCCTTGGTTCCGGCAGGGAATCAATACCTCAGCGCGCTATCCTTCGAGCATATCATACATAATGACTGGCACAGTTACAGGCATAATTACAGGCATAGTTACAGGACGGTACCATGTCACAGGCCTTTACCGCCGACCAGATAGACGCACTCTGCGCCGCCGTGCCCACGCTGGAATACGGCGCGCTGGGGCTTGAACATCAATGGCGTCACATTTCCTTTGCGCTGCGGGCCTCAAATCAGGCCGAATCGCATGAAATACGAGAACTGTGCAGCCGGTTTGCCCTTGAAATGACCGTATGGGCCATGCAGGATGCTCCGCTCGATGCACGCCTGCTGCGCCTTATGGCAGATATGGATGCCCTTTCCGGCTGCGCGGCAGGACTCCCCGTATCCCGATGGCTGGAAACGGCAACCGCCCCGGATCTTACCGATCCCGAATCCGCTGACTGGCATGCGGCGCATACGGCACCGGACATTCAACGGGCCCTGACCGCATCACGCCTTGCCGGACCGCACTCCCTGTACTGGATCAACGCCGGAATAAACCGAGCACTGGCCTGCGGCGACTTTGAACTGGCGCAGCGCATCGCAGATTCCATTCCCGAATCCCTGCCCGCACGTGAGGCACTGCATGCCCGCCTGCACGCGGAGATTACCTCTCACACCCTCGGAACCGAACAGGCAATGGCTGCCCTGCAGCAGGTGACACATCCGGGTTTTGCCCTCTGGCATACGCAGCAGACAGCCACCCTGCTCCTCCAGCTGGGCGAAAGAGAGACCGCCGCCTCGCTGTTCCGTGATCTGTGGAAGACCATGGGCTTTCATCCCAACCTGACCCTGCAGACCTACGAAGCATCCACCCCGCTGGCCAAATCCCCTTTGCCAGACAGCCTTAACGCGCCGGCCATTGTGCTCTATTCATGGAACAAGGCAGAGCAGCTGCGACAGACGCTGGAAAGCCTGCGGGCATCCGACACAGGCGACTGCCCTATCTTCGTGCTGGACAACGGGTCAACGGATGCAACAGCTGCCGTGCTCGACCGTGAAGCTGCGCAATGGGCGGAAGGACGGTTCAGGCGCATATCCCTGCCCATCAACGTAGGCGCACCGGCAGCGCGCAACTGGCTGCTCTCGCTGCCCGAGGTCCGGCAACGGCCATGGACGGTCTTTCTGGATGACGACATCATCCTCCCGGATCACTGGCTGCGCACATTGTGGAGCACCGCACAGGCGCATCCGCAAGCCGGTGCCGTGGGCTGCACGATCACTGACCACACAGCCCCGCACGCCATACAGTGCGCAGACTTTCACCTGCTGCCGCAGGCAATGGGCCAGCGCAGCTTTGAAGACCTGCAGGAACACGCCTTCGTTTACGGCAATGCATCCGGCGAGCGCGACACCGCCTTGACCGCGTTCACAAGACCGTGCATGCATGTATCCGGCTGCTGCCACATGATCAGCGCACGTTCAATAGACGCCTGCGGCGCGTTCGACGTACGCTTCTCGCCCAGCCAGTTCGATGATCTGGAACGGGACATGCGCGCAGGTCTTGCCGGGTATCACGCCGTCTACAACGGCTCGCTGCGTATCCGGCACATGCAGCACTCCAGCCTGCGGCAGGCCAACACCCCTGCCAAGAACGGCCATATTTTCGGCAACAAGATCAAACTGGAACACATCCACGGCGAAAAGGCCGTTGCCAGACTGAGAGATGCCAGCCGCACTCTGGTTCGGGACGACCTGAAACGCAAAACCGCCCGTCTGCACAATATGGCAGGCGCATGAGACATATGCCCCCAACCATTCTCGTTTCCATCATCATTCCCGTCTGGAACCGCTGGGACCTGACGGAGGCCTGCCTGAAGAGCCTGCGCGCCCATACCTCCGGCAACTTTTTCGAAGTGATCGTCGCTGACAACCACTCCGAAGACGAAACAGCCACCGCGCTTGCCCCGCACGGAGAACAGCTTTTCGGCGACAAGTTCACCCACCTGCGCTTTAACCGCAACACGGGATTCGGCCCTGCCTGCAATGCGGGGGCAAAAGCGGCACGGGGCGGGCTTCTGCTCTTTCTGAACAACGACACCCTGCTTACGCCCAACTGGCTGCCGCCGCTCATGAAGGCCATGCAGGACGATCCGCGCATCGGCGCTGCGGGGCCGCTGCTGCTGTATCCGGATACGAACCGAGTGCAGCACTGCGGCATTACCTTCACGCCCTCGCTGCGCACCGAACATCTGTATGCCAATTTCCCCGCTGACCACCCTGCCGTACACGCAAAACGCACCCTGCAGGCCATAACGGGCGCAGCCATCATGGTGGAAAAGGAACTCTTTTTCCAATGTGGCGCATTCTTCAGCGGATACCGCAACGGCTCGGAAGATCTGGAACTGTGCTGCCGCATACGGGAAGCAGGCAGGCGACTCGCCGTCATCACGCAGAGCCGTGTGTATCATCTTGAAAGCCAGACCCCGGGCAGAGGCGATGACGACAATGACAACGCCGCCCTGCTCAATGAACGCTGCAAGGGCTGCTTCGGACCGGATGTTCACCGTTTTGCCAGACGCGACGGCTACGAGATGGCCCTTACGCCGTGGCTCGAATCCTACATCACCCTGCCTGCGGAGAGGGAAGAAGAGCTGACCATTGCCATGACGCAGCAATTCAGCCCCGCCGCCTGCTGGGAAATGTTGCAGAAAGAACCTCTCTGGCACACGGGCTACAACCTGCTTGCCGCTGTGCTGGAGGAAAACGGTCAGTTCGCTGAAGCCTGCGGCGTGCGCCTGCTGCAAACCTATTTCTTCCCCATGCTGCCCTACTACAAGCAGCTTGCGGCCACTGCCGCAAAGTCCGGCAACATTCCGCTTGCCCGCCAGGCCATAGACAAGGCCGAACACGTCAACAAGCTGCTTGAAGATCCGGGGCCGCTCATCAAGAAGGCAGCAGGGCTCGCAAACTGGGCAGGCAAGGCCGGTGAGAAGGAATTGCAGCAGTTATATGAGGGCTGGCTAAAAGACTTGGGAGTTTTGTAACAAGCTCGAAATAAAAAAAGGAACCGCCGTATCTTCAACAGGATACGGCGGTTCCTTTTTTCAGGCAAACAGTGTTACCCCATAGAGTGCGAGGAACGCTACTTTTCAGCCCACCGGGCCAGAATGGACGCATATTCCTCTTCAGAATAGGTGGGAGCATCATACTTGCCTGCCAACCGGCGTTGGCGGGAAGCCTCCGACAAAATGACTGCGGCAGCCACGGAAACGTTGAAGCTCTGGATCATGCCGTACATGGGAATGTAGACCTCACCATCAACAGCATCCACAAGCTCGGTATCCACGCCGCGATGTTCGTTGCCCATGATGATGGCCGTGGGACGAACCAGGTCGTATTCCTGCAGGGGCTTGGCCTTGGGGGTGCAGCTGGTTGCCAGAACCTGCATGCCTTCGGCACGCATGGCGGCCATCAGGCTCTCTTTATCCTTGTGCCGCACGGTATCCACCCACTTGCGGGCAGAAGCCGACGAACTGGCGCCCAGTGTGGGAAAAGCCGTGTCCGTATAGTAAAGATGCACCTTAGGCACCCCGAAGGCATCACAACTTCTGTATATTGCCGACACGTTATGAGGATCGTGGATGTTGGCGAGCACCAGGGTCAGATCCTTTTGTCTGAGCGAGAGCACCCGTTCCAATTTTTCCAGTCTCTGCGTTGTTCTTTCACGTACCATTCTGTTGTTCCACTGTTACATCTAAAGTGTGTTGATGTTCTGCTGATGTTTGCAAACCATGCTTTACAGATGTTTCCTGCATTTGTCACCTATACTGGTTGGGTACACAATCTGAAAGCTGATCAGACAAACCATTTGCCCCATTTTTCACAATGATCTTTCATCAAAAAGTAACCACATGAATTTGCAACGTTTTAATCTTTTGTTACGGGTTTTATTAAATTTTTCCCTTAGCGTCTATTGAAAAGACGGTGTGTACTCGTTAGAAGGTCTGTGGTCTTGTGGAGTTTTTCACTGCATCCGCACAGGGTTTCCCATCGCGTCACGCTTCCGGATCAACAGAAGATCGGAACGTGCAGCGTTACCGGCGAGGAGGGGTTCTCCCGGAAACGACGCTGCTGCAAGGATACTATCGTGCACTCGACTATGGACGTTCACCGCGACAACAAGGAGGCTGAGACGGTGTTTAACTGGCGTTCTATCAAATCATTGGCTGTCATCGCTGCTTCGCTGACTGCCATTATGCTGCCCGCACTCGCATTTGCCAGCGAAGGCGGACATGGCGGCCCCCATCTGGATGGCGCTCTGCTTTCCGGAATGTGGGTTATTCCTTTTGCCTGCATGCTGCTTTCCATCGCGATTTTTCCGTTGGCGGCACCGCATTTCTGGCACCACCACTTCGGCAAGGTTGCCGCATTCTGGGGGCTGGCGTTTCTCGTCCCCTTCACTTTCCAGTTCGGCTTTGAGCTGGCTTTGTATGAAACGATACATACTCTGTTCCTTGAGTATATCCCGTTCATCATCCTGCTGTTCGCCCTGTTCACCGTTGCAGGCGGCGTACGCCTGACCGGCAGCCTTGTGGGCACCCCCGCACTCAACACCGGCATTCTGCTCATCGGCACCCTGCTGGCGAGCTGGATGGGTACCACCGGTGCTGCCATGCTGCTCATCCGTCCTCTGCTCCGCGCCAACGCACACCGCAAGTACAAAGTGCACTCCGTCGTGTTCTTCATCTTCCTGGTTGCAAACGTGGGTGGTTCTCTGACGCCTCTGGGTGACCCGCCGCTGTTCCTCGGCTTCCTGAAGGGTGTTTCCTTCTTCTGGACCACCGTGCACATGCTTGCACCCATGGCTCTTGTAGCCAGCATTCTGCTCGCCGTATTCTTTGCCATGGATACCTATCTGTTCGGCAAGGAAGGCAAGCCCATGCCCAAGGGTGACGCTGCCGGTTCCGGCGAAAAGTTCGGCATGGAAGGCAAGGTCAACCTGATTCTGCTCGGCGGCGTTGTTGCGGCAGTTCTTATGTCCGGTATGTGGCGTCCCCACGTATCCTTCGACCTCTATCACGTTCCGGTGGAACTGCAGAACATCGCCCGTGACGTTCTGCTGCTCGTCATCGCCGGTCTGTCTCTCAAGCTGACCGACCCCGAGAGCCGTCGCAAGAACGACTTCAACTGGTTCCCCATTATTGAAGTTGCCAAGCTCTTCTCCGGTATCTTCATCTCCATGATTCCCGCCATCGCCATTCTGAAGGCCGGTGAACATGGTGCGCTGTCCGCCGTGATCAACATGGTTTCGCATGAAGGCACGCCTGTTAACCCCATGTACTTCTGGCTCACCGGAGCGCTGTCGTCCTTCCTGGACAACGCTCCCACCTACCTTGTGTTCTTCAACACCGCAGGTGGCGACGCCGTGCACCTGATGAACGACATGAGCCAGACCCTGCTCGCCATCTCCGCCGGTGCCGTGTTCATGGGTGCGAATACCTATATCGGTAACGCCCCCAACTTCATGGTCCGCTCCATCGCTGAAGACCAGGGTGTCAAGATGCCCAGCTTCTTCGGCTACATGGCCTGGTCGGGTTCCATTCTGATTCCCTGCTTCATCATCGTCACCCTTGTCTTCTTCTAGAAAGACAAAAGACGTATCCATCAAAGGCCTCCGGATTTACCGGAGGCCTTTTTTCTTTTCTTGCAGCCGGTTACGCGGGCTTGCAGTTCCAGACGCATCAGCATGTTGAGCGTGCACACATTTTTTATATTTGTGGCACGTTGACGGCAAAGAACAGTGAGTGGTATGCAAAGCTGAAAACGCATTCATCCGCACAGCGTGCACACACCAAATCATTTTTGACAGCACGTGCGCCGGAAACAAGGGAGATGGCCAATGCACATTTCAGAAGGGGTTCTCACACCAATGGTACTTGCAGGCTCAGCCTGCCTCACAGTTGTGGGAACAGCCATCGGACTGAAAAAAATGGATTACGACAACCTTGTCACGGTTGCCATTCTTTCCGCCGCCTTCTTCGTCGCCTCCCTTATCCATGTGCCGGTCGGCCCCACGGCCACCCACCTTGTACTGAACGGTCTGCTCGGGGTCATTCTGGGCTGGGCCGCTTTTCCGGCCATTCTGGTGGCCCTTGCGCTGCAGGCAATTCTCTTCCAGTTCGGCGGGCTTACCACGCTAGGCGTGAACACGCTGAACATGGCACTGCCCCCCGTACTCTGTTTCTATCTGTTCCGCCCCCTGCTCACCCGCGGCACGGCCAACCGCTCTGTTGCCGCCTTTGCCTGCGGGGCCTTTGCAGTAGGTCTGTCAGCCGTTCTTACCGCAGGCTCCCTTGCCCTGTCCGGCGATGCATTCTTTCATGTGGCACAGGTGCTTCTCATCTCCACCCTGCCGGTCATGGTCATAGAGGGCATTGTCACCGCCTCGGTGGTATCCTTCCTTGCCAAGGTACGGCCGGAGGTTCTTGCCTTCTCCGCTCCTGCAACTGCGCATCATCACGCCGATGACGCGGCTGCCGCAGCAGACCCTGCTGAGGCTTCGGCCCGATAAGCATGCAGCACACTGCTATCTCAATCTCCGGAGCTGCCGTCTGCCTCACGGGCTGCCATAACAGGATGTGCGGATGCTAGAAGAGCCGTTTTCCTCGGGCACCAGCCCCATGCACAGACTTGACCCCCGATGCAAGATACTCGCAGCAGTCTGTTCCGCCATCCCCACCGCGCTAATGCAGCACATGGAAAGCGCCCTTGCGGTACTTGCCATCTCCCTGCTGCTCATGGCCATGGCCCGCCCTCCGGCAGGTCCGCTGATGCGACGCATGGCTCTGGTGAACCTGTTCATGGCCCTGCTGTGGATATTCCTGCCCTTTTCCACCCCCGGCACACCTCTGGCGAACTTCGGCCCCCTGACGGCCACTGCGGAAGGCATACGCCTTGCCGCGCTCATTACCCTCAAGTCAAACGCCATCATCCTCACCTTCATCGCGCTCATAGCCACGTCCACAGTCACTGCAACGGGTTCCGCCCTGTCGTCACTGCATGTTCCCGACAAGCTGGCCCTGCTCTTTCTCTTCACGTGGCGCTACATCCATGTCATTGCACAGGAGTATGAACGCCTGTGTACTGCGGCCAAAATCAGAGGTTTTATTCCGGGTACAAACATGCACACGTACAGAACCTATGCAAACCTTGCCGCCATGGTGCTCGTGCGGAGCTGGGACAGAGCCGAACGCGTAAACAGCGCCATGCGGCTGCGCGGTTTTTCAGGCACGTTCCGCACCCTGCACGAACAACGGCTGCATCTGCAGGACATTGCCACAGCACTCATGATTACAGCTCCCTTTGCCATCAGCTTCGGCTACGACCTCATCCTGCGCTTCGGCCCGCTCACGGTAATGCCATGACACATACTCCCGACTGCAAACATCACACGGCCGCAGAAATCGGCCTGCCTCTACTCCGTGCAGAAAATATAAGTTACTCCTATCCCGGCTCTGCCACGCGGGCGCTGGATAACGCCACCATCACCCTGTTTGAAGGGGATCGTGTTGCCTTGATAGGCCACAACGGCAGTGGCAAGACGACCCTGTTGCATACCATGATGGGCCTCATAAAACCATCGCAGGGGCATGTATGGTATAACGGCGGCATAGTGACCGGCGAAAAGGGCTTTCAAATGCTGCGCCGTGAGGTGGGATATCTTTTTCAGCAATCCGACGATCAGCTTTTCTCTCCCACCGTCATTGAAGACGTGGCCTTTGGCCCGCTCAATCTGGGCATGTCACCCGATGAAGCCCGTGAGGTTGCCCTTGCAACCCTGCACTCTCTGGGGTTGCATGGCTTCGAGGACCGCGTGACACACCGGCTTTCCGGCGGTGAAAAAAAGATGGTGGCCCTTGCCTCAGTGCTGGCTATGCAACCCAAGGTGCTGCTGCTCGACGAACCTACAAACGATCTTGATCCGGACACGCGTGCGCGCCTTATCGAGCACCTGAACGGGCTGCCCATTACCCGTTGCATCATCTCGCACGACTGGGATTTTCTGGAACGCACCTGCTCGCGCTTCGTCACGTTGCGCAAGGGTATTGTGCAGGATGCCGAATACGTGCCGCATGTTCACGTTCATATTCACGACGGCGGCAATGTAGACCACAAGCACGAGGATAACGCCTCCTGATCACAGCCGAGTATTTGCGAGATTCAGTCAGAATACAAAGAAAAACGGGCGTGGTGCATACACACCACGTCCGTCTGTTTGACGCCCCTCAATAAAAACACAATCATCATTAAGCCGGAATTGAAGCCCAAAGATGCACTTTATCGCTTACACCGGGTGCAGGGGGATTATCCCCCTGCCCGCCGGAGGCAAACCACTCAAAAATGCTCTTATCAACGTCAGACGGGCGTGGTGCATAAACACCACGCCCGTCTGTTATTCGTCAAAATCCGGCAATCAGATCGTTGCGGCATTACGGAAGAGCTTGCCTTCCACATCCTTCCACACCATATCCGGTGTTACCTGCCGCATGCAGGCAAAATGTTCCTTGGGGCATTCCTGCGGACCATGCAGACCACAGGGACGGCAGGCCACATCTGCCTCCAGCACGGTGGAATCCTTGCCGCGCGGATAAAAGCCAAGCGCCTGTACCGTGGGGCCGAAAATGGCCGTCACCGGTGTTTTTTGCGCCCATGCCAGATGCATGGGGCCGGAATCGTTGGTCACGTAGCAGTCCAGACGGCCGAGATACGCCGCAAGAACAGGCAGCGAAAGCTTGGCCGAAAGGTCGATGACCTTGTCCAATGCAGCAACTCCGCAGGTATCCAGAACTTCACGCGCCATGTGCTCTTCGCCGGGTCCGGCAAACACCAGCACCTGTGCGCCTGCCTCCACACCGCGTCGCACTATTTCCGCATAAGATGCGGCAGGCCAGCGCTTGGTTCCCCACACCGACCCCGGATGCACCCCGAGCACGGGGCCGGTTATCCGCTCCTGCCAGAACGCATCTGCCGCTGCCAGCGCATCTGCCGGAAGCACGAGCTCGGGCCAGTCGTGCACATGTTCTATGCCGAGGGGCTTCACCAGTTGCAGCAGGCGCTCAATTTCTTCAAGCTCGGGGAAACGCCTGTCCACCGTATGCGTGTAGAACCATTGATTGAAAAAAGGACGGCTGTAGCCGATGCGCATACGGGCGCTGGTCCAGCGGGCAATAATGCCGCTGCGCAGGCTTGTGTGGGCAGAAATCCATAACGAGTAATTGCGCGAAGCAAGCTCGCGGCCCATGGAAGCGGCAGCGAGAAAACCGTTCTGGCTGCCGCGCTTGTCATACTCATACACTTCTGCAAGTTCGGGTTGCCCCGTAAACAGGGAACGCAGCCCCTTGCGGACGTAGAAATCGATTTCCGCGTCAGGATAGGCAGCCCGGACGGTGCGGATCAGCGGCAAGGTCAGCACCGCGTCTCCCAGAAAAGCGGTATTCCATATACCTATACGGCTCATTACGCCTCCGGCTCATGCAGGGATTCAAGTATCCACTGCGCCGCCCCTTCAAGATCACGGGCAACACAGTTCGGCCATCCGCCTTCCACATTGCCGGTGTCCATCCACCGTGATGCGGGGCAGGACTCAAAATCCGGCAGGCCAAGCTTGCGGGCCTGCTTTTCGCCTTTGCCTGTCAGTACAAGCACCGAGGCGGCAAGTCCGGCCCTGAGACCGAAGTGCACATCGGCAATCTTGTCACCGATCATCACGCATTCTTCCGGCAACAGCCCGTGCCTCTCGCGCAGCACTTCCCACATGCCCGTATCAGGCTTGCGGCAACGGCAGGTATCTTCCGGCGCATGCGGGCAGTAGATGGTATCCGTCACTACTACGCCGTGGGCGGCAAGCATTTCGTCCAGCCTCCGGGTACAGGCATCCATGGCCTGTTCGGAAAAATAGCCGCGTCCAATGCCGGACTGGTTGGTCAGAACGAAAAAGCGCATGCCTGCTCCGGCAAGACGCGCAAGCCCTTCAACCGCACCGGACTCGAATTCGAGTTCTGCCGGATCATGTTGGTAGTGCTTGTCGAGAATCACCGTGCCGTCACGGTCAAGAAGGATATTGCGAATCCGGGGCATCGTGTCTCCTGCTGTAAGTGTAACCGGAACCTGCAGCTATTCCATAGCAATGCCGAAGTGTTAGATGCGGCGGGCAATACATGTGCACCAAGCCGCTGCAGGCTGCGCGTTTCTTGGCACGCGCAGGGAGTTTTGGCAAGAAGCGCATAACAGCCCCGTTATTCGCATTTTCACGCCCCCTGAAAAGCTTGCAATTCCCACCTCAGCCTTTATACAATAGCCGGATCACGCAATCCCCAAACCACCCCCGCTCCGCCACACCCGGCGGAAGGAAACAACATGCTTGAACTCACTCTCGCCGTTGCATTTGCCGTTCTCATATCTGCATCCTGTTCCGTGACCGAGGCAGTTCTCTATTCCATCCCCTGGAGCTACATAGAACGCCTGCGTAACGACGGCAGGCGGTCCGGTGAAATTCTCTACCGGCTGAGACAGCGTATAGAAGAACCCATCACGGCTGTTCTTACCCTGAACACAGTGGCCAACACCGCAGGCGCCGCCGTGGCCGGTGCCGCGTTTGCCGACGTGTTCGGCCCCCAGTACATGGCCGTTTTCGCCGCGGCCTTCACTGTCGCCATTCTCATTTTTTCCGAAGTCATCCCCAAGACTCTGGGCGTTTCCTATGCCCGTCCGCTGGCGCCCGTCATCGCCCGCCCGCTGGCCTTTCTGGTCTGGAGCCTCAAGCCGGTCATCATTGTCGGCGGTGCGCTGACCCGCATGCTCACCCCTGAAAAGAGCAGCCCGCACACCACGGAAGACGACATACGCGCCGTTGTGAGCCTTTCCCGCCGTTCCGGCTCCATCAAACCGTATGAAGAAACCTCCATCCGCAACATCCTCTCACTTGACCATAAGCGGGTGGAAGACATCATGACCCCCCGCACAGTCACCTTTTCGCTGCCCGCAGACATGACAGTGCAGCAGGCCCGCGAACAAGGCGACTTCTGGCACTACAGCCGCATCCCGGTATACGACGAACACAACGAAGACATGGTGGGCCTTGTGCTGCGCCGTGCGATTCTGGAAGAAATAGCCGCCGACCGCGACGAAACCAAACTCGCCGAGATCATGCGCCCCGTGCACTTTGTTCTGGAATCCGTAACGCTGGACAAGCTGCTCCTCAACTTTCTCGAAGTACGCATGCACCTTTTCGTGGTTCTGGACGAATACGGCGGCCTTTCCGGCGTGGTAGCGCTGGAGGACGTGCTTGAAGAGATTCTGGGCAAGGAAATTGTGGATGAGACAGACCGCGTGGAAGACCTGCGCCAGCTTGCGCGCCGCAAACGGAGCCAGCTGACGAAATCCGGCGCCTGACACCAGAGACACTGTTATTCAGCAATTACAGAAGATTACCACACAAAGCACCCGGGTGATGTATAATATTTTTACTTGGAATATCAGCATCATCTACGATACATCCGCTTGCAGAGGTTGACTCGGGCTTGAAAGCGCGTAAGACACCTCTTATCAGGAATAAATACTAATATGGCCCAACTTTGTTGCCATTGACAATTTCAGGAGGCCCTGTGGCAAAAAAGAATGGTAAAAGCGTCTACCTTGCGGCGCTGCTTCTCTTCCTCGGCGGCGTTGGCTATCTGCTGTTTTCGGGGCTTTCCGAGAACAGTGTCTACTTCCTGAACGTATCCGAAGCGCTGGCAATGCCGGCCGAAAAACTGCACTCCGTACGGCTTTTCGGCACCGTTAAGGCAGAGGGCATTGAAGATGTTCCCAACGGCCCCGGTGTTTCCTTCCTCATCGAAGACAAGGACAATACGTCCCTCGAAATGCGCATAACCTACCGCGGAGCAGTGCCCGACACGTTCAAGCCCGGGGTTGAGGTCATTGTGGAGGGCGGTCTTGATGCGTCCGGCAAGAACTTCACCGCCAAGACGCTCATGACCAAATGTCCTTCCAAGTATCAGAAGGAAAACCGTCAGGAATAGTCCCCGGACCGTACAGCCTACCGACACGGACCAGCAACCATACCCCAATCTCTGCGCCGGATTCCGGCTGAAGGAGTATCATGCACCTTCTCGCGTATCTCTTGCTCGTGGCGTCACTCATGTTTTCCGTCGGCTTCGGCCTTGTGGCCGTCATGCAGATATGGCAGGGCCGCACCCTGATACTGCCGTGGATGGAAAAAGCCCATCTCATGGTCACCGCCCTGATGACCGTAAGCTGCTTCATCCTGCTCTGGGCGCTGGTGAACTACGATTTCACCAACGTCTATGTAGCCAGCTACACCAGCCTTGACCTCGCCACCTTCTACCGCATGACCGCCTTCTGGGCCGGACAGGCCGGTTCTCTACTTTTCTGGGCATGGTCAGTGGCCATTTTCGGCGTATTCTTCCTTACTTCAGACGCCTACCAGAGCCTTTCGGACGGCACCAAGCTGTGGTTCTGGATTATCTTCCTTGCCGTTATGGCCTTCTTCCTGCTGCTGCTCACCGCATGGAGCAACCCCTTCAAGATGGTTGACCCTGCCCCCGCAGACGGCAACGGCCTGAACCCCCTGCTGCAGAACCCGGGCATGATCTTCCACCCCCCGTTGCTGTTCCTCGGGTACGGCGGTTTCACCATTCCCGGCTGTCTTGCCCTTGCGCAGGCGCTGAACGGCACCTACAAGCAGGAAGGCTCGTGGACCGAAATTTCCCGCAACTTCATTCTCATCGCATGGCTCACCCTGACCGCAGGCATCATCCTCGGCGGCTGGTGGTCCTACATGGAACTCGGCTGGGGCGGTTACTGGGCATGGGACCCCGTTGAAAACGCATCGCTCATTCCCTGGCT
The DNA here is from genome assembly GCF_013340285.1 of Desulfovibrio subterraneus. Classification (NCBI taxonomy): domain Bacteria; kingdom Pseudomonadati; phylum Thermodesulfobacteriota; class Desulfovibrionia; order Desulfovibrionales; family Desulfovibrionaceae; genus Desulfovibrio; species Desulfovibrio subterraneus. The sequence continues at coordinate 536,183 of NZ_BLVO01000013.1, read as the reverse complement.
CGTTGCATCCGCATTTCTGCATACCTCAGTTATCGAAACGCGCCGCAACAAACTGCACCGCATAAACATCTTCCTCATCGCGCTGACCAGCATCTCGGCATTCTTCGCCACCTATCTGGTCCGCAGCGGCGTGGTTGATTCGCTGCACGCCTTCGGCGACGGCGGTGTGGGCACCCCCCTGCTTATTTTCATCATAGTGTTCACCTTCATCAGCCTGCTGATCTCCATTCAGTACCGTCATCCTGATTCCCGTCCGCTGTCCGACATCGCAAGCCGCGAAGGCTTCCTTGTCATCGCCGCATGGGTACTGATGACGCTGGGCGTGATCATCCTCTTCGCCACCATGTGGCCCGTGTTCTCCAAGTTCTGGAGCGAGAATCCGGTCGGTCTGGAGCCCGCCTTCTACAACCGAGTATGTCTGCCGCTGTTCGTCATCCTCTCCGCCCTGCTCATGGTCTGTCCGTGGCTCGGCTGGAAGGGCGGCATCCGTGATACCAAGAAGGCCGCCATTGTCGGTGCCGCCTTTGCCGCCTTTGCAGGCGTTCTGTATACGCAGGGCTTCACCATGCCCATGGCCATTGCCGGTGGTGCCACCGCACTGGCAGGCATTGCGGGCATACTCCTGATGTTCGCCTCCGAACCTGCCATGCGCAGGAACATGCGCTCCATCGCCGCATACGGCGTACACGTGGGCCTTGCTCTGACCGTGCTCGGCGTGGCCATATCCGGCCCCTACAAGGCGGAAGCGGAAGGTGAGATCAAGGTCGGCGAAACCATGCAGGTTGGCGACTACACCTTCACCTACAAGAAATTGCATCAGGGCAGCGAACGCGCCTACATCTTCATTCAGGCTGACCTTGAAGTAACAAAGGACGGCAAGTTCGTCGGCACCATGCAGCCCCAGCGCCGCCTGTACCACAAGTTCCAGCGCAGCGCCTTCTCCGAAGCGGCCACCATTCCTTCGCTCGGCAACGAACTCTACGGCACCCTGCTCGGCGCCGACGAGACCGAAGCCGCAACCCTGAAGCTCAGCGTGAACCCGCTGGTGAACTGGGTATGGATAGGCGGCACGCTCATGTGTCTCTTCCCGCTGCTGGGCCTTTGCAGCTATCGCAACAGAGAACGCAGGGAAGAAGATGCTCTGTAAGCTGGACAAGGTTGCCAAGTTCTATGGCACCAAGCTCATCATCAAGGATGTGACCTGCACGGTGGAAGCCGGAACGGTCACCATCCTTGCCGGACCCAACGGTGCGGGCAAATCCACCCTGCTCAAGATCATGGCCGGGCTTGCCCGGCCCAGTGCCGGCGCGGTTGAGTGCAACGCCGGTGACGCAGGTGTGGGCTATGTGGGACACCAGACCTTCATCTACCCTGATCTCTCGGCCATGGAGAATCTGTCCTTCTGGTCCTCGGTTCACGACCTGAACATCGGAGAGAACGAACTTCTTGAGGCACTGGAGCGGGTAGAACTGAAGCGCTTTGCCTTTGAACGGGCAGGCACCTTCTCGCGCGGCATGGCCCAGCGCCTGAACCTTGCCCGTGTATTCCTCCTCAACCCCTCGCTCATCCTGCTGGACGAGCCGGGAACGGGGCTGGATGTGCGCTCCATGTCCATTCTGCATAATGAAATTGCAACGGCGCGCGAACGCGGTGCCGGACTTGTGTGGATAAGCCACTCCGTGGCGGCCGACCTTGTCCGGGCTGACAATGTGCTCGCCATTCGTGACAAGCGAGTCGACTATTACGGTCCTGCCAGCGGTTACACGCCGGAGGCCGTATGCTGAAATATGCCGCTACAATAGCTGCAAAAGATCTGCGCCTTGTTCTGGCCCGCGGCACGGGGCTGATTCAGGCCCTGCTGCTCGGTCTGCTGCTCATATTCGTGTTCAGCCTGTCTCAGCAGGTTGGTGAAGTCATGGCACCACAGGCGGCCGCCTCCATTTTCTGGCTGGCCTCTGCCTTCTGTCAGGTGCTCATCTTCAACACGCTGTTCAGTATTGAGGAACAGAACGGGGCGCGCTTCGGCCTGCTGCTTTCGCCCATGCCGGTGCAATCCGTCTGGCTGGGCAAGGCCCTTGCAGGCTTGATTCTGCTGCTCTGCGCCCAGCTGGTTTTCGTCCCGGCTACCATCGTGTTTCTCGGGCAGAGTGTTTCTGAGCACTGGGCCACCGGACTTGCCGTTCTTCTGCTCACGGACATAGGCGTGGTCATGCTCGGCTCGCTGCTCGGTGCGCTGTCGCAGGGGCAGGCTGCCAGGGAATCCCTGCTGTCGATCATTCTCTTTCCGCTGCTCATACCGGTTCTGCTGGCGGGCATCCGCATCGGAGCCGCTGCCTTTTCCGGCGATATTCCGGAAGGTGCAAGCAACTGGCTGGGCCTTGCCGCAGCCTTTGACGCCCTGTTCGGCGCCACCGGTCTGCTGCTCTTCGGCTTTGTGTATAGCGGTGAAGAATGATACGAGACTGCCGTAGCCAAATCGGATATGCCTGCGCCGCACACCGCAGATCCGCCACCCCCGCAACCCTCTTCGCAGCGAGGCCATGATGCGCGAAAACTGGATCACGTTCACTTCTCTGGCAGCCGGAATTGCCTTTGCCATCTGCCAGTACCTCATATTCATCTACGCCCCCGTCGAGCAGACCATGGGCATTGTGCAGAAGATCTTCTACTTCCACCTGCCGCTGGCATGGTGGTCGCTCTTCAGCTTCGCCGTGGTTTTTGTCGCTTCCATCATGTACCTGAAGAAGCGCACATGGTTCTGGGATAACCTTGCCGGTGCCTGCGCCGAAATCGGTGTACTTTTCAGCGGACTCGCCCTTGCCACAGGCATGGTCTGGGGCAAGCACAGCTGGGGGGTATGGTGGACATGGGACCCGCGCCTCACCACCACGCTCATCATGTGGTTCGTCTATGCGGGCTATCTCATCCTCCGTTCCATGGCCCTGTCGCGCGAACGTCGCGCAGTGGTCTGCGCAGTGCTCGGCATTGCCGCCTTTGTTGATGTTCCGCTGGTCTTTCTTTCCGCCCGCCTGTGGCGCTCCATCCACCCTGCGGTGTTCGCATCCAAGGGCGGCGGGCTGGAGCCGGAAATGAAGCTGACCGTTATTGCCTGCGTGCTGACCTTCGGCCTGTTCTGGCTGGCACTCACGGCAGTGCGCACGCGCCAGTCCGCCATGACGGACAGGCTCGACACCATGGCTACCTGTGAAGACATGTAACGCCCTCCGGGCATAATTCAGGAGAGGTATATGGAAAATTCAACCTGGCTTCTCATGGCCAACATCGCCATCTGGCTCGGCTTGGGCGGCTACATAGGCCTTCTGGCAGCAAACCAGAAGCAGATTGAAAAACGTATCCGCCAGATGGAACTGCTGGCAGATTCCGGAACGGAGTCCCATAATGGCAACTAATATTGCACTCACCGCTCTCAACGGCGGCAAGAAGCTCGTTCTCGGTCTCATCGGCCTCAGCCTGTGTGCCATTCTTGTCGCGTCGTTCGCATATCGCACTTCGCATCCCAACCTGACCGAACCGGGCAGACAGCAAGCTGCGCAAGCCATGCCTGCCGGTGGCGGCGCCGAAAGCGGAACAGACGAACTCACGCACCTGATGGCGCTGATGAAGGAAGACCCCAATAACGTAGGTGTGCTCAAGCAGCTCACCGACTTCTTCATCCGCCAGCAAGACTGGAACCGCGCCGGTTTCTTTGTGCAGAAGGCACAGGTAGTGGCACCTTCCGATCCGCAGGTGCTGTACATGCACGGCATCATCCTCTTCAATGAACAGAAGCCCGCAGAAGCCGTGGAAGTGTTCGAGAGCCTCATTGCGCTGGAAGACGATGCCTCTGCCCGCTACAATCTCGGCATCATCTACAAACATTTCCTCAAGCAGCCCGACAAGGCGAAACCTCATTTCGAGGCTCTGCTTGCCAACCCCAAGGCCGACGCCGAACTCAAGCAGCGCGCACAGACCGAGCTTGACACTGAACACAAATAAATACAGATAGATAATAAGGAAAAGGGGCACCGGAAACAACCGGTGCCCCTTCTCGCATTTGAAAACAGTCATCAAGGGCCCAACCGGAACTGCATGATTTTCCATGGCAATAACAACGTACTGCCGCAACGAACAGCCAAACCGTATTGCCCCTTTTCTGATTGTGACATAACTTAGCGAATGCTGCCAAGAATGCACCATGATACATACTCCGCCATTACTCCTCATCAGCGGCTCTTCTGCCGCCCCGTTACACATACGAAGCGACACCCAGTATTGACATTCGCCCCTGCGACAACGTATCATGGTAAATTATACTTTAACATTTTTGTAAAAACGGAACACAGCTTTATAGAAGCCGTCAGGAAGAGCTTTTTCCATACGCACCCGATGCCGGGGCAGGTTGCACTGTCCATACACGCAAGACCACCGGCAAAGGCGTGGCAAGGCGGCCGGTACTGTGCCAGCGAAAGAGACCTTACAACGAGCCAACCTCGTTCGGGCCTTGAAATGATAGCCACAACAACCTTTGGGAGACCCACACGATGAGCGAAATCATAGGCAAGGCTTTGACGTTTGACGACGTCCTGCTTCTTCCCGGTTACTCCGAGACCACTCCGGACATGGTAGACGTCAGCACCAAGCTTACCAACTCTATTCCCCTGAACATTCCCCTCATTTCCGCAGCCATGGACACCGTTACGGAGTCCGAAATGGCCATCGCTATGGCGCGCAACGGCGGCATAGGGGTTGTTCACAAAAACATGCCGCTGGAACAGCAGTGCCTTGAAGTGCAGAAGGTCAAGAAGTCCGAATCCGGCATGATCATCGACCCTGTCACCATTGTGCCTGAACTGACCATTACCCAGGCTCTGGAAGTCATGTCCGTATACAAGGTTTCCGGCCTGCCCGTACTGCGCGGCAAGGAACTTGTGGGCATACTTACCAACCGCGACGTACGCTTTGTCGAAGCCCCCGATACCACAAAGGTATCTGAGGTCATGACCAGCAAAAATCTCGTCACCGTTCCCGTGGGCACCACCCTTGAAGAAGCCAAGCGCCACCTCCACGAACACCGCATTGAAAAACTGCTGGTGGTCGACAAGGACCGCACCCTCAAGGGCATCATCACCATGAAGGACATCGACAAGGTGGTGAAGTATCCCCACTCCGCCAAGGACGAAAGCGGCCGCCTGCGCGTTGCTGCTGCGCTTGGTGTAGGCAAGGATTGCGAAATGCGCGCCGAAGCGCTGCTCAAGGCCGGTGCCGACGCACTGGTGCTTGACTCGGCCCACGGTCATTCCAGAAACATTCTGGACTCTGTGGCCATGATCCGCAGCAGCTTCCCCAACGCGCAGATCATTGCAGGCAACATCGCCACGTATGAAGGTGCCATGGCGCTCTTCAAATCCGGCGCAGACACCGTGAAGGTCGGCATCGGACCCGGCTCCATCTGCACCACCCGCATCGTTGCAGGTGTGGGCGTTCCGCAGGTTACCGCCGTTCAGGAAGCCTACAAGGCAGCACGGGAAATGGACAGATGCATCATCGCCGACGGCGGCATCAAGTACTCCGGCGACGTGGTCAAGGCCATTGCCGTAGGGGCGCATTCCGTCATGATGGGTTCCATGTTCGCAGGCACTGACGAATCTCCCGGTGAAACCGTGCTCTATCAGGGCCGCCGCTACAAGAACTACCGCGGCATGGGTTCCATCGACGCCATGAAGGCAGGCAGCTCCGACCGCTACTTCCAGGAAAAGAGCAAGAAGCTCGTTCCCGAAGGCATCGTGGGCCGTGTTCCCTACAAGGGACCTGTCACCGACACCGTTCACCAGCTCATCGGTGGCCTGCGTTCAGGCATGGGCTATGTGGGTGCGACAACCATCGCCGACCTTTCCCACAAGGCACGCATGGTCCAGATTTCCGCAGCCGGTCTGCGCGAATCCCACGTCCATGACGTCATCATCACCAAGGAAGCTCCCAACTATAAAATGGAAAACTAGGTTCGCAGAACCGTACCATAGAGGAACAACATGGATTCCATAAGCAAAGTCATCATAGTTGACTACGGTTCCCAGTTCACACAGCTCATCGCACGCCGCGTGCGTGAAGCCGGCGTATACTCGGAAATCCACCCCTGCATTGTCACCGCAGAAGAAGTAAAGGCCATGCAGCCTTCCGCCGTCATCCTTTCCGGCGGACCTTCCAGCGTAGGTGACAAGGATGCCCCCACCCTCGACATGGGGCTGCTGGAACTCGGTGTTCCGGTACTGGGCATATGCTACGGCATGCAGCTTCTGGCACACAACCTGAACGGTTCGCTGGGCAGCTCCGAGACCCGCGAATACGGTCCTGCCGACTTCACCATGCTGAAGGAGACCCCCCTCTTCGAAGGGCTGGACCTTTCTTCCCCCTCCCGCGTGTGGATGTCTCACGGCGACAAGGTGAAGAGCCTGCCCGACGGCTTTGAAGTCATCGGCCGCACCCAGACTCTGGATATCGCTGCCATGGCGAACGAAGCCAAAAAAATCTACGCACTGCAGTTCCATCCCGAAGTGCACCACTCCGAAGATGGAACCCAGCTCATCAACAACTTCCTGTTCAAGATTGCCAAGATCAAGGCCGACTGGACCATGTCCGGCTTCATCGACAGCGTCATCCAGCAGGTGCGTGAAGCAGTTGGCCCCGATGGCAACGTGGTATGCGGCCTTTCCGGCGGCATCGACTCCACCGTGGTTGCCGTGCTGCTCAACAAGGCCATCGGCCACCGCCTGCACTGCATCTTCGTGGACAACGGCCTGATGCGCGCACAGGAAGTGGAAGAAGTTTCCAGCTACCTGCGTGAGCACTTCGACCTGAACCTCACGGTCGTGGACGCCAGCGAACGTTTCCTCTCCAAGCTCGCCGGAGTGGAAGATCCCGAGAAGAAGCGGAAGATCATCGGCTACGAATTCATCGAAGTATTTGATGAAGAAGCCCACCGCATCGACAACGTTTCCTACCTGGCACAGGGCACCCTGTACCCCGACGTTATCGAATCCATTTCTCACAAGGGCCCCTCTGCCGTTATCAAGAGCCACCACAACGTGGGCGGCCTGCCGGAAACGATGAAGCTCAAGCTCATCGAACCTCTGCGTGAACTCTTCAAGGACGAAGTACGCAAGGTGGCCATGGAACTGGGCATGCCCGACTCCATTGTATGGCGTCATCCCTTCCCCGGTCCCGGGCTTGCCATCCGCGTTATCGGTGAAATCACCGACGAACGTCTGGAAATTCTGCGTAAAGCTGACAAAATCGTGCAGAACGAGTTGACGGCCTCCGGATGGTATCGCAAAGTGTGGCAGGGATTTGCCGTACTGCTGCCGCTCAAGACCGTCGGGGTCATGGGCGACGACCGTACCTATGAGCATGTCATTGCATTGCGTATTGTTGACAGCGTTGACGCCATGACTGCGGACTGGGTTCGCATGCCCTCCGAAATTCTGGAGCGCATTTCCAGCCGCATCATCAATGAAGTAAAGGGCGTTAACCGCGTAGTGTACGACATCTCTTCCAAGCCCCCGAGCACCATTGAGTGGGAATAATCTAACAAAACTCAGGCAAGAAAGGCATGTTCGGCATCGGAACTACTGAAATACTTGTTATTCTTGTTGTGGCCCTGATCGTTCTCGGGCCAAAGAGTCTGCCTAAAATTGCCCGCACTCTGGGCAAGGGCATGGCGGAATTCCGCCGCGTATCCACCGATTTTCAGCGGACCATAAACACTGAAATCGACATGGAAGAACACGAGAAACGCAAGAAAGCCGCTGCCAAGCGACTCTACGGCGATGAAGATGATGCAGAGGAAGAGGTAAAGCCGAAGAAGAAGAAAACCAAGGCCAAGTCTGCCACCAAAACGGCTGAAAAGCCGGGTGAAAAGAAGGCCAAGGCTGCCGGGCAGCCTGCGGGTGATCTGGCTGTTCCTCCGGACCCTGAAGTCGTGGAAGTTGTCACATCTTCTTCCGAAAGCACTGTTGTAGCCGGGGAAAAGGCATGAGTGACGCCGATAACAAGCCCCGGAATGACGATGCTGCCGAAGACGCAGCGGCAAAGAATGGAGCCGAAGAGGCTGTCGTGCCGAAATCTGCAGGTGATGACGCTGAGAATGCAGCCGATGCTATGGCATCTGACGTAGTACCCGATGCCCCTGCATCTGACGTAGTACCCGATGCTCCTGCATCTGGTGACAAGCAGGGTGATATGCCTGCCCTTTCCGATTCTGATACTCCCGATGCCGGGGCGGCCGATGCCGCCCCGGCAGTTTCTGACTCTGTTCCTCACCCTCCGCCCCCCTTCCCTTTTGAGGAATCCTCAAGCGAAGGCATTGATGACCCGTCCCTGCTTCCGGCCGTTACCGACGATACGATAGATGACACGGAAGAAGAGGACGAGGAAGAAGACGAAGAAGAGGAAGAAGAAGAAGAAGAGAGCCCCATGACGCTTGTCCAGCATCTGGACGAACTGCGCAAGAGACTCAAATATATAGCTCTCGCAGCCATTGTGGGCTGTCTTGCCTGTTATGGCTTTGCAGAAGAGCTGTTCAACCTGCTGGTTGCTCCCATGGTCCGGTTCATGCCCGAGCAGAGCAGCTTCATCTTTACCGCACCGCAGGAAGCCTTTCTCACCTATCTCAAGGTGGCGGCCCTTGCGGGCATTTTCCTCACCAGTCCGTATATTTTCTATCAGGTGTGGGCCTTTATCGCCCCCGGCCTGTATGAAGAAGAGCGCAAATACATTGTTCCCGTGGCTGTATTTTCCGCCCTGTTCTTTGTGGGCGGGGCCTCATTCGGGTACTTTGTCGTTTTCCCTGCGGCGTTTGAGTTCTTCATGAGCTTCAACAACGAGCATATTCAGGCCATGCTGAAGCTGGATGAATATCTCAGTTTCTCCATCAAACTACTGCTCGCGTTCGGGTTCGTATTCGAAATGCCGCTCTTCGCCCTTGTCCTCAGCAGAATAGGCATTCTGACCGCAGATATGATGCGAAAGGTGCGCCGGTTTGCAGTGCTCGGTGCCTTTGTGGTCGGTGCCATACTGACCCCGCCGGACGTATTCTCGCAGCTGCTGATGGCCGGTCCTCTGCTTGTTCTGTATGAAGTATCCATCATCGTCGCCTCTGTCTTCGGCCGTAAGAAGGAAGAACCTTCGGAAGAAGATGAGGCAGAGGAAGATGAAGACGACGAAGAGGCAGCCGAAGCGAAATAACGCGCTCGCCCACGGCGTGACGCACACCCCGTGCAGACGCACGGTGTCCCAAAGGATATGCGCATGACACAACGTATAGCCACCATACAGCGCGACACGAGCGAGACCCGCATCGCGCTGACCCTGAACGTGGACGGATCGGGCAAGGTGGACGTGAAGAGCGGATGGGGCTTTGCCGACCATATGCTCACCCTGCTGGCCTTCTGGGGAGGCTTTGACCTTACCCTGACCTGCGAGGGCGATCTGCACGTTGATGCGCACCATACATTGGAAGACATAGGCCTTTGCCTCGGACAGGCAATGAACCAGTGCCTTGCTGACAAGACAGGTATCAACCGCGTAGGATTCGCCAAGGTTCCCATGGACGAATCCATGACTGAAGTGAATATAGATATTTCCGGCCGTCCCTATCTGGTCTACCGGAACGATGAACTGCTGCCTCCGGTTATTGCCGGTGACGAAAGCGACCTGTGGAGAGAATTCTTCAAATCGGTTGCCTATGCGGCAAGAATCAATATGCACATTTCATATCTGTATGGTAAGAATGGACATCATCTGCTCGAATCGGCATGCAAAGGTCTCGGCCTAGCCTTGCGCATGGCCGCAAGCCGCGATCGAGCGCAGCTACTCAGCACCAAAGGGAGTCTGGATTCATGAGACAAGTTCAGCGTATCTGCATCACCCTGCTCCTACTTGCAGGCCTCACCCTTGTCGGCTGCCAGCAGGTAACTCAGGGTCCCACCCCGTTGCCCGAGGTTTCCATCGGCGTTGCCCGATTCACTCAGCCCATGCACACATGGGACCTGCTTGCGGGCTATGTGCCCGAAGATCAGGCAGCTCTGGAAGAGAAAACCCTGCGTGAACTTGACGAAACGTTCGAAACCCAGCTGTTCCGCCAGACCAACCGACGCTACGAAAGTTCCGGCGCCAGCGCCCGCTGCCTTGAACTGGGCATGAGCAAGGAAGATGGCTCCAGCACCGCACTTGCCCGCTGGATCAAGGTCGGTGAATGCATGGGGGTTGATTTTCTGGTGGTTCCTCAGGTACTCAAGTGGCAGGACCGTGACGGCGGTGAAGCGGGTGCATTCCACCCCGCTGCAGTCACCATGGACATTTTTATTATCGACGTGAAGCGTCAGCGGGCAACCTCCCGTTTCCATTTTGAGGAAACGCAGGAAAGCCTGAGCAACAACCTCATGAACCTCAGCAAATTCGTTGAGCGCAAGGGCAAGTGGATTTCCGCACTGCAGCTCGCGGAAGAAGGCATGCGTCAGGGTATCAAGGAGTTGGGTCTGTGATCATTTTTCCCGCAGTAGATATCAAGGGCGGCCAGGCAGTTCGCCTGAAGCAGGGCCGGGCCGATGAAGAAACTGTTTTCTCTTCCGACCCCGTAGCCATGGCCCGCCAGTGGCAGGACCAGGGTGGCAAGTGGCTGCATGTTGTCGATCTTGACGGCGCGTTTTCCGGCGAGCCGGTGAACCGCGACCTCATCCGGCGCATCTGTTCCAATCTGGATATTCCCGTGCAGCTCGGCGGCGGCATACGCGATATTGCCACCGCCCGTGCCTACCTTGATGCCGGCGTTACCCGCCTCATCATCGGCACCATTGCGCTGACCGACCCAGACCTTTTCGGCAAGCTGTGCAAGGCCATGCCCGGCAGAATCGGTGTTTCTCTGGATGCCGAAGGCGGCAAGCTCAAAACCAAGGGGTGGGTGGAAGATACGGGCCTGACCGTATACGACGTGTTGCCCCGTCTGGAAGAACAGGGTGCCGCGTTTGTCATCTACACCGACATTGACCGCGACGGTATGCAAACCGGCGTAAACGTTTCCGCCCTGAAAAAACTGGCGGAAACCTCTTCGGTTCCTGTCATTGCCGCCGGCGGCGTGGCCACGCTGGATGATGTGAAGGCACTCTACCCCCTTAGCCGGTCTGCAAATCTTGAAGGAGCCATCTCCGGCAAGGCCATATACACCGGCACACTGGACCTGAAAGAAGCCATGGACTGGATTGCGGCTCAGCAACCCGGCTAACAGGCTCACGGCATCATAAAACGCAAGCCTGCGCCGGAATCCGGCGCAGGCTTTTTCATATCCTGCCTGCGTGCACTCAGACGTGAGCAGATATGAACCCTCTTACGGGGGAATGTGTACACCGTAATGGCGGCCAGTCTGTACAATCAGTCAAAAACCCGCCTATTGCCCCAGTTGGCACTTGCCAGCCGCGCGCTGGCGCAGTAAACCTTCTCTGGCATTTTGCCGGACGAAATTTGCACATGGTGCTCCGCTTCGTCGCTTCACTTTGATACAGGGTCGTCACAATGAATATTGATTTCAAAGATCTCGCCAGCCGCCATCCCCTTTTTTCGCGACTGACAGGACAAGTCATCTGGCTGCTCTTTGAAGAACACAAGGCCTCGTCCGAAGACATTGACGCGTTCATGGAACACTACCTTGCATGGCGCGACGAACAGCTTAGTGTTATGGCCGCCCTGGAAGCCAACAGAAGCGCCTATCTGCGCATCACCACCGATCCTCCGGCAAACAACAGTGACGACGGCTATACGGCCATGCGCCCCCCCTGCAAGCACTGCAGGGCGCTCCACGGGGCCATACTGCCCGCTTCGCACCCAGACCTCATCCGCTGCCTGCCCCCCTTTGCCCTTGGGTGCCGCTGCCGCGCCGAGATCATTTCAGCCGAAGAAGTGCCGGAAAACGCCCCCCTTATTTTTACCAGCGAAATGCCGCGCTACGGGCTGCACTGCGCCAGCGAATGGATATTCTCCGTTCCGTGGGCCAAGCGCCGCAAAGGCTAAGCACCCCCCAAAGCATGATAAAGCCCCCGCCGGATACTCCGGCGGGGGCTTCTTTTTCTCTTACAGACCGCTGCTATCGCTAGTTATTGCGTTCCAGCACCCACAGCAGATACACCGAAGAGCCGTAGCGGCGGAAGATATCCTTGGCCTTCATGGATTCGTTGGAATCGCGCTCCGTGAATTCCACGTTATGTGACTGCAGGAACATCTTCAGGAACTGGTACTTCACCATGAAGCTCACGTTATCTGCAATATCGTGGCGTATAATGGAGGCCGCAACCCCCGCCACGTTGCCGGATTCATCCAACACGGGACCACCGCTGTTCCCGCCCTGTATGGGCACGGAAATCTGGTAGTCCTGCGCACGACCGTTAAAACCGGTCTGGGCGCTGATGATGCCATCGGTAATTTTGATAGTCATTCCGAGAATGCCAACCTTCGGAAAACCGAGGGCATACACTTCCGAACCGTTCTCAAGCACTGAATTCTTGCGCAGCGGCAGAATGGGATCATCAATGGCCCCTTCAACCAGCTTGAGCGCAGCAAGGTCCAGATCCGCATCGCGGGCCACAACGCGCACTTCCTTGTAGTCGTCACCAACTCGCAGGAAGTAGGTATCGCCGGTATCCACCACATGGTTGCAGGTAACAAGATACTTGCTGCTGAGAAGCCATGCAGTACCGCTGCCGAGAGCGCGGTAGGTTCGCTCGCCCTTCTTCGCCGTCGCACCGCTCTTCTTGCCGGAATTGCCGCGGTTGCCGGAACGGCCGGAATCTTTCGAGGTATAGCCGCTCACGTCCACGGGCAGCAGCACAATGTTGGAGCCACCGTCACTCAGATTTTCCGCCACGAGCCCGTCGCTGTAGACGTGCCACGTGGCGCCCACTTCGCTCTTGTCCTGCAGGAAATACCGGCTGAGACAGCCGCTGTCCGCTTCCAGCTTGTTGAACTTTACCTTGATCTCACCGGCGTTCCATTCGCGGGTGCGGGTCTCCAGAATCATGGCCTTGTACTTATACACGCGGTCTGATGCATCGTAATAAAGTCCAAGGGTGTAACGACCGTTGGAAAACTCGTATACGCCCTCGTACGGCTGAGGATTGTCCTTCTTGTCCAGCCAGTAGACGAAACCGGCCAAATCGCGGGGAACATCCTTGGGAGCAATTTCAATAAAGGTTCCCTCTTCCTGCGTATAATGCCTGAACGTGGTCTGAGGCACCCCGCGCAGCTTCGCATATTCCTTGATCCCGCCATAGAAGAGGTCGGAATGGCGCTTGTATTCGAAGGGATCGCTGGAAGCCTCGCCCTTGATATCGAGCAGGAAGATCACCCCGGACTTGTGCGTATTGTAATCTCTCAACAAAAGAGGCTTCACTTCGCCACTCATGCATCCACCGGGATACATGCAGTTCTTCACGCGGATGCTTCTGCCCTCGTAGTCTATCTCGGCTTCGCGGAACTTGTCCTTGGAAACGGTAAGGGCCATATCCACCGCTTCAAAAAACGACATTTCATACACATCCTGCGGCCCGACAACCTGTCCCCCCACCTGCTTGATGGCAGGAGAAGCCCCCATGGAAACAGGGCCGTTACACGCCGCGAGCATGACAGCCATGCCCAGTGCGGCAAGAATCCCCAAAACGCGCAGCACTAAATTCTTCCTCATCTCCACCCTCTTCGTTTCAAACTTGCGGCAATTATTCACAACACGCTGTCGCAGCATGAAAAAATCATTTCTTATCGGTCGCCAGAATCAACATTACCGACTTTGAGTAGCGTTCAAACACTTCCACGGCAGACAACGGCTTGACCGATTCTCTTTCGGTGAAATCCACATTGTGGGACTCCATAAACGCCTTCAAGAACTGGTATTTAACAACAAAACTCACGTTATCCATTACCATCTTGCTAATACCGGAACTCACAACGCCCATAACGTTACCGCAGTCATCGACGACGGGACCGCCGCTGTTACCATGATGAATCTCTGCCGAAATCTGATATTGCTGACTCTTGCCTGCATACCCTGTCTGGGCGTTCACTATACCTGCCGTTATCTTGATTTCCGTTCCCAGCGTGCCTAGCTCAGGGAAGCCCATAGCCAGCACGGGAGTACCGTTGGGTATCTTTGCCTGCTTACGCAAGGGAATGGGCGGAGCCTGAAACGTGCCTTCCATGAGCTTGAGCACTGCCAGATCCAGATCTTTATCAGTTGCGACAACACGCACCTGCCGAATCTCATCTCCTTCAAAGACAAAGTAGTCATAATCGCTGTCTACAACATGCTCTGCAGTGACGAGATATTTGGGCCCGACAACCCATACGGAACCGGAGGAAATGAGACGGTACTCTTCGTCGCCCACCCGCATGACAGGCCCCTCGCCCTGTGAGGCGGTTGCGCCACCCGTACCGAGCAGATCTGCATCCGATTCCCTGTACAGGGCAACGTCACCGTGCGGTTTGCGCAGCGAGACAATGGAATTGCGCTCAACCTTCCAGGCAATACCGGATTCTGTCCCCTGCTTGTCCTGAATGCGGCTGAGACAGACGGAGCCGGGTACCAACTTTTTAAACTTGATAAGAATCTCGCCGACCTTCCATTTGCGGTCGCGGGATTCCAGAATGACGGCCTTGAATTTGTACTGCCTGTCCTTGGGAGTGGCGTAGATGCCAAGCGTGAAATCACCGGCGGAATCTTCGTACACACCTTCCATGGGGTCGCGGTCCGCACGCTTGGTGAGCCAGAAGGCGAACGCCTGCGGGTCGTGCGGAATGCTTGCGGAAGCTTTTTCGACCGGCACGCCCTTGGACTGCGTGTATTCAGCCTGTGTGTAGACGGTATTTTCTATGTCGTTGAACTCAAGGTAGTCCTCAAGTTCTTTATAGAATGCTTTCAGAAAAGTCTTTGGAGTGAGTGTTCCGTCCCAGAAACCGTCTCCTTTTCCATACATCAGAAAAGTAATGCCGTATTCCTGCGTCTTCGGGATATACAGCACAACGGGTTCTATCCGGCCTATGAAAGCGCCATACATGGGGTCATAGGTGTGAACGACAATGCCGTTACGGGCCTTGTTCACCTTGACGGAACGGAACTTCAGGCTTGCGACCTCTTCGGCAATGTCTATAGCCTCGTCATACGAGACAAAGACAACCCGCTGGTCGCCCACCACCTGTTTGTTTTCTATATCGGAGATACTTTCAGCATTTGTACCCACCATTGTTGCCTTGCAACCCACCATAAACAGCAGAATAAGCAGCAGAACGCAGCGTCGCACTATACCCTCCCCATTGATTTCCGAATACGAACACAAGAGGTAAACTAAAGATGCCTGATAGATCAAGCTATCTTCAACCCATGGCGAGATATAGCCCGAAGCCCCTTCCAGTACCCGGCGTAATCGGCTAGTGTCCGCCCATGCCGACCAGACAGATTCAGAACGCACTCATAAACAATGTCCCCGCTCCCGACGCACCGGAACTATCCACCCCTCTGGACGTGCTCAGACACGTATACGGCTATCATGCTTTTCAGGGCGAACAGCACGGCGTGATAGAACATGTGCTCGGCGGAGGCGATGCGCTGGTGCTCATGCCGACAGGGGGTGGCAAATCCCTCTGCTACCAGATTCCCTCCATCATGCGACAGGGTACCGGCATTGTTATCTCGCCGCTTATTGCCCTCATGCAGGATCAGGTAAGCGCGCTGACCCAGATGGGTGTAAGGGCGGCCTGTCTCAACTCCAGCCTTTCCCCTGCCCGCCAGAGGGAGGTGGAAGCAGCCCTGCACGGCGGAGCGCTCGACCTGCTCTACGTTGCGCCTGAACGTCTCATGACTCCGCAGTTTCTGAATCGTCTGGACGGGTTGCCCATTGCCCTGTTCGCCATAGACGAGGCCCATTGCGTTTCCCAGTGGGGACACGATTTCCGGCCCGAATACACGCAGCTTTCCGTACTGCACGAACGATTTCCCAAGGTTCCCCGCATAGCCCTTACCGCCACGGCGGACGGTCCCACCCGCCGCGACATTGTGGATCATCTGCAACTTGGCGGAGCCTCGGTCTTTTCCACGGGATTCGACAGACCCAACATCAGTTATGCGATAGTGCAGAAAGATCGCGGCATTGATCAGCTGCTGGCCTTCATCAGGCAACGCCATGCGGGCGAAGCAGGCATCGTGTACCGCATTTCACGCAAGAAGGTTGAAGAAACGGCAGAGGCCCTGCAGGCGGCGGGAATACCCGCCCTGCCATACCATGCGGGCATGACGGCCATTCTGCGCAGCCACAATCAGGAACGCTTCATGCGGGAAGAAGGGGTGGTCATGGTGGCAACCGTGGCCTTCGGCATGGGCGTGGACAAACCCAACGTGCGTTTTGTCGCGCACCTTGAGCCGCCCCGCAGCCTTGAAGCCTATCATCAGGAAACAGGGCGCGCAGGCCGTGACGGGCTCCCGGCGGAAGCCTTCATGACATACGGCCTGGCCGATGTGGTTATTCTGCGCAAGATGATCGGCTCGCCGGAAGAAAACCCGCGTTCCTTCATCGAACATCAGAAACTCAACGCCATGCTCGGCTTTCTTGAAACAGTGGAATGCCGTCGCAAGGCGCTGCTCGGCTACTTCGGGGAACCGCTTGCTACCTCCTGCGGCAACTGCGACACCTGCATTACCCCGCCACAGACATGGGACGGCACAGTTGCCGCGCAGAAAGCCCTTTCCTGCGTTTACCGCACCGGGCAACGGTTCGGCGTGGCCCATCTGACCGATATTCTGCTGGGCAAGCTCACAAAGCGCGTTGCTGACCACGGACATAACGAATTCAAGACCTTCGGATGCGGCAAGGAGCTGGCCAAGGAATCCTGGAAATCCGTCTTCCGTCAACTGGTCGCGCTCGGCCTGCTGGATGTGGATATGGAAGGCCACGGCAGCCTGCTGCTGAACGAAGAAAGCTGGCAGGTGCTGCGGGGCGACCGGACAGTGCAGCTACGACGCGAATCCCTTGCTGCACCGGCAGCCCACGGACGGGTCACACCGGAAATGGAGGCTGCGCTGCATGCCACCCTTTCACATCCGCTCACATCGTCCCTGCTGCAGGCGCTACGCAACGAGCGGCTGCGCCTGTCTGAAGAACAGGATGTGCCCCCGTACGCCATTTTCCCCGACAAAACCCTCATGGAACTTGCCGCTTACCGGCCTGCAACGCTTGAGGAACTGAGCAACCTCTACGGTGTCGGACAGGCCAAACTGGCCATGTACGGCCAGCTGTTTCTTGACCTGCTGGCTGCCCATGAAGCGGAACACGGCAAACCTGAAAACACGCCGCCGCTGCCCCAGAGAGCTGCGGAAAAGGAACGCCGCAAGATTGCCCGCGACAGCCGGGGCATAACGGCGACGGTGCGCTCATCCATGGACATGCTCAAGACCCTCGGCACGGCAGAAGCCGTTGCCGCCGAGCGCGGCCTTGCCACCGGAACCGTATACGGCCACTTTGCGCAGGCCTTGCGCCTCAAGGAAATGGAACTCGGGGAAATAACCGGACAATTGAGTCCCGCCGACATGCATGACATACAAGAGGCGCTTGGTGCCAGCATTGGAGCAGGCACCGGACTCAGGGGCGCATTTGATGCGCTGAAGGGTAGGTTCGATTACGGATTGCTGCGCTGCATTGCCACGGAGATGCGCGGCGGAACAGCAGAAGGCGATGACTGGTAGCCAGCCGGCTGTGACTTAGCCGGCTTCCATGGGCAGGCGGCCGTGCTCCATCATCCTGAACAGACGTTCGGGGTCCACCGGCTGGGAATACAGATAGCCCTGCGCAGCTTCACATCCCAGCGATGCCAGCATCTGCGCCTGTTCAAGGGTTTCCACCCCTTCTGCGACAACCTCCATACCCAGCCCTCTGCCAAGGCTCACAATGGCCTGCACAATGCCGTGCGAAGCTCTGTCTTCCAGCACGGAGGCCGTGAAGATCTTGTCCACCTTGATCATGTTCACAGGAAAACTGCGCAGATAGTTGAAGGATGAGTAGCCGGTGCCGAAGTCGTCAAGGGCGATGCGCACACCAAGGTCACGCAGCTTCCACAGGCGGTCCGTCACGCCTTCCTCTCCCTTGAGCAGGGTATTCTCCGTAATTTCAAGGCATATGTCCGAGGGTCTGCAGCCGGAGTCGGACACGATTTTCATGAACACCTCCAGCAGATTCCAGCGGTGCATGGTTACGGCGGATACGTTGAAGTTCATGGAAAAGGAAGATGCACCGGTATACCGCTTGCGCCAATCGGCGAGCGCCGCGCAGCCGTATTCCAGCATCTGGCAGTCCAGGCCGTAAATAAGGCCGGATTCCTCCGCTGCGGGAATGAACTCGACAGGCGGCACGACACCGCCACCGGGCTGCCGCCAGCGCGCAAGCACTTCGGCACCACGCAGACGGCCCGTCTGCAGGGTCACATACGGCTGAAACACGGGGTGAAATTCGAAGTACTCAAGCCCGCGGCGTATGGAGTTTTCAAGCTGCAGCATATCCTGCATGCGGGAATGCAGGGTGCGGTCGTAAATCTCGTACCGGCCCGGACCATTCTCCTTGGAGCGGTACATGGCGGCATCCGCGTCGCGCAGAATATCCTCGGGGCGCTCGTAATCCCGCGCCCGCAGCACCGCACCGATACTCACCGCGCTGAAGACTTCCACATCGCCCACTCTGAAAGGAACCTTCAGGGAATCCAGAATGCGCTGCACCACATGGGGGGCCTGCAGCACATCTTCCAGATCATCCATAAGCACGGCAAATTCGTCGCCGCCAAAGCGCGCAAAAGTATCAGACTCGCGCAGGCACCCGCTCACACGCAGGGCAAACTGCTTGAGCAGTTCGTCCCCCGCCTTATGGCCCATGCTGTCGTTCACCACCTTGAACCGGTCCATATCCATGAACAGCACGGCAAAGTGATAATCCTCATGACGGCGGGCCCTGCGGATGGCGTTGCTGAGACGATCCATGAACAGCGTACGGTTGGGCAGCCGTGTCAGCGCATCATGAAAGGCCATGTGCATAAGCCTGTCGTCAGAAAGCTTGTGCTCCGTCACATCCTCAAGCAGCACAACCGAAAAAGAGAAGTCGCCGTTGGCATCGCGGACAGAGGTAAACGACATGCGGCACCAGAAACGTGCCGCACCTGAAACGGCGCATTCCGCCGTCTCGGTGAAGCTTTCTTCCGCCCCTGCAACCAGAGCGGCAAACCGGTCCCGTATGCTCTGCCGCACCTGCTCATCAATGATGAAACGGGCAAAATCGGCACCGATGAGCCTGTCACCGTCCGTATCAAACATGTCGGCCACATGCCTGTTGCTCTCAATAATCTCCTGCGCAACGCCTATGGTGCATACACCCAGCCCGGAAAATTCGAATACGGCGCGGAAGCGGGCCTCGCTGTTCCGCAGGGCCTCCTGCTGCCTGAAGGTTTCTATGGCACCACCCACGTAGCCGGATATCAGTTCGAGCAGCTGCAGATCTTCAGGAGTGAAGGCCTCTCCGTCCGAATAGCAGCGCACCGTGAGCACGCCCACGCTTTCCCCTGCATGTGTCCGCAGCGGCACACCCAGCCATACGGCAGGGCGAGGTCTGGCCGGACACACAACGCCCTTGGCCTCCATATCCATTATTTCGTCACGCCTGAGCATGAACGGCTTGCCCCATATGTAGACAAACTCGGTCAGCCCGTTGCCGAAAGGACGGGGCTCGGGTGCTTCACGCTTGATATCGCAGAAATAGGGAGAGGATATAATGGTGCCGGGTCCGCCGGTCAGCGATATGGAGCAGCTTTCCGCGGGCATGAGCTCGCGCAGCACACCGTGGATGCCTTCCATCAGACCGTTAAGCGTGAATTCCCGCAGAATGACCTGCGTAAGAAGCTGCAGGGCCACATAGGCTTTATCCCGACGCGCGCCGGCAACCAGCACAGAAGGAACGCTGGCTTCGGTGATTTCACTCAGCTGGCGCACCACAAGGCGGGTATTACTCTGAATATCATGGATGGAATAGAGATCGGAACGGACAAAAAGGCAGGACCCGTCAGGCCGGGAAAGACGCACGCGGACAGAGCCGCCAACATTGAGACCATCTGCAACGGCCTTGAAACGCAGAGTTTCTTCCGCAAAAGATTCCGTGCAGCAGCCGGTGCCGGCATGGAACGAATCCAGTTCGTTCCGGCCACGCCCGACCAGACGCTCAAACGCTTCATTAAGATAGACAACGGCTCCGTCGCAGGTATAGACGGCCACTCCGGTCGAAGCAGAATCAAACACCCTGAACAAGGCGGAATCTATGTAAAATATATCACTGCCTACAGCAGTGTCACTATTCTCCGACATATAGCCCATCTCCCCCGTTGCACACAAACGGATGGACTATACCCGCGAGAGGACAGGTAGGCAACAGTTCCCCGCTACAGTCTTTCAGGAAAAAATATAACGCCTAACCTCCTCCCACAGCAGGGAAAAGCCCCACCCTGTCACCTTCCGAGACGAGCGCTTCATCATTTACATGCACCCCGTTCACAAAGCGTATCTTCACTTCATCAGCAGGAATACCGAGCAGAGAGATAATACTGCCCACGCTCGTTCCCGCCTCCACCTCAAGCATGCCACCGGCAGGAGCGCGATGCGCCAGGGTGGCAAAACACTTCACTTCAATCTTCATACAGGCACCATTGCTCCATACAGACATTACCTGCTCATGCAGGCACCAGAATACAGCGTATCCGCAAATCCGTTGCACTTGTCCGCCACGGCGTTGCGTGCAGCACCACAGCCAGTGCACCGCCCTGCTCATCAAGCAGCTCCACCGCCACTTCGCCTACCGGCTCGCCGCCGGCGCAGGATACCATCCATGAACGGACAGCACTCTGGCTCCGGGGAGCAACACGGGAGAACAAGGTTCCCCCCTGCTTCAGCGTCAACGCCTCCGCAGCGGCGTTGGCAAACAAGACCTCGCCGGTACCGGAAAGCTCCACCACCGGCAGCGGAAGAGATTCCGCGAACTGGTACTGGTCGCGGTCACCCTGCCTGAACAGGCGGTACAACTCAAAACTCTCTATGGCGTTGGCACAGTGCTTGAGCACAATGGACAGCAGCGACATGAGTATGCCGGAAAGATTGCGCTCGCCCTTGGACATGACGCCGACAAACATGCCTCTGGTACGTGACGAGGTTGCCAGTACGTGCAGCACGAGACGGTACATGTTGTCACGGGAATACACGGTAACGGGCCTGTTTTCGCGCACGGCAAGCGCAAAGACACCGTTGTCGATGAGGTGCTGCACTTCCGCATCGAGCATGTCCCTGAACATGACGGGCGAACACAGAGACAGCGCGAAGTCCGAGCTGTTTTCATCCACAAGATAAAAGGCGGACGCGGAAAAGTGCACCAGCTCGCCTATGCGGAGAATGGTCTCTTCCAGAAGGGCTGTGGGCTCGTGCAGCTTGTTGATGCAGGTCTGAAAATCGCCCAGAGTCGAGGCCATTTCCAGAACATCAAGCGTGAACCTTGCCTGTTCCTCAAGGTGCCTGAGCCGTTGCTCAAGGCTATGTGTCCCGGTCGGGTGTGCAGCGTTATCCATCGACATTCATCAACCGTACGATTTCAGCGACCTGATAATCCAGTTGCAATACTACCTGTCCCAACACGCTGACAGGCAACTCAAGACATTCCCACGTCTCACGGGTAAGCACGGGCACCAGACGCTCGCCGCTGCTACCGAAACGGAAGGCGTTTGCGGTCACGTCCGCCACGCACATTATGGCCGCTTCCTGCACGGTGGGAGCCATGCCCGGCAAATGGTGATAGCGCACATTCTTCTCAAGGGAAACAGGGCAGCGCCATGCCTTGAGCAACAATCCGCCGAGACGGTCGTGCGTGAAGCCCATTATGTCTTTTTCGCACTGCTGCACGATCCTGTTTTCCGAATAGGCGGTATGGAAAAGATGTGTGGAATGCACGGGCATCAGCTTGAACATGATAAGCCGGCCGATATCGTGCAGAATGCCCGCCACGAAAAAACGCTCGGTGTTGGATATGCGGCGGTAGCTGGCAAGAATGCGCGCGGCCATGCCACAGGCGATGGAGTGCTCCCAGAAGTTGCGCATGCTCACCAGATGCTCCGGAATACCCTTGAATGAGGCCACAAGGGATATGCCCATGGCAAGGGAGACAAGCTGGTTGCTGCCCACAACGGTTACGGCACGCGAGATGGTGTCCACTTTCGCGGTCATGCCGTAGAAGGGACTGTTCACCACGCGCAGCAAGCGCGCAACAAGGTCCGTGTCGTTGGCAATAACTTCCGCCACGTCCGTTGCCGAACTGCGCGAATCGTTCACCACCTCGACAAGCTTGTGGAACACCGAGGGAAGCGATCCCAGCTTCACGTCGTCCCGCAGCAGGGTCTGCACTTCCATGGGAGGCGGACAGGGGCCATCCGGCTGCACCACCGGCGCCGGACGCACAAGCGAGAGCGGGTCGCCTCCGGTTGCGCGCAGAGCGGTCATTCTCCGGGCCAGATGCAGTGTGGCGAGATTGCGCAGTTCCTTGATGACAGGCAGCGAGGCATCGTTGTGCCTGAAGCGGTGCCCTGTATCCGCAAGGGCGGCTTCGTACAGATCTGCAGGAATTTCATCAGGTACAGAGGAAGACGTGTCGCCGGTATCCGGACCTTCAACCTGCGCTTCAGTCACACCCCATATCTTGAGCACGCGCAAAGACTGCTCGGTGAGCACGTCCCCGCACGAAAGCAGCTTACGGCCGTTTCTGTCCAGAACATCGGCCGACAGCCTCATACCCGGTTTAAGGGCGGATAATGCAAGAGTTCCCATAGTTCTCCGGTCTTGAATTCATACAAACTTTCCCCTGCCCCACCATGCCCGCCAACCGTATACGCAGCCACTATTATTTAGCCACAATGAACCGGCTTGGCAATGCGCTTCTTCATTCGTGAAAATGCCGCCGCCATTCTCTTTCTCTTCCCCTGACAGATCACTTTTGCTATGCATGTGCAGCCCGAGGCCGCAGAGGTCCTGTTGCCGGGGCCTGATTCCGCGTCCTGAAAACGACAACCCTTTTGAGAGCATATCGTGACGGACATAACAAACTTGAACTCACTCGATATAATCTTTGTAGTCATCGTGGGCTTTTTCCTCATACGAGGCCTGTTCCGCGGGCTCGTGACCGAACTTGGCGCCATTATAGGCGTTGTGGGCGGTTTTCTGCTGGCAAACAGGTATTACACGGAAGCAATGCCCTATGTGAACAAGGTCATCACGGATGAATCTTGGGTAGGTATTGTCTCCTACGCCGGTGTATTCCTCGGCGTGATACTGCTCACCTCTCTGCTGGCGGCGGTGATTCACACCATCATCGGCTCCACCCCCGCCGCATGGCTCGACCATCTGGCAGGACTGCTGCTGGGCGGTTTAAAGGGTGTGCTCATCTGCTGCGTGCTGCTTGCCTGCATCACGTATTTTCTGCCCAACGCGGAATTCGTCACCAACTCCAAATCCGTTCCCTATCTGCAACAGGCCACAAGCTATCTGCAACAGTACATTCCGGAACGCTCGTTCTAGTCGCATTTTTTCCGTTCATCCCCCCAAACCGTGCACCGTTTCCGATGCGCGCAAAGGATAGCCAGTCATGACCAGCCCCATATCGGAAGCCACCACCGCCCTCAAAGACGTGATAGAAAAACTGCTCGGCCCCGACGGATGCCCGTGGGACAAGGAGCAGACGCCGGAAAGCCTGTGCGACTACCTGCTTGAAGAAACTTTTGAACTCGTCGACGCCATCCGCAGCGGAAAGATAGTGGATGTGCGTGAAGAGCTCGGCGACGTGATGTTTCTCATCCTCTTCATAAGCCGCCTGTATGAATGCAAGGGATTCTCCCTTGCGGATTCCATGCAGGAAAGCGCCGCAAAGATGATCCGCCGCCATCCCCACGTTTTTGATGATGCCAGCGTGAACAGCATTGCCGATGTATGGGCGAACTGGGAACGCATCAAGCGCAGCGAAAAGAAGGAAGGCGAAGAAGACAAGCCCAAGGGTGCATTCGACAGCCTGCCCAAGGGCCTGCCCCCGCTGCTCAAGGCCTACCGCCTGAATTCCAAGGCCGCGCGCATAGGCTTTACCTGGCCGGACGATGCCGCCGTGGACAGACAACTGGAATCAGAATGGCAGGAATTTAACGCCGCATGCGCAACGGATGACAAGGACGCGCAGGAACGCGAATTCGGCGACGTGCTCTTCACCATGGTGGAACTCGGACGCCGCAAGGGACTCAAGGCCAACGCCGCCCTGAACAACACCAATATCAAGTTCCTCGACCGGTTCGAGCGGATGGAAGCTCTGGCCCGCAGCCGCGGCAAGGTCTTTGCCGACCTTTCCTTCTCCGAGATGGACGCGCTGTGGGACGAGGTGAAGAAGGGGGCGTAACATGCCGCATCCCTCCACGCAGGCCATATTCGACGCCATAATTACATGGCTCGAAAACGGTCGCAGCCTCTCGGACGATGTGCGCCGCTACGCGGACACAGTGCTCGGCGGACACGATGCAGACATCCTGCGGGAAGTGCTCTCGCCGGAACACCCCGATTTCGAAACCTTTGCCGAATTCCTGCTCTTTCCAGATGCGCCGCTTCTGTACGAACTGGACGGCATTCTGCATCCCGGTGAAAATGTATCCATGCATGCGCAGGCCTCCGGGCCTGCGCTTTCACATTTTCCGAATACGTTCCCTGACGAAGAAATAAACCGGCTGACGACCCTGCTTGAACAGGCTGCGCCGCCATGCCTGCTCCACATGCCGGAGGGAGCCCCCATACAATTCGACATCCCCGACTACATATGGCGGGATACCGTGCGCAGGCTGCATCTGGATGTTGCCCTGTCCGAACAGGTCAGGCTGTGCATAGCACGGCTCCACCCTTCGCAAACGGCAACCGGCATACGCTGCAGCATCAAGGCCGCACATCTTCGGTTTGAAAGCGCATTCGAATCACTGCTGCTGGCCTTTCTTGAACACTACCCGTCGGGTGACCCCGCCTATACCCCCACGCTGGCTTTCTGGCTGCATTTTCTTTCTTCGCTGCCGAAGAATATCGTGTTCCAACCGCAACAAGGCGGATCATCAGCGGAAGCGGACAGGGCAGGCAGTACCGACCGCGAGGCTGACCCGTGGCACCATCTGCACAAGCGCCACCAGCGCCTGAACAAGGCACTGCGGCAGTCGCAGGAATTCACGGAACGCCTGCAGCGCTACTCCATGGACCTTATCATGATGCAGGGCGCGCAGGCTCCCTTTGTGCACGAAGATGACGCCCGTGAGCAGATTCGTATCATGGAGCGCGTCAGCCTTGCCGTGTTCGGCAGACCTGCCGGATTTGATGAAGATATGCGGGAAGCCGACTACGGCACGGTTGATCCTGCGGACATGACTGATGTCATGCGCACCCTTTCGCTGCTGGACAGATAGCTGGACAAATAGCTGACCAGATAGCTGGTCAGATAGCTGGCCTGGGCGCAGCAGATAACGGGTTTGCATCACATGCCAGTTGCGCCCCCCGGACGAGATGGGCGCCGACGGGTACAACGAGCTGCACTTCGCTCGGTCCTGAACGAATTGCAACCAGCCCATAGCACAGCGCAGACAGAACAGGCACAGACCAAAAACAAAGCGGAGCCTTAAGGCTCCGCTTTCTGCAACGGGATGTGGCAAGGCAGGCTAAACCATCAGGTTCAGGTTTTCGCCCAGCCCCTGAATGGCAACACCGCTCTGAGGACGGGCAGCGCCCTCCCCTTGCTGTTCACGGTGTGCAAGTCTGTTCTGATCCTGCGGGCCCATGCGGTTTTCCGTCTGGGCCATACGCTGCATCTCCAGCACATTGGCGGCGCCTTCCGCACCACCTTTAAGCGCATCAAGTTCCATAGTATCCCCTCCTGTTCAGAGATTATTATTTCCCTGTTCAACCTGCTTATCGGGCTCTGTGCCAATTCCTTTAGGGGAAAAATAATATTTTTCCGGCTCGGAAGGCCAAAAGCGAAATCTGGTGCAAAGGCACACCGTTTGGCGTAGTATTTTGCACTGAACCTGCTCCAGCTGTTTCCTCCTCCCGGAATGCGGAAGAACGCCGCACAAGAAACCGGGATGCAACAAACATGGAAACAAAGCCCCTGCTCCCCTGAAAACGAAAGTGAAAGGAGGTGGAAATGTTGTTGCCCGAAAAGGAAGCCCGATTTAAAACGTGCCCGCTGCTCAAGACTTCCGACGACAAGATGAAATTCTGTCAGGGAGAAGCCTGCATGATGTGGCGTTTCAAGAACCCTCAACGCAAAGACGAAACCGACCCCGGCTACTGCGGTCTTGCTGGCAAACCTGCCGGAGCCATGTAGCCCCACGGACGCCATCCGACCATGACCGAAAACACGCATTCCCCGAACGACAGCGACTGCGAAAAGCAGGCACAACAGGAACTGCAGGAACAGGAGGAACTGGCAGGTCCCCTTGCCCAGTTCTCACGTACTTTCTCGCGACAGGGATTATACGGTTACTTCCTGATAGTTCTGGTACTTCTCTCCCTGTATCTCATGTACGGCGTCATCAGGCCGTTCATGCATACGGGCATCATCTCCATTGTCATAGCTGCCAGTTTCTCGCCCCTCTACAACCGCATTCTCGCAAGAGTCGGCAACAGGGACATGCTGGCCTCCGGTTCTGTCATCGGCATTCTGGTAGTCTGCTTCGCCCTGCCGGTCACGGTGTTCCTCTCCGGCCTCATTCCGCAGGCTGTAGACAGCATCCGCGCCGTGAACGACTGGATACGGATAACCGACTTTGATCAGCTGACGAACCAAAGCGGCATACTGTCTGCCATGCAGTGGCTGCAACAGAAGCTGCCGTTCATCGACCCGCTTGAACTGGATATCAAACACAACGTCACCCTGTTTTCCAAGTCTGCGGGGCAGGCAGTCATATCCTTCGCCACCAGCGCCCTTGGTGATACGGTGACCTTTTTCTTCCACTTCCTGCTCATGTTGCTGATGGTCTTTTTCCTGCTTAAGGACGGCAAAAAGATGCTGGCCGCAGTGAAATACCTCTGCCCCATGCGCGAGGAACAGGAAGACAACATTATCAACACGCTGCGTCAGGTTTCCCGCTCGGTTCTGGTAGGGGGCCTGCTCGTTGCAGTGCTGCAGGGTATTGTAGGCGGATTCGGCCTTGCCATGGTGGGCATTCCCGCCCTGTTCTGGGGTACCGTCATGGGCTTCTGCTCCCTTATTCCCGTTGTGGGCACCGGCCTTGTGTGGATACCCGCCAGCCTCTACCTGCTTATCGTGGACGAATGGCAAAGCGCACTCTTTCTGCTGCTGTGGTGCGCCCTGCCCGTTGCGGCCATAGACAGTTTTCTGCGGCCCTATTTCATGAAGGACAGCGCACGCGTCTCAGTATTTTTCATCTTCATGTCCATTCTCGGCGGCATCAAGGCATTCGGCATTCTTGGCATTCTCTACGGCCCGCTCATTCTCAGCTTCTTCATGGTCATGCTCACTATTTACGGTGAGGAATTTGCCGATGTGCTGGGCGAAAAGCCCCCACTCCCCACCAAGAAATAGGACCAATCACCGCTTATACGAACAAGGCCGGACAGTACATGCTGTCCGGCCTTTTCTGCATACCGTATCGGCACACAACCACGTTGCCACGTTGCATACTCAATAGTGACACTCCCTCTTTCGCTTGAGCGTAGAAACGAAAAAGCCCTTCCGCTGATTGAAGGGCTTTCCGGGTCGCCGGCGAAGGAGGTCAAACCCCGCCGGCGCTGCAAGAAACGCAGTATGTGCGGGAATCGCTAAAATATCTTTCCGACGATAAAGTCGATGGCAAACCAGCAGGCTGTAAGGAGCACCCCGAGAAGCACCAGACGCCAGAGCGTGTTGCGGGCCTTCTTCAGATACACAGTGACGGTTTCCTCGCCGCTCATGCTGTCTACGGTGTAATGCTGCTTGGCACCTTCAGCCGACACCGCGTGCACCACGGCCCCTTCGCTCAGTTCGGGCTCATCCCATACCACGGATTCCGCGGCAATTTCCTTGCCGGATTCCGTTTCGAGGTACCGGTAGATCACCGCAAACTCTTCTTCGGCCGGCTCTGCGCTCTGTTCTGCAGACAGGTCAGCAGAATTGCGGGGTGCTGCCATATTCGCATCCAGCTCGGCCGCTTCTGTGGTGACAGGCATGGACTGCTGCATCGTTGCAGCTTCCGGTTCCTGATTCGCGGTGTTCATATCAGCTACTCCTTTACTATCAGCAACGGACAGGTGCTCATGGAAATCATCCTTCTCGTCACACTGCCCAGCAGCACACGGGAAAGGCTGCCCCTTCCGCTGGCTCCGGCCACAAGCAGTCCCGCCTTACGCGCGGCGGCTTCTTCAATAAGGGTCTTATAGGAAGGGTTGCCATGACGGATAACAGGCTCTACCTGCTTCACATCCGCCTTGCGTGCCAGCTCCACAGCAGCGTCAATGGCAGAACGAGCCTTGCGGTGCAGCGCCTCTTCCAGTTCAGGAGCAAGGCTGAAGGCTTCCATGTCCATTTCATAGGTCATGCCTATGTACAGGACAGCACCGTATCTGGCGGCAAGTGCACTTGCCTGACGGGCGGCAATGTCTGCGCCTTCCGTTCCGTCGTAGGCAAGAAAAATGCGCTCCAGGCCCAACTTTTTGTCACCGGCGATGATAAGCACATCCACATCGCTCTGGCGGACGACATCGTCAGCAACCAGCCCCACGGGCATGGAATCCAACAGAAAACGGGCACGCTTGCCTATGACGACAAGATCAGCCCCCACTTCTTCGGCTGTGCGAAGAATCTCTTCCGGCGGTTCGCCGGTGCGAAGATGGGCTCTGGCCCGCACATTGCGGGCCAGAGCCAGTTTGATAGCGGAATCGAGACAGGTCTGGTAGTGGCTATGCATTTCGGTGAGCACACGGGAGTTACCCAGCAGTCTGAGGTCTCCCTGGTAGCCGGGGATGACGGTCACGATATCGACGGCAGCATTTTCCGAACGGGCCAGAACCAGTGCCTGTTCCAGCACGTTGGTCGCCGAGTCGGTTCCGTCGAATGCTACGAGTACCTTCTTGTACATACGCTCCTCCCACCTTCCCTGCCGATGTTCAACACCCGCTTACGCGTGGGTGACCGTTCCTTCCATTTCAAGCTGCCGTTCAGCGCGACGGCCCAGGATCATGGCCTTGAGGATAATGAACGCGCCCACAAGCAGTGCAAAGCACATGAGACCGAAGCTCACCTTGCTCATGATGCTGATGAGGTCGGCATCCCAGTTGATGACTTCAAGCTGGTTCAGATACTTGGGAATGGCAAGGCCACGGCTGAAAGCAACAATCAGCATGATGGTGGCCATAACGAACTTGATGGCATAGTCCTTCACATAGGTGGTACCAATGGCGCCAAGCTGCACGCCGAACAGGGAACCAGCCAGAATAATCAGGGTAAGGCGGATGTCCACCATGCCGTAGAAAGCCCACACCATGGTGCCGCCCAGACCCATGACAAACGCCACAACCAGTTCGGTTGCAGAGGCCATGAGGCTGGAAAGGCCGATGATGTAGATCATGCCGGGAACACCTGCAAAACCGCCGACAGCGATGGTTGCTGCCAGCAGCCCTGCGGCAAGGCCTACGGGTGCGGTGAACCAGAAAGAAATGCGGATCTTGCTGGTCTGAAAGTTCATCATGGGCCACAGCTCAATGGACTGCAGGCGCTTGGCAAGCATGGTAACGTGCTCTTCACCGCCGGAACGCTTGGTCTGGAGCGCATCCTTCAGAACGAAGCTGCCCACAGTTACCAGAACGAATACGAAGGCGAAGGATACATACAGGTTGGAACCGGCCTGGCCCCACTGCTCAAGAATGAACTTCTGAACCTGAATGCCGATCTGCACGCCAATTTCAGCGGACACACCGATGATAAGCCCCATCTTGATGTCCACCTGACCGTACTTGTAGCGCTTTATGGCGCCGACAAGGGCCTTGGGAAACTTGTGACACATGTTGCTGGCTACGGCCACGGGGCCGGGAACACCAAGGCTCATCATGCCGGGAGTAAGAACAAATGCGCCGCCGGACCCGATAAAGCCGCTGACAAGACCGCCGACAAAGCCGACAAAGAACAGGAACAGGACGCCGACCAGCGTAAGGTCAACGAAGCGCAGGTTTTCAGCTAACATATCATGCATGGGAATTCTCCTGACTATCCTGTCGGGTTACGCGGTCATGGTCGCACGGTTACGGGAATCGGTGCGCTTTGCTGCACCGGCCTTTTCTGCAGCACGTCCGGCCTTGGCAGAAGCCTCGATTCCAAGGGCTGTCCACACATAGCCCGTGAAATTGCCGTGCACGTACGAGAACAGAAACACCGTGGCGATAGGCAGTGCAGTGTACAACCCGCCCTTGGCGAACAGGGTCACCATGGAATCTGCGTATACAAAGGCACCCGCATACAGTGCTGCACTCATGGCACCGAAAATCAGCGCCTGCCCTTTCGCCTTTTTCTTTCTTTCCTGAACAGTGGTCATCACAACTCCTCCTTGTGCTTTGCTCCGTCTACATGTGCTGCAACCAGTTCATCAGGCGCGCAGGCGGGCTCTCTTGTCTGCCTGCTTCTTCGGCTGGGCCTTCACCCGCTCTTCCTTTGCCGTCTTGCCACTGGCAATGAAGATAGCCGTTTCAAAATCGCCCTTTTCTGCAAAGGCAACAGCCGCGAACACGTTTTCCAAAGTTTTGAACAGACTCATGACGCCCTCCTTCTGTTAAAGCGTATGATTTGCACCCGTTCATCCGCAGACTCTGCTACGCGCATCGTCTGCTTTATTTGAAGAAGAAGTAGGGAACATTGAGCCGCAACCTGGCAGCATTTCTTTCGCTGCAACCAAGTATGACAAACTCTATCTTCTTCACTTCTCTGCAAATCGAATTGACTGCCTCGTAAAACTCGCTGGAAACCACAACATGCTGAAAATTGATGTTCTTTCCGTTCATCTGAAGAGCTTCAACTTCTCTTTCAAATGCCTCATTGAAAGTTTTGTTCACCATCTCAATGTATTCCTGAGTCAGGCTCTCAGCCTTCTTCTTTGTTGCTACATATGAGAACAGCATGTCGCACTTCACACGTTCCGCAATTCCAATGGCGTATTCGATGATGCGCCTGTTATCCGGTTCACCTTCGTAGGCGATGAGGATCTTTTTAGAGGTCTTGTCCGAGTGCATGATATCCAGCGCAGAGTCCCATTCTCCAGCTTCTGCAAAGGCAACTGCTGTTGCTATTTTCTCAAGCGCTTTCATTATCTTCATGGAACTGACCTGCTCGCGTGTTGTGCCGTCTCCGGCGTGTTTCTAGCCTTCCCTAAGCATATGGCGTGCCATACAACTAACTATTTGTTTTAATTTAATTTTTTGAAGAAAACGCCACCCCCTGGAACGCAAAAAGCGATGCAAAGTGCATCGCTCGCGGAATCTACTGCTGCAAATTGCAGCAAACCATGCTTGTCACATAAAAATACCCCCTTGGCTCGCTGCAAATTGCAGCAGCAAGAAAACATGGCACTCAATGTCACCCGATGCTATGCTTCAGACGCATCCATTCGCCACACATCACTTTTTTCAAAAGGACGGCATATATGGGATTGTTCACGCGAAGTGAGCCCAAGCCGGCAGCTCCGGCTGCGGAACCGAACCAGCACTCCGAGCTGCGAAATGCAGTGGCGACGGTGCGGCTTCCGGAAAACGTTCGGAGAATTGCGCAGAATGAAATTGAGAAGCTTGAGCGGATGGACCCTTCCGTTGCGGAATACGGACTGGGCATCAACTACATAGAATTTCTGCTCGCGCTGCCATGGCTCACATCCTCGCAGGACAACCTGCATCTGGCCCACGCGGCCGAAGTGCTTGATCAGGAACACTTCGGCCTGTCTCTGGTGAAGCAGCGCGTGCTGGAATACCTTGCTTCCAACATTACCTGCCATCTGCGCCGGAACACGGTGCTTGTAGTGGACGACGAAGACATCTCCCGCGACAACATGGCCTATTCGGTGGGCAAGCTTTCGTGCGATGTCCTTACGGCCTCTAACGGGCAGGAAGCGCTGGATATTCTCGCCAAAACCCATGTGGACTGCATCGTCACCGACCTGAAAATGCAAAAGGTGGATGGTCTCGGCCTGCTAGAGCGGGTGCGCGTGGAATGGCCGGACACCCAACTCATCATCGTCACGGGCTACGCCACCGTGGACAATGCCGTGGATGCGCTGCGCAAGGGCGCGGCTCACTACCTGCCCAAGCCGCTCAATCTGGACATTCTGCGCGACACGGTGCGCGATATTCTGGACAGAAAGACGCAGGCATGTTCCGTTTCCGGCCCCATTCTCTGCTTCACCGGCCCTCCCGGCACGGGCAAGACGTCCATCGGGCGTTCCGTTGCCAACGCGCTGCAACGCAAGTTCATCCGTCTTTCTCTTGCGGGCATGCGGGATGAGGCAGAACTGCGCGGCCACAGACGCACCTATGTGGGGGCCATGGCCGGACGCATCATCAGTGAGCTGAACAAGTGCGGCGTGAACAACCCCGTGTTCATGCTCGATGAAATAGACAAGATAGGGCAAGACTTCCGTGGTGATCCGGCATCCGTTCTGCTCGAAATTCTGGACCCCGAACAGAACAGGCATTTCCTCGACTACTACCTCGACATTCCCTTCGATCTTTCCCGGGTCATGTTCATTACCACCGCGAACATGCTGGAGAACCTGCCCGGCCCACTGCGCGACCGCATGGAGACCATTCCCTTCTCCTGCTACACGCTGGGCGAAAAACGGCGCATAGGCCTTGAATACCTTGCGCCCAGACAAGTGCGCGCAACAGGCTATACGCCGGACGACATATCCTTCACTTCAGAGGCAATGGATACCCTGCTGCACGGCTACACCCGAGGCGCGGGTCTGCGCAGCCTGAACAGAGAAATTGGCGGGGTATGCCGCAAGTTGAACCTGCAGATTCTGCAGAAGGAACGTCAGATCCCGCTGACAGTGCAGCCAAGCGACATTCACTCCCTCCTCGGCCATCCCAAATATTCGCTGGAAGCGGCAACGGCCAAACCCATTGCAGGCGTGACCACCGGCCTTGTCTGGAGTGAAAACGGCGGCCATATCATCTTCATAGAAACCGCCCGCATGAAAGGCAGCGGCCAGCTCATCATGACCGGTTCGCTGGGCGACATTCTCAAGGAATCTGCCCAGACCGCGCTCAGCTATCTGCGCAGCAATGCCGCCCAGTTCGGCATTAACGAAGACTTTTTCGAATCTTCCGACATTCACGTGCACATTCCTGCCGGAGCCATTTCCAAAGATGGCCCCTCTGCAGGCATGACCATCTGCATGGCGCTCATATCCCTGCTTACCGGACGCCCCGCACGGCGGGATGTGGCCCTTACGGGCGAATTTACCCTGAGCGGGCGCGTGCTGCCCGTGAGCGGCCTGCGCGAAAAGGTGCTCGCCGCACAACAGGCCGGTGTACGTCTGGCAGTGCTGCCCGAACGTAACAGGGATGAAATGATGGCGATGGATGAGGAAGTGCGAAACGCCGTGGAACTGCTTTTTGTGAGCAATATTGAAATGGCTGTAGAGGCCGTGCTGCTGCCGAAGCCCTGATAGTCCCCATTACAGAACAAATGAATACGGCCGCATCCACTTTTCCGGATGCGGCCGTTTCAGGTTAATGACTACCCCTCGTTTTCAGTAAAACCATATTCCCGTTAAGCTGAAGAAGAGGTTCCAAAAACGAATTTTCATCACGTATACGAGGTGCAGGAACGTTAGGTTCCTGCCCGGCGGAGTCAGAAAATACCAGAAATGACTTTGTCAGCAGTCAGAACGGCCGCATCCACTTTCATGGATGCGGCCGTTTATTCTATTCTGTCAGATTACAGTGTCCGGATGTTCGCCATCCGCCCTGTCCCCTGCGTCGTTGCCTGATACAGCCGGTTTACGGCATCATAATCAGCCACGCGGTATAGCCGACAAACACGGCCAGCAGAGCGCAACCCTCAAACCGGTTGATGCGCCCCTGCCTGCCGAACCCGTAGCCCAGCACAAAAAGCGACAGAGTAAGAAGCGACATGATGACACAGTCGCGCCCGAGCACACCATCCGGTACGGCCATGGGGCTGATGGCTCCGGAGATGCCAAGCACCGCAAGGATGTTGAAGAGGTTGGAACCAAGAACGTTGCCGATGGCGATATCGTCTTCCCCCTTACGGGCCGCCACAAAGGAAGAAGCCAGCTCCGGCAGAGAGGTACCCACAGCCACAACGGTAAGACCGATGACCAAATCATCTATGCCGAGGCTGCGTGCGATATCCGTTGCCGCCCAGACCAGTGCGCGCGAGCTCGCCAGCAGACAGCCCAGACCGATCACAAGCCACAGGATGGAACGGTTCATGGGCATTCTTCTGGTCGACATATCCTGATCGACCGCAGTGCCGAGGGTATCGTTCTTTTCCTTCATCCCCTGCCATAAGGTCCAGCCCATCAGGCCCGCAAAAAGCAGAATGAGCACCCATGCATCTGCACCGGAGAACGTGCCATCCATAATCAGCAGCACAGCGACAAGCGTCACGCCGCACAGAATGGGCAGTTCTTTCTTCAGCACATGCGAGTGCACCATAATGGGCCGCATAATGGCCGAAACACCAAGGATGAGGGAAATATTCGCGATGTTCGATCCGATCACGTTGCCGAGAGCGAGGCCTGCGTTTCCTTCAACAGCGGAAAACACCGACACGACAAGTTCGGGCATTGACGTACCAAATCCAACCACCACCATGCCGATGAGAAGGGGCGACATGCCCAGATGCGAGGCAAACGATGCAGCACCATCGACAAACCGGTCGGCGCCCCAGACGAGCAGAATCAATCCCAGAATCAACACAATCACAGAAACAAGCACGGGAATCTCCTATTATGAGTATATATGGACCCTGCCCGGCAAAGCGGAGCGTATGCCTTTCGCAAGGTCATGGAAAAGCTGATGTTCAACTAACTCCCCATATTCTCATGCGCTGTTCCTAAACTTGCCCGATTCCTCCTTGCTGTCGATCATGCTGCCTGCCGCAAGGCCAAATGCAACGGCAACCACATCATTTCTGTCCATCATAACGACTTGCCAGCGCCCACGCTGCCCGGCCGTTATGCCCGGTATCACTGCCTGCGGAACCGCTCTGCGGTTCCGGATTCGCTCCACTCTCTCTGTCAGGAAACGGATTACTCGTCCAGACCAAAACGCTTCAGCTTGCGCCAGAGCGAACCACGGTTCAAGCCCAGCAGTTCGGCCGCGCGGGTCTTGTTGCCCTGTGTCTGCTCAAGCACCCATACAAGATACCGGCGCTCGTTCTCGTCCAGCGAGACAATGCCGTCGAACTCGAAAATGCCGCCTTCGCACGGGCGCATCACATGCTGCTCTTCGCGCATGTCGTGAGGCAGGTGCGCCACGCCTATGGTTTCGCCATTGCACAACACTACGGCGCGTTCCATCAAATTCTCCAGCTCGCGCACGTTACCCGGGAAAGGATAGTGCATGAGAATGCGCAGCGCCTCATCGTCGATCTCGGTAATGGTCTTGCCGAAGGCCGAGGCAAAACGATTGGCGAAAAAGCTGGCCAGCAGCACCACATCCTCCTTGCGCTCAGCAAGGGGAGGCACGCGGAGGGTAATCACATTAAGCCGGTAATACAGGTCCTGCCGGAAGCTTCCCTCTTCCACCATCAGCTTGAGATCGCGGTTGGTGGCGGCGATAATGCGCACATCCACGGGAATATCGGTAGTCCCTCCCACCCTGAGCAGGGTGCGGGTTTCCAGCACACGCAGCAGGTTTGCCTGCATGCTGAGGGGCATATCCCCCACTTCATCCAGAAAAAACGTTCCCTTGTCCGCAGACTCTATAAGGCCCTTCTTGATGTTCTGCGCACCGGTAAATGCCGACTTCTCATGCCCGAACAGTTCGTTGGCCAGTAACTCTTCAGTGAACGAGGCACAGTTCACCGCCATGAAGCGGTTGCCGCTCCGGGGGCTGCCCGCATGCAGGGAACGGGCTACCAACTCCTTGCCGGTGCCTGTTTCACCGAGAATGAGCACGGTGCAGTCCACCGGTGCGACCTGGGCAATATTCTCCTTGAGTGCGCGCACGGCTGGGCTCTGCCCGATGATAATGGGCGCATCGGATGCCTTCAGCTGCCTGCGCAGGGAATCCACTTCCTGACGCAGGCGGCGCTTTTCCAGCGCCTTTTCCGCCATCACGCAGACTTCGTCCAGCCGTATGGGCTTGGCAAGATACTGGTAGGCCCCTTTGCGCATGGCCTCGACAGCGGTTTCGATGGAGGCATAACCGGTGATGATGATCACCTCAGTATCCGGCACGGTGGATTTCACATGTTCCAGCAACTGCATGCCGTCCATGTCCGGCATACGCAGGTCGGAAACCACAAGGTCGAACTCCCCGCCGGCAAGCGCCTGCATGGCCTTGCGGCCGTTCTCCACCGCCACAACATCCGCCCCTCTGCGGGTCAGAACGTGGGTGAGATTCTCGCGGGCGATCATTTCATCTTCCGCAATCAGAATACGTGACTGGTTCATTCTCCGCTCCCTGCCTCTGCACGTTCAGGCAGCGGAAGATCAATGAGGAAGCGGGTACCCACGCCCACTTCGCTTTCCGCCCTAATCCGGCCCTTGAACTCTTCAATAATGCCATATGCCACGGAAAGCCCAAGCCCCGTGCCCTTGCCCACTTCCTTACGGGTAAAGAAGGGATCGAAAATATGCGGCAGATCGTTTTCGGCTATACCCTTGCCCGTGTCTTCCACCACCAGAGTCACCATCCTTTCCGGCGGTTCCTTGCCCATGTAGAGCGATATCTCGCCGGGGAGTGTTTCTATGGCCTGAATGGCATTGAGAATCAGGTTGAGAAGCACCTCGCCCATCCGCTGAGGGTCAAGTTCCAGCTCAATGTCCCCCTGCACATCCACGTTTACCGTGACACCGGGAGGAACCTGCGAAGAGACAAGCTGCACGGCCTTGTTCACCACATCCCTGAGGGGTACGATTCTGAC
The DNA here is from genome assembly GCF_013340285.1 of Desulfovibrio subterraneus. Taxonomy (NCBI): domain Bacteria; kingdom Pseudomonadati; phylum Thermodesulfobacteriota; class Desulfovibrionia; order Desulfovibrionales; family Desulfovibrionaceae; genus Desulfovibrio; species Desulfovibrio subterraneus. The sequence continues at coordinate 498,930 of NZ_BLVO01000013.1, read as the reverse complement.
AGAAAGCTCGGTGTGCCGCGCAAATTCGAGCAGTCCGCGCACAATGTCGCGGGCGCGGGCGGTTTCGTTCTCTATGTTGTCCAGCATCTTCATGCCGAAAGGATCTGTGCCGTCCTTGAGCACATCGCGCAGAATCTGGGCCGAGGTGGAAATATTGTTGAGGGGGTTGTTCACCTGATGGGCAATGCCCGCGCTCAGCGTACCGATGGAAGAGAGCTTCTGCGCCTGAACCAGCTGGTCCTGCCGCTTTTCCAGCTCCTGCACCATGCGGTTGAAGGCCTCCTGCACCTGCCGGATTTCATCGTTGGCCTTGCGCACCTCAAGCGGCTGAAAATTGCCGCGTGCAATCTGCATGGTAGTCAGCTCGATGATCTTGAGAGGTTTGAGAACCCGCGTGGAGACGATGTAGAAGATGATAAGAAAAAGGATGGAAACACCCATAATGGAGAAGACAAGCTGGCTCCGCAGGTGCTTATTTATATTAAGAATATTATTACGTTCCAGAGCGGATATCTGCTGCGCCAGATCGACAAGATCCTTCCCGATGTCACGGAGTTTGTCTATCTCCGCCTCAAGGGTCTTGCCGCCGGAACTGGCCACCCCGTACATGGTGAGCATGCGGTTGCGGTAATCGGCTATTCGATCGCGCAGATCACCGATCATACGCTCCATTCGGGCATCAAAGCTGTACCCGTCCAGATCCTTCAGGGTTTCCAGCGCCACATCCACCTCGCGAATGGCAAGGTCGTAGCTGCTCTTCTCGCCGTACAACAAAAAGTTCTTCTCCTGCCTGCGGAACTCGAGAATGAAATTCTCCATGTCGTCGATAAACTCCACAGAATAGGTTTTCTTCTCGATGAGCAGCAGGTTGGAATAGGAAACGACCGTCAGCACTCCAAGACAGATGGACGGCATGAGAAAGCCGAGAATAATCTTCTGTCGTATGTTCAGTCTTGGCACCACAGGACTCTCCGCGTGTTGGCAACATGTTGAAATGACGGAAACTGACAGGCATGCTACAACCTCGGCCCGCTTTGTACAAGCCCTGTCGTTCTCAGCTGCTTATGAGGTGGGAACACGCTCCTTTCTTCGGGCCCATTGGACATAATACGGAACACCGCGGCACCATATGGGCAGGGATGACACAGCATCAACGAGTAGCGCACAACGCGCCTGCGGGCGCAAAAAAAGGCCGGACAGCATGTGCTGTCCGGCCCGTACTGATTCTATCCGGTAAGTGGTTAGCCGACCAGAGCGCCCTGCAGTTCTTCGGTGGTGAAGTCCCAAACAACGTTATGGGGAGCCAGCTTTTCCTTCATCATGAAGGCGGGCAGCTGGTCGTCTTCCTTGGTGAAACCGGCAGCACGGTTGAAGGCCAGTTCGTCCTTCAGGGTGCTGATGCCCAGCCCGCCGAAGTCATCGGGAGTGAACTCGATGCCGTGACGTGCGGATACCATGTCGCAGATGACCTGAGCGGCATCGGCAGTATCCAGAACGGCAAAGGCAACGAAGAGACACAGGCCGAGCGCATCAACGGTGGCGGTTGCAATCTGCAGGGCCTTGGAGGTTTCTACCTGTCCCTGCTTGCCCAGCGGGTTCACATCGCCGCCGACCTTGAGCAGGTTCTGGCAGATGGCGTAGCCGGCAGTATGGTCCGCACCCATGGTGGTGGTGGCGTAGGTAACGCCGATACCCTTGGCTGCGCGCGGATCGTATGCAGGCATGGACTGTCCCTTGACCGTAGGCACGCGGTCAACGCCGAATGCCTGAGCGGCAAAGTCCACACCGCTGCCGATGATCTTGCCGAGGTAGTCGTTCTTGTCCAGAATGCGATACAGCATCTTGTGGGCTGCAACACCGTCGCCCCACGGAATCACGCCACCGTCCATGGCAATGGCCACGGCGTTACCGGTCTCGATGGTATCGAGGCCAAGATCGTCACAGGCGCGGTCCAGAGCGGCAATCTGGTCAATATCCTTGATAAGGGAGTTACCGCCGAAGGCCCACACGGTTTCATATTCGAAGCCGGAGGTAACGTATTCGCCCTTTTCATCCACGTAGTTCTGGGAACACTGGATGATGCACCCTGCATGGCAGCCTTCCTTGGTCTTGCCGCCGCGCTTGGTGATGAGTTCCGCAATCTTTTCACCGGAAATTTCCGATACGTGGTCACAGCGGCCACCGCGGAAGTTCTTGGTGGGGAAAGCGCCAGCTTCGTTCACGATGTTCACCAGCACTGCAGTACCGAATCCGGGCAGCCCTTCACCGGTAACAGGGTGGGAACGCAGAATTTCTGCCCAGCGCTTGGAAGCTACCTTGAACTTTTCTTCATCGGCGTAGCCACAGCGTTCGCCACCGGCATCGTCCACGACAATGGCCTTGATTCTCTTGGAACCCATGACTGCGCCAAGACCGCCACGGCCGGCGGCACGTGCGGGACGTCCCCACGGGTCGGAGAACTGGATGGAGGCAGCGGTCAGGCAGGCTTCACCGGCAGGTCCGATAAGCATGCTGCAGGCCTTCTTGCCGTACTTGTCCATGAGGTAATCCATGGAATCATACGTGCCCTTGCCCACGATGGGAGCGGCGTCTTCAAACACAACGCCGTCCTTGGTGATGATGATGTTGCAGAAGTCGGCATCATCAGCGGGCTTGTCTTCCAGCACCATGGCCAGAATGTCCAGTCGGGCCAGCTTCTGACAGAAGTTACCGCCGGAGTTGGATTCCTTGATGGTGCCGGTAAGGGGCGACTTGGCGCCTACGGAAATACGGCCGGAGTTTGCAGCGGCAGTGCCGGAAAGAAGACCGATTGCAGCAACGATCTTGTTATCCGCACTCAATGCGTGCGTATCGGCAGGCACTTCATTAAGTACAAGATGGGACGTAAGCCCACGACCGCCCATACCGGCGTACTTGCCGGGCTCTTCGAAGCGATAGGAACGGTCTCTGGTATTTATTCTGAGAATCTTGGACATGGCATTTACCTCTAGACCAGTTTTGCGAAGATGCGCACCCCACACCTTCAGTGCAGTATGTATTTGCTACCACGAAAAACATGATATACAGACCAAAGTAACGGCAACATATACCATTTTTTGAGCCTGTTCTACAGTTTATTATATTTCACTTACTGTGTGTTACAGTAACAAAGCGTCATTAAAACCCCTCAAAAGAACACATTCAAACCAAGAATGACTAAAAATGACCTACACAGAATTATTCTTACAAACAACGGCCAACGGACTGCGGCATTGGAGCTACATACTCCAGCACGGAGTGCAGGTACGCACCCCCGTGAACCTGAGCGTACGTCAGGTGCTTGAAGAAGCGTTCGCTATCCCTCATGACTATGTTGAAGACCGGATACAGACAGTCTTTGTGGACGGTATGCCGGTGGACAACATTGACACTGCAGTGGTGCACAACGGCGCACGCATGGGACTGGCAGCCGCACTGCCCGGTGCCGCAGGCATTGCCATGCGCCGCAACAGCCCCTACGCCGCGCTTCGCGGAGACATAACCCGCAAGGCGGAAGTTGCCGCGCAGACAGAAGATGGGAGCATAACCCTGCTGCTGTTCAATCTCATCATGCATGAACAGGGTGAGCGCTTTCTGAACCGTGGAGTGGAATCTGTTGCATGGCGTATTGCCAAGCTGCTCAAGGAGCATCCGGAAGGCGAGAAGCTCGTCATTGCAGCACCGGCTGAAGCAACCGACATGGACACGCTTGAGGATTGGCTGCAAAAAAACCCGGAAGCGACAGTACGCCTCCGGGTTGAGCAATCGGAATAATCCGTTTTGCGATCGGTCTGACGGAACCGGCAAGCCCTAGAGGCTAGTCGGTACCCCGTTCGTAACCGGGCAGCACGATGGAACCGGAATCCTGCGAGCCGGAGGCCTTGGGACAGTCCTTCTGCAGGTAGCAAATTTCGCATGCGCCCTTGAAGGGGTAATGCGTGATAATGGCAAACTTGCGGGAAAGCATGGTTCCCTGCTCGTTGTAGGGGCAGCCTTCCTCTTCCATGGCGTCTACCAGTGCATCGGTAGGCTTGGGGGCAGGTGCACAGCCGGCGTCCTGCACCTCGGGAATGAGCTGGTTCAGGGCGCACATCACCATAACCTGGGCAAGGCTTCCTGCAAGATAGGCGCTTGAGGGGGATTCGTCCCAGATGTTGTCCACATCCGCTTCCACCTCATCGCCCAGCCATACGGCCAGATACTGAATCTTGCCTACTTTAAGCTTGCGCGCACTGAGGTGCGGAGCCCACTTTTCCCAAAGCTGGCACATGAGATCCATGGTCTTGCCATCAACGCGAGATTCCTGACTCACGCTCATGAGCAGTTCCATATCCAGATACGGTCGTACTTCCATTGCTTCACTGGTATAATCGGCCATATGTAATCCCCGGCTTTCGTTTATGGTTGAAGTCGCGGAGACTTTGCGGCATTCCCGCCCGTACGTCAAGCCACAAGCATGGCTCCGCCCGCGCCCTGCGCCGCTTGCGGCCCCTGCATGAGCACGCTCTTTACTTAAGGCTCTGCCTGCCCTATCATATGATGAGCATGGCGTCCGGTCACAAAACTCCGGACCACGCTTCCGCCCCTCATACCGAAGGCCGGAAGCTCTCGCCGACAACAAACAGGACAAGCTCTCACGATGCCTCTCCCGCCCGTCATACCTGAAAAGATCAGGCAGTCGGAAGACCTGATAGTGCGCTCCCTCCTCCTTATGGGACTGGAAGGAGCCAAACGCCTGCCGTTTAGCCACCGCCCTTACACCTCTTTGCAGGACGACACGGCTATCATCATAGGCGACATGGTTGCGGACGCAGAGGCACGATGGGATGCGGGATTCGTGGCCCGTTCACGGGCCGGGCAACTCCCTGCCGCCGGACCGCTCGCACAGCAGACCCCGCTGGTCGCTCCGGAAAGAACATCCGGCCGTTTGCTGGATTCGACGTCCTGACCTACAAAACCGGGTGCCGCCTGCTTTCGCGGCCATCTGCCGCAATCACACCGAAAGGAGACTACATGGGCAAGGGATACAAACTCCCCGCACGAATTCGATACGAATACGAAATGGAAAAAGAGGCCAAACTGAAATACGCCCACGGCGTATGGGGCGGCGTGAATCCCCATGGCGAAATAGAATTGAATTTCTATACCGAGAGCGACAAACTGCCCACGGTTTCAGAACGCATAATCGCACCCGATGGCAGCATCGGACACGAAATGATTCCCGTGGAAAGCGAACAGAAGGTTGTCATCCGCGACATCCACTCCCGTATTGTCATGAATTACAACACCGCCCGGGCCATGTACGACTGGCTTGATGAAAAGCTTACCGCGCTTGAAGCGGAATGGGATGCAACCGGAACAGGCCCCATGTTCGACGGTCCCGAGACAGGTGGACTGGAGCAGTAGCTCACGTTAAATCATTTTGAGTTTTATTCGCCTCCGGACATTGAGCCGTTGGCGACCCTTGCGAGCCTTACGGATAAAGAGATCGGAGATGGGCAGGGGGACAATCCCGTTTTGCTCTCATCATTCGCAAGCCTCGAAGACTCTGCTAACGACTGAAGGCCTGCGCCCTGTATAAGCGATATATTTCCGTTTTATCGCTTCAGCTTCGATTTAATGAAGTCTGTTTTCGAAATACGGAACTTGCCATAACATTAAAACGCCTCCCTTGCGGGAGGCGTTTCAGGTTAATGACAAACCTTCGTTTTCAGTAACCCCATACTCCTGTTAAGCCGGAACTGAGGTCCAAAAACGGACTTTCATCACGTATACGAGGTGCAGGAACGTCAGGTTCCTGCCCGCCGGAGGCGAAAAAACTAAAAAATGACTTTGTCAGCAGCCTGACCATTCCGGCACTCTACCGGCGGAGCTTTCTCCGCACTACGGCTGTTACCGGTGCAAGCATGTCCGGAGCCAGAATACGCACCACCACAGCATACACAAGGCAGAAAAGCAGACCGCTCACACCGAGCGCCATGAATGCTCCGAACAAGGGCGATTCAGGGAACAGCAAGGCCACACGCCCCACTCCCCACCATGCAGCAGCAGCGGCAGGCAGGCTCAGCACCACCGCTTTGAAAAGCGCGGCGGATACCCCCGCAAAGGCATCGCCACCAAAACGCCGCCGCCACACGGATGACAGCATCAGCGTATACAGCACTACAGAGCAGGTTCCCGCAAGGGCCACGCCGAATGCGCCCAGCACCTTTGCAAACCACCAATAGGCAGGCAGAGCCAACACGGTTGCCACGGTGCCGACCACGGCAGGCGTTACCGTATCCTTATGGGCGTAGAAGGCACGCCCCACAATCTGCTGAATGCCCCAGAAGGCCACGGCAGCCAGCATAATCTGCAACAACGGCGTCGCGCCGAGCGTCTGCTCCGCACCAAAACCGCCCTGCTGGAAAATGAGACGAAGAGTCGGTTCCGAAGCGGCTATCATCCATGCGGACAACGGCACGATGATCAGCATGGTATTGCGCAGCGCCGAATTGAGCGTGGTGTTGAACTGTTCCGTCTCCCGCTTGGCCACAAGGGCCGCAAGAAACGGGTAAGAGGCAACACCGGCCGCCTGCGCCACAACGCCCACCGGCACCTGCATGATGCGTCGTGCGTAATTGAGCAGGCTCACTGCCCCGTCGCCGGTCAATGACCCGAAAATGCGGACAAACTGCTCATCCAGCACCACGATGGACTGCCCTATCATCAGGGGCAGGGCCAGCAGCATGAAGCGGCGCACGCCCGAATGCCGGAAGCAGGGAAACAGCCGCATACCGCCACCGGAGTATACAGCAAGAAGCGGCAGCAGAAAGCTGCCCACCACCGCACCGCCCAGCACGCCCCAGCAAAAGCCTTCCATACCGGAATCTATCATCAGCCAGCCGCCCAGAATGATGCAGGCGTTATACACAAGCGGGGTCAACGCAGGCACAGAAAATTGTCTGCGCATGTACAGCACACCCGAAAGGCAGGCGCCCATGAGAAAAAACACCTGTGCGGGCAGAATGATCCGCAAAAAGTGCGCAAGACGGCCGAGAGAATGTGCATCAAAACCCGGTGCAGCCACCTTTGCCAGCCAGGGGGCGGCTATCCATGCCACGCCCGTGAGCAGACTCGCCACCACCGCCACCCAGCAAAGCACGGCGGAAAGAAAACGCCAGCCTTCCTGCTCATCGAGTTCAAAATATTCAGCCAGCAGCGGAATAAGGGTGATGGAAAAATACCCTCCGGCGAGCAGGTAATTCAGAAAATCCGGAATGACGAACGACGTGAAATATATATCCGACTCCACGGTGGCACCGTGGTAATAGGAAATGAATTTATCGCGGATAAGCCCCATGAAACGTGAAAGAAACACGCTTCCGGCCATGATGAGGGCAGCTGTTCCCATACGGTGCCGCCCGGTTAAAATGCCCATCGGCAATTGATCTCCTTGCTGCGGTGTGCGTTGCTGGTTTCTGCCTATACCATCGGCTTTGGAAAGACCAGCGGAGGGGTTGATAGTGGTACTAGCAGCAACTACATTTTTGTGAAGAGCTTGAGAAAAAGTAGTTCTCAAAAGTACAACTAAATCAGTTTTTTCATTTCTTAATTAGCTGATAATATTACTATATGTTTTTTTCCACATTTCCTTGTTGACATCAGGAAACCATTTTCCTACAAGCAGGCAACAGCACTCATGACGAGGACGCGAGGGAATGGCCCGTTGACCGTCCGGCAACCTGCTCAGGCAAGGTGCCAAAGCCGAACCATGCGAGACATGGACCATGAGGCCGGATTCTGCAAAGCAATCGGCCTCTCGGCATGAGAGGTCGTTTTTTCTTGGCGGCCTCGAAATTGCGATGCAAGCCAATGCATACCAAGTGCTGCAGACTGAATACGGAGACTACGGCGGGCGGATTTATGACTTATTGCGCGCCCACCGAAGCGGACTTTCCGCTTGAACAACAATGACAGCTAAAACGTCGGTCAGATTGTCCGATCGCCGGTGGCGCACCCGCACCGGAAGGGAGAACGTACATGCTTACTTTTCTGGAACGCCTGAACACCTGCCCCAAGGCAACCATCAGCTTTCTCTACCACGACAACGGCAAGAGCCCCATGCCCAAGGAGTATAGCGATCCTCTGACGCTTCTTGGCGACATCAAGCTGCTCAAGCTCAGTCCCGCCCAGCAGGACGAACTGCGAAGTGCCGTTCGTAACGACCTGTCCACAGCGGGCGCTGAAGAAATATGGCGAACCCGTGCCTTCCGCAAGAACGTGATCCATTCGTTCGGTTCCATCGTGTAGCAATTGCCTGCATACATGCGAAAGGCCGGACAATTGTCCGGCCTTTTTTTACGCATATGGCGGCGATGTCTTACATGAACCCCATGTCGGCCAACACGCCAGGCAGTTCCGAATAGTTGTGAATGGTCCGGTAGCGGTCACCCTTGCGCACATCAGGCGAGCCAAGGTTCAGCCACACGGCGTGCATACCCACGTTGGCCGCACCCCACACGTCGTCCATGTAGTTGTCGCCAACCATGACAACCTGCGAAGGCTGCATTCCCAGATCAGAAAGCACATACCGCCAGAAGTCGGGCCACGGCTTGGGCCTGCCCACACGCCTGTAAGTATAGATTCTGTCAATAAACGCCCCCACCCCGATGGTATCGAGTGAGGCACGTACCTCGTCGTCTTCGGATTCCGATGCGTTAGAAGCAAGCCCTATAGTCCACGAAGAACGGAGCGCCTGAACCGCATCAAGAACTCCCTCCACCGCTGGAACATGCGACCAGCCTCTTCCCGCTCCCATATAATAGGGCATGGACGTCATGAGCGTCCCGCCCCAGTCAAACAAAATTGCTCTGTCTTTCATTGCTCTCCCCCTGCAAGATGCATGGCGCGGCTTTACCGCATCCGTGTCATGCCTTGCAAGCGGGAAAAGGGCAACCGGCCCGATCTACCTTACCAACTTGCACAAAGGAACCACGCACGCTCTTACAGGATCAGCGTGCGCGGGCCCGCTCCGAGGCTACCATGTTCTCAAGGCCGAACTTCTTGATCTTGTAGCCCATCTGCCGCGCGGTTATACCCAGCACCTCCGCTGCCCGGTACTGAATCCAGCCGGTGCGGCGAAGCGCGCTCACCACTTCATTGCGTTCCATATCCTTGAGCGAAGGGCTGACAGCCCCCCCCTTGGCCCCCATGCGGGCACCTTCCACCGCACCGAGAAGCGGCAGCAGCATACCCGCGCTTATATTGCCGCCGTCGGTCATGGCCACAAGGCTTTCAACCACTGCTTCCATCTCCCGCACATTGCCGGGCCACTCGTAGCGGCGCAGCACCTCAAGTGCGTCCATGCCGAAACGCAGATGCCTGCCATATTCCCGAGCGGCCTTTGCGATGAGATGATTCAGTATGGCTTCCACATCCTCCCTGCGCTCCCGCAGAGGCGGAACATGGATAACCATTCTGCCGGAAAGGCAATCGTACAGATCGGGACAAACACCGCCCTGCTGAACAAGCTGCGCCACATCAGGCCCGCACAGGGCAAGCACACGCACATTCACACGCCGCACAAGGCGGGTGCCGGGGCGCTCTATGCCCTGCCCCTGCAACACACCCAGAAGCTTGGCCTGCAGGTCACGCGGGAGCAATGTCACATTTTCCAGACATGCGGTTCCTTCATGGGCAGCTTCCATCCGCTCGACAAAATGGCTGGTAATGCTGTCCTGCGAGGGCGCCCTACCGCCATTCCAGTTCTGGCGCCCCTGCGGACGGGAAAACGCGCGGCAGTCAATGCGGACGAACGGCTGGCGTGCACGTTCGGAAAAATCATGTATAAGACCGGCCAGCAAAGCACGCCCGACTCCATCCTCACCCTGCAGGAGCACCGGGGTATCCGAAGCGGCCGCCTGTTCCATAAGGCACTCCACATCTGCCATGACCGGACTGCGCGAGATCATGTGCGTTCGCTGCGAATCCTGCGAAACACGATACCGCAGAGCGGCGTTTTCACGCTTCAGCGCCTCCACCTTCTCCGTCACAGAGTCGTTCAGGCTGACAAACTGCCCTACAAGCCCGGCCACGGTTTCCAGAAAGGCAAGGTCCGCATCCATCGCGAGAGGAGAATCGAAAAGCCTGTTCACCATCAGAAGCCCAGCTTCGCGACCATGAACGAACACAGGCACTCCGAGCAGCGCCACCTTCTGACGTGTTATACGACGGGCAACAGCACCATCCAGAAACAGGGGAGTTCCCTGTCCTTCCATGATGACAAAGGCCTGCCCCTTGGACACGGCGCGGATGATGTCTGCATCCGACCCGCCCCAGCCTCTGCGGGCCTGATCGCGCGGGGTCCGGTCATAGGATACGCATGAAGCGACGCCTCCCCGGTCACGCTCCAGCAAAACTATGCTGCCGTGTCCCATGGAAAGCCGTGTTCCCAGAATGGCAAGAATATCGTGCAATGCGCTCTCCAACCGGAGCGCCCTGCCGATGATGCTGCCAATTTCGGCCAGTATCGTGAGCTTTATGGAATCGGATGTTTCGTTCATGCACAGCCCCAAGCAAAGGGAATGCCGAAACGGCAACTGCCTACAAATTTGTATATCTATCAGACTGTTAGCAAAACACCGTGAAAACACTACCGATTCCGAAGCCACATTTGTTGTTATTAAAGTACAAAAATGTTAATTTATACAATTTATAATTATCATTTTTGTAAAAACAACCACTAACACGTGCCATCACTACATTGGCGGGGAGTTCAGAGCAAATCAGTCGGGTTTTCACCTGTTTTATCGCACAAAGGATGTAATACAAATTTGTCATTTTATACATTGCGGCAACATTACGGCAACATTACGGCAACATTGCGGCCCAATGCCGCATTCCCCCGCGGCATCTTCAACGCAAAAAGCCGGACAGATGCCCGGCTTTTGTAATTTCCAGTCACCGGACAGCCTGCAACGCTGCTCCGGCTATCCGTACTGTCAGCGCAGGTCCAGTGATTCACGAATACCTATGGCCGTGGGGGTCGTGCACAGACCACCAAGGTTGGTACAGCGGAATTCGCCGGGCAGCATCTTGCCCACCCGGAGCATGGTGCCGATCACTTCATCCAGCGGAATGACAGGGTCGAATCCCGCCATGACCATGTTGGCGGAAGCAACGGCGTTGGCCGCCCCCATGGTGTTGCGGTTGACACAGGGAATCTCCACCAGCCCTGCAACAGGGTCACATATGAGCCCGAGAAGATTCTGCAGAGCAAGGCCCGCCGCGGCAAAGGCCTGTTCCGCAGTACCGCCGAGCAGCTGCACGGCTGCAGCCGCTGCCATGGCACTGGCTGCTCCCACTTCGGCCTGACAGGCGCACACTTCGGCGGCAAAGGTAGCCTGATGCGCAATGAATACGCCCACGAGACCGGCAACCAGCATGGCTTCCGCCTCTGCTTCAGCCAAAGTGTCCGGTGACAGCGCAAGGCTCTCGGCCAGAGACAGAACCACCGCGGGGAGTATCCCGCAGGAACCGGCAGTGGGCGCAGCCACCACAATGCCGCCGGAACTGTTATATTCCATGATGGCCGTGGCGATGACCATACCCCGGTTCATGATGCCAAGGTCTGCAAGCCGTACTTCGGAAACGGCACGGGCCATCTGTGCCGCTTTGGGCTTGAGAAACCCCGTGACGGGCAGTTCCTTTTCCATACCCATTGCGGCAGCCTGACGCATGACGCGCACAACATCCGTCATGCGGGACAGGATGGCAGCGTGCGAATCTCCGCTGCGGGCCTTTTCGTAAGCAAATGCCAGTTCAGCGGCGGATACGGCTGCCCCCTTGCAACTCTTCAGCGCCTCACCGGCCGTGAAAAACGGCATATCGTAGCGGAACCGTCCCGGAACAGGCAGCAAAGGATCGAGCCGCGAAATACGGCACCCTTCGTTTTTGCGCAGGGTTTCCGCCACATGCAGCAGATCGGGCGCAAAAGGAGCCTGACCGGTGATCTGCAGCAGGGAACCGGAAGAACCATCCCGCCGCTCTACTCGGCAGCCGAGGACCAGCGCTGTTTCTGCCACGCCTTCCAGCACCTCGCTACGCGGGGACTGTATGAACAGTTCCCAATATTCGCCGGAAACGGAAACGGGGAAGCCATCCATGGCGAAAATCCTGAACATGCCGCCGCCGGTGGATTCCGTGAGAAACTCCCGTTCGCTGCCGCGAGCATCCGTCACTACAATACGGGCGGTATTGGGATGGGGATGGGGGTTGTCCTCGATTTCGAAGGCAAATTCCAGCCCGCGCCTGCCTGCTTCCTGCAGAGAGGCACCCAGCAGTTCGTGCTCCGGCCCGAATCCCAGCAAGCCGCCGATGAACCCTTTATCTGTCCCCTGCCCGCGGTATGTGCCGGGATAGGCACCGTCTTTCTTGAAATGGATGACAGCCCTGCTCACACCGCCCGCAAGCCCGTGAACAGCCCTGCCGATACGGGCAGGACCGGCGGTGTGAGAGCTTGAAGGCCCAGTCATGACTGGCCCTATCACATCATTGAATATGCTGACCGGTTCCGGAAAGGCATTACCCATGCGAACCTCCTGTTAAAAGCCCCTCCAACCGAATCTGGTGGAGGGGCCACTTACTGTATCAAGCTCTTTTCTGCATCCGTGCGAAATAGGCCTGAGCAAGCCCGCCGGTTGATGTCTCCCTGTACAAACTGGGCAGGTCATGCCCTGTCTGGGTCATGACGTGCACCACTTCATCAAAGGGAATGCGATGTGAACCGTCGGAAAGAATGGCCATCTGCCCGCAGGAAAGGGCACGGCTGGCCGCACAGGCGTTACGCTCGATGCAGGGAATCTGCACAAGGCCGTCAACAGGGTCGCAGGTAAGGCCAAGGTGGTGTTCAAGGCCCATCTCCGCCGCGTATTCTATCTGCCGCAGCGAGCCGCCCATGAGCTGGGTGGCGGCAGCGGCAGCCATGGCGCAGGCAGAGCCCACTTCGCCCTGACAGCCCACTTCGGCACCGGAGATAGAGCCGTTGTGCTTGATCACGTTGCCGAACAGACCGGCCGTGGCAAGCGCCCGCAGCACATCCCTGCCGGTAAGCGAGTTGGTCTGCTGCAGGTAGTGCAGCACAGCGGGAACAATGCCGCAGGCACCGCAAGTGGGCGCAGTGACAATGATGCCGCCGGCTGCGTTTTCTTCCGATACCGCCATGGCAAAGGCCGTGAGCAATCCGGACTGCTGCATGTCGGGGCCGGAGAGGCGGGTCTTGCGGTAGTAGCTCCACGCATGGCGGCGCAGGCCGATGGAACCGGGCAGAACCCCCTGCGTATCAAGGCCGCGCTCTATGGCGGCGTGCATGGTCTTCCAGACATCTGCGAGAAAATCCCAGATGTCTACGCCTTCGCAGCGCTCCACGTATTCCCAGTAGGTAATGCCCTTGTCTTCGCAATGCGCCATTATGGCGGCGATATCGGGCAGGTCATAGACGTGATTTCCCGCGTCAGCAGGTTCGCCTTCCTCACGGATGGCTCCACCGCCCACGCTGTACACAGTCCACGAATCCGTCACCTTGCAATCGGCATCAAGCGCCTCGAAGAGCATGCCGTTGGGATGCAGTGGCTGCTTCAGTTCGGGACACCAGACAATCTCTGTGCGTTCCGGTCCCAGAACCTGCTGCACGGCCCAGTCGGTCAGGTGGCCCTTGCCGGTGGCTCCAAGGCTTTCATAAAGATACACCTTGAAAGAAGCGGCAGACCGGTTGCGCTCAAGAAAACGCTCTGCGGCGATCTTGGGCCCCATGGTATGGCTGGACGAAGGACCAACCCCGATGCGGTACAGTTCCCGTATGCTACGCATATCCGTTTATCCTTTGGTCTAGTTGCCCATCAGGTAATGCACGAGAGTCAGAGACACTTCGGGCACATAGGTGGTCAGCAGCAGCGTGGGCAGCCACGCGAAGAGAATGAGATACAAGGTCGGCTTGAGCATTTCGGTCACGGGTGCGCCGGAAATGCGGCCCGAGAGATAAAGCAAGGGAGCTGTGGGCGGGGTTACGTTACCCATGCCGAGGTTCACGCCCATGATGGCGGCAAACTGGATGGGGTCCACACCGAGCTTCATGATCAGCGGCACAAGAATGGGGGTGCCGAGCAGCACGCCGGAAACGTCGTCCATGAGCATGCCCATGATGAGCATGAACACGTTGATCATGAGCAGCAGCACGAACTTGTTGTCAGAAATGGAGGTCAGCACGTGCATGATCTGATCGGGCAGGTTTTCCATGATGTACAGGCGGGACAGAATCATAACCGCGAACATCATGGCCATAATAACGCCGGTGGTGGTGGCGGATTCAATCAGGGTGTACATCAGGTTCTTGGCCTTCAGGCCGCGGTACACGAACATGGCCACAGGAACGGCGTACAGCACGGCAACAGCTGCTGCTTCCGTGGGGGTCATGATACCGCCGTAGATGCCGCCGAGAATGATCACGGGCATCATGAGGGCGGGAGAAGCCTTGGCGCTCTTGCTGACAAAGGTCTTGGCCGTGGTGGCCATGTCCATACTGGGCGATACGGCGATATCCTTGTTGTTGCGCAGCAGGAACAGGTTAACCAGGCTGAGCAGAACGGTCAGAATGACACCGGGAACGAAGGCAGCGAGGAAGCAGGCAAGAACGGACTGGTTGCCCATCCATGCGTACAGAATCATCAGCATGCTCGGGGGAATGAGAATGCCTAAAACGCCGGAGCTTGCGAGCAGCGCGGCGGAATGTCCCATGGGGTATCCGGCCTGCTTCAGCTTGGGCATCATGATGGAGCCGATACAGGAAACAGTGGCGGAAGAAGAACCGGTAACCGCGCCGAAGATGGCACAGGTAACAACGGTAACCACGCCCAGACCGCCACGGATGCGGCCTGCGATGGTATCGACCACGTCCACCAGCCTGTCGCCTATGCCGCCCTTGTCCATAACGCCTCCCGCCATGATGAACAGCGGAATGGTAAGCAGAACAATGGAGTTCATCTTGGCAAAGCCGTACGGCAGCAGGAAGCCGGGATCATACCCGCCTGCAAAAATCAGATAGGCACCGGAACCGAAGAAGGCAAAGGGAATGGGCACGCCGATGAACAGCGTGAACATGAGAATACCTATTGCGATTGCGACTGTCATTTCCATTCCCTCCTAACGTTCCACACGGGCCAGACGCACGTGGGCGGCAACGTCCTGCACAAGGTAGACAACCTGATACATGGACATGAGAACAAATCCCAGACCTACCGCGATATGCGGGATGAGCATGGGCAGACGGAACACCGGAGACTTGGGCCCCATCTGCACGCCCCACATCACGAACTGCAGCGCCCATACGGTAACCAGCAGACAGATTGCAGTGGAGATGAAATCCTTGAAAAGCTGCGCCATACGGCAACGCTTTTCATCAGTGATGTAGCAGGTGAGAATATCGGCAGAAATCTGGCTGCGCTCGCGGCTGCCCTGAGCCGCACCCATGAAATAGAGCCAGAAGGCAAGCATCTGAATAAGTTCTTCCGCGCCGTAGAAGTCGGAACCGAAAATATATCGTGCGACCACGGCAATGCAGATCATGACCACGATACAAATGCTGGTTGTGGCCATAATGATCTTCTGGAACTTGTTCAGCCCCTTCCAGAAGAATTGCACGGGATTGAATTTGGTGGCGATCACTGTTTTTTCCCCTTTGATCGGGATGCGAACCGGTTTGAAAGAAGGTGCGGCGGGTACCGGGGGTATTCCGGACACCCGCCGCACGTACTGGGAGTGATGTATCCTGTTACAGATACTGGTCGGGAAACTGGAGGACGTTTAGTTGCTGTAAGAAGCCTTGAGGCCGTTGAGCAGCTCGGGGGTAAGGTTGGCTTCCAGACGCTTCCATGCCTTTTCGCGCACGTAGTTGGCCATGGCTTCCAGCTCCTGGGTGGAGAAGGTCACAACCTCGATACCCATTTCCTGCATCTTCTTGCGGTACATCTGGTCTTCGCTTTCAGCCATCAGGAAGGACTGCTGGCCTTCGTCCACGAATGCCTTTTCGACAACAGCGCGGTCAGCATCTGCAATGCCTTCAAAGGTCTTCTTGTTCATGACGTACTGGGTGGACTCGAAGTTCACGTTGTACTGGTAGAAGTGCTTGATAACGTCGCGGAAGCCCAGGTAGTTCAGGTTGGGCGGGCCACCGAGCCAGCCGTCGACAACGCCGGTCTGCAGGGCGGAATAGGTGTCGGCGTAAGGCAGGGAGGTGGTGCGGAAGCCCAGTTCCTCTGCGCCGAACTTGAATACGTCGAGGCCGGGAACGCGGATCATGTGACCCTTTTCGGTACCGGGAACATTGATGGCTTCAAGGGGCTTGACGGTGCCAACGCCGATGAAACCTTCGCCGAAGTAGCTGAAGAACTTCACGCCGAGCTTGTCATGCATCTTCGCCAGTTCGGTGGGAATGAAAGCGGTGGTGGCGAAAACCTTGCGAATCTGATCGTAGTCGCGTGCGATGTAGGGCAGGAAGCCTACGCCGAGGCGGGAGTCAAACTGGTCGGGCACGGTGATGTGCGCGATGTCGATGGAACCGCGGATGACTTCCTCGTAAATCTGGGAAGCATCGCCGAGCTGGTTGGCGGGGTAGATCTGAATTTCCACACGGCCTTCAGTTTCCTTTTCCACGCGAGCCTTGATGCGCTCGGCAGCCTTTTGAGCCATATGCTCAATGGGGTGCTGGGTGGCAAACTTAAGGGTGATCTTCTCAGCCTTCTTTTCAGCAGGCTTGTCGTTGCACGCGGTCAGACCGAATACGGCTGCCAGACACAGCATTACGGCAACAATACGTTTCATGGTGAACTCCTGAAAAACAGTCGGTTGTTATTGAGCTCCAACGCGGAACTCTTCTCCATACTCATCTTCCCTCAGGCTTGCAGCGCAGCCTGTACGCTCAGGTATCCACGATTGGTGCCAAAGACGGTATATATCATAACCACGGCATGTTATCAGCCCTCCCCGATGGCTGTTCCGTATTTCGGAACCGCACAACGGCTCCCTATGTTCACAAAAGCGGGACACTTCAATCTAATACATGTTCACTAAACCGGGACCATCCCGAACCACAGAACAAAAAACCCGCCTTACAGCGGGTTTTCTCGGTAACGGGGAAGAGGCGCTATTCACACAATTCAGCAGGGGCAAGAGTGAAGGCACACGGCGGGGTCGAGGTTCCCATATAGTTATTGTCCACCTTGGCGGTACAACCGGAATCTTCCATCAGGGCAACATTCCTGTATGAATCGCACAACAGCACAACCACGTTGTCACCTTCCCTGAGCACCTCAAGGCTCATCCTGCCAAAGGGGGTGAGAAGCCCTTTGTCGTGTTCTGTCGCCTTCTCCAGAATCTGGTCGGAGGTCATGGCAGCATCGTTGATATTTTTCAACAAGTCCAAAGGGTGCGCGAAGACAGTCTGAGGAGAAAAACGGACAAGACCACGCTTCGGCATGCCGAAAAGTAACTACTGGTGTTGTTCCTTGCGCCTGCGCAGCCACCATATAACCACCGCATTGCAGATCGCGAGTCCTGTCAGGGCCGGAACAAGAAGGGCAAAACCGGCCTCACTGCCCAGAAATCCGAAAGTCCAGACAAGCTTGAGCACGGCTATGGCGTTTATGACAATCACGCCGATCATGAAGGAACGTTTCCAGAAGGCTGCAGCCAACCCAGCCAGAGACAGGGGAACCAGTAGCGCAATAGCCACCTTCCATGCCGCCCAAGGACCGAGCAGATAGTCCTTTTCTGCCTGCAGTGCCGTAAGTACGGCAGGGGCAACATGTTCGGGAACAGAAAACCAGAACATGCTCGTCAGCAGGGCAAACAGAGTGGCGAAGATTCCGACAAGTGAACGACGGTACGCAAAATAGCAAAATGGAATAAGAAATAACGGCCGGATATACCAACTAAGCACGTTATGATGGCGGGCCCAGGCCCACTCAGCAGCGGTCTGCAGAAAATCCATCACACTCCTCTCTTTTGTGTGAGGTACAAGTGGTCACAGGGCAGCTACTCGCGCACCACCCCGTGCGACTTCATCAGCACATACAGTCGGGTGCGGGAAAGGCCGGACAACCTGCAGGCATCCTTAATGGAACCGTCTGCGACATCCAGAAGGCGCTCAAGATAGGCCTTTTCGATATGATCTATGCAGGCGGTGCGGAATTCCTTGAATCGGGGAATAGTCCCCCTGCGTCCCGCTCCTGTCTCCCCACCCGTTTCCAAATAGCGGGACACGAAATCCGGCTCGGACGCCACCTCTTGCCCTGCGGACTCCACCGCAGTTCCCGTGGAGTCAGCCGGAGATGCAGACGGTGATACCGCCGGAACATCCCCCAACACATCCCCCAATACATCCGCCGAAGAAACCACCGCCGCTCCTCGGACATCCGTTCCGGCCTGTTCCGGCACAACGTCCTGAGCCTGCGGCATTTCTGCCACGCTGCTCTCAAGGGAACAGGTGCGCTGCACCATGCGTCCGGCTGCACGGGCGCGAATGTCCACAGGAAGATGCTCGGGATAAATGGTCTCTTCATCTGCCGCAAAAACCGCCGTGCGCTCCAGCGTCTGCACCAATTCGCGCACGTTACCGGGCCATTCGTAATGCATGAGCAGCGAAAGCAGTTCTTCTGAAAGCTGCTTGGGCTGCCAGCCGTAGCGAGCGCAGATGCCATCCAGATGGTGGCGTGCAAGGGCCGGAACATCCTCAAGCCGCTGCCGCAACGGAGGCACGAGTATGGCGCAGGATTTGAGCCGGTAAAAGAGATCCGTCCGGAAGGTTCCGGCACGGCACATGGATTCAAGGTCGCGGTTGGTGGCTGCTACCAGCCTGAAATCACTGACAAGCTCGCGGGTGGAGCCCACCGGACGATAACGCTTTTCCTGCAGCACACGCAGAAAGGCCCCCTGCATGGCAAGCGGCAGTTCGCCCACTTCATCAAGGAACAGGGTGCCACCGTCGGCCTGCCCCACTACCCCCTGCCGCGAGGCTGTGGCACCGGTAAACGAGCCTTTTACATGGCCGAACAGCTCGCCTTCAACCAGATTGGCGGGAATGGAGGCGCAGTCGAGCACCACAAAGGGGCCGGAGGCCCTGTTGCTGTTCTCGTGCACAGTGCGGGCCACCACTTCCTTGCCGGTACCCGTCTCACCTGTGATGAGCACGCTGGCTTCACCCGTGGCGGCCACAACAAGATTATCCAGCACGGCATGCACGGCGGGACTGTCCCCCACCAGCTTGTCCCGTTTCAGGGAACGCGACTCACCCGGCCTGTGCCGTTCGCGGTATTTGAGCGCCCGGTCCATGGAAAAGGCAATCTGCTTGAGGGTGCTGCCCTTTTCGATGTAGTCCCATGCCCCGTTCTGGATGGCCAGTTCCGCCCCGTCGGGATCACCAAGGCCGGTAATGATGATGACATCGGGCTGCCCTTCCGATTTTCGGATATCCGCAAGGGCATCTATTCCCCTGCCGTCGGGCAGACGCACGTCGAGAAACACCAGATCAATGGGGGTGGAATGCAGCCTGCGCAGCCCATCTCCCAAGGTTCCCGCCGTATAGGGAGCATGCCCTGCGTCTTCCGCCAGCTGGGCTATGATGGTGCTGATGTCCGGGTCATCGTCGATTATCAGGATACGGGCCATTATGTCGTCTCCATCATCATTATCGTCTCTGGCTTATCTGGCGTGACAGTCATGACTGGTTTGCCCTTTACGGCAGGTGCTGCCGGCGTGACTAGCGCGCCCGCCGGGAATGGTCTGAATGGCATGACTGGCATCTCGGCATTTTCGGGCAGAATACGCTGTTGCCGTTCGTGTGCCTAGCTCAATGCACCATACGGACCAGACAATCAACCCGCAGCAAAGCCGGAATTGCCTCCCGAAATGCCGCATGGCATTGAAAATACAGGCAGCATGCCAATGTTCACTTTTTCGGAACATCGACAATTTATCCCCGCAACTTCCCATGCCCGCCCACGCTGCGCCTTTACAAGTCATGACTGATTGCACAAACAATTTCGGACATTGGCAAGCTTCATGCAACAGAGTATTGTACTTACCTGTGGAGGAAGCATGTCCAACACCACCCCGCCAAATACACCGCGGAACGGGAAAAACCGAAACGGCAGGAGCCAGCGCAGGCAAGGCATCCTCAAACGACTGCCCGGCCAGCTCTGGGGCTTCGGCTTTGCCGTTCTCGTCATCCTGTTTATCGCGGCGTCTGCCTTCAACCTTCTGCCGCTGCGGCAGATATGGAAGGACCCGCTCAACTTCGAGGAGCGTGTGTGGCTGACCGAGCACAACAAGCCCATTGTCGTGGCTGCCACGCCCGCATCCCGTCCGCTTGAGTATCTGGACGAACATGGCGAATATCTCGGTATGGTGGCCGACTACATGCACCTGCTGGAAGAACGCCTGCACGTGAAGTTCAAGCTCGTCGAGCCGGACAACATGAACCAGCTCCTCGAAATGGCAAAAAACCGCGAGATAGACATGATCGCCGGTTTTGCAGGCAACCCCGCACGCATAGATT
Source organism: Desulfovibrio subterraneus (assembly GCF_013340285.1). Lineage (NCBI taxonomy): Bacteria > Pseudomonadati > Thermodesulfobacteriota > Desulfovibrionia > Desulfovibrionales > Desulfovibrionaceae > Desulfovibrio > Desulfovibrio subterraneus. The sequence goes on along the minus strand of NZ_BLVO01000013.1, from coordinate 478,325 downwards.
ACATGCAGTTCACCAAGCCATATCTTGAGCTGCCCACCGTCATTCTGGTCAACAAGAGCCAGAAGGAATTCCTCACGCTGGAAACCATGCGCGACAAGGGCATGGAACTGGCGCTGCCCAAGGAATATGCGGTAATAGACTACATCCACAAATATTATCCGGACATACACATACAGCCGGTTTACAACTACCTTGCCGCCCTGCTGCACGTCTCGTTTGACGAGATTGATGCAACCATCATCTCGTTGCCGCAGGCCAGCTACTTCATTGAAGACAAGGGCATAACCAACCTGCGCGTGGCCGGACATACGGAATTTGCCATCTACAACCGCATTGCCGTGCGCTCAGACTGGCCCATTCTTGCGCGTATCATGCAAAAAGGGCTGGATACCATAACCCCGGCCGAGCAGAGCACCATCTACAGGCGCTGGGTACGGCTCGATCAGAACTACATATCCTTCTTCCTGCAGAACAAGCGTTTCTGGTTCTACATGGCAGGCGGCGTGCTCTTCGTGGTGCTGACCTTTGTTTCCATCATCATGTGGAACCGCACCCTGCAACGGCGGGTGCAGCAGCGCACCGAGGAGCTCAAGAAGGAGCTCAAGGACCGCATGCGCATGCTGGCCGCCATGGAGCAGACCGAAGACGGCATATTCATTCTGGATACACAGGGATACGTGGAATACACCAACCCCTCGTTTCAGGCCATGACCGGCTATTCGGAAACTGAACTCAAGGGCAAGCACATTGCCATGGTCCGCAGCGACAAGCATAATGAAGAGTTCTACCGCCACATATGGGACAACATAGGCAAAGGCGAGGTATGGCGCGGCCAGACCACCTACAAGCGCAAGAACGGCTCATTGCTTGAAGGCGACCTTTCCATCACCCCCGTGCTCGACGACGAGGGCAAGGTCATCAATATTGTGGAAGTGGTGCGAGACATCACCGAAAAGCTGCGCATGGAAACCCGCATGCGCCAGAGCCAGAAGATGGAGGAACTCGGCACCCTCGCAGGGGGCATAGCCCACGACTTCAACAACATCATTGCCGCCATATCCGGGTACGCCGAGCTCGCCCAGCCCTCGGTGCCCGCAGAGAGCCGCGCCGCGAGCAATCTTGACCGTATCCGCAAGGTCGCCGCGCGGGCGCGCGAAATGGTGAACCAGATTCTGGTGTTCTCGCGCCGCCGCGAACCGGAACGCCGCCGCGTGGAGCTGGAACCGCTCATCCACGAAGTGCTCAACCTGCTGCGCACCTCTCTGCCCTCCACCATCACCATAGAGGCGGACCTGCAGGCAAACGGCACCCTCATGGCCGACCCCAGCCAGATTCACCAGATCATCATGAACCTTGGCACCAACGCGGCCTATGCCATGCGTGAATCAGGCGGCGTGCTGCAGGTGAGCACCCGTTACCGCGACCTGGCCGAGCGGGATATTGCCCCCACCAGCCAGCTGCACCCCGGCAGATACATACAGCTTGAGGTGGCCGACTCCGGCTGCGGTGTTCCCTCTGAACTGCTGAACCGTATTTTCGACCCCTTCTTCACCACCAAGCCGCAGGGCGAAGGCACGGGCATGGGCCTTGCCATGGTGCACGGCATCGTGGGCAGCATGGGCGGCGAAATCACGGCCCGCAGCGAACTGGGAGAAGGTGCCACCTTCACCCTGCTTCTGCCCCTTGCCGGAAAGGCAAAGCAGGAAGAAGCGGGAGAAGAGGAAGCAGCCGTTACGGGTCAGGGACGCATCTTGCTGGTGGACGACGAGGAAGACCTTGTGGCCATAAACACCCAGCTTCTTGAAGATCTCGGCTACAAGGTCACGGGGCTCACCGACAGCCGCACCGCGCTGAAGGCTGTTGCCTCCACGCCGGATGCCTTTGACCTGATCGTCACGGACCAGACCATGCCCGGCCTCACGGGGGCCAAACTGGCAGAAGCTGTGTATGCCATACGCCCCGACCTGCCGGTCATCCTCTGCACCGGCTACTCGGAGGTGCTGCGCTCCATCCGCGAGGGACAGCACGGCATACGCAAGATCATGCTCAAACCCTTTGAACTGGCCGAATTTTCCCGCATTGTCCGGGAAGTGCTGGACAACTGAGTCCGGCTGCCGCATCCAAAATAAAAAGGCCGGAAGCAGAACGCTTCCGGCCGTTTTCATCTTCACTGACAGGCGCTGGAACTACGCCATCTACATTCCGCCTTTCACTTCCTTTACCGTGGACATGGCAGTGGCAATAACACCCGCCACGTCTGCAACGTTCGCAGGCATGAGCACGGTATTGGTTTCCTTGGCAAGGTTACCAAATTCCCTGATGTACTGTTCGGCAAGGCGCATGTTCAGTGCCTCTATACCACCGTCGGATTTGACGGCATCCGCCACCAGAAGAATACCCTGCGCAGTTGCCCCGGCAACCAGTTCAATACGCTTGGCATCGGCCTCGGCAACCAGTCGCACCTGCGCGGCCTTGCCTTCTGCTTCGTTTATCTGCTTCTGCTTCTCACCTTCGGACTGGTTGATCATGCTCTGACGCAGCCCCTCGGATGTGGCAATATTGGCGCGCTTCTGACGTTCCGCCGTCATCTGGGCTTCCATGGCTTCCTTCACGGACAGGGGCGGCGTTATGTCCTTGATCTCGTAACGCAGCACCTTCACGCCCCAGGTCATTGCCGCCTGGTCAATGGCGTCTATGACCTCGTTGTTGATCTTTTCGCGCTCCTCAAAGGTCTTGTCGAGATCGATCTTGCCGATGGCGGAACGCAGCGTGGTCTGTGCGAGCTGCGATGCGGCACGCAGATAATTGTCTATGCCGTAAGCCGATTTAAAAGCGTCCTGCACCTCAAGATAGATGATGCCGTCAACCTCAACGCTGACGTTATCCTTGGTAATGCAGATCTGCGCAGGCACATCAATCACCTCTTCCTTCAGGCTGAAGGAGTAGGCGATGCGATCCACGAACGGGATAAGCACGTGAAAACCCGCTTCAAGGGTACGGCTGTACTTGCCGAGACGTTCCATAATGGCTGCCGTTTTCTGCGGCACGATGACCGCTCCTTTAATAAGGACGACGACCAGCAACACCGCTAAGGCAATAAGGGCTATGGCTGCAGGACTCAGCATCGGGTATTCTCCGTTTGGTGTTATGTGTGACAGCCGCTACGGGACCGGCTGGGGGGATGACGAAAGTATCATGGTGCAGGCTTCGTTCGCGCACCGTCCGTCTTGTGGCAGACACAGTCCGCCACAGAGTGTGCATTATTCCTGACGGACAGGTACCACGCGCAGACATGCCTTGTTGGCTTTATCCACGCCCGAAATCTGCGCCTCGGCACCGACTTTCAAAGGCTCCTCGGCAACAGCGGACCAGAGTGTGCCACGAAAGCGCACCCTGCCCTCTCTGCCGGGAAGAATCTCCTGTTCCACAATGACGTGAGCCCCCACGGGGACATTGCCGGTATCCTCATCAGAGGCACCTTCGCTGCGGCCCACAAAAATGCGCACTGCGGCCTTGCGCAACGTGAGCAGCGAAATCAGCGAAACCAGCATGAACACGGCAATCTGGGCAGTAAGGGCGCCGGGGAACCACACAGCCGTAAGCGCTGCGGCCCAACAACCGACGCCGAAGAATATTATGACGAATCCCGGGATTCCCAGTTCGGCCAGCATGATGATCACACCGGCCAGAAACCAGATAAGCCACGGCGAAAGGAATTCAGGCATCGGAAACGCTCCTTGCGGGGTCGGAAGGGATCAAACAGGGGACCTGTTACAAAACTCTTTGCAATTCCTATAAGTATATACAGCCAGCCGATAAAGACAATAGCAGGAATCGCCTCATCAGCTACTTGAGAACGTTGCCGCAGCAGGAAAACAGACAGAACAGTCGTTCCTGCTGCTTCACCAACCGGCGCATCGTGAACAGGCAATCATGTGAATACACAGACGGGAAGTCACAACCACCTTTCCTCTTCGCGGCTTCGACCTGAAGCAGCGGGCAAAACCGCACGGCCCTGCCAGAAAGCGGATGATAATAATCCGTTCGGGGCAAAGTTCCCCTATCGGCCCCTCTTACACAACCGATATAGGAAACATGAATGCGCCACATGTCAGCCTGAGCATCATCATAACCAACCACAACTACGGGTCATATTTGCCCCGTCTTTTTGATGCGCTCAACCGGCAGACGCATCCTCTGGACGATACTGAAATAATTCTGGTGGATGACGGCAGTACGGACGATTCCGTTCCCACCGCAGAGGCGCTGGGCAAGGAACTCAACTGTGCCCGGTTCATGCTGCTGCATGCCGGTGGCAAAGGGCACCCTGCTCCGGTGCGCAACAAGGGGCTTGCCAGAGCCAAGGGCGCCCTCTTGTTCGCCATGGATGCGGACGATCTGATCGATGCGGAATTTCTTCGGGCCTGTCGGGAGATGCTGGACTATCGTCCCTCCGTGGACCTTGTCTACACGGCTCAGAAGATCGTTCACGAAGACGGGCACATACCTCCGCAGACCATTCTGCTGCCCTGTACCACTCCCCATCTGCTTTCATGGCAGAACGTGGTTACGTCTCCGGCTGTCTTCCGCCGCAAGGTTTGGGAGAATAGTCAAGGGTTTCGCCGTGATACCATGTATGAGGACTGGGATTTCTGGGTGCAGGCTGCGGCTGCGGGCTTCCGGTTCGGGCGGATAGAATCTGCCCTTTTCACGTACTGGAAGCACGGGGCAAGCTTCACGTCCCAAGCCGTGGAAAACGATCGTATGTCCAAGGTTCGCATCGTAGTCGACAATCCTGCCCTGTTTCATATTTCCGTGCGCAAATGGGCATCGCTCGTACTGTCAGGCCATAGCGTGGAATCGTTCCCCCGCGGCATCATCCCGCTGCCTCAGGACGCCATGGCCCTTCTGGCCAACCATACGCTGAGCGCAATGACCGATCCGACCGGCCCGACTGGCCAGCCACCCGCCGCAATGGCGGCACGACGCCACGACTTTGCATGACGGGAAGGAAAACCCGCTCCATGCGCACACTGCGCCCAGTCACCCAGGTGCGGCTAGTATCCGATACTCCACCCGCACCACGCAGAAAGGCCCGCTCCAGCAAGCGGGCCTTCATTTTTTGCATGTAGGAACTGTTTAAGCCCGCTGCACCTGGCCGTGCACCACGCGGGTCAGCTCTGCTTCTCCCCTGGCGGCGTAGGTCTCGTAAAGAGACATGATCGACACCTGAGAGAACACATAGTTGCGGAACCTGTTGAACATGGCCGCATCATCAGCCTTGATGCCGTAATCGCGCTGAGCAATGGTCTGCACGACAGGAATGATCCACTGTGCAGCCGGAACGGTAAGCACCCAGTCATGGTCGCCGAGATGGCAGACAAACCCTTCCTGCCGTCTGGGCAGGGGCAGAGTCTTGCCGCCCTTTTCAAGCAGGCCGTACTGCACGGGGTCTATGCCGTTGAGAATGGCAGCCGCCTTCAGCCAGCCCACCACCTGCACCTCATCTTCCGGCGTGCGGGGGTGGTTGTGCGCACAGGCCTGCGCAACAATGACATCGGCAGGCAGCCCTCTGGCAATGGATTCGGCAACACCGAGCGTGTGGTGCTCGCCGGTTCCGGCCAGCTTCAATTCCGTGCGCGACTCGCCGTTTGCCTGCCACTGAAAAACCCACGGTTTGTGCAGATCGTGAAGCAACTGGGAAGCAATGACCACGTCGCGGTCCAGCCCGTAGCCATACACATCAAGGTAGCCGTCGGCCAGTGCCTTGGATACGCGCACGTTCAGGTCCGTATGCGTGGCCAGTCCGCCGGGATAGGCATGGTGGCTCTGGTACCCGCTGCCGGGAGCCGCGTAAAACGGCTGGCTGGCCTTGGAAGCATCCTTGACCGGCGGCAGAAAGTCCTGCTCGCTCACGCCCTCGAGGAGTTTTTCGGCAACCAGTTCCTTGTGAATGGACTTCTTTTCCGAAGCGCCGATGCGCTTCATGAGGGTGGGCGCAGGATTCTCAAGAATGGCAGTCACCTGTCGGCGAAGTGCGGGGTTACGGATTTCCGCAGCCTGACTGCGCACGCTTTCCCACGAGGCCATGGCAGGGCCGGAGGCCTCTGCCATCTGCACGGGGCTCATTTCCCGCAGCGCTTCAAGGGATATTCTGGACGGTGCAGCACCTGCAGCAAGCGGTCTGGTTCCGACAAGGGCGAGTGCCCCCGCAACCGCGCCCAATTTCAACAATTCTCTACGCTCAAGATTGATCATATACCTTACCTTTCCTGTTGTTATCATTCATGAGATCATGAAACATGAGAGGAAGATACATGCCCGCCCATCCTGCCCTGTCACAATACGCGCACATTCGCGTGACTGTTCACGCACATTACTGCTGCGAACACCGGCAACAGGGCGGGTAACTACACATATCCCGTATCCCGTTGCCTTGCAGGGCTTTATTTTGACGTGACACACAGGCCGGGAGTATAGTAGGCCGCGCACGGGCAGACAGTAATGCCCGCTCCTGCCAGAACAGCATTTACAGAGAGATATCCATGAAGCCTGTTACCGTGGAAATTAAGATAGATCCCGACCGGATTAACACCCCCCAAGCCATTCGCAAGGCCGCGCTGAGCAAAGCGGGCATGCAGGACAACCCTAACCTGTATACACGGGTCACGCGCCGGTCCATTGATGCCCGCTCCAGACGGCCGCAATTCGTACTGCAGGTGGTTATCGCCCCGCAGGAATTTGCGGAAACGGAAGGCCCCTTCTTCCGCCCTGCTCCGCTCAAAGGCCGCAGGGTTGCCATAATCGGGGCCGGACCCGCAGGCTACGTGGCTGCCCTCACCCTGCTTGAACACGGCATCCAGCCCATTGTTCTGGAACGCGGCAAGGATGTGAATGCCCGCCGCAAGGACCTGAAGCCCCTGTTCACAACCGGAGCGGTCAACCCCCATTCCAACTACTGTTTCGGCGAAGGGGGCGCAGGCACCTATTCCGACGGCAAGCTGTATACACGGGCCACCAAACGCGGCGACGTGGGGCGCATTCTCGACCTGCTCATAGAGCACGGCGCATCGCCGGATATACGCATAGACGCCCATCCGCATCTCGGGTCCAACATGCTGCCGCGCATTGTGCGGCGCATACGCGAAGCCATTGAGGGTGCAGGCGGCGAAATACACTTCGACACCCACGTGACCGACCTTGTGCTCAAAGACGGGCAGGTCCGCGGAGCCGTTCTTGCTGACGGAGCAACTGTGGACGCCGATGCCGTCATTCTGGCCACAGGCCATTCCGCGCGCGATGTCTTCCACATGCTGCACACACGGGGCATAGCCATAGAGGCCAAGCCCTTTGCACTCGGGGTACGCATAGAACACCCGCAGGAGCTGATAGACGGTATTTTCTACCACCAGTCGCCGAGGCACACCAACCTCCCTGCTGCCAGCTACCGCATCACCCAGCAGGTGCAGGATCGGGGGGTATTCTCCTTCTGCATGTGTCCGGGCGGCTTTGTGGTGCCTGCCTCCACCGCCCCCGGCGAACTGGTGCTGAACGGCATGAGCCTTGCCGCGCGCAATGCTCCCTTTGCCAACGCAGGGCTGGTGGTGGAAATACGGCTCGAGGATATCGGCGGCGCAGATAACCCGCTGAGCGCGCTGGAATTTCAGGCATCCGTTGAACGCGCCATGTTCGCTGCGGGAGACGGGACGAGCCAGAAGGCTCCGGCGCAGATGGTGGGCGACTTCATCAAGGGACGCGTTTCTTCTGCCCTGCCCAAATCTTCGTATATTCCCGGAATCTACTCAGCTCCCCTGCATGAACTGCTGCCCGAGGGCGTTGCCAGACGGCTGCGCGCCTCGCTGCCGCTCTTCGGCAAGAAGTACAAGGGCTATGATTCCGGCGAGGCCAAGGTGCTTGCTGTAGAATCGCGCACCAGTTCCCCTGTCCGCATTCCGCGTGACAAGGAAACGCTGGAACACCCTTCAGCCAAGCGTCTTTTCCCCTGCGGTGAAGGGGCAGGCTACGCGGGAGGCATAATCTCCGCAGCCATGGACGGCGAACGGGTAGCGTCTGCCGTGGCAGCCATCATCGGCTGATCGTCCTCGTCGGGCGCCACAAAGAGAATCCGCAATAATAAGCGGCTGCCGCCCATGGCGACAGCCGCTTTTCATTTTCACTTCCGGTTCCGCATCACGCCAACGTCGTCACAGTGCCCCTTTTTGCGGGGTTTCCGCCAGATGAGGCTTCCATCAGGTGAGGCTTCTGTCAGGTGAGGCTTCCGTCAGGCGGAGATTCCGTTACGAACCGACACGTACTACCATCACGGGAGTTTCGCATTTGGCGAGCACCCCCTGAGCAACGCTACCCATGAGCAGGCCACCTATGCGGCCGTGTCCCTGAGTACCCATGACAACAAGATCGACACGCCGAGCTTCGTCAACAATCTCTTCAACAGCTCTGCCATTCCGGACAATCAGATGATCCGGCCCGACAGGGGAAGCGCCGAATTTCAGACAGGCTTCACGTACCTGCTTTTCAAGTTCCTTCTTTGCGCCTTCTGCCCGGCTTTTCTTGAATGCTTCCCACATTTCCTTGTCAAAGTCGGGGGTAAAGTCAAAGCCGGCTGCAAGCCCATATTCCTGAGGCAGTTCAGGAACCACATGCAACACGGTCAACTCGGCACCGTGCTTTTCAGCCACACTCAATGCAAAGCCGAAAGCATGCGTAGCAGCAGAGGACAGGTCTGTTGCGTACAATACCTTCTTGATAGTCGGTAACATGGTACACCTCCTTATGGACAACCTGTAAACCGCACGATCAAGGCTGTGCGGACTACCTTTCCTATCCTATGTATAATCACCGCAAGGAAAATGCCCAAGTATAATCGCTAAAAATCTCCTTCGTCCCATTACGGAAAGGTGTCGCGCGCAAAAAGCCCCCTTGCGGCAGCAGTCGCAAGGGGGCCTGATACACAACAGTAAACCTGAACTACAAAATCTGGCTCAGGAAGAGCTTGGTGCGCTCATGCTGCGGATTGGTGAAGAAGTGTTCGGGCGTCCCCACTTCAAGCACCTGCCCGGCGTCCATGAAGACCACTCTGTCTGCCACTTCACGAGCAAAGCCCATTTCGTGGGTCACAACGGCCATGGTCATGCCTTCACGCGCAAGGTTCTGCATAACATCGAGCACTTCGCCCACCATTTCAGGGTCCAGTGCAGAGGTCGGCTCGTCAAAAAGCATCACTTTGGGAGCCATGGCAAGAGAACGCGCTATGGCCACACGCTGTTGCTGCCCGCCGGAAAGCTGGTCGGGATACACCCTGTGCTTTTCCGCAATGCCGACCTTGCCGAGCAATTCCATGCCTCTGGCTTCCGCATCCTTGCGGGAGCGCTTGCGCACGGTCATCTGTGCCATCACCACGTTCTCGAGCACGGTCATGTGCGGGAACAGGTTGAACGACTGGAACACCATGCCCACTTCGGCGCGCACCTTGTTTATGTCGCACTTCGGATCAAGAATGTCCTCACCGTCCACGTAAATCTCGCCGGAATCGGCGTATTCCAGACGGTTGAGGCACCGCAGAAAGGTGGACTTACCGGAGCCCGAAGGACCGATGACAACCACCACCTCGCCGGATGCGATCTGCAGCGACACATCACGCAGGGCATGAAGCTTGTCGGGGGTATAGAAGAATTTGTTTACATTGACTGCATTGATCATCGCAGGGCTCTCCTTTCAAGCTGCTGAATCAGAAGCGAGAGAGTGAAGGTCAGCACCAGATACAGCACGGCACAGAGAATCCAGAGCTCAAAGGGCTGCAGAGAGGAGCTTACGACTTCGCGGGTCGCCTTGGTCAGTTCGCGCACGGCGATGACGCCGAGCAGAGAAGAGTCCTTCACAAGGCTGATGAACTGGCCTGCAAGCGGCGGCAGAATACGGCGGAAGGCCTGCGGAAGAATGATCCTGCGCATGGCCTGACTGTAGTTCAGTCCCAGCGAACGGGCGGCTTCCATCTGCCCGCGGTGCACGGACTGGATACCGGCACGCACGATTTCCGCCACATAGGCACCGGTGAATATGGCAAGTGCCAGCACGCCGTACCACAGGGGGGGCATAACGCCGAGGCCGATGCTCTGCAGCACACCGTTGATGAGCGTGCCCGCGACGAAATACCAGAGAAAAATCTGCACCAGCAGAGGGGAGCCGCGGATAAGTTCAATATAGGTAATGGCAGACCAACGCAGCGCCGGGTTGGCGGAAATACGGCACAATCCGGTAAGCACACCGAGAACAATACCGAAGATGATGGCAATGAAGCTGACCTTCAGCGTTATCCACAACCCTTCAAGCAGCACACCGGGCTTGGACTGATGGTACGAGGCAATGGAATCGCCCATATACACGAAGTCACCTTCGGACAGATGCACTTCGGCATCGGCCGGCATAACCCGCTGCACTTCGCCGCTGTTGGTCTTGATGGTCAGCGTGACGCCAGTCGCATCCCGCTTGATGGAGAGCAGATCACCTTCCGACTCCGCACGGACATCCACGTCCTGCTTGAGCCAGAAGTACTGTGGCACGCGCTCCCAGCGCCAGACATATTCCACCGCGCTGGAAGCCATGTAGACGAAGTACATGAAGCCAGCCAGCAGCACCAGAAACACGGTTTTCCAGAACAGGAAGTAGCCCGGTCCCTTGGGGCGGTCCAATCCAACGTGTCGACTCATTTAGTAGTCCCCTACTTACGCTATCTAAAACTGGTTAAGGCCCCACGCACTGGACCTTTCCCGGCTTCGGCCCGGACCGCGTCCCACATGCCGCAACGCGGCCCGGGTCGAAAACAGGATCATCAAAATGCGCATAGGGCCGGATGGCGTTCCATCCGGCCCCAATGCGCTGGATTACCTTACTTTACCTGAGACTGCCATTCGTCGGAACGCAGCCACTTGTCATACATGCGCTCATAACGACCGTCGTTCTTGATCTGACGGAGGAAGTTGTTCAGGAAATTCAGGAAGTCGGGATCACCCTGCTTGAGGCCGATGGCCATGGGCTCAAAGGTGAAAGGCTCGTTGAGCAGGAAGGTCTTGTCCTTGCCCTGCTGCTTCTGGAACACTTCGTTCACGGGCAGGTCGTATACGAAAGCGTCTGCACGGCCGTTGATAACTTCAAGGGCGCAGTCAACTTCCTTTTCGAAAGACTTGTAAGTGGCCTTGGGGATGTAACGCTTGGTGGCTTCTTCACCGGTGGTGCCCATACGGGAGATCACGATGAACTTGGGATCGTTCAGCTGCTTGTAAGAGGTGATCTTGCCCTTGTGCTTTGCATTCACCAGAACGGTCTGCCCCATGATGATGTAGGGATCGCTAAAGCCGATCTTCAGGTTACGTTCCTGAGTCAGGGTCATGCCGGAGATGATGATGTCGAACTTGTCGGCCAGCAGGGAAGGAACCATGCCGTCGAAATCGGTGTTCACGGGCACGAACTTCACGCCCATTGCCTTGGCAAGTTCCTTGCCGAGGTCAACGTCAAACCCGATGTACTTGCCGTTCTTGTCGGTCATTTCAAAGGGCGGGTAGCCTGCGTCAAAGCCTACGCGCAGTTCGCCGCGCTTCAGAACTTCGCTGATGGTGGACTTCTTGGCCAGTTCGATATCCGCAGCGGCTGCGGGCAGAGCGATCATGGCTACGAGCAGGGCCAGAATCAGAGCCTTCAGAAATTTCATGCGTTTCCTCCAAATCCCGTTGATTGTCAGGGATGCCGTTGCATCCAACTCCCTAGTACTTCCCTTCAGTGAGAACTTCCTTGATGATCATTTCGCGCTTGCAGTCCTCGCACGTGGGCATGGACTCTTCGGGCACAGCAATAATCTGGGTCCGTCTGCACTTGGGGCACATGACCTCTACAAATTCACGCTTATAGCGATCAGACATAGCATTACCCTTGGTCATAAAACGCTCCTTACGCACATTATAGTCCTTGCCGTTACGCCACATGATCGACAAGGTCGAACAGCGTATTATCTGCAAAACGGTGCAGAAATCAAGTCTGATCCGTCACCAGAGGTGGTACTAATCGATACTACTATCAAAATTGTAGATACCGCGCCTTGCGGCGGCATCATTCCTTCCATAATCGTCCGAGGTTGTACAGGGGATTAGACACTGCGGATTCATACCCTCTCACGCGGCCATATTCCAAGCAAGCTGTTGTTCAAATCTGCTCCATATTCCCCTCATGGCCCCCCCCACGGCCTCTGCCCCACGGCGGCTACGCCGCAACCTTACCAATCCGGAACCAGCGCACAAATAAGTGCCTACTGTTTCTTATCCGCAAAGCATCTATACTGTGTGCCACCTGCCCTATCAACAAACGGACTGCCCGGTCCGGCAAAGGAGAAGCATATGCTGGATTTCAAGATACATACGGAAGACTGTACCCGCTGCGGAGAATGCGCCCGCGACTGCTTTGCAAGGATTATCGAAATGGACGATGTTCCGGTAATTCGCCCTGAAAACGAGAAGAACTGCATTGAATGCCAGCATTGCCTTGCCGTCTGCAAACCCGGTGCACTCAGTATTTTCGGCAAAAACCCTGCCGCAAGTAAGCTGCTCAAAGGCAACCTGCCGGAAGCGGAAAAAATGGAAACCCTGATAATGGGACGCCGCTCCACCCGCCATTACAAGAAAGAAGGCGTTGACCCCGAGCTTATCCATCACCTTCTCACGGTTGCCTCGCATGCCCCCACGGCTGTAAATCAACGGAACACCACCTTTACCGTGGTGGACGACACAGACACCATGAACCGCCTGCGCAGGGAAATGACGGAAGCAGCCCTTGCAGCGCTGCACGAAAACCGCATTCCTGCCGGCTATGAACGTATCGGCAACTACGTTCAGGGATGCGAAGACGGCACCGACGTCATTTTCAGGACCGCACCGCACCTGCTCATTGCATCGGCGCCCGAAAAATCCCTTGCGCCCATGGCGGACTGCCATATCGCCATGAGCTATTTTGAGCTGCTGGCAAACAGCCACGGCATCGGCACGGTATGGAACGGCATTGCCCGTGCCCTGATCACGGCGGTGCTGCCCGAGTTCAAAAGCAGACTGGGCATACCCGAAGACCATCTCATTGCCTGCGCCATGTCCTTCGGCCTGCCTGCCGTACGCTACCATCGCACGGTTCAGCGCCCCGGCGCGACTATCCGTCAGGTCAAATTCTGATCCGCATCACCCCTGAGGCCCTGTTCCGGCCTTGCCACGTCGGAACAGGCCAGACTGCAGCAGTCTGCAGGATGCCCATAGCCCGTAAAAAAGCGCTCCCCGCAAGCATAAGCTTTCGGGGAGCGTTTGATTATTCTATGGCAGAGAAGTGCTAGAACGGCACGTCATCCATGCCGCTGGCTTCGGACGGGAATGCGGGACCGAGATCGTCGTCATAGTTGGGGCCGCTGTCATAGCCGCCCTGCTGGGGACGACCGCCACGACCACCCTGACCGGCCTGACCGGCCCCCTGACCACCGCCCTGTCCGCCCTGATTGGCGAAGGAACGACGCTCGCCGCCACCGGCAGAAGCAGCCGGCTGGGCACCTTCTCCACGGCGGTCAAGGAACTGCACGCGCTGCGCCTTGATTTCCGTGGTGTAACGGGTCTGCCCCTGCTGATCCTGCCACTGGCGGGTCTGCAGGCTGCCTTCAATATACACGAGGCTGCCCTTGGCAAGGTAGTTGGCGCAGTTTTCGGCCTGTCGCTGAAAGACAACCACACGGTGCCATTCGGCGCGGTCCACACGGTTACCCTCGCGGTCGGTATAGGATTCGTCCGTCGCCACGTTAAAGCTGGCGATGGGCGTGCCGTTGCCCGCGTAGCGCAACTCCGGATCTGCGCCAAGACGCCCGATGATCATCACTTTATTCAGCATGAGAATGGCTCCTTACAATTCATTTGTTCAATCCGCACCCCTTAGCAGGCAGCGCGGATTGAGCAGACTACGCTTTGGGCAGGACTTTTTCAAGACCTGACAGCGCGTCTTCGATCGCATCGGTCAGCTTGTTGGCCCGGGCGGGGTCCCAGTCCGCAAGCGCCTCATCAAGCTCCTTTCTGAGCCCGGCAAGCTGCTGCAGCCTTTCTCCCGTCAGTTCCTTCACCTCGTCCGACCAGTCCGCGAAGCGGTGTGCATCCACAAGGGTGTCAATCAGTTCAACCACGCCCTGCTTTGCCACATAGACGGCATCATCGTCGGGCCACGCCAGGCGGTGCAGGCGGGGCCATTCCCGCAGCACGTCGTCCTCGTCATATGTGGTTGCCCACACCCGAACTTGCAAAACCTTACCCATAGCGACCTCCGCTAGTCCTGTTCAACCCATTCGGTCTGCACGCGGATGACCACGTCCTCAATCAGACCAACCTGATCGGGCGGGCAAACGCCTATAAGCGGCGCACCGGCATCCACGTTCTCGTTGTGCTGAAAGTACACGGCGTAAATAACACCTTCGGGACCGGAATAGGAGAGTGAAGCCTCGCGCTTCATACGCGACATGATGAACAGTTCCTGCCCGTCATGCACGGTAACGGCCTTGGGGCCGGAAGCCTTGATCTTCTTGTCCGCATCGGGCGCGAAGTAATACTTGGCGCGCTCGGGCGCGTTGAAGAGGAACAGCGCCTTCTTCAGAATGATGCCAAGCACCTCGTCCTTGGAAAGGTAGTGGCGCAGCTGCATGAGGGGCGTTCCGGCTTCCACGAAGGCACCTTCAAGCTCCCTGTACACCTTCGAAACAATACCCTTCTCGGTTGCGACGATGGTCTTCTTGTTGTGCTCGCGTTCAATGGTGGCGAGTCTGGTGCCGGGAATCTCTTTCCACATTCCGGTGGGGCCGATGACACGCGCCCCTTCTTCCAGTCCGGCAAAGCTCACCACGCCGGTGTGGGGAGCGGTAATCACGAGCTCCTCGTAGGGAGAAGCCTTAATCTCTTCAAGCAGTTTGGTAATATCCAGCATGGCTCGCTCCCTTACCTGTAGTAGAGGTTGCGCCCACCCATGGTGAGCAGCGCCTGACGCAGGTTGTTCCGTGCATCACGACGGTCCCAGATGCCCTGAATGTGGCCTCTGGAAAGCGCGCGATACGCCCGGTGGTAATCCGGGGGAATATCCATACCCGTGGTCTCCTTGATAACGCCGGGACCGGCAAAACCGATGTTCGCCGAGCGGATGGAGAACTGGTACGGGGAGCAGCCGAGGAAGCTGGCCAGCGGGCCTGCATAGGAATTGGTGTCGTACAGAACGAGGTACAGACCACCGGCATCAATATAGCGGCGCACGGCCATGGTGCAGCGCGGCATCTGGATAACGCCGTTCACACCTTCCTGAATACGGATACCGGCGGTGCCGTGCACATAGGCAAGGAAGGGGAAACGCTTCTTCTTGGCGCGCTCGGCGGCCTGAATGAACTTTTCACCTTCCGCAGCACCCACGGAACCGCCGCGGAACGGAGCAACCAGCATGGCCACGACAACCTTGATGTTGTCGATGCGAGCTTCATAGGTCATGCAGGCAGACTTGAGACCGGTGTTCTTCTTGGCCTGTTCCAGCTTCACATCCAGACCTTCAAAGCCAAGCGGGTTGGCAGATTCCACTTCGGAGTTGAACTCGAAGATGGAACCGGGATCAAAGATGTTATGCATGTACCACTGATATTCCATGGGGAAGTGGTGGCCGCAGTAGTTACACACGCCCGCAAACTCGCCGAACAGGTCGGGAGCCCACAGGTCAAGGCAGCCGTGCGTATCCGCATTGGGGCAGGATATGGCCTTGTCTTCCTTGGCGCGGCCGGAAACATAGCTCCACTGGCCGTTACGGGCCTCGTCTTCCTGATCCCACTGGGAAAGCATGGTCAGGTCGCGTTCCTTGGAGTCGTCCTTGGCCTGCACCACGGGCAGCGAGCTGGTCAGCTTGCGCCAGGGACGCAGCACTCTTTCCATAAGCACGCGGGCTTCGGCATCCACTTCTTCCACAGCATAGATGAGCTGCTTCTGATGCTTACGCCACAGATCGTACTTGAAGTAGGAATAGATGTCCCAGCCCTTGTCCCACCACCATGCCGAGAAACGGCGCAGGAAGGGACGGCGGTCGAGGAATGCCTGACGGGAAAGGCGCAGGAACTTCTTGTGACGCCGCTGCACCAGACGGTCGCGGGCGGCGGAAGAGAGGCTCCAGCGCACATAGATGTTTTCAAGATCGAGATCTTCGATGGTCTTGCCGCGACGGCGACGCAGCGCCATGGCGCGGAAAGGAGTGAAGCCCTTCACATTCAGCACCACTTCGTCGGTGGCGCGGATGACTTCCTGACGCAGCTGGCGGAAGAAGTCGTAGTGGTAGGGACGGGCACCCAGCGGAGGCTCTTCAATGGCATGGTCGATGTAGCCCATGCGCACGTTGTCTTCCGCAGTCATCTTGAGCTGTTGAGCGCACTTTTCGATAAGCTCGGAACCGGCGCGGTCGCCTGAGCGCAGGCGGCCTTCAATGGCGGCGGCACCTTCGGGAGAAATAACCGAATAGTAGCCGTGCGACAGCATGAGGCGGATATCCGCAAGGCCTATGGCTTCCGCACCGCCGGAACCACCTTCAGAGAAGACGGAGACGATGGGTACGCGAAGGGCGGACATTTCATACAGGTTCTTGGCAATCTGCTGGGCAGCACCGGGGGCATCTTCCACGGGGAAGGAGCCGGGGGTAAACACGAAGGTGTGCACGGGGATGTTCTCGGTTTCCGCAACCTTCATGTAATGCAGCGCCTTGGCGTTGCCCCACGGTTTAACAGAACCGCCGTTGCGGAATTCCTCGCCGTGGCCCTTTTCCTGCCCGATAACCATGACAGGCTGGTGATAGGTCTTCTTGCCGCTGCGACGGGTGATATAGGCGCGGGCGATGAGCATGCTGGGGTCGATGCTGTTTTCGTCCTTGCCGCCGATTTCCGTGTAGTTGTCGTACACGTTCTCGAGAATGTCGCGCAGGCATATGCGCTGCGAATGGCGCACGATGCGGACCTTGTCCATGGGGGTGAGTTCGGCTTCGAGCTTCTTTTCCACAAAGCTGAACAGATCTTCCACCGTGGCAACGGCCGCAATCTTATCCTTGTTCGGCAACGCCTGTTCGCGCTGCACAAACTCTTCAAGTCTGGTTTCAAGCAGGCGGACATTCTCCGTCTGCTTATCGCCGAAAACGTCCTTGATATACGAAAGGCGTTCGGCAAGATGCTGTATTTTCTTATCAATATCCATATTGGCACTCCCTGCGCCGCAAGGCGGAGACAGTCGATGTCGTAACGGTACCAAAGGGAGTGGCAAAAACGCCCTTCCCTTTGGACAAAGTCCTAGAATTTCAAGATGATGGGTGTTTTAACCCGCAAGAAATTCACGTTGGACTTCAAAGCCTCGCCAGCCTTGTTGGCACCTTCAAGCTTGAGCTTGTCCAGGAACTCCAGACCGCGCTCCTTAACGTGCGCAAGGTCCTTGCCCCAGATAATGGCCAACGCAAGGTTGGGGTCGAACTCCGTGGGGATATCGTACGGCGTGTCCGTGGGGACGTGCGTATGCATGCTGAACCAGTCTTCCTGCGTCCAGCCGAACTGTTCGATACGTCCCACCCAGGGGGTGAACTTGTTGTCGGGGTCTTCTGCGATCAGGCGGTATTCGATACCCACCCCTTCGAAGGTGATGTCTTTCTGGGTGTAGCCGAGAGGCTCACCGAGACCGATGCGGATCTGTTCCTTGATGAGGTCCACGCCCTTCTCGCCGCGGATGCGGGAGATCATGGCGGAAACGCCGTTTTCCACCTGAATGCGGGTGTTCACTTCCATAAGGAAGGGGCGGCCGTCGCGGGTGACGATCCATTCCCATGTACCCACGTTGTCGTAACCGACCTTGCGGGCCATGGCCAGAGAGTGCTCTGTAATGTCGTCCAGCACCTTCTGCGCATCAAAGGAATAGTTCAGCGCGCTGGGATCGAAGCCGGGGGCTATTTCCAGACGCTTCTGCAGGCCGGTGGACTGAATGGAGCAGTTACGGGTGCCGAAATGCACCGGATTCTTGCCCGTACGGTCAGAAACGACCTGCACTTCAAGGTGGTTGAAGTCCAGCACGCGCTGCTCGATGAGCACGCCGTCGTCCTTGAACTGACGCAGGGCATAGTTGCGGATACGGCGATAGACGGACTTGAAGAGGTCGATATCATGCACTTCTTCAATACCCATGCCGCCGCCACCGGCAGACGCCTTGACCAGAACCAGCGGACGTTCGATGCCCTGCTCTTCCTGAAATTCGAAGAGCTGGCGGGCCACCTTTTCCGCTTCCATTTCATCATAAATGGGCTTGTCGGAGCCGGGCACGGTGGGCACACCAAGACTGCGCGCAAGGCGCTTGGTATTGATCTTGTCACCGAGCTCACGGATAACACGCCACGAAGGGCCAATGAATATAAGCTTGTTTTCGCGCTGCGCCACGCGGCGGGCGAAGCGATAGTCTTCGGCAAAGAAGCCGTAACCGGGGTGAATGGCTGTTGCGCCCGAGTCGTCCGCCACAGCGAGCAGCTCGTTGGCGTCCTGATAGGAGGCAATACGGTAGAGGCTCTTCTCTCCGCC
The DNA here is from genome assembly GCF_013340285.1 of Desulfovibrio subterraneus. Lineage (NCBI taxonomy): Bacteria > Pseudomonadati > Thermodesulfobacteriota > Desulfovibrionia > Desulfovibrionales > Desulfovibrionaceae > Desulfovibrio > Desulfovibrio subterraneus. The sequence goes on along the minus strand of NZ_BLVO01000013.1, from coordinate 459,688 downwards.
CTTTTCGCGCGCTATGCGCACATGGCCGGATGCGGCGTCTTCCGCAGTGTGTACACAAACGAAATCCAAACCCAGCTTGATGCAGGCCTGAACGATGCGGATGGCAATTTCCCCTCTATTTGCCACCAGCACCTTATGTTTTTTTGTTTGCACCTAGTTCCCTCGATATGGTTTCAATCAGTCTTCTTCAGATCCAGCGTGTTTGTTGGCAATGCTTCGCTTCTGGACTTCCAGCACCAGTTTGTCGATTCTGGCCTCCTGCCTGAGATCAAGCGGCAGATAGTCGAACCCCACAATGCCGTTGTCCAAAACACGGACAACCTGGCACGGAATTGCACCTACATACAGTCGTTGTTTGATCAACAGGTCCATTTTGAGGGAGTCGCCCTGCTTGAATGATTGGGTATGGTCAAGGATCGCGAAGCCGGTGGCACTGATATCCTTTACAGGATACCTTTTCTGCCTGTCCGCAAACCATCCTTCCAAACCCGGGACCTGTGCCCGGAAGGCCCGGCGAAGAGATTCGCCGTTGTCGAGAGAAAAATCGTAGCTAGTCACGCTGCATTGCCTGCCTACTTGCCTACCCGGCGCTCAAGCACAAACTCAACACGTCTGTTCTTGGCCCGGTTCTCTTCACTTGTATTCGGTAACAGCGGGTCTAAATCACCAAGTCCCGTTGCTGTCAACCTGTTTGATTCAATGCCCGACCGCACAAAAAAGCGTAACGCATTCACCGCCCGGAGGGCGGAAATCTCCCAATTATCCTTGAAACGACTGCCCGGTAAGGGCTGCGAGTCGTCAGTATAACCCTTAATATTGATAGTCTGGGTCTTATTTTTTAGAAAAAAATCTCTCAGCGTGGCGAGCATCTTTTCTCCTTCAGGTGAGAGTTCCACTTCACCCTTGGCAAAAAGTACCCCCGAAGGCACCTTGAGGGTGATAACCCCCTCGTCGAACACGGCACCGACAACGCCTTCAACACCCTTCTGGTTCATGAAGGTGCGGACATCGGAAAAAACCTTGCGCTGCGATTCGATTAGCTGCTTCTGCAGCCGCACGGAATCCAGAATGGCGGCATCATCTCTCCGTACGGTTGTTGTAAGCAAGTCTTTATCTTTACCGCCGAAGACCTCGCGGACCGTGAGGAAAGAGTCGGTAAAACGCTTTTCGTCAATAACCGACATGGAAAACAGGAGAACGAAGAATACCAGCAGCAGCGTGGTCAGATCGGCAAAGGTGACCAGCCAGTCTGCGGTGCCCTCTTCTTCGAGTTCGACGATGTTATGATCATCTTGCACTCTTGCGCTCCTGAGGTGGCAGGAATGAACTCAGCTTTTCATACACCAGCCGCGGGTTGTTGTTCTCCAGAATCGACTTGGCGCCTTCAAATATGATGTAAAGGTGCACTTCTTCCTGCAGAGTACGCGCTTTCAGCTTGCCTGCAATAGGCAGGAAAAGCAGGTTGGCCAGCAACGCCCCGTAAAATGTGGTGATAAGAGCCACAGCCATGGCAGGGCCGATGGCGCTGGGGTCGTCCAGCCGCGCCAGCATCTGCACAAGGCCGATGAGCGTGCCGATCATCCCGAAGGCAGGCGCGACCGCGCCAAGCCTGTTGAACACGGCGATGGAAACGGCATGGCGCCGCTTCATGGTGGCAATCTCGATCATCACGGTGTCGCGGATGAGCGCGGGGTCGGCATTGTCGGCTATAAGCTGGCAGGCTTTTTTGAGCAAAGCGTTTTCCGTCTGAATGTTCTCAAGAGCCACAAGGCCCTCGCGACGGCTGATTTCAGCAATGCGCACCATGGTGTTGACCACTTCCTGCGGCCGTACCCGCCGGCCGGCGAACACCTGAATGCCACCGGCGAAGGCGTGGATGACTTCCTCGAAGGGAAAGGTGACGCTTATTGCGGCACCCGTGCCGCCGAGCACAATCATGATACTGGGAATATCGATGAAATCACCCAGCGAGCCCCCCATGAAAATAGCGCCGATAACAAGAGCAAAACCGAGTATGATCCCAAGTAGCGTTGCAATATCCATATGTTCGGCCTATACAACCATGGTGTGCGGACTGTGGCAAAGTCGATCACGACAGCCGGAGTCCTTTTCCGCTGCCATGCCCCCCGAGGCAATGACCAACTAAATATATTCAGGAATGTTATGCAAAAACCAAAAAAAGTCCAGAAAGCTGTCGACACGTTGCAGGTTCGCCTTGCCGGTCTGCCCGCTCCCAGAGTGGGAATAGTTCTTGGTACCGGTCTGGGAGGGCTGGCAGACGCCATGCAGGTTCAGCTTGCCGTTCCCTATGCTGAGATTCCGGAATTTCCCCGCTCCACCGTGCAATCCCACGCCGGACAATTTCTTTTCGGCACACTGGGCGGCGTTCAGGTGGTCATGCAGCAGGGCCGCAATCATCTGTATGAAGGATATGACCCTGACGACGTATGCATGGGTGTGCGCTGCATGGCCGGGCTCGGCATAGACACCTTCATCGTCACCAACGCCGCAGGATGCCTTAATCCGCAATGGGATGCCGGAGACCTCATGGCCATCACCGACCATATCAATTTTACCGGCAGAACCCCGCTTGCGGGCGAAAACCATGACGCATGGGGCCCCCGCTTTCCCGACATGAGCCGGGCATATGATCCTTCGCTGGTGCGGCTGGCCATGGAGCAGGCAGACGCACTCGGCATACGCCTTGAACGGGGCGTCTATGTGGGCGTGCATGGCCCGCAGATGGAAACCCCTGCCGAAACCCGCATGTTCAAGAGACTGGGAGCCGACGCCGTGGGCATGTCCACGGTCATGGAGGTCATCGCGGCCCGCCACTTGTCTCTCAGAATACTGGGTTTCTCCTGCCTTACCAACAAAAACTTGCCCGACTGCATGGAAGACGCTCCCATCGAAGTTGTCATCGCCATGGCGAACAAGGCCGGCGGCAACCTTGCACGGCTCATCGAAAGCGTGGTCGGCAAGCTGGCCTGATCCGGAGTACCCTGCACACATTCTGCGCGAATATCTCTTCCGGAAGAAAAACCGCCCGATGCCTCACGACACCGGGCGGTTTTATTATTTTTCCAGATCCGCCTGTATTTCCTGCATCAGCTTCATGGCATCATTCAGCTTGCGGGCGTAGGCGTCATTATCAACGGTCCCCGCCAGCACACCCAGCCGCTGGGTCAGGTCCAGCATGGTCGCCGAAAGAACCGCCTTGCGCGCCACGGCGTCAAAATCCGAAACACTGTCGAGCCGCTTCTGCAAAGCCGCCACATCAGTCTTTACGACGTCCAGCTCCGCACGCACTTCGCCCTGCTGGGCCACGCGTTCCACTTCCTGCCGCAGCCCGGATACGTTCTGCGTCACGCCGAAGCCGAACACAACCGAAACAATAAGCGCCAGCAGTGCCACAACCATGGAAAGGTTCAATCCGCGGCGGCACGCACCATTCGTTTTTTCCTGCTCCTTGCCCATCTTCACTCCCTTATATGTCGCCGTGTTCCGTTATTTTTTCATCTTCATACGGCGCCAGTTTCTTTCTGTACCACTCCATCTTGGCATGTTCCATGGCGCTTGAACACATGGAAAGCTTGGTATAGCTGGGGCCAATCCGGTCTATAAGCAATGTGGAAAGTTTGTAGATGCAGTAGTTGAGCTCGCCTTCATTGCCTATTTCGGCTGCGCACGCTTCCAGCGCGGCATCGAACACGGCGCGGCGTTCTTTCGGAATGTATGGCATGTCTTCTCCTTTTACGGACCTTCTCAAACGCGATCCCGCCCCACTCTGTTGCGCCGGAGTACAGAGATACTCCACCCACCGGCGGATTCTGCAATACCTGCGCCCTTCAATATCGTGGTATACAATAAACTAATCCGGCTCAAGATATTGCCCTATCTTACAGATTAATCTACGATACAAAACGGGGATAGGGATGAGACCACAGTCTGATTGCACACACTCTCGCTAATCTTGCATCCGGCAGGGGGCCGATGCAGGACAGACTGTTCATACGCATATTCTAACACATATGATGCGGTAGCAGAGTGAGCGAGCCTAACGCCGACATTACCATCTCAATTTCAGAAGACGGACTCAGGGCCGTTATTTCCGATTGCCCGCGGGGCAGCAACGGTATCTGCAATATTTCCAGAGCACAGATAGACCGCGCGCTTGAAAAAGCCGGCGTGACAGAAGCCCCCTCCTCCGAAGACATACGGTTGATCATGGAGGCAGCAGCGGGCGGCAAGGATGTCAACGGCATGGTCGTTGTGCGGGGCAAGCCTCCCGTTCCGGCAGGCGACGCCACCATCAAACCCTTCGGGGATTTCACACGCCCCGTATTCCCCGGTGAAGCCTTTTGCGAGATCATAAAGGCAACGCCTGCGAAAGACGGCACGTCCGTCACCGGCAAGCCCATCAAAGCTCCCGGTGAACAACAGGGGAAAAGCATAACCTTTCCCGAATCACCCAACTGTTTCATAGACTCGACAACACTGCAGATCCGGTCCGAAGTGTACGGTCTTGCCCACTTTGACAAGCTGAGCCTGCATGTCAGCCCTCTTCTGACAGTAACAAAGGCCGATATGGCCGCGCAGGCAACCATATACGCCACGGACATGCGGGGCAAAGAGCTGACAGCAGCCCGCATGGAAGAAGCCCTGAAAGCTCTGGAAATAACTTCCCCTCTGGAAAGAAACCGGTTCCTCAAGGCCGTGCAGCATGCCAAAGAGAGCGGAACCGAGATTCCCAACGTCATTCTTGCCCGGGGCCTTGAACCTGTGCACGGAAGAAACGGCTGGTTCGAACTGTACGCCAAGGACGACCGCTCCGATGTGGGAGTTCAGGATAACGAAGGCAATATCGATTTCAGAGCACGGGGAGTCATACGATCCGTTGCTGCGGACGATATTGTGGGCAAACTGCACGCCCCCACCCGCGGCGTTCCCGGCAAGGATATCTTCGGCAGGGTCATCCCCGCCCATGACGGTGCCGTCTTCCGCATCACTCTCGGCGAGAATGTGGAAGCCACCGAAACCGGCTCCGAATTCCGTGCTCTTATCGCGGGCATGGTCTTCTTCGTGCGCAACACGCTTTCCGTAACGGAGGTGTTTACCACACGCGGCGACGTGAACATGGGCACCGGCAACCTTGAACTGGAAAAAGGCTCTGTCCATGTCAAAGGCGCCGTGCTTTCCGGCTTCAAGATCATCTGCCCGCGCAACGTGCTGGTGAACGACACCATTGAAAGCGCAGTGGTAGAGGCAGGCGGCGACGTAGAGGTGAAGGGCGGCATCATCATGGACAAGGGCGGCCGCATCGTCTCGCAGGGCAGTATTTCAGCCATGTTCGCCAAGGGCGCCACCATTGAAGCGCAGGGAGATGTGAATATCGCCCACGAGATGACCAACTGCATTGTCTTTGCCGGACAGAACGTCATTGCCACCAAGGGGCGGGGCAAGATCATCGGCTCCACGGTCCGGTGCGGCGGCTCCCTCATCGCGCATGAAGTCGGCTCTGAACTTGGCGTAGCCACCACCGTATTTCTCGGCATTGAGCAGGAGACCACCGACCATTCCGAACGTCGGCGCGAGCTGAACGCCCTGCTGCAGAAGGTATATGCCACGCTGGGCACCGGCGACCCGCGCACCATTCTGGTGAACACTCCGCCCGCGAAACGGGAAACCGTGGCACAGCTGCTGAAGATGCGACTTGGTGCGGAAAAAGAACTGCGGGAAATTGAAAGCACCATTCAACAGGAACGTGTTGCCATGAAAAAGGCCATTCAATCCAAGCTTAAGGTGACCCGCACCATATATCCAGGTGTGGTTGTCCACAGTTACGGCCAGATATTCAAGGTACAGTCGCCCATCGAACACAGCAAAATATTCTTTGATCCTGACGAACAGAAGATCATCGTCCTTTCGCTGTAATCCTGCTTTGCGTGAGCCTGCTCATCCAATCTGTCAAAGCAACACTTGCCCTTTCTCTTCATTAGGTATATGCCGCTGCAACGCAGATCCTGTCCTGATACGACATCTTCCGCTTTTTTCTCCCTCCGACTTGGTTCCGACGCAGGAACAGCATATATAAAAGCAACAGCTTTCTTTACGAGGATATTTTTTTGAAAAACATCATCACGAACGACTCCGTGCGTAACGTGGCCATTATCGCCCACGTTGACCACGGCAAGACTACCCTTGTGGACGCCATGTTCCGTCAGGGCGGCATTTACCGCGACAACCAGGAAGTCAGCGACCGCGTCATGGACAGCATGGACCTGGAACGCGAACGCGGCATCACCATCGCCGCCAAGAACTGCGCCGTGCGCTGGGGCGACCGCAAGATCAACATCATCGACACCCCCGGCCACGCCGACTTCGGCGGAGAAGTGGAACGCTCCCTCTCCATGGCCAACGGCGCCATCCTGCTGGTTGACTCATCCGAAGGCCCGCTGCCCCAGACCCGCTTCGTACTGAAGAAGACGCTGGAAGCGGGCCTCAAGGTCATTGTCGTGGTCAACAAGATCGACCGCAAAGACGCACGCGCCGATGAAGTGCTGAACGAAATCTACGATCTTTTCATTGATCTGGACGCCAACGACGCACAGCTCGAATTTCCCGTGCTTTACGCCATCGGCCGTGAAGGCGTGGCCATGCGCAACATTGATGACCCGCGCGAAAACCTCACCCCCCTCTTCGAAACCATCGTCGAGCAGGTGCCCGGTCCCGCACATGATCCCGAAGAACCCTTCCAGATGCTGGTGGCCGACCTTTCCTATTCCGAATACCTCGGCCGTCTGGCCGTTGGCCGTGTGTTCCACGGCAAGGCCCACAACAACGACGCCCTCGCCTGCATAGGCGCAGACGGCACGGCAAAATCCCTCAAGGTTTCCAAGCTGCAGACCTACGACGGCCTGCAACTGCGTGAAACCAAGGAAGCAGAGCCCGGCGATATCGTCGTCATTTCCGGCATTGAAGACGTGGTTATCGGCGACACCATCTGCACCCGCGACAAACCCCGTGCTCTCAAGCGCATCAACGTGGATGAACCCACCGTTTCCATGCGCTTCTCCATCAACACTTCTCCGCTGGTAGGTCAGGAAGGCAAGCTGGTTCAGTCCAGCAAGATTCGTGAGCGCCTGCAGAAAGAAATGCTGCGTAACGTGGCCATACGCGTTGAAGACAGCGAAGAGCGCGACAGCTTTATCGTGAAGGGCCGCGGCGAATTCCAGATGGCCATCATCGTGGAACAGATGCGCCGCGAAGGATTCGAGCTCACCGTTGGCCGCCCTGAAGTTATCTACAGAGAAGTAGACGGCAAGACCCACGAACCCATCGAACAGCTCTTCATCGACTGCGACGAGTCATTCCTCGGCATCGTGACTGAAAAGCTTTCCGTGCGCAAAGGCCGCATGAACAACCTTATCAACCACGGTACCGGCCGCATCCGCATGGAATTTTCCGTGCCTTCGCGCGGCCTCATCGGCTACCGCGACGAGTTCCTTACCGATACCAAGGGTACCGGCATCATGAACTCCCTGTTTGCAGGCTACGAGCCCCACCGCGGCGAGTTCCCCACCCGCTTCACCGGTTCGCTGGTGGCCGACCGTGCAGGCGCTGCCGTCGCCTACGCCCTGTTCAACCTCGAACCGCGCGGCGAACTGTTTGTTGTACCCGGCGAGCCCATTTATGAAGGCATGATCGTGGGCGAACACAACCGTGACAACGACATCGACGTGAACCCGGCAAAGGGCAAGAAGCTGACCAACATGCGTGCCTCCGGCAAGGATGAAGCAGTTACCCTTACCCCCGTGCGCCCCATGACGCTGGAACGCGCCATCCACTTCGTACGCGAAGACGAACTGGTGGAAGTTACCCCCCAGTCCATCCGCCTGCGCAAGTCCGTGCTTTCCGCCATGGAACGCCACCGCATCTTCGGCAAGAAGAAAAAGGAAACCATGTAAGCTTTCCTCGGATACAAGAAGCAAGGCCCGCCGGAACACCGGCGGGCCTTTTCTTTTGTGCACACATGCGGTTATGCAGCAAAATGTATGGTGGTTTTTGTTCGGAGTAATTTGCAATGGCAGGCTGGGTATGCTAATTTCTAAGACAAATATGTTTTGAAATGCTGCAATGGTCTTAGGAGTTTGTCTTTATGTCAACAGCCTGTCGTCGTTGCGAAAAACTGCCGGACGCTTTGTGTGAGCGGGGGATTCTATACCTTGTCCCGCCAATGCGCGAAAGCGAAGAAGCATTGGTTGCGTATCTGTCTGGCGCAGGGTTTAGCTATGCCTCGCCCTTTGCCGGAGCTGTTTCTGTGCCTGTCGGTCATGGTGATGTGGCGCGCATGTGCTCAGAATTTTTTGAGACGCTCGGCACGCTTGAACAACAGGACACCAAGACCTTGCTAATGCCGAATGGGGCAATACCTTCAATTCCAGACTTTATGCGAATGCAGTCCTTGTCAGCGTTGGTGGCAAGGTGTCAGGGGGGCTGGCTCTCTGATATTATTGAAAAGGATCGAATTGTTATCCATTATCATCCCATCGTCTCGGCGCACGACCCGCAGCAAGTGTTTGCGTATGAATGTCTGGCCAGGGGGTTGGACGATAATGGCGCTATTATTCCCCCCCTGCGTATGTTTAGTATCGCCCGAAGAGCTGACATGCTCTTTACTCTGGACCGTGCTTGCAGGCTGGCTGCAATACGCGATGCCCGGATATATAGTCTTGATGCCAAGATGTTCATCAACTTTAATCCCACGGCTATTTATAGACCCGAGTTTTGCTTGCGAACAACCATGGCGGCAATTGAAGAAACAGGTCTCAAGCCTGAAAATATTGTGTTTGAGGTGGTAGAGAGTGAAGAGACACATGATGTCGGCCATCTTCTTTCTGTATTGGATTATTACCGCGAGCGCGGATTTAAGGTTGCGCTGGATGATATTGGCGCCGGGTATTCTTCGTTAAACCTGCTAGCCAAACTTAAGCCCGATTATATTAAGCTTGATATGGAGCTTGTGCGTAATGTTGATGCCGACGAGTATAAGTCTGGAATAACTTCTGCTTTGTTGGAACTTAGCAACAAGCTGAATATCACTTCCGTTGCTGAAGGCGTGGAAACGCAAGGTGAATGGAACTGGCTGAAAGAGCACGGTGCAGATCTGTTGCAAGGGTACTACTTTGCCAAGCCTGCTCCTGTTCCACCGATACCCATCATTACGTTATAAGTCTTCGCTATTGTAGAAGGGATAACGATGACAAAAGGGGGACGCATTTAGGGTTCCCATTGTTGGCTACACTGTTTGTTTAATGACGTGTGGAATGTGAAACGCGTTTAAGTCTATCAGGAAGAAAAGACCGTCCTTATCGGGGCGGTCTTTTTACGTGGGGTAGCAACGATGCGAAAATACGAAAACTCAGTCTGCTTTGCCCATTCTTAAGGATCATCTCTCATTTTGCGGGCGCTGACTGAACTGGCTGCTACAGGAGCGCAACAAAAGCTGACTGCATAAGAAAACGCCCCGTCTGGGGAAACGGGGCGTCAAGCAGGTGTGTCACACTCAGGGAGGCTACGGGAGTCTCGTGCCCACCGAGGGCATTATGCCCGTAACAGGTACGCCCGACTTGCCGGAACTGCTTGCAGCGAGGGTGCGCATTTCCGAGTTGAGCGGAATTGTCTGGCTGGACATGGCAAGCACTTCATTACTTCCCGCATGCAGCAGGCGGGTGTTGAACCGGATGCTCTTGCGGGACTGGGTATAGGTGGTCACCATGATGATGGAGCTGCGCACGTTCTCGTTGCCCAGCAGAGTCTGGCGACGGGTAAGAAGCAGTTCGCCTTCCTGCGGTTCAAAGAGCACGGTGCGGCCCTTGCGAATTTCCTGCACTTTGTAACCGGACTGCACAAACCACAGGGCCAGTTCTTCACCCATCTGGCGTGCGAGCGGCGAGGAAAGCTCAAGGTTGTTGAGATCAACGGGCGTGGTCACGATAAGCGTATATCCCTTGGCCGGTCCTTCAAGCAGATTCAGGCGCTCCACCAGCTGGGCATCCAGCATTGCCCCCATCTTGAAGGCAGCGGACGGCAGAGTAACCGCCGGAACCACAACCACCTTTTTCTCTTCTTTCATGAAATCGAACATGCCCGCAGAGGCGGCCATAGGCAGCAGCAGGCACACAAGCATTGTCACGGTACGGATGATGATTTGCAACATGGCTGTTCTTCCTTGCAATACGCGCTATCGCAGCGTCTTGATCAGTCTGTCGACCGACTGCAGTTCTGCCACAAGGGCGTCACGCATGGCTTCCTCGCGTGCGGACGCGAGTGCCAGCAGGTAGTGTTCGCGCGCCAGTTCATAGCGCCCTTCGGCCACATACTGCCGCCCCATGTAGAAATTATGCAGGGCATTGCCGTTATAGGGGGCCACAACCACTCCGGGTGCGGGCGGTGCGGGCGGTGCGGGCTTTGAAACAAGCCCGTCAAGCATGGCACAGCCTTCCAGCGTCAGCAGCGCGACAAGCAGTATGAAGAGAGCGGTCAGACGTTTCATACGCGCCCCCTAGTGGAAGTCCTCGCCCAGATCCAGTGCGGTCAGATCCGTGGCGCGGGTCATGGTTTGATAATCCTGCATGCCTACAAAAGTTTCTTCCAGCCGTGAGCCGGTATTAGCGAGCATGCGTTTTGATACACCGGTCTGCGGAAATACCAGTTGGGCCGCCCGCAGAACCATACCGTCGGCGGCACGGAACATACGCACGTTCACAAACACGTTTTCCTTGTCCTGATAGTAGGTTCCCGCCACGAACATGACGGTGGGGCTGTCAGCGCCGATACGCTGCTGCTGGCGCGAAAGCAGAAATTCACCCTGCCCCCGGCGCATGCTGAGCTGGCTTTCCGTACGATACTCGCGCACGGGAAAACCGCGCTGGTTGAATTCGTAGAACAGCGCTTCGGCAATATACCGGCCAAACGACGAGCTTTCTTCAAAGTCGTCCTGATTCACCAGCGATACCGGCATGGCCGTGATGCCACGCAATGCGCGTCTATCAAGTCCGGCAAGCAGCTGGTCCGCCAGTTCGCGCACTTTCAGCTTCAGTTCCCGCGCGGCAACATTGGCCGGATTGGGCTCGGGCCTTGCGCCTTCCTTCCAGATCATGCCCCCCCTTCCGTCAGGCAGCATGACGCCGCTGTCCACCTTGCGCATGACATGCATGGGCACGGTGGCTCCGTCGAGCACCATAGTTTCCTGCTTGGGGTCCACGCGCATGGCCGTGCCGGGATCGAACTCCTCGGCAACGCCGGTATACTCCATAGCGTTCATCACCGGTCCCTGCGCCGAATACACTCCGGCAGCAGGCGCTGCGGCACCGCCATTCGAGTCATCCGCCATGGCGGGTAAGGCAACGGCCACAGCAAGCAGCAGGGCCGAAATATTTCGTAATGATGTAAGAGACATCCCTGTCCTCCGTAAACCGGACGGCCTGCGTCCTTGCTGGCCATTGCTTTTTCCGGCTGGGTCCTTCTGTCCAACCATATCGGTTCCCGCCCGAAATACTTAAGCCCGGTAAAAAATAATCTCCACCGCCTTACACTTCCTCCATGAATGAAAAAAGGGCGGCCTCAGAGCCGCCCTTTCTGAATGCAATATGGTCTGCTAGAAGCGCTGATCCTTGTGCCAGCGCCAGGCCGTTTCGATTATCTCGCGCACATCGGTGAATCCGGGCTGCCAGCCCAGAACAGAACGTGCCTTTGCACTGTCGGCCACCAGCATGTCGGCGTCACCTGCCCGGCGCGGTGCCATTTCGTGGGGCACGGGCTGACCTGTCACCTCTTCTGCGGCGTTCAGCACTTCCTTGACGGAAAAACCGACGCCATTCCCGAGGTTGAACACGTGTGCTCCCTCATTATCCCGCATATGCAGAAGCGCCCGCAGATGAGCATCCGCAAGGTCATTCACATGAATGTAGTCACGCACGCAAGTGCCGTCGGGCGTTGCATAATCGTCGCCGAACACCTTGAGCTGCGGTCCCGTTCCAAGAACGGCCCGCAAGGTATTGGGGATGAGATGGGTTTCAGGATCATGCGATTCGCCCAGCTCGCCGGAAGGATCAGCCCCCGCTGCGTTGAAATAACGGAAGCAGACAGAGCGGAAGCCATAAGCAGCGGCATAGTCCTGCAACGCCTGCTCAACCTGCAGTTTGGAACGTCCGTAGGGGTTGAGCGGCGCAAGGGAATGCTGCTCGTCTATGAGCGAGGAACTTGCCTGCGCCCCGGAGGCAGCGCCCGCATGGGAAACGGGGTTGCCATACACGGCCGCCGTGGAGGAGAAGACAAAGCGCTGCACGCCCTCTTCCCGCATGGCATCAAGAAGATTCAGGGTGCCTATGACGTTGTTTTCATAATAGGCGGCAGGATCGGCCACGGATTCCGGCACAATGCTCTTGGCGGCAAAATGCATGACAGCATCGAAAGAATGCTCCGCCAGCACCCGCCGCAGGGAGGATTTGTCGCGCAGGTCGCCGAGCGCAAGCAATTCGGCCGGAACGGCCTCCTCATGCCCGGTGGATAGATTGTCAAACACGATTGGAGAATGCCCCTGCTCAAGCAGCAGCTTCACCATGTGGGATCCGATGTACCCCGCCCCGCCGCATACAAGTACATTCATTGGTGTACTCACGGCCAAACACCTCTCTGTAATAATTGTCGCCCGATTGCCGGAAGCGTTACCGGTCCGGTCAGTGCAAGAGTATCCCCTCTGCCGCAACGGAACAAGTCCGCAGTCGGCCCCTGTCCTCCGCCGCCATGCTGTTGCCATGCATGCGCAGTTGCAGTACCCTGCTTTAAGGAGGCTATATACCAAATGATACACTGCTTGCAAACAGCAACATTGATTAACGGAATACCCAAAGCCATACATGCCGGGGGCACTGTAACGCGTTGCAGCAATCCTTTGCTATGCCTCTTCGCCTGCCTCTGCCTGCTGCTCGCAAGCCTTGCCGTGCCGCCTTCCGCCCGGGCGGAGGTGCCGGACCCGGCAGCGCTGCGCCGCATGGCCGACCAGATGACAGACACGGGCATTCTGCCGGACCAGATTCCCTCGCTCTCACGCCCCAGCTACATGCCGGTTCCCGATGCGGCCCTGAGCATGGATGACGAGGAACAGGTGTTCGTGGCCCGTTTTCCCGGTGCCATACGCATCTACCCCCAGCGGATCATGGTGTATCATGAAGTCGTCAACGAAGAGTTTGACGGCATGCCCTACAGCATAACCTACAGCCCGCTCACGGGCGGCCTTGTGGGCTACCACGGCAAGGCGGGCCGCTTTGACACAAGCTTCGGCGTTTCCGGCAGCCTGCTGAACGCAAACACGGTTCTTTTTGACCGCGCCACAGGCAGCCTGTGGCCGCAGCTGCTCGGCATGTCCATAAAAGGCCCCCTGCTGGGAGCCAAGCTGCAGCGTTTCCCCCTTATCTGGACCACATGGGAGCGCGCCGCACGCACGTATCCCGACGCCATGGTGCTTTCCCGCTCCACCGGCTTCAACCGCCGCTACGGCACAGACCCGTACGGTTCCTATTCCAACCCCAATTCCTATTACCATTTCCAGCAGATTACCTATCCCGTAATGAACAGGGATAACCGCCTGCCGCCCAAAGAGCGCATAGCCGCACTGGAACAGGACGGGCAGTACTACGCCCTGCCCTACACCGCTGTCCGGCGCGAGGGTGCGGTGGACTTCACGCTGGGCATCACGCCCATGGTGGCCATATGGGACAGAAAGCTTGCCACGGTGCGGGTATTTGAGCGCGTTGCCGCAGAAAAGACCATTGAGTTCTTCATGGAGAATGACAAGCTGCTGGACAAGGGTACCCGTTCGGAATGGTCACACGACGGCGAAGCACTCTTCGGCATACTGCGAGGTGCCACCCTTACGCCTGTGGCAAGCATGGACTGCATGTGGTTTGCGTGGTCAGCGTTTTTCCCGGACGTACAGATACTGCCGAGACAGTAAACCGCCATACGGAGCGCTCCGCCGACCGCCAGTCCGGCAGGTGACCGAATCCGGAACAGGATGGGGAACAGCCAAGGAAACAACCGCCTGCCTGATGAATATCAAGATCAAGCTTGCAGACAGCCCATGTGTATGGCCGTCAGGCTCTCAGATTATCAGGCAATTTCCGGAACAGACGGAAGGAACGCCTGCCGTGAATCACGTCCAGCAGAACCTCTCTTCCCACGCGCACGCCCCACTTCACCAGCGGGTTCAGACCGTTGCGGTCAAAGAAATATAGTACGCGCTGCATACGGCGTGAACCGAGAATCTCGCCATACACGTCGCGCCGGAGTTCACGCATGTATTCGGCTTCAGGCGACCGGTGCCTTTTCAACGAGCGGCATATGCTCTCGCCTGCCGCCTCGCCGGAACGGATGGCAAAATAAATGCCCTCGCCGAACACGGGTTCCACAAGACCGCCGGCATCACCGGCCAGCACGCCCTTTCCGTGCACCAGACGGGGGAGATAGTTCCCGAAGGGCAGCGGATGCCCCTTGAGTTGCAGCGAATCCGTATCGTGTATCCCCAGTTCATGGCAGAACACACGGAACAGCGCCGCGATATTGCCCCCTCCGGGCATGCGTCCGCCCAGTCCCACGACAACGTGGTCGCTGTTCGGAAACACCCATCCATACCCTTCGGCAATAGGGCCGATATGCACTTCGGGAACGGCAACATCTTTAGGATACTGCGCACGCGGAATGCGCACTTCCACAGTCGAGGCAAGCGACTTTGTCCATGCCCGCTTGTCCACGGGAAAGGAGCGTCTGACAACGCTGTTGGCACCGTCCGCGCCGATTATCCGGCGCCCCCGAACCATGCGCCCGTCACGCAGCACCACTGCCCCTGTGGCCAGATTCACATCTCTCACCGGCACACCGGTGAGCAGGTCGGCTCCTGCCTCCACCGCACGGTCCAGCAGCCATGCGTCCAGCACGGCGCGCTCGACGAAATGGAAGGGGTAGTCATACACATCGTCGCAAAGAGGTTTGCTGTCGAAGACTATCCGGTAGCCATTTGAGGAGTAGTTGATGATGCCGAGGCGGACGAGATCCTCATCCGTGGTTCCGTGCAGGCGGTTGACGATGCGCACCGTCTTGCGAGACAACAGACCACCGCACAGTTTTTCGCGCGGCAGATCGGACGCCTCGATCACCAGAACGGAACAGCCTCTCCTTGCCACGGCCAATGCGGCTGTGGCTCCGGCGGGGCCGCCTCCTACTACTACGACATCATACTCAGACCGCATGAAACCCTCCTTGCGTTGCGGGCGGCCGTGTATGGCATTAAAACCATAAATCGTGATTCTTACAAACCGGATACGACAATGCCCACCAGCGTGCAAGCCATGATTTTCGATTTTGACGGTACTCTCGCCCATCTTACGCTGGATTTCGGCGTAATGCGCCGCAGAGCCATGCAGGCCGCAGGCGATGCCCTGCAGACCATGGCCGCAACGCCCCTGCACGCCCTGCTGCCGGAAGACGACGGCCGCCCTGTGCTGGAATGGCTGGAACTGGCTGGCAGCCGGGTGGCACCGCATTGCGGCATAACGGCACGGGCCATGATCAAAGCCGCGCACGATGCCATCGAGGATGTGGAGGTGGAAGCGGCATCGCGGGGCAGCCTGTTTCCGTGGACAAGGCCCCTGCTCACCGAACTGCGGTCGCGCAATGTTCCTGCTGCGGTCATAACCCGCAACTGCCGCAAGGCCGTGCTCGCGGTGTTTCCTGACCTGTACGAATACTGCACCTGCCTGCTGGCACGCGAAGACGTCCCCAAGGTCAAACCGGACCCGGACCACCTGCTCAGAGCACTTGCCCATACGGGCGTACGCCCTGAAAACAGCATGATGGTGGGAGATCATCCCATGGACATCCAGACGGGCAAGGCGGGCGGCACGCTCACCGCCGCCGTGACCAGCGGCAATGCGTCGCATGCACAGCTGGCGGCCTCGGCACCCGATTATCTGGCGGAAAATTGTCTGGAATTGTACGAGATACTGTGGGGCATGCGGCTGGACTGCGCGGTCAGCACGCCCTGATAAACGCCCTGATACTCGGCCTGATACTCGGCCTGATGCTATGCCTGATGCTATGCCAGATACTCTATCTGATGCTCTGCCAAAGAGATACTGGCATAAATACGGACATAAATAATGACAGACCAATACGGACGGCAGAACGAACCGCTGCAAGCGGAAGCGATCAGGGCTGCCCGCACACGAAAATGGCAGCACCGCCCCGGAACAGGGACACTCGCTCCTGCACTTTCAGCCCCGTCCGATGCACCATGCCCTGCAACGCCCCCGCAGCCATGAAGGCGCGATAACAGCGCCAGTGGTCACCGCCGACCATCCGCTCCGGCACCTGCATGAGCCACTGAAACGGCAACTCAAGATTACGCTCCGCCAGCGTGTAGTCCACGAACAGGCCGTATCGCGCCACGCGCAGAGCCTCACGCACAACAGCCTCGGCCACGTCCAGAGGCTTTTCATGCAGGGCAAACGCCACCAGAGCAACATCAAAACTCCGGTCAGCAAAAGGCAGCGTGGTCCCGTCGGCACGGGCAAGAGCGGTTGTGCCTGTTTTGCGGGCTGCATCCAGCATGGCCCGCGACACATCCACTCCGGCATAGCGGACCTGTGTCCCCTGAAAAAAAGCTGCCTGCCGCGCCGTACCGCAACAGATATCCAGCACCCTGCCAGCCCCGAGACGTGCGCACTGCTCCGCTACACTACGGCGCACTCCATCCAGAAAAGGATTGAGCAGCCTGTCGTAGTGCGGGGCAAAGCGTGCGTATTCGTCCATGGTGACAGTATGGTGTAAATAGTGACTATCGCGACACGAGTGACAGGAGTGACAGGTCCGGCTAGCGGGACCCGAAACGCTCTCGGATAAAGCGTTCCAGCCGGTTCATGCCTTCATTGATGTTCTCCAGCGAGTTCGCATAGGAGAACCGGATATAACCTTCCGCGCCCTGACCAAAATCGATGCCGGGAGTAACACCCACGTGGGCGTTTTCCAGAATCTCGAAGGCGAACTGGTACGAATCCATAGACCAGTGGCGGGCATTGCCCAGCACATAGAAGGCTCCGGTGGGCTCCACGGTAATGCCGAACCCAATCTCTTTGAGCCTGCGGATCATGAACTTGCGCCGTTCATTGTAGATGAGCTTCATCTTGGCCACTTCCGCTTCACATTCGCGCAGTGCCGCAATACCGGCACACTGCGAAACAGCGTTGGGCGATATGAAAAAGTTCTGACACAGCTTGTTCAGCGTGCGCATGCACTGCTTCGGAGCGATGAGATACCCGAGGCGCAGTCCGGTCATGGCGTACAGCTTGGAGAAGCCGTTGAAGACAAAGGCGTTGTCCGTGTATTCGAGAATGGAATGCTCCTCCCCTTCATACACAAGGCCGTGATATATCTCGTCCGAAATGATGGGAACACTCATATCCGCAATCTTGCGCATGCGTTCCGGCGACAGCAGGTTGCCGGTGGGGTTGGAGGGCGAGTTGATGAAGATGGCCTTGGTGCGGTCCGTCATCTTTTCGCGGATGGCAGCTGCGCGGTACTGAAAGCCGTCTTCCTCGAAAACGGGTACTTTGACAGGCACGCCGCCGTGGAAGGTGATGAAGCTGGGGTAGCAGGCATAGTGAGGATCGGAAAGGATGATCTCATCTCCCTGCTCCAGCAGCGCGCCGAAAAGAAGCGACATGGCAGGAGACGTGCCGTTGGTCACCACAATCTGCTCCGGCGAAACTTCCACCCCGTAGCGCTTGAGATAGTCTTCCGCAATGGCTTCCCGCAGGTCCGTCGTCCCCATGGAATGCGTGTAGTGCGTCCGCCCGTCATACATGGCGCGGCAAACCGCATCGCGCACGGGCATGGGCACGTCAAAATCTGGCTCGCCGACCTGCAGATGGATGATATGCTTGCCCTCCCGCTCCATGGCGTGCGCCCGTTCCAGCACATCCATGACGTAAAAGGGCTTTATGTCCCGGGTCCGCGACGTCTCTACGCATGCCATCTTCATTACCGGCCTCCCGACCTGCACCATTGGAGTTCATTGAGAAATAACAATCAGGAAGAAATATACCATATCTTTCCGGCTGCATACCCCTCTTTTCCGGTACAGGCTTGACCATACTCTCATGCAAGCCATATAGTTGATTACGCGGGCAATATCATTTGAAGAGTCTTTGCCGGATCGTAGAATCGGCTTTTATGAAATTCACCAGCATACCGACGGGACATGCAGAAACAAACGGATACACTCGGCAACCTGCTTGCCGCCTTGCAAAATACGCACGATCTGGGCGCGCTTTCTCCCCGCGACGTGTCCGCACTGCTGGAAGAAGCCCGAAACGCCGTCACGGTATTTGAAGAGAAGAACGGCCATGCCCCCGCCCAGGCTGTCCCCATGGCGCTCGCCGTCAGGAACATTGCCGCGCAGGATGCTTCCGGCAGCATTCTCGTATACTGCCTGCGCTTCTGGCTCTCCATGCCAGTGGCCTGCTGGAACCACGCCATACAGCACCTTGAAACCGCCCCCCAGTTCAACCTGTGCGAACCCGGCCTGAACAGCCTGCCGCTGTATTGCAAACTG
The DNA here is from genome assembly GCF_013340285.1 of Desulfovibrio subterraneus. Taxonomy (NCBI): domain Bacteria; kingdom Pseudomonadati; phylum Thermodesulfobacteriota; class Desulfovibrionia; order Desulfovibrionales; family Desulfovibrionaceae; genus Desulfovibrio; species Desulfovibrio subterraneus. Next base: position 441,018 of record NZ_BLVO01000013.1, on the reverse strand, counting down.
CTGCTGGTGCACGAGGTGCTGCGTAACGGCATAGGCACGGAAACGCAGCTCGGCAGGTGGACACAGGCATTTCTTGACCGGAGCGAAAACTGGCCTTTTCATGAAATTCTGCAGTTCATGAACACCCTGTATACGGCCAAGCGTGTCCTGAACCTGCAGATGGCGGAACGCCTTGCGCACCTTAAGATACCCCAGCAGTGCATCGCGCTGGTGGAATCACCTGTTTCCGACGAAATGGCGAAGCTTGCGGCAACAGCCCTGTGCATCATGGAGCAGCCTCCTTCCACAGCCACATTCACGGCCATAACGCCCCGGACCGGGACAGCCCACATTATCCTGCTGATGCAGGCGTTGAGAACAAACCCGCCTTCGCCCCTGCCCAATCCTCTTCTGAAGGCACTGGTCAAACTCGCCTGCCACGAAGAGCCAAAGGTGCGAAAAGACGCCCTGTTCACCATGGTTGTTCTTAACGTGCCGAATCTGATAAACATATTTCTCCTTGTGATGCGCAAATTCACAAGGGACCGTAATCAGTTCTATCCGGCTCTGCTGTTTCTTTCTCCGGAACAGTTTTCAGAATTTCTCAGCCTGATGCCGCCCAAACTCAAGCAGGATGCGCTGGGCTATCTGCTCCACCTTTTCATGGAAGGTGCTGCCGACCTTGTTTCCCACTCTCTGACCAGCGCCGCCCATCTTCTGAAAGGGCTGCCTGCGGATACGGCTGCCGAACTCAAGAGGTTTGTGCTGTCGTGCCACAAGAAGCGCTATGTGGAGCCGCTTCCGAGTTCGGTGCGCCCGCAGCGCAAGCCGGGGGGAACAGCCAATACCCGCAAACGCGAAGAAGCCACGCTTTTCGGCAAGAAAAAGACAACTCCCGAAGAACTGTTTGCCAAGACCATTTCCACGCCATCTGCCAAGGCTGCGAACAACAATTTCAGCGGCATGCGCCAGTTGGGACAGACCATTGCCGGTATCGAATTTCCGGATACGGATTTTTCCGGCAGTGTGTTTGAGCGTTGCATCTTTGAGCAATGCACGTTCAGACGATGTGACCTTTCACAAAGTGCGTTCACGGACTGCACATTCCTGAACTGCCGTTTCGAGCAGTGCACCGCGGGGCAGATCCTCCTCGACAACTGCACAATTTCAGGCTGCACACTGGCGGATACGGATGCCTCTGAAGCGGACATATACCGCTCGACCTTCACCCGCGTTCTGGCGGACAGACTGATTCTGTCTTCCGCACACTTCCACTCCTCCGCCTGCAACGAAACAAGACTCAGCGAATCGGTTCTGTGGGAAACAAGCTTCACCCGTGCGCAGATCCACGCCTCCCACTTCAGCCTGTGCGACTTCACCCGCGCCTCTTTCTTCGGCTCCACGCTGCGCGGCTGCACTTTCCGTGAGAGCACCTTCAACCACAACATCTTCGAGCGCACCAAGGCCGAGCACACCTTCTCGTGGGCGGGCAACTACTATGGCTGCATCTTCCGGCAAACTCTGTGCGACGAACCCCATCTGCTCATGTCCGGAGAACACAGGCGGTTCAATGATCTCATGGAACTGGCCGGAACTCTGCCACCTGCCGCCGTTCCCCGCTGGTGCCGCACGGTGGAGCCGCTTGCCGAGCACGTGATAAACACGATTCTGCAATTCCGCAGCGTCCTGCGCAGCCGCTACCACTTTCTCAGACGAAACAACCAGCGCATCGACCTTACCTGCAGCGTTCTTGAAACGCAGCGCGCGGAGTTCTTTCTTCTGCTGCCTTTACTGCTTGAGAGCAGACTGTTCGAAAAGCAATTCTTTCCCAACTATCGCTGGCCCGTCTGCACCATATCCGGCTACGCGCCCACCCTTGAGACCCTGCGCATTGCCCGCAGCCTGTTCTGTGAACAGCAGGCTGCACCGGGACAGCAAACAGACCCCGACGCCCTGTCTCAGCTTCTGGCAGACCAGCCCGCCCCTACCGTCACAGTAGACGCTATCTACACCATCGGCAGCGTGGGCTCTGTCGCCATGACAGGCGATTCGGACATTGACTACTGGGTAAGCATTGATCCGGCGACCTGCACCCCGGACGCCATCCGCATGCTCGGCACCAAGCTGGATCATATCTCCCGCTGGGCGCAGGAGACCTTCGGGCTTGAGACGACTTTTTTCGTCATGAACCGCGAGGCCGTCATCCGCAACGACTTCGGCATTTCCGACAAGGAAAGTTCAGGCTCGGCACAGGCCCTGCTGCTGAAGGAAGAATTTTACCGCACCGCACTGAAGGTCTGCGGCAGGGACCTTGCGTGGTGGGCCATGCCATCAGGCGCCGGAACAGAGTTCCATGCCCACCGGCTGCAGGAACTGACAACCCTGCCCTTCCACTCCGGCGACTGTTTCGTCGATTTCGGCCTCGTAAAGGCCATCCCCGATGAGGAATACTTCGGGGCTGCCCTGTGGCAGATTGTGAAGGCATTCAAGAACCCCTTCAAGTCGGTGATGAAACTGGGCATTCTCGAAGCGTACCTTTCCACACCGGAAAAACCCCTGCTGTGCGAAGAGATCAAGCAGCATGTTGTTCACGGCAGCCGCAGACTGCTGAAAACCGACCCCTATGTCACGCTCATGCGCGCCCTGCAGGAGCATTATCACGCCTCCGGCAACAAGGAAGCCGCCGCCCTGCTGCAGACGGCCTTCATGGCCAAGCTGCATCCTGCCGGACAGGGCAAGGCCGCAGAAAACAAATTGCTGCAGACCCTCAGAACCCGCGCCGTAAACGAACTGTATGGCTCGGGCGCACTTGTCGGCCAACAGGACTTTGAAAAGGCCAGAGAACTGGGCGACAAGCTGAATACCTTCTTCCTCAAGTCCTATGCCTCGTTGCAGCAGAAGCTTGAGGCGCGGCAGATCGTTGCCCGCATATCCCCAGAAGACATAACCAGACTGGGCAGAAAGATCTTTGCCACGTTTGCCCCCCAGCAGGACAAGATCGGGCGTCTGCCCTTTGTGAACAGCATGGGGCGCACCATCCGCGAACTCTTCTTCAAAAAGGACAGCACACCGGGAAGAAAGAAAAAATGGATAGCCATGGGCCTGCCGCAGGGTGTTGCCTCACGGCGCGAGGCATTTGTCGAGGTGCGGGCGGAAAACGATCCTGTCTGCCTCATGGCGTGGCTGGTGGCCAACGGCCTCTATTCGCCCGATATGCACGTGGAAGTGGACATGACCCTGTCGCCCATAGCAGCGCAGGATGTTACCTCACTGCTGCAGGGCCTGTATGAATTCTTCCCCAAATCAGTGCTGGATACAGATGCGGAAGAAACACTGCAGAGCGAAAAGATATTCAAGGGCTATCTGGTACCCAACTTCGCCCTGCCCCGCGATACGAGCACCTGCAAGCAGTTGAGCGTGGTGTATGTGACAAACTGGGGCGAGATGTTCTGCTCCACGCTGGACATTGCAGACTCCGTACAACTGGCCAAGTCCTCCCGTGCCTATCTTGCGCGGGAACTGCCGCGCAAGCTGACCATGGAAACAGAGCTTATCTGCCTCATCCCGTACAAGTCCCGCACGCCGAGAATATCCACGGCCTAAGTATATGCGCAGCGTGCGCCATCTCTGCATCTTCCCGACAGGACGAGTATACCGCGACCGTCTGCCACAGGCGGAAACAATGCAAAATTGTTCCGGCCAACTTGCAGCACCCTCTTGCTTTGCTGTGCAACAACTGGCAAGTATATAACACTTGTGCCGTCACGATACAGTCACGCTGCCACACTCGAACATGGGGGTTCTGTCCATGGCTGCAAACGGACTATCAAAAGACAGGCTTAGCCTTCTGATGAAGCTGGAAGAGATAATGTCGTGCTGCTGCAATGAGCATACGCAGAAGCATTACATCAGCAGGAATGAAGATGATGAGAGCAGCAGGCAGGGATACCCTGCCACATTCTACAAGGCCGGACGTCAGACGCAGAACTGGGAACTGCTTACGGACGGCGAGATTGACGAAGCCATCATCATGAACGGCGTATACAAGTTCGGTGCGGACCAGATACCTGTATACCGCAATCTTGACACCTTGCTGACGTATTTGGAGACACACTATGATCTGCGGGTGCCTAAATAACAGCTGTCGCTGATGTACACATCTTTGAAACAAGAAAGCCCCACCTTCCGGAGGGGCTTTTCTTGTCTATTCGAAATTTGTCACACACTGCAGGCTGAAAGCAGACTTGTTACCCGTGCTCAGCCGCCAGCATGGATCTGAACTGCGCCACAGCACTTTCATCCAGACCGGCAGCGGCGAAGACTGCCGAAGTAAAGCTGACAGGAGCGGTTCCCGGTGCTGTAATCACACGCTCCCCGACAACAGCAGATGGACTCTGGCAATAACATGCGCCACCAGCATAACCTGCAGCATTTTCCGCCAGAAAATCAGCATCGTTGGATGTATGGGGGGTCGCATCAAGGATACCGGCCCGTGCAAGGGCCAGACTGCCGCCGCATATGCCTGCCACCGTACCTCCGGCGGTATGATACGCCTTCAGAAGCTCCCCGATGTCCGGCGCATCGGGAGATGCCCAGATGCTACCGCCTACCACGACAAGCACATCCGGTGCCCAAGCGACAATCTCATTCAGTCCATGCGGAACCATGGCCTCCAACCCGCCCTGAGAACGGACAACTCCAGCCTCGGGGGCGAAAAAACGGACATCAAAGCCGTAAAAGGGTACTCCCGTTCCGGCGATAAACGCGTATTCCCAGTCTGCGAATCCCTGCGTCAGTACAAGCGCAATCTTTGCCAACTTCAACCTCCCTCTCTCATGCAAAACAGGCTCATCCAGATTACAAACGGCTGTCGGCTTGCGAGTTGCCTGCAAACAACGCCGAACGAATACACTAAAACTCGTCAGAGATGTTCAGGGTGTCAGGTCCATTCGCAGACCTAGTCGCGCATGAGCGCTTCGCGCACCACATCCTTCATGGCCACCACATCGGGATGCTCAGGCCACGTGGCAAGCAGTGCCTCCACAAGCCCGCGCTCGCGCAGCATGAGGCGGCTCTCTGCATAGTTCAGTTCAAACACCCACGATCCCAGCAGCAGCTTGAAGTCGTTCACATAGCGCATGTCTTTGTAGCTGGCGAGACGGCGTTCCCGCAGGGATTCGAGAATGCCCGGCGACCATGCCCCCTCCTTCTCTTCCAGATGCAGAGTCACCACGTCGTTCTCAGAACCGTCGCGGGTGAAGGTGGCGATCATGACGGGAAAAATATCAATCTTGTCGCTGTCGCGCACCACATCGGTGACGGCGCGCAGGGCGGACGATATGCCGGAAGGCACACGAAAGCGGTTGTGCATGGCAACGCTGGCCAGCACATTGGCTTGCGTACTGCGGGATTCGCAAAGCGCAGCCTCGTTGCGGCTGCCCCCGTTGAGCACCCCCAGACGCCGCAGCGTTTTGCAGCCCAGAATGCCGTGGTTCACAGAACGCTGATCGCTGAACGTGCGGTACTGCGCATATTGCGGAAAACGCCCCACATCATGATACAGCGCGGCAAGCAATGCCGTGCGGGCCACATGTTCCGGCATATCCAGCGTGCCGACAATGCGCCGGGCGTTCTCAAGCACGCGCATAGTGTGATTGCGCTTAAGCTCGATATACCGGTTATCCTGCTCGTCGTCGGTCAGGTAGCCGGCTGTCCATGCCTCAAACCACGCCTCGTGCGCAGCTATATCCGGCAGGGGGGTCATGCCTGCTTCTCCGCTTTGGTACGACCGGCATCAGCAAGGCGTTCAGCCTCACGGGCGGCCTTTGCCTCGGCTTCCTTGCGGCGCATCTCTTCATTCCACTCATCCCACTTCTTCTCGCGGAAAAAGCCTCTGGGACCAAAGAGCGCACGCAGATACCCGATAATCATGAGGAAAAAGATGAAAATAAGGGCATATTGCCCCCACTTGGTATTCAGAAAGGCATCCAGCTTCACCATGAACTCGGAAGGAGCGGCTACTTCTTCCGCGGCAGGGGCGGCAAATGCCACGCTGACGGAAGAAACAAGAGCAGCGGCAAGAGCCGGAGCGAGAACAGTGACGAGAGCTGAGGCGCGGCGGCCCATATTGTAAAAGCGGTCAAACACGGTTCACTCCTTGCGCCATGCGGCGGTTTAGCGGTTCTTGTACGCCATGCCTTCCGCCTGAGCAAGTGCCGGAACCGTATGAAACAATCAGGAACATGCCATATCTTTTCAGCATGTTACGATATTAGTTCTCAAGCGAGGTTGTGACGGATGGGTGAATCTGGTACACAGATGTCGATCTTTTCCCCTCTAACACGACACTACCCAATGCCAGATTTTGTTCATCTCCATTGTCATACGGAATACAGCCTGCTTGACGGTGCCATCCGTCTTGAGGACCTTTGCAACAAGGCCAAGGACTTCGGCATGCCCGCCGTGGCCATTACCGACCACGGCAACATGTTCGGCGCGGTCTATTTCTACACGCTGGCGCAGAAAATGGGCCTTAAACCCATTATCGGCTGCGAAGTGTACGTGGCGCACGGCGACCACACCGACCGCACCAGCGAAACCAGCCGCAAGCGCTACCACCTTGTGCTTCTGGCCCAGACCGACGAAGGCTACCACAACCTCTGCCGTCTGGTTACACGCGGATTTACCGAAGGCTTTCACTACAAGCCGCGCGTAAGCCGCGAAATGCTTGCCGAATACAGCGAGGGCATTATCGCCCTTTCCGCCTGCCTTGCGGGCGAGATTCCGCGTGCGCTCATGAACGAGGGCATGGACCGCGCCGTGGAGCTGGCAAACATCTATTCCGGCATCTACCCCGGCCGTTTCTTTCTGGAACTGCAGGATAACGGCATAAGGGAACAGGACGAGCTGAACGAAAAGCTCATCGAGCTTGCCAGGATTACGGGCCTGCCGCTTGTTGCCACCAACGACTGCCACTACCTGAACGCAAGCGACGTGGAAGCCCACGACACCCTGCTCTGCATCCAGACCAGCGCCAAGGTGACCGATGAAAAGCGCATGCGCTTTGACACCACCGAGCTGTATTACAAGTCGCCGGAAGAGATGGAAAAGGCCTTCAGCCATGTGCCTGAAGCCATTGCCAACACGGTGAAGATTGCCGACATGATCGACTGCAAGCTCGATCTCGGCCATTACTATTTCCCGGAATACGAGCTGCCGGAAGGCGTTTCCATGGAGCAGGAGTTCAACCGCCTGTCTCAGGAAGGCCTGAAGCGACGCCTTGAAACCATCCCCTACAAGGTGGATGAGCAAGCCTATTGGGACCGCCTTGAATACGAGCTTGGCGTCATCAACCAGATGGGTTTTCCTGCCTACTTCCTTATCGTGCAGGACTTCATCAACTGGGCCAAGGACAACGGCATTCCCGTCGGTCCCGGCCGTGGTTCCGCCGCCGGTTCGCTGGTGGCGTGGTCGCTGCGCATAACCAACCTTGACCCCATACCCTACGACCTGCTGTTCGAACGCTTTCTGAACATCGAACGCGTGTCCATGCCCGATATCGACGTGGACTTCTGCGAACGCCGTCGCGGCGAGGTCATCAAGTACACCCAGCGCCGCTACGGCGAAGACAAGGTTGCGCAGATCACCACCTTCGGAAAAATGAAGGCCAAGGCTGTGGTGCGCGACGTTGCGCGTGCGCAGGGCCTGAGCTTTCAGGAAGGCGACCGCATTTCCAAGCTCATTCCCGAAGACCTGAAGATGACCATCAAAAAGGCGCTGGACGCGGAACCGGAACTGGCGGAGCTGTACCGTTCCGATCCCACCGTGACCAAGCTGCTGGATATTTCCATGCGCCTTGAGGGGCTTTGCCGGCACGCCTCCACCCACGCTGCGGGCGTGGTCATGTCTGACCGTCCCATGACGGACTACCTGCCGCTCTACAAGGATAAGAAGGGCGGCATGGTGACCCAGTTCGACATGAAGAAGGTCGAAGCCGTGGGTCTGGTGAAGTTCGACTTCCTCGGCCTGCGCACCATGACTGTTATTCAGGACGCGGTGGACAACATTGCGCTGGCGGGCAAAGAGCCGCCCAATCTGGATACGCTCGCCTTTGACGACCTGCCCACCTACGAACTGTACCAGCGCGGTGACACCGACGGCATCTTCCAGGTGGAAAGCTCCGGCATGCGTACCTATCTGCGCATGCTCAAGCCCACCTGCTTTGACGACGTCATCGCCATGCTGGCCCTGTACCGTCCGGGGCCGCTGAACTCGGGCATGGTTGACGAATTCATCAAGCGCAAGCACGGGCAGGTGCCCGTCATCTATCCGCTGCCATCGCTGGAGGACTGCCTCAAGCCCACCTACGGCGTTATCGTCTATCAGGAGCAGGTCATGCAGATCGCCCAGATAGTCGCCAAATACACGCTGGGCGGTGCAGACCTTCTGCGCCGTGCAATGGGTAAAAAGAACCCCGAGGCCATGGCGCAGGAGCGCGGCAAGTTCGTTTCCGGTGCCGCGGAAAACGGCATAGACGAAACCAAGGCCAACGAAATATTCGACTTGATGGAGCAGTTCGCGGCCTACGGCTTCAACAAATCGCACTCCGCCGCCTACGCGCTCATCTCGTACTGGACCGCCTATCTCAAGGTGCACTACCCCGCCGAGTTCATGGCCGCGCTCATGACCTCGGAAATGGGCAATCAGGACAAGATTCTCAAGTACGTTGCCGCCTGCCGCGACATGGACATAGAGGTGGTGCAACCCAGTGTGCAGACCTCGTATCGCCAGTTTACCGTGCATGACGGCAAGGTTGTATACGGCCTTGGCGGCATCAAGAACGTGGGCGACGAAGCCATACGCGAAATCGTTGATGCCCGGCAGGAGGGTGGCCCCTTTGCCTCGCTGCTCGACCTGCTCTGCCGCGTGAACACCCGCAAGGTGACCAAGCGCGTGATAGAAAGCCTGATCAAGGGCGGTGCCATGGACTGCCTCGGCTGTTCCCGCCACGGCATGATGGCCTCGCTCGACACCGTGGTGGTGCGTGCGCAGAAAAAGGCCAAGGAAAAGGACTCCAATCAGGTTTCCCTGTTCACCATGATCAAGGAAGAGCCGCAGGTCTGCCCCGGCATCGGCTTTGACTGCGAAGAACAGGGCATGGACGAGTGGTCGGACGAAATGAAGCTGAAGTTCGAGAAAGAGGCCCTTGGCTTCTACCTCACCAGCCATCCGCTCCAGCCCTACCGCCGCGAACTGATGCGCCTGCAGCTCATGCCGCTGGAAGAATGCGCCGACCTTGCGGCAGGAACGGAAGTGAAGTGCGCCATTCTCATCACCGGAATCAAGGAGCACATTACCAAGAAGGGCTCCAAGATGGCCTTTGCGAACATCGAAGACCTTACCGCCTCCGGCGAGCTCATCATCTTCCCTGAAGCGTATGCCGAAGGGCGCGAGCTGTTCCATTCCGACCAGCCGCTGCTGCTTACCGCCAAGGTTGCCGAGCAGAAGAACGGCAAGGACGAGGATGAACCCACCGAAGAGGACGAGGATGCCGTAAAAGAGATCAAACTGCTTGCCGAAAAGGTCCAGCCTCTGGCAGAAGCCTGCTTCAGCAATGGCGACCCCACCACGCTGGACCTGCCCACGGAAGGGCTGGACCGCGAATCGCTGGTCGCCTTCAAGAGTCTGCTGCAGAGGCATCAGGGAGCCGTTCCCGTGCAGATATGCGTGAACATCAACGGCACGTTCGCCTTCTATCAGGTGGACGACCGCTACTCCATCCTGCCCGGCCCTGCGTTTGAAAAGGATTTTACCGCCTGGAAAGGAGCTCTCAATGACAGACAGACAGCCTAAGGGCATCTGGCGTCTTACCGTGCGTTCGGATTTTGCCGCAGCCCATGCGCTGCGCAACTATTGCGGCAAGTGCGAGAACATGCACGGCCACAACTTTGCCGTGGAAGCCGTGGTGGAAGGCGACCGTCTCACCCCGGATACGGAACTCGTGCTGGACTTCAAGGTGCTCAAGCAGGAACTCAAGGGTGTGCTTGAGATGCTGGACCACAAGATGCTGAACGAAATGCCCCCCTTCGACGTGATGAATCCGTCGTCGGAGAACCTTTCGCGGTTCATATATCGCCATCTTGCCGAGCGTCTTTCCGGCAGGGAAGATGCAAACGGCGTGCGTGTGCATGCTGTCACGGTTTCCGAAAAAGCGGCCCAGTCCGCCACCTACATGGAGCTTTAGCATATGCAGCTCAGCATGCAGGCGATATTTGAAATCGCCCTGCCCCTCTTCCTGATCATGGACCCCATCGGCAACGCAGCCGTGTGCCTGCCCATGCTCAACGAACACTCGCTTGAACGTCAGCGCCGCATTCTGTTCCGCGAACTCATCTTCGCGCTGATCATCATCTTCGTGTTCCACTATTTCGGCGAATGGCTGCTCGGCGTGCTGAATATCCATCAGTCCACCCTGCGCCTTTCCGGCGGCATCATCCTGTTCATCATCGCCATGAAAATGGTGTTCCCGCAGGCGGGTGAAAGCGTGGTGGAGCTGGACCGCGACCCCTTCATCGTGCCCATTGCCGTGCCGCTCATCGCAGGTCCGTCCGCGCTTGCGGCGGTTATGCTCTATGCGCACAGGGCGCAGGGCCAGCATGGCTGGCTCGGCTCCCCAGAAGTGCTGCTCGGCATTCTGGGCGCATGGGGTGCCACTTTCCTCATCATGATGAGTGCGCCAAGTTTGCTCAAATATCTGGGTAAGCGCGGCATGCGAGCAGCAGAAAGGCTGATGGGGCTTATCCTCGTCTTTCTGGCAGTGCAGATGCTTGAGGATGGGATAAGCATGTATTTGAAGACGTTTTAGACGAAAGCACGCAGGCCAAGTTGCCTGCCTATAGTCGGCCGTCAGAAATATCGCAGCCGCTGCTTCGGGTTAGAAGCAGCGGCTATTTTAATCGCTCACTCAATATTTGACATTGTGAAGTTACCCTTCATTACTAGAACAAGTTTTTCTCTTCTTACAAACACCCTCATAGAATAATTTAATTATCTCTACGATAGACTCTAAAACGTCTTTAAGCGCTGAAATACTTGAAAAAAACAAAACGAGAGTCAAAAACATTAATAAATCACGCTTTGTTACAAAAGACAAGGGCATTGATATACCAGGCAAGTCAACATCATGAATACAATAGAACGTTACAACAAAAATGAGACTAAAGAACACAAACAAACAATCATTCCTAATTGAATCAACGTATGCGCCATATACTCTCTTGCCAACATTTAAATCAATTGACAGATTAATAAATGACTCATTTGTCAAAACAGTAGCAGCTATTGCAACGCATGCCAAAGAACTACCTGATAAAATGCCCAATAAAGTCATTATGTTTCCATAAAACTCATTTTGACCAGTTTTTGACAAAGCTAAAGTACTAATACAAGACAGAACAACAACCTTAAAAAAGCACATAGTCCTTAAATATGCAATCAAATAACTAATCATTACCCGCCAACTCTTCTCTTAATTGGTGAATAATTTGAGAACTGAAAACTTCACCAATATGCGAAACATTCACTTTAGCATCATTATCTGTACTTCTAAAAATACCCTCATTATTATTTATTGACCAAACTCCACCAGTATTTTCTATAGTATCAACTTTTGCTTTTGTAACTTCATCTTCAACAACGCGAAGACACCCAAGCTTACTTTCTTTTCTTTCAACAATAGAAGTGACATTCTCCTCAATTTTGAGTCTGTTCAATTCTTCTCGTATTTCAGCACTTGTTCTTCCTGCAATATTTGGAACCATAAACTTAAATTCCACATAGTTTACCCCCTTAGACCTCTTAACAATATCCCAAAAACGGCCCTTCGCTGGAAGTCTTTTTACTTCAACAGTATACATAGAGTCTAGCATATTGGTAAAAATACTACTTAGAGCTTTACATAGCGATGATATTGCAATCCCTATCCGAGAATAACAATTCGCTTGTATATACAATATCTGCTTCTCTTTACTGATCAAAAACCAAATTGGCGGATGATCAGAAACAATACTTGCATGCAAATGCTCTCCATCATCATCCATATAGACACGCTCTTTTTGCTGCGTTATACGCCCCCCTTGCAGTTCATTTTCTATAAAAATCAAATCGCGAAATTTAAGTATTCGATCACGGTTTCCACTATGAAATGAGAAATTCTTTTGCTCTACGACCTTCTCCCAAATCAAATCCATTGGGGTCTGACCCTTCCTTAGGATGGGAGGCAGTGACTCAGCGAGTAAATTAGGGAAAATCGAAATAGTGCATGGATAGAAAACTGCAAGTGGTTTGCGAGGCATACCCCCCTCCTATTTCGAGCAACCTATATCAGCAGATTCGATAATTCAATATCAAACACGATACTCACAGACAATTGTGGGCATATGTCAACTCAATGTCCATACACAGCAAAAAAACCCGCACCTTTCGATGCGGGCTTCTTCATTTCTTCTCGTGTCTCTTTCTACTCTTCCCTACTCATCTCACCTACCGCCCCTTATACACGAACTTCACGCCCCTATCCGGCTTGCTTTCCTGATTGGGGGTAATGTCCAGACAATGGGTGGAGCACGATATGCACGGGTCATACGCCCGCACCAGCATGGATGTCGTCAGCTCTATCTCGGCTTCGGACTTGTCCGCGATCATCGGCACCAGTGCTTCCAGATCGTGCTGAATGTTGGCGTGGTTCATGTTGGTGGGGATAACGCAATCCGCCTCAACCATGCGGCCCTTGGCATCGTATTCATAACTGTGGAACAGAATGCCCCGCGGCACTTCCACGGCACCCACACCGCGCCCTGCACGGGGGCGGATCACAGGCGCTTTTTCGCGCTTCACTCCGCCAACAAGCAAGGATTCCACCAGTTCCATGGAATCTTCCACCGAGTGAACACATTCCACCAGCTGCGCAAGGTTGTTGTGATAAGGGTTCACCGTTTCGGGGGTAAGCCCCACAAGCTTTGCCACTTCCCGCGCCGTGGGCTTGAGATGCATATGGTTCAGCTTGTAGCGTGAAAGCGCCCCCACCATAAAGGAATTACGCTTGTTCTTTGTCCACTTGGCCGTGGACTGGGGAACACAGTATTCCTGCGTCACATTGCGGTAGAAGCTGGCAGGCTTGCGGCTTGCGTCGGATGATCCCACCTCGCCCCGGTACAGGGCGTATTCCGAGGGGGAAACAAGGCCGATGTATTCGGTCTCACGACTGAAGTCAGGGAACTTGCCCGCCAGCGAGGCGAACAGATTTGCGGCTTCCCTGAAACCGGGCAGACTGTCGCGGAAGCCGTTGAGCAGCACAAGCAGCTCCTCTTCCGTCGGCAGCTTGGTGAACCCGCCCGGCACCATGCGCTGCGGGTGCGTGGTGCGGCCGCAGATGGTACGCGAGAACTCGTTTGCCAGACGACGCAGGGCGATAAGCCCCACAAGTTGCGGCTTATGCGTTTCTGCCAGCGGAATGACGGAACCCACCCCCATCAGGTCCGGCAGCACGAGATAGGCAAGATGCAACAGATGGCTCTGCAGGTTCTCCGCATGAATGGCCAACTTGCGCAGCGTGACCGTCTGGGCGGAGATGCGGATGTTCATGGCATCTTCCGTTGCCTGCAACGAGGACAGCTGATGCCCTATGGAACAGATGCCGCAGATGCGCGACACGATCTGGTGCACATCCTTATAGCTGCGCCCCTGCAATATGGCCTCGAAGAAGCGCGGCGCTTCCGGCACTTCCCAGCGCACGGTTTCCACCGCGTTGTTCTCGCCGATCACGACAACGATATTGCCGTGCCCTTCCACGCGCGTAACGTGGTGCACATGTATGGTCTTTTTGCCTTCAGCCTCCGCAGCCAGCACAGGATCAGTGCACGCGGCACAGGTTGCGACGGGCTCGGGGGCCTTGGTTTCGTCTTTCTTCACTTTCTTGGCGCTCATCGTATCTCCTCCCGCAGCCTACAGAGGCGCGGTGGTATGACTGAGGAAAATGCGCAGCAGATCCTGCACTTCGGAACGGCTGTATCCGGCACGCTCCTCCATCACATAGCGGGCGGCATCAAGGTTCGCCATGGGCGCGAGCCCGCGGCAGCCCCAGCAGTGGGCTCCCTCGTTGATGCAGCATGCGCCGCAGCCTGCACGGGTGATCATGCCCAGACACAGCTGGCCAAGATCATACCGGCATATGTTACCGGCCTGCTTGCACTCTGCGCAGACAGGATAGTCCGGCACAAAGGGGCGCTTGCCTATGATCAGGTCCTTGATGATGCGCAGAAACTCGTTGCGGTCGATGGGACAGCCGTGAATCTCGGCATCCACCTTCACCACAGCGGAAAGCGGCCGGGCAGCATAGGTGCTGTAGCAACGGGCGTTGTCGCCGTATACCTGACGGCGATACATGGTTTCGCTCATGAAGTTCTTCATGGCGTTCACGCCGCCGATGGTCGCACAGGCACCAAACGCCACCAGAATCTTGGCGTTTGCGCGTATCTCCTTCAGCCGTTCCTCATCTTCAGGACGGGTGATGGAACCTTCCACCAGCGCGATATCATAGTCATCGCTATGGCCGGTCATCACCTCGCGGAAGCTCACCACTTCCACATGCCCGAGCACGTCGAGCAGGGTTTCCTCAAGATTCGCCACCTGAAGCTGGTCGCCCTCGCAACCTGCAAAGTCAAAGAACGCTATTTTCGGTTTCCGTTTCATGGCGTCCTCCTAAATGGCTTCGGGGTGGGTCTGAATGTCGTGATACTTGAACACCGGCCCTTCCACACAGGCATTCAGCCCGTTTATCTGGCAGTGTCCGCACTTGCCTATGCCGCATTTCATGTGCCGTTCCAGCGAAACATAAATGTTCTCGCGCGAAATGCCACGCGCCTGACACTGCTGGATGACAAACTTGTACATGACAGGCGGCCCCACCATGGCCACATGGGTGATGTCGGGATCAATCTCCACATGCGGCAGCAGCGAGGTGATGAGCCCCACGTTGCCACACCAGTTCTCGTTGCCGCAGTCCACGGTTTCGTAGACTTCCACGTCCTCGCGGGCCTCAAGCTCTTTGATCTGGTCAATGAAGATACGCTCGGAAGGATTGCGGCAGCCGATCATGACGATGATGCGGCCGAACTCGTCGCGGTGACGCAACTGATAGTGCAGCAGGCTGCGCAACGGAATGTAGCCGAGGCCCCCCGCCACGAAGATGGTGTCCTTGCCCACGAAATCCTGCACGGGAAAGCTGGTGCCGTAGGGGCCGCGTATGCCGACCTTCTGCCCCACCTTCATTTCGTGCATGGCGTTGGTCACGTTGCCTATGCGGCGCACCGCGAGCTCAAAGGTGCTGCCCGTGGCGTTGGGCGGCGAGCTGACCGAGAAAGGCGCTTCGCCCACCCCGTACATGGAAAGCATGATGAACTGGCCGGGCTTGTGCATGAGCGCCCTGCCGTTATCCGGCTGGAAGGTGAACAGGGTGACGAAGTCGGAGAGCTTTTCCTTCTTCACCAGCGTTGCGGGCGCGGGAACGTATTGGAACAGGGTATCAGGAGTCATGACGGTCCGCCTCCCACAGTTCGTTGAACACGGCCTTGGGGTCGGCAATGCCCGAGGTGCATCCGGAAACACACCTGCCGCAGCCCACACAGCCCAGCTGGCCTATCTTGTCATAGATGTACTTGCCCTTGCGGTAGTAGCGGTGACGGAACCGCTCACGGGTATGCGGCCGGAAGTTATGATCACCGGCCACGCGCGAGAAGCTGTCCATCATGCAGCCGTCCCATTCGCGGTAGCGCTCGCCCTTGGTCAGGGTGTTATCCAGCTCCTCCTTCATGTCGAAGCAGTAACAGGTGGGACAGACAAGATTGCAGGTGCCGCACGAAAAGCAGTGTCGCGCGCGGTGCTGCCACAGGGTGGAATCCCATGCGCGGCTCAGGATATCCGCTGTTTCACGCCACGGATATTTCAGGCCGTCGCGCAACGATTCCTTGATGATGCGCTGGTGCGCATGGCGTGCGGCTTCCTTGTCCGCGTCCGTGGCAAGGTCCAGAGGCCCGCCCGCAAGCAACAGCTCCTTGCCCCGGCGGGTGGCAACCTCCACGTGGAAAGAGGCCGAGCTTATGCGGGTCCAGTACAGGTCGTAGCCGTTGTCGATTTTGTGCGCGTCAACGGACGCCCAGAAGGCGTTACGGGCAACGGCGGCAGGTTCCAGAGCAAAGATGACGGTGTTCTTCTTTCTGGAGATGAAATTGTTGTCAGGCACATCCTTGCGCATGAGCGTATCCAGCTGGTTGGCAGCCTTAACGTCATACGGGTGCACGCCAAACAGAAGCTGCTTGGGTGCCTCGCACACGACTTCCGCTGTGCACGCGGCAGGATCAAAACGCAACAGAGTTTCGCGGGGGGGAAGGAAGAAGCGCTTCAGCGTATTGTAGGCAACATCGTATTCCCAGGCGATTTCCTCATCTTTGCGCCATGGGACGAAATCATAGATGCCTTCTTCAACTTCCACCGGAACATGAACCTGAAATTCTCTGGCCCAAAGCTCCAGCAGCCCCGGAAGCTGATCCATATACACAGTATACGAAGTCATGGATTCCTCCGCTTCAAAGGTGGAGCACCATCACGCATGGAGCATGCACCATGACCCCTCATGATGCACGGCGTGCGAAGACAATGCAGTAACGGGAAGAGAGTTCGCTGTTTGTGAAAAATAGTGCATTGTAACACAACCCCTGCATCACAATAACACGCAAACAGCACCGTGATGCATAGTACAGAAATGGAGTTTTAACAAGAATGTGTGAAATAACGATTGGTGTTATGCGCTCAAACAGTCACTTTTCACCAGTCTGCCATTGTTTTCTGCGTACGATACAGCATATTCCATCAACATTTTACTGCAATCAGGCATCATGCACCATTTTTGCCAACTCTTTTGCCAAATCACGCAAAGATCTGCATACGTATATCAGCACCCCATAGCATCACCCCCTCCACGCAAGTGCGCTTCAGCAAAGCACACTTGCAGGAATAGTAGCCATTACCTATTCGATACATCTGATACATGTCCGATCGAATGTACTGACGATACGATTCGGCTACAGGCGGCCGCAGGTCATTTTCCTGCAGCCGTGCAAAATTCTTCCTTGCCCGCTCCTGCCTCTTCAGGTGCACCGGCCAGCAAAACGCCGCAGAGCACCATAGCCGCTCCGCCATACTGGAAGGCGTTCAGCGTTTCGCCGAGCACCAGATAGGCCAGCAGCAAGGTGGAAACGGGAATGAAGTTAGAAAACAGAATAACGTGCGCCGCCTTGATGCGGGTAAGCGCATAATTGATGACGAAATACACGAGAAAAGTGATGCCCAGGCCCATGTAGACAAGCGCGCCTATGGCCTCCCACGGCAGGGCCTCCGGTGCGGGAGCCAGCACGGCACCGGGAAGAAAGAGAAGGGTTACCCGAACAGGCAGTTCTTCGGGAGCAAAGAGAGAGAGGCGCAGAAACGCGCGCATTACGCCGCTTGTCAGCAGCCAGAGGACAGCATGCCGGACAAAGCAGCCGACAACTGAAGAGGTCGCCGTGGACAACACGGAACAGGCCAAATCTGTTCTTTACCACACGGTAAACAAGCACATCGCGGTTCCGTCAAGGGCGGCGATTATCCCTTGCGTTTTTCCACAAGGCGCAGAAGGCTTGCGGCTTCCTTCTGGTGAGGATTGAGTTCAAGCGCCTTGCGCAGGTAGGTGCAGCAGCCATCGTTATCGCCTGCATCGCACAGGCAGCGGGCCATGTTGAACATGAGATGGTCGTCCGCACCGCATAGCTGCTGGGCACGGGCATAGAACCCCAGCGCCTGCGAGAACATGTGGTTGCGGCGCAGGTTGATGCCGAAGGCGTTGAACATGTGCTTGTGTTCTCGCTCAAAAGCGGCCCGCATCTTCACCAGCTTGCGGAAGACCACATCGGCCTTGTCCACCTGCTCACGATCAAGATATGCGAGCCCCAGCCCGAACGTAGCCCGCACGTTGTCTTCATCAAGCTTGAGGGCGGCAAGGAATTCGAGTTCCGCACTGTAGGGTTCGCCATTCTTCAGATGCCGCTCACCACGGGCAATTGTCTTGCCCAGCTCGCGCATGGCCGGGAACACCTTCTCGTGATAGAAATCCGGCTCGGGGGTATAGTCCTGCATCACCTGATCAAGAGAGGCATATTCCGCCTCACCGGAGGGCAGATGATTGGAATTGATGAGGCGGACGGAACAACGGCCATCCGGCTCTTCCATGACATAAAAATACTGCAGTGATTTGGTGTTACGCTTGGTGGTACCATGTCCGATGACAGCAGACTGCTCCAGAGAAAATACCCCTTTCAGCGGTTTTCCTGCAAACGGACTGCTTCCGGATGATTCCGCACTGTCTGCCGCCCCCATTTACTTCCCCCTATTACCGGCACACCACGCCACACGGTGGTGACACCACGCACGATGAGTGTGCAATCATATTTTCCGCAATGTACCAAAACATTCCGGAATAACAAGCTGTTTATTCCTGTAAAACAGCCCATCATATTGAATTTCAAGTCTTTTTTTCAAGAAATTTACTGAGCATGCGAGCTTCACGCAGATCAGGATTCAGGGCAAGAGCCTTCTTCATATACCGTACTGCACCATCGTTATCGCCCGATTCGAGCAGTGAACGGGCAATATTGTACATGAGGTGATCATCATCTCCGGCGAGCTCCGCAGCGCGTGCATAAAACCGAAGCGACTCCTCATACATGGAATTCTTGCGCAGCTTGATGCCAAACTCGTTGAACATGTGCTTGTGCGGAGATTCAAAGGCTGCATCCAGCAGAATGAGACGCTCAAATACCTGCTGTGCCTTCTGCGAATCCGCCCTGTCCAGATACACAAGCCCGAGGCCGAATGTGGCACGCACATTCTCCTCGTCTATCTGCAGGGCATTGTTGAACTCATATTCGGCACTGAACAACTCGCCGTGGCTGCGGTGCCGCTCGGCGCGCGAAATGGTCTTGTTGAGGTTGCGCACAGCGGGCAGCACCCTTTTATGATAGACCGAGGGATCGGGAAGATATGCTTCGAGCAATTCTTCCTGCGAAATGACAAAGCGCTCCCCCGAGGGGATGTCATTTTCGTTGATCACCTGCCCCCATATCCGCCCCCCCTTATCCTGTTCCACGAACACGAGCACGTTCTGCATGACAGTACGCTTCGTGGCACCAAATCCTATCTTCATCTCACGGTCTGTGGAGAAAACCCCTTTTATGGGATAATCCAGACCCTCGAAAGCGTTTATCGCCATGCCGGCCTCCCCGGACAAAACTGTCTTGCGGTATGATCCTATTCTGGAATCGTGAAGATATAATGACTCCCCAGAGAAATAAAAAGATGATATAGATGATATATTATCCGCCCAAATTCAGGAGTATCATCGCATGTCCCGACAACTCTGTATTCACGGTCACTTCTATCAGCCTCCCCGTGAGGATCCATGGATGGGAGAAATTTTTCCCGAGGACAGCGCAGCCCCGAGCCTGAACTGGAACCAACGTATAACACGGGAAAGTTACGCTCCTCTTGCATGGGCCAGACGTACGGACAGCGGAGGGTGCATAACTGACATCCTGAACTGTTACGAATGGATAAGCTTCAATGCGGGCCCCACCCTGCTGGGCTGGATGGAACGTAACGACTACCCCACTTATCAACGGATGGTGGATGCGGACCGCGTTAGCATTGCCCGTTGGGGGCACGGAAACGCCATGGCTCAGGTATACCACCATACCATTCTCCCCCTTGCCTCGGCGCAGGACAAGAAACTTGAAATCGCCTGGGCCCGCGCGGACTTTCGCGCCCGCTTCGGCAGGGAACCGGAAGGCATGTGGCTTGCCGAATGCGCGGCAGACACTGCCACGCTGGAAGAACTGGCCCGTCAGGGCATTCTGTTCACCATTCTTTCCCCGCATCAGGCCGCAGCAGTAGCCGAATCGGGTCCAGACGACCGACAGGAACACTGGCAGCCCGTGCGCGGCGGAGAAATAGACATATCCGAGCCATACAACATCGAGCTGCCCTCCGGCCGGAGCATTGCCGTTTTCTTCTACAACGGTCCCCTGTCTCAGGCAGTTGCCTTTGAACGGCTTCTGCAGGACGGCGAAAACTTCTGGCTGAAACTGAGCGGTGCGGCCAACGGCGGCCTGCTCACGGTGTGCACGGATGGTGAAACCTACGGCCATCACTTCACCTTCGGCGAGATGGCTCTTGCCTACACGCTCGGGCAGGCCATTTCGGGACGGGACAATATGCGCCTGACCAACTACGCCACCTATCTCACCCAGAACCCGCCCACCAGAAAGGTACGCTTGCACGAACCCAGCGCATGGAGCTGCGCCCATGGCGTGGAGCGCTGGCGGAGCAACTGCGGATGCACGGACGGCGGACACCCTCAGTGGAATCAGGAATGGCGGACGCCGCTCCGCGAAGCGCTGAACATGATGAAGAAAGCCGTGGATGCCCACACAACAGCAGAGGCCGCCCTGTTCAAAGACAGTGCCACCGCGCTCGAGAAATACGGCGAAATTCTTGCCGGTTCCGTACCCCGCGAAGCCTTCGCAGCGGACAATTTCACCCCCGGCCTCACACCCGAGGCCACGAAAAAGGCATGGCAACTGCTCGCCATGCAGGAACAGGCTCTTGCCGCCTTTGCAAGCTGTGCCTGGTTCTTTGACGAAATATCGCGCATCGAGCCGGTAAACAGCATGACCTACGCCCTGCGCGCCTTGGAGATACTCAAAGGCACGGACGGCCCCACGCTGGAAAGCGACTTTGCCGCCATTCTCGAAAAGGCCCGCTCGAACAAGACGGAAGAAGGCACCGGCCGCACCGTCTTTGAAAACCATGTACTGCCGAGACGAGAAACCAAAGCCAGCATCATTCTGCAGGCCATGCTGCGTCTGTGGGCGGAAAAGCGACTGCCCTGCCCCAACATCAAAAATACGGTACAATGGCGCAACCTCACCGTCACCATTCTGCCTACCGACGTTGTCGGCGGCAGCCTGTCGGGCGAGGCCCGTATCCGCTGGGCCAACGAGCCGGACGGCTCACCCGTGGAATGGGAATGGATGCCCCCCAAGGCCGGAACCATTCATGAAACCGCCATCACCATCACCGGCAAAGACGGCAGCAGGCAGACCTTGCGCTATACGGAACTGCCCAGAAACAAACGGCAGGCCATTGCCATGCGCGCCATGGAAGTAGCCAACACCCAGCGGCTGGATGCCTTTGAAGAAGATGCCGCCAATGCCGTGGCCCTGTTCGAGCCATGGGTTGAGGCGCAGCACGATCAGCCCATGGGACATCACTGGAAGGCCAATGCTCCCGCTCTGGCCGTGGCTTACATGAAACACCCCGGCCTTTCGGACAACCAGCGCAGGCAACTCGCGCAGTTTCTGACAGACAGCGGCCTGCTCATCGGCGGCGGGCGCGAAGTCATAACCAACTGGTTGACCATGCGCCTGCTGCGCTTCATCGAAAGCGCCTCAGAACCGGACGCCAAGGATGCCGACAGACAGTGGGAGCGGGCGGCATCCATAGTGGAGCGGGCCAGAACGCTGCTGCCGCACCCCGACCTGTGGGCCGTGCAGAACCGGATGTGGGAAACCGGATTCCGATCAGCCGGTGCGCGCAGGTTTGCCACGGCCATCGGCTTCCGTGTCTGACCTGAGCTTTTTACGCACATAAATAACGGCCTGTCGTACGACAGGCCGCTTAAATTGCTTACTAAGTCATTTCTGGTATATTTGGGCTCCGCCGGGCAGGAACCTGACGTTCCTGCACCTCGTACAAGCGATACCAATCCGTTTTTGAACCTCAGTTTCGGCTTAACGGGAATGCGTTTTACTAAAACTGAACGGCCTGTCTTGCGACAGGCCGTTTGCTTTTTTCCAAATAGAACAGGCTAGACCGAATCGGACCAGGCCAAACGAGCTCTTACCAGATCAGGAAGCCTTGGTTCCGGTAGGAACGGTGGCCGTTGCGGTAAGCAGCTGCATGCCGTCTTCCGTCTTCAGCGCCAGAATCATGCCGTGGGATTCAATACCCCGCAGCATTCTCGGCTTGAGGTTGGCAACAACCACCACCTGCTTGCCGACAAGCTGTTCGGGCGTGAAGAATTCCTTGATGCCTGCGCACACCTGACGGGGCTTTTCCTCACCAAGGTCAATCTCCACACGGTACAGGCGGTCTGCCTTGGGGTGGTTCTCAACCAGCAGCACGGTGCCGACACGCAGGTCGACCTTCTGAAAATCTTCAAAGTCGATGGGGGCAATCTCGGCCGGTTCTGTCGGTGCGGGCTTGTCCGCCTTCTTCTGCTCCTTGCCCTTCTTGTCATCCTTTGCCGCGGCAGGCTTGGCTTCTTCAGACTGCTTGCGCAGGGCATCCAGATCAGCTCTGGGGAAGAGGTTGGAACCGGGCGCGGGCGTGATGCCGGAAGGCAGGCCGCCCCAGCTTTCCACTTCTGCGGGCAGATTGATATCCGCAGGCTTGAACGGAATGCCGAGCTGGGTAATCAGCTTGTCAGCGGAATCGGGCATTACGGGCCACAGATGCACAGCCACTTTGCGCATGCACTCCAGCAAGGTGTACATGACGGTGCCGAGGCGTTCCAGATTGCCTTCCTTGAACAGGGTCCACGGCTGGCAGGTATCCACGTACTTGTTCAGCGCGCGCACAAGTTCCCACAGGGATTCCAGACCGTTGGAGAAACGCACGTTCTCGAACAGCTGCTGGAAGTTGCGCATGGAATTGACGGCCAGTTCGCGGATATCCATATCGTCCTGCAGATACTCCGCAGGAGCAGGAATGACCCCGCCGAAATATTTGGTATTCATGGAAAGAACACGGCTGAACAGGTTGCCGAGGTCGTTGGCAAGGTCCGCGTTCAGGCGGGAAACAAGCGCCTCTTCAGAGAAGCTGGCATCGCTGCCGAAATGCATTTCGCGCAGCAGAAAATAGCGGAACACATCCAGCCCGTACTTCTGCACCATGTCCAGCGGCTCGATCACGTTGCCGATGGACTTGGACATCTTGGTATCGCGCACCAGCCAGTAGCCATGCACGTTCAGATGGTTGTACAGCTCGAAACCGGCAGCCTTGAGCATGGTGGGCCAGAATATGGCGTGGGGCTTGAGAATGTCCTTGGCAACAAGGTGCTGCACGCCGGGCCAGAACTTGCCGAACTTTTCGCCGTCGGGCCAGTCCAGCGCGGTCACATAGTTCAGCAGCGCATCGAACCACACATAGGTGACGAAGTTGCTGTCGAAGGGAAGTTCGATACCCCATTCCAGACGCGACTTGGGACGGGAGATGCACAGGTCTTCCAGCGCGCCGCTTTCCAGCAGGGAAAGCACTTCGTTACGGTACCGCTCGGGCCGGATGAAATCGGGGTTATCCAGAATGTGCTGCTTCAGCCAATCCTGATACTTGGACATACGGAAGAAGTAGTTCTTCTCGGCAATGTATTCGGGCTTGGTCTGGTGCTGGGGGCAGAGCCCGTTTTCCAGCTCTTTTTCGGGGTAGAAGCGTTCACAGCCGTAGCAGTAGTGGCCGCCGTATTCACCGAAATAGATGTCGCCGTTGTCATACACCTTCTGCAGCACGTCCTGCACCAGCTTCTTGTGGCGGGGTTCCGTGGTGCGGATGAAGTCGTCATTGG
The DNA here is from genome assembly GCF_013340285.1 of Desulfovibrio subterraneus. Classification (NCBI taxonomy): domain Bacteria; kingdom Pseudomonadati; phylum Thermodesulfobacteriota; class Desulfovibrionia; order Desulfovibrionales; family Desulfovibrionaceae; genus Desulfovibrio; species Desulfovibrio subterraneus. The sequence goes on along the minus strand of NZ_BLVO01000013.1, from coordinate 417,272 downwards.
AAATATTCAGGTGCGGCCACAGGTCGCGGAACAGTGCGCTGATGGAATCCACGTATTCCTGCGGCGAGCAGCCGTTCTTTTCGGCAGCCTGCACGATCTTGTCGCCGTGCTCATCCGTTCCGGTCAGAAAATAGGTATCCTTGCCTATGGCAGCCTGAAAGCGGCGCATGGTGTCCGCAATAATGGTGGTATAGGCGTGACCGAGATGGGGCTTGGCGTTCACGTAATAAATGGGGGTCGTAATATAGAAGGACTGCACGAAACTTCTCCTCAGGTCTCCCCCGGCGGGTCAAGCCGCACCGGGGGTTCCGGATATGTCATTATGGCATAACGGCATGGAATGCCGGTATTGGTCGATGGTACGCGTTACACGCCCCTGCTAATCTTCACCGCCGGAAGAAGGGCGACGCTTGCGTTTGCGACGGCCTCTGCTGGTCTTTCTGGCGGAAGGGTCCGCACTCTTGACCGGTTTGCGCAGCGGGGCAAGGCGCGTGTCCTTGGCCGGCTTTTCAGGGGCGGCCGCCGCATCCTGAGCCGGAGCGGCAGGTGCCTGCGGTTCTGCAGCAGGAGCGGCTTCAGCTGTGTTTCCGGCTTCAACGGCAGGTGCCGTTCCCTGAACGTTTTCAACGTCTTCAGGGCCGGATTCGATCACAGCACCGTTTTCGGATTCTGTGCCCACGGCGGCCAGCTCTTCGGGAGCCACTCCTTCGGGAATAATGGCTGAGGCCTCGGCGGAAACTGCATCAGCCCCCTCCTCTGCCCCGGCATCGGTCATATCGTCCGTTCCGGCTTCCGATGCTTCCTCGGCTGCAAGTTCAGCTTCGCGGGCGGCCCGCTTGGCTGCGGCCCGGGCGGCATCCTGCTTGGCCTGATCAGGACGCGAGGGCTTGAGCTGTTCCCAGTCCTCCAGAGGAATTTCCTTTTCCTCGTTGGTCTCCGTCAGCACCGCTATGCTGTTCCGGAACATGTTTGCCCGAAGCACCTTAACAGGGCCGTCCACCGTCTGGTATTTCTTGCCCAGCTTGGGACAGGCGCGGTAGAACTCTTCGTAATTTTCCTGCTCATAAGAAAGGCAGCACAAAAGACGCCCGCAAATGCCGGATATTTTGGCAGGGTTGAGGAACAGGTTCTGTTCCTTGGCCATCTTGATGGTCACGGGAGCAAAGGTGCGCAGGAACTGACGGCAACAGCAGACCATGCCGCAGTTGCCCACAGCACCTATCATCTGCGTTTCGTGGCGCACACCGATCTGGCGGAGTTCAATGCGGGTGCGGTAGTTCTTGACCAGATCCTTGACCAGCTCGCGGAAATCAATCCGTGCCGGAGCGGTGAAATAAAAAACGATCTTGCTGCGGTCGAAATAGACTTCAACATCAACCAGCTTCATATCAAGATCACGGGAACGGATGCAGTCCACGCAGAACTGACGGGCCTCACGGGCAAGAAGCTCATTTTCCTGATCGCGCTCCAAATCTTCGCTGGTTGCCAGCCGGTGCACCGGTTTGATTTCATCGGCCTCAGCCTCTTCAGGCACGTCGTCCCTTTCGGAGACAATGGTACCAAGCCCCTGCCCCTGATCGGTTTTCACGATGACCCGGTCGCCGATTGCCACCTCGAAATCACTTTTTTCAAAATAATATATCTGTCCGTATTCGCGGAACTTAATACCAAGAATTAATCCCATCGGCCTTCTCTTTTTGCCGCACAGGCAGTATCTGGAAAATATGGCGGGCCGGAGAAAAAACTCTCCGGCTAAATATCATTCATACAAACAACCCCTTCTTTTCGACTTTTATGAGAGCTGTGTCAACAAAGCGAATATATGGTTGTCATCCGCGCCAATCGCGATTATGAGAAATCTTTCACAGGCTGGCATCCAAACGCCGGTCGATCTGGAGATGTTGATGATCACTCGTGACGAAGCCTACCAACTATTGCTGAGTCTGCAGCCGGAACAACATCTGGTGCATCATGCGGTAACCTCGGAAGCCGTTATGCGCCAACTGGCTGTCGCATTGAAAGAAGATGCAGATTTGTGGGGCCTTACCGGCCTGCTGCATGACATCGACTTTCCCCGCACCAAGGACACCCCGGAACAACACGGACTTCTGGCCATGGAACTGCTGAAGGACGCCTTGCCCGAAGAAGCGCTTTCCGCCATCCGCGCCCACAACTCCGAATGTACCAACCATCTGCCGACCACCCGGCTCGACTACGCGCTGCGCTGCGCCGAGAGCGTGACCGGACTGGTGTGCACCAACGCCCTTGTCCGCCCTGAAGGCATGAACGGCATGGAACCCAAAAGCCTGAAAAAGAAAATGAAGGACAAGGCGTTTGCCGCAAGCGTGAACAGGGACCGCATACGGGAATGCGAGAAACTGGACATGGATCTGGGAGCGTTCTTTCAAATCGCCATTGATGCAATAACGCCCATCGCCGGCAGTGTGGGGCTGGTGAAAAGCTAATCAAGGAAATCAGACAATGAAAATCTCTTTTGTCATCGTTGCAAAGAATGTGAAGAAGTTCATCGGCAGCTGTCTTGAATCCGTTCATGAAACAGCCACCGATCTCGCCCCGCTGGGCGTTGAAAGCGAAATCATCGTGGTGGACAACGCCTCTTCCGATCAAACTGCGGAAGCTGCCAAAAGTGCGTGTGCAGAAATCTCCCTTATCCGCAACACCGGTGATAAGGGATTTGCCGCCGCTGCCAACCAGGCCATTCAGGCTTCTTCCGGCGACCTTGTGTTCTTCGTGGCGCCGCAGGTTGCTCTGGAAGCCGGTTCTGCGCGCCGCCTGCTCGACTACATGGAAACCAACACAAGCTGCGGCATAGCCGGCGGCCGCATCGTGGACCAGAAGGGTTTCGGTCTCAGAGGCGCACGCCGTCTGCCCGGTTGCATTTCCAAGTTTGTTTCCGCCTTCGGCATTCCCTGCCGCTGCAAAGGTAAGGCTACCCAGCCCAAAGAAGTGCCCGCTGTCACCTTTGCCTTTGCCGTGGTCCGCAAGGCTCTTTTCTGCAACATCGGCAAACTTGACGACCGATTCTTCGGCGGCTTTGCCGACATGGACCTGTGCCGCCGCGCACGCAAGGCGCTGAACCCCGTATGGAAGGTGGCCTTTGTGCCGCAGGCCAGCGCCAAGGTCGTGGACAAGTTCGCCATGAAGGACGAACCTGCCGATTTCTCCCTCTACGGTGCCGGTGTTGTCCGCGCACGCATCAGAAGCGAACAGCTTTACTTCTGGAAACACTACTGTCCCTTCACTGTCTTCTTCTTCGCCGTGGTGGACATTGCGGCACATGCTGTGCGCTTCGGCATCAACCTGCTGCCCAAGATCGGCTCCGCCGACAAGCGCGCATACCACTGCACCGTGGTCCGCGAAACCGCAAGCGCCATGCTTGATACCCAGCTCGGCAGCCAGTTCCCTACCACTCCCTGGTAGCAAGGACTCCTTACTGAAACAACAAAGGCCGCCCTCCGGGCGGCCTTTTCTATTCGCTCAACAAAAAAACTTAATCAGGCTTCGCCCTGGCGAGGCCATGCTTCCCCCCAACGTGCATATAGTTGCGCAGACACGTTTCCCAATACCCTTCAGCCTGCATATCCTTGAGCACAGCGGTAATCCGCCCCCGCTCGGTAAAAAACGGAGAATTACGGGATATGGCCAGATAGACCCCCTGCTCCACTCCGCTCCGCAACGCGGCCTTTACCACGTTTTCCCTTTCGGGAAGGGCGGAGAGCATATAGTCGCCCACGATCTCGGTCTGGATAATCACATCCACCCTGCCGTTCACCAGCTTCTTGATATTCTGGGCAAAGGTGATGACACATTCCTTGCTGATGCGCGGGTCCAGATCGAATGCCGGATAGTAACTGACACCACCGATGACACCTACCTGCTTGCCGTACAGATCTTCCTGCCGTTCGATGGAAATGCCGCTGCCCGCCTTTATGTAAAACACCTTGGCAGACGCTTTCCGGTAAGCGGGCTCTACAAAATACATATACTCTTCACGCTCAGAATTACTCAGCATTCCCGTCATGAGGTCGACCTTGCCGGTCTGCATGCTGCTCAATCCGCGTTCGAAGGGACAATCCACATACTGGACTGTATGACCGAGCCGCGATGCGAGCTCGTTCAGAAAATCGATGTCTATGCCATACTTGGTCCCGTTCTGCCGGGTCATTCTGTAGGGCGCATACTCCGTATATGCCACTTTGATTTCATCGGCCCGCACCATTCCGGGCAAAAACAAAACCAACATGACAAGAAAGCTCATCCGCACCATGAGTCTCATCACATATCCTTATCGAATTAATATTCAACCGAAACCATGCCCCCATGTTCCGGCTGCGGTAATCAATCACACACTAGATTGCACGCAAACAACTCAAACTACTTGAGAGTTATTGATTTGATAAACTCTCTGGATAATTTTTCTATCACCTTTTCTTCTTTCATTGCCTTGATCTGTCCGGAGAACTCATCTGCCCTGGCCAGAAACTGGGACTGTCTGGATAATGTGATGAAGACATCCTGCGGACGGCTGAACCGGTAAGGAGCCATGCTGATCGCATTCTCCAGTCCTTTTCGCTTCAGAACAAACTTCACCATCCATTCTTCACCGATAAAGGTATCAATTCGTCCTTTGAGGAGCTTCTCCACATTCTGGTAGACAGTTCTGACGGCATCCTTGTTGAGGCTATCGTCATCATCAAACTGCGGAAAATACTTGGCCCCGTTGGTCGTGCCGATGACCATGCCACGCAGGTCTTCATACGATTGCAGCTTCGTCTGCTCCCCCTTGCGGAGGCAGAAGACATACCGAATATCGCCGGAATAGGCAGGATCAAGGAAAAGCATGTACTTTTCCCTTTCCGGCCTGCGCAGCACACCAATCATGAGATCAATGTACCCGTCTTCCATGAATTTGAGATTGCGCACAAAGGGAGCGTGGACAAACTCCGGCCTGAGTCCCATACGCCTGCACAGTTCACGGAGAAGTTCCGTTTCTGTGCCGCGTTCGGTTCCGGGTTCAGCCCCCATGCGGGCGGGAGGAAACTCGCTGAACCCTATACGGATAACCGCAGAATTCATCCCGCCAACAGATGCGTCTCCCGCGAAAGCGGTTCCGCATTTCATGCAGATAGCCAGCAGTAAGCATACCGCAAGGCATGATGCACTCTTCATTGTCATATCCCGAGTGTAAGTGTCTCTTCCCCCACCTGAATCTGCAGTTTCTTCAACAGAACTGCAGAGGCCCCCCAGATTTTTTTGTCACCCCCACAAAAAAACCTGTCATCCAATCAGGGAAGGGGACATACGCAAATACGATATAAAGTGCAACACCCAAGAAATGAAGTAGCACAGGGTAAGAAACAGTAACTACTCTCAAACCTTACACAACATTACGAAAGAAAAGGCACAATCACTTTTGTAACTGTGCCTAAGCTAACATTGCGTCAAAAAAAGATATTGTAAAATATTGTGAGCGTCCGCCGGGGGCGTTTGGCTTCATAAAAAAAAGAGACAGGTGGATATATGTAAAAATGACTAACGGGCCGACGCTATCTCCGCACGCAAGCGGGCAACCATTCCGGCAATGTCATCCGCGCCGACAATCTCGGAAACAAGTGCGCAGCATCGGGCACCGTGCCGCACCACATCTGCCACGTTATGCAGCTTGATTCCGCCTATGGCCACGTGCGGGATATCGTGGTTTTTCACAACATATTCCAGATACTCGTATCCCACCGGAGCGCACACATCCTTCTTGGTCTTCGTGGCAAAAATGGGACCCACGCCGATATAGTCCGCCCCGCGTGCTATGGCATCGCGACACTGCTCGGGCGAATGGGTGGACAGGCCGATGATCTTGCCGGGGCCGATAAGTCGGCGCACCTCTTCCACGGGCAGGTCTTCCTGCCCCACGTGCACACCGTCGGCATCCACAAGCATGGCAATGTCTATATGGTCGTTGACGATGAAGGTGCACCCTGCCTCGCGGGTCATGCGGCGCAGTGCCACGCACTCTTCCAGCATGGCTCCGGCCTTCTTGTCCTTCTCACGGTACTGAAGCACCTTTATGCCCGCCTTGAGCATGGCATCCGACACCTCGATGGTGGTGCGGCCTGCAGACAGGCCTTCATCCGTCAGGGCATAGATATCAGTATCAAGAACACGCTGCATGGCTGTCTCCTGCTTACTTCTGTTCCGGCCTGCACGGGCCGAGAATGTGGTTTATGACGGCATCGGCCTGCATGGCCGCCACCATGGTCACGCGTGGTGCCATGGGGGGCATGGAGGCTATGTCGCTTGCAAAGTCCCCCACAAGGGCCGCAACGTCACGGATGCGGCGCGTGCGCATATCCGGTCCGCCCCATCCGGCCATGCCGGAGGCGGAAACGAAGAATTCCTTGCGTCCCATAAAGGCTTCGGCAAGCATCTTCTTGCCCTCCACACCGTCCAGCGCCTCCACCACTATCGCACAGTCTTCAAAAACTGCGTCGACGTTGGCTTCCGTCAGTTCCAGACGATGAATGGTCACCTGAATTCCGGCATCTATGGCCTGCAGGTTATCCCTGAGGGCTGCCACCTTCGAACGTCCCACCTGATCCTCGAAAAAGAACTGGCGGTTGAGATTGGAAGGTTCAATGGAATCATGATCGGCAATTACGAAGCGGCGGACGCCGGAACGGGCCAGCATCATGGCGCAGTTGGAACCAAGTCCGCCTGCACCGGCAATGCCCACGGTCACGGCTTCCAGCCTCTCCAGCTGGATTGCGGACAGATACCGTCGCAACCCGGACCGCAGGGTGGATTCTTCCGGAGCATCGCCCAAGGCTTCCGGAACATCACTCATGCCTTCCGGAGCATCGTGCACGGCATATGGGGCGGACTCCCCTGCGGGACAACTCCCTGATTCCTGACCGGGAGCTGACAAGACAGCCTTATCCTTCACGCAGTCCTCCGTTCAATCATCCGTATAATCACCCGCAGTGGCATCGGCATTGCCGTTTGCGCCGCCACGGGCAGCGACGGGCAGCCCCGGGCAGCGACGGCCAGCCACGATCAGACAGTTCCCTGAACCATGCGCACAGGCGGCTCCGCTACACGGCAACGGCCTTTTCGAGCGGTTCCCAGTCCTTGAACACGGGCTGGTATCCATGCGCACGGATGGCGGCGCACATTTCGTCCACGCTGCGGGGATCGGAGATCTCGAACTGGCCGACCTCTTCTTCCTCGCTGGTGTGTCCGCCCACGGCGGTTGTCACCCCTGCGGACATTCTCGTCACACCAAGGGGAACAAGGTTGTCACGGAATGCGGGAGCCTCGCGCGACGAGATGGTTATGCCGCAACGGGGCAGCACAATGCGCTGGGCAAGCATGATCTGCACGAGCTGTCTGTCATCCACTATGGATGCAGGCTGAAACTCGCCAGCATGCGGACGCATACGGGGGAAGGAAATGGCAATCTCGGTCTGGGGAAACGCATGCTGCAGGTAGTGTGCGTGCAGACCGGTGAAGAAGGCATCCTTGCGCCAGTCATCCAGCCCGAGCAAGGCACCGATGTTGACCACGCGCATGCCTGCCTTGCAGGCACGTTCAGGCGCATCAAGCCGGAAGCCGTAATCGCTCTTGGGACCGGCCGGGTGCAGTTTGGGGTAGAGCTGCGCGTTGTAGGTCTCCTGAAACATGGTCATGCTGTCCACGCCGCAGGTGATGAGGTGCTCATATTCTTCCTGCGTCAGGGCGAACACTTCCACTCCGATGGAGGGGAACAGGTCGCGCAGCAGCTTTGCAGCATGACCGATGTATTCCACCGAGGCAATCTTCGGCGCCTCGCCGGTCAGAAGCAGCAGCTGCTTCAGCCCCGTGGCCGCAATGACTTCACCTTCACGGCGTATCTGCCCGTCATCCAGCTTGGTACGGCGGATGGAGTTGCGGGTGTTGAAGCCGCAATAGATACACTGGTTGGTGCAGAAGTTGGAGATGTACATGGGCGTGAACAGCTGAATCGTGCGGCCGAAATGCTGCACGGAAAGCCGGTTCGCCCGCTGCGCCATGGCCTCAAGCTGTCCCGCCGCGGCAGGTGACAGGAGCACGAGCAGGTCCTCGGCGGAATGTGTCCGCCGCGAAAGAGTCCGTTGCACATCCGCCACGGTTACCCGTTCCATCATGGCGGCCACATCAAGGCCGGCATACTGTTCCATGACCTGTGCAAACGCCATTTCTTATTCTCCGAGAAAACCTGTTAACGGTGAAGATGCCGCAGCCGCGCCCGTAAGTACCGGTCCTGCCTTGGCAAGAAACGCCTGCCGTCCGGCACGCACGGCAGCGCCGAAGGCATCTGCCATGACCACGGGGTCGCCCGCCGTGGCAATGGCCGTGTTCACGAGGCAGGCATCTGCACCCATTTCCATGGCATCGCAGGCTTCGGAAGGCTTGCCGATGCCCGCATCCACAACGATGGGCACATCGAATTCCTCAATGAGAATGCCGATCATCTCGCGGGTACGGATGCCGCGGTTGGTGCCGATGGGAGCACCCAGCGGCATAACGGCGGCGGCCCCTGCATTCACGAGATCGCGGGCCACATAGAGGTCCGGATTCATGTAGGGCAGCACCACAAAGCCTTCCTTCGCCAGAATTTCCGTTGCGCGCGCAGTCTGGTAGCCATCCGGCAGCAGGTAGCGGTTGTCGGAAATCACTTCGATCTTGATCCAGTTGCCACATCCGGCGGCGCGTGCCAGCCGTGCGATGCGAACCGCCTCTTCGGCATCGCGCGCACCGGAAGTGTTGGGCAGGAGCTGCATGTGCTTCGGAATGTGCTGCATCACATTCCCCGTGGCGGCGTTCATATCCACCCTTCTCAGGGCCACTGTAATGACCTGCGAACCGGAAGCGCGACAGACATCGGGGATGACCGCATCAGAGCCGTATTTTCCGGTACCGATGAACAGACGGCTTTGCAGCCGGACGCCACCGATTACCAGAGGGTCGTTGTTGTTGCTGTGTTCCATTAGCCCCCTCCTACGAAGTGCAGGATTTCGAGTTCATCCCCGGCGACAAGCCGGACGCTTCCAAGGTCATCAGCCACTACGATGGAACGGTTATGCTCCACCACCACGGAACGCACATTCAGCCCCCTGCCCTCCAAAAATTCGAGCAGGGTCTGGCCATCCGCGCATTCGGTTGTTTCTCCGTTTACCCGAATAGTCATCCTTTCCTCCTGTTCCACGGCAGAAAAAAAGCCTGCCAAGAGGCAAGCCAATATACCGCTACTGCGGACAGCTTCCCTCCGGCGGTGTAAACCGCGTCAGGTTCAAGGGGTCTGGATACCATCCACTCTCAGCCTGCATACTCCGGCAGGCTCCCCCAGCTTGTTTGTCTGCTTCTCCGCAAGGGAAAAGCCATAAAAAAACGCCTACCTGAATGGGTAAGCGTTACGGCAACGTTTGTTGCTGCAGCTTCCCTACGCCGGTGTCAACCGATTCAGGTTCGAAGGGTCTGGGCTTGGCCCACTCTCAGCCGACGCCATGCTGTGCATAGCTCCGGCTCCCCTAGCTGTTTGAATACTCAGTACTCCAGCAAAATACCCCTGTAAAGGAGTTTATGAAAATTCCTGAGTGCCTAAACGGTAACCTGCTCATTTTATTTCACACCCTCTTGCGCAGTAGCACGATTAGGGATACCGTCACACGCAAAAGACACGACCACTCCGGAGGTATTCATGTCGCATCCGTCTTCCGCCCGCCGGCTGACCGGCATCATCTGTGCCCTGCTCCTCACCCTGCTTGCAGCCCCGGCTGCGCATGCCCACCGCGTGAACATATTCGCATGGGCGGAAGGCACGACCATTCATACAGAAGCGACGTTCAGCAGCGGCAACAAGGCACAGAAAAGCCACGTTACCGCCACGGACAAGAAAACCGGCGCTGTACTCGCGGAAGGTGATACCGGCGCGGACGGGATATGGAGTTTTACTCTTTCCAAAGAAGTGTTGAGCAGCAAGCCCGATATTCTGCTCACGCTCAACGCCGGTGAAGGACACGCCAACACGTGGACCATTGCCGCAACTGAATATGCCGGAGCAGCAACGGCAACTCCGGCCACGCAGCAGACGGCGGATAATTCCGACGGCGACATGCCTCCCTTCATGGAGGCCGATGCCCCTGCCTCTTCCGCTAACTCTGCCCCACTTGGTGGCGGAGTGGATGCCGAAGCACTGCGGCAAATCGTCACGCAGGCCGTGGATGCGGCGCTGGAAAAGAAGCTGGCTCCCATCCGCCGCCAGCTTGCCGAAGAAACCCAGCATGGCCCCACAGTGCAGGACATCATGGGGGGCATAGGCTACATTTTCGGCCTGATGGGTATTGCCGCATACATGAAGTCGCGGCGGAAGTAAGACGCAAATACAGTAAGAAAAGCGGGACACCATGGTGCCCCGCCTCAGGTTACCGACAAACCTTCGTTATCAGTAAAAACGTATTTCCGTTAAGCCGAAGCTGAGATTCGAAAAACGGATTTTCATCGCTTATACGAGGTGCAGGAACGTTAGGTTCCTGCCCGGCGGAGCCAAAAAATACCAAAAATGACTTTGTCTGCTATCTGAACGGGGCACCATGGGTGCCCCGCTTTTGTTTTCAGCAAATTCCGCGACTACTTGTCCTTGTGTACCGAGGCATGGATGGTACCGTCCGGCAACACATAGGCATGGGCCATGTGGTCGGTGTTGTGGAACACCCCATATTCGCCCTTGTTGTTGAGCATGATAATGCCCGCATGCCCCTGCACACGCGCATGCAGCAGTTCTATGCCCTTGCGGGCAGCCGCCATGGCGTCGTTTTCCGCAAGATACTCGCAGGCAGACCGGCACATGAGCGTGCGGATGATACCTTCACCAAATCCGGTTGCGGAAGCCCCGCCGAGCAGGTTGTCGCAATAGACACCGGCACCGCAGATGGGGGCATCGCCCACACGGCCGGGTCTCTTGCCCGGAGTCCCCCCTGTGGAGGTGGCAGCGGCCATGTTGCCGTACGCATCTATGGCAACCGCCCCCACCGTACCCTGCGGCACCGGCTTGAAGGCGTTGTGGGTGCAATAGCCCTGCTGATTGCAGATGGTCTCGAAAAGTTTGAGCTCACGCTCCGTCACCAGTGCACGAGGATCACATTCCTTGAGCCCCTGCTCGCGGGCAAAGCGCTCTGCCCCCTCGGCCACCAGAAAGCAGAATTCCGTATCCATGAGCTTGCGGGCTATATCCACAGGTGTCATGTAGCGGCGCACCGCCGCAACAGCCCCAAAATTCAGATCTCTGCCGTCCATGATGGAGGCATCCATCTCTATCTGCCCGTCGCTGTTAAGCACGGAACCGCGCCCCGCATCAAAGGTGGGGTCAATTTCCAGCACGTTCACTGCCGTCTGCACGGCATCCAGTGCCGTGGCACCACGCTGCAGCATGGTCCATGCGCGCTCGGCCGCCTCGTGGCAGCCGTCTATATGCGCCTGCTGGCGGTCTGCGGGAATGGTCCACGCACCGCCGTGCACAATGATCTTCGGTTCCATACGTTTTCCCGCCTTGTTGAGAGCTGACAATCCGACAGGCTTTTTACTGGGCAAGCGTTCGATGATCAAGGGACAACTGCACAATTACCGCACGTCCGTTCATGAAGGGCGGCTCTGTTGCACGACACTGGGTGACACAGAGCACACGACCCGCACGTGTCAACGGATTACACGAATTACACAAACTTCACGGATTACGCGGATTTCTCGGCCGCCGCACGCCAGACCTGCCAGACCACGACGGACTACTTGCTGCCGGAAGAAACAGGCGAAAAACACAGAGCCGCCAACGGAGGCAGCGTAAGCTCAAGATAGTACCCGCCGCTGAAATGGTCCTGCTCCGCCATGAGCGCACCGTTGTTTCCCACGTTGGAACCGCCGTAATGCTCGCTGTCCGAGTTGAGCAGTTCCTGCCATTGTCCTCCGCCGGGACAGGCTATGCGGTAATGCTGCCGCACAACCGGCGTGAAGTTGAATACCCAGAGCAGCGGTCGTGCCTCCGGTGCCATGCGCTGAAAACTGATGACCGATGCCGCATAGTCGGTAATATCCACCCAACGGAATCCGCTCCAGTCGTGATCTGCCTTGTGCATGGCCGGTTCGCGCACCAGCACGCCGTTCAGGTCCTTCACCAGATTGCGGATGCCCTCATGCGCAGGGAACTGCCGCAGGCACCAGTCCAGCTCGCGTTCTTCGCTCCACTCGTTCCACTGGCCGAACTCGCCGCCCATAAAGAGCAGCTTTTTGCCCGGATGCGCCCACATGTAGCTGAAAAGCAGGCGCAGGTTGGCCTGCTGTTGCCACATGTCGCCCGGCATCTTGGAAAGCAGCGCGCCTTTGCCGTGCACCACTTCGTCATGCGACAGCGGCAGTACAAAATTCTCCGAAAAGGCGTAGAGCATGGAAAACGTCAGACTGCTGTGATGGTGGGGCCGGTAGATGGGGTCCTTGCGCATGTAGTCCAGCATGTCATGCATCCAGCCCATGTTCCATTTGAAGGTAAAACCAAGCCCTCCGGCATACAGGGGACGGGAAACCCCCGGCCAAGCCGTGGATTCTTCGGCTACCATGCAGGCACCGGGAAACTCGGCATGCACAACGCGGTTCAGTTCGCCGAGAAAATCGACGGCTTCCAGATTTTCTCTGCCGCCGTACATATTAGGCACCCACTCGCCCTGCTTACGCGAATAGTCGAGATAGAGCATGGACGCCACGGCATCTATGCGCAGCCCGTCTAAATGGAACTCGCGCAGCCAGTACAGGGCATTGGCAAACAGGAAGTTGCGCACCTCATGCCTGCCGTAGTTGAAAATATAGGTACCCCAGTCGGGGTGCTCGCCAAGGCGGGGGTCCAGATGCTCATACAGCGCACTGCCGTCAAACCGCCCGAGGCACCATTCATCCTTGGGAAAATGCGCCGGAACCCAGTCCAGAATGACGCCAATACCCGCCTGATGAAAACGGTCAACAAAGTTCTTGAGCATCTCAGGCGTGCCAAAACGGGACGTGGGGGCATAATAATGGCTGGTCTGATATCCCCACGACTGGTCAAGCGGATGCTCGGCTATGGGCATAAGCTCGATATGGGTGAACCCCATTTCCTGCACATAGGGAATGAGACGGTCCGCAATCTCGTCGTAGTTCAGAAAGGGACTATGCTCGCCGTAGCCGTTGTGGTGACGCATCCATGAGCCGAGATGCACCTCGTAGATGGAGACGGGACCGTGCAGAGGCGCACCTTCGTCAAGGCGTCGCTGCATCCATGCCTCATCCTGCCACTGATGGTTATCCAGATCCCACGTGACAGAGGCTATTCCGGGACGCATTTCCGCATACAGGGCCATGGGGTCGGTCTTGTACATCACCCGCCCGTCAACTCCGCGGATACCGAACTTGTAAAGAGCCCCCTTGCCCAGCTCCGGCACAAATGCCGCCCAGATGCCGGATGAGCCGACAGGATACAGCGGCAGTTCACCATACCGCCAGTCATTGAAGTCACCGGTCAGGTGCACTTCCTGCGCATTGGGAGCCCACACCGCAAAACGGTATCCCGCTCCCCCGTCCTGTTCAACAGGGTGCGCGCCGAGTATGCGGTACAGGTCCCAGTGTTCTCCCTTACCGAAGAGGTAAAGGTCGAAGGGTTCGATAAACGTAGGTAGCGTCTGCATTCGATAGTATCCTTGGAACCCTACTGCATTCCCAGTTCGCGGTAGAGTTCTATGTATTCGGCAGCGGAGCGCTCCCAGGTGAATTCCTGATGCATGGCCCGGCGCACCATGGCCTGCCATGCGTCGGGCGTGGTTTTCCATACGGTCACGGCCTGCATCACGGCGTCCAGAAACGCCTTGGATGTGGGCTCTTTGAAAATGAATCCGGTGGCATCCTTGTCAGGCCACGGCACAATGGTGTCGCGCAGCCCGCCCACGGCCGTTGCCACAGGCGGCGTGCCGAAACGCAGGGCATACATCTGCGTCAGGCCGCACGGCTCATAGGTGGAAGGCATGAGAAATATATCGCATCCCGCCTGAATGCGGTGTGCAAGATCTTCCGTGTAGCTGACCAGCGTGGAAAGACGACCGGGGTAATCCTCCATCATGTTCTGCAGGCGGGCTTCTTTTTCCAGATTGCCTTCACCCAGCACCACAACGCCCACATCCTGCTGTAACAGCTGGGGCAGAATATCGATGAGCAGATCCACCCCCTTCTGACGGCGCAGGCGGCCTATGAAGCCAAGAATGGGCTTATCCTTCAGTGCCGGGTCAAGGTGCAGTTCATTGATGAGGCTTATCTTGCAGTTGCGCTTCCCCTTCAGGGCATTGACCCCGTAATTGCAGGGAATGAACTTGTTGTTGCCGGGGTTCCATATGGAATAATCCGCCCCGTTCAGAATGCCGTGCAGTTTGTGCTGCCGCGCCCGCAGCACCCCCTCCAGCCCGCAGCCGAACTCCTCGGTAAGAATCTCCCGGGAATAGGTGGGCGAAACAGTGGTGATCTTGTCTGCGCAGGATATGCCGCCCTTGAGAAAATTGAAGTCGCCGTAGAACTCCACTCCGTTCATGGACCACGCCTGCGGCGGCAACCCTGCCCCTTCAAAGAGACGTGAAGAAAACCGCCCCTGAAAGGCAAGGTTGTGAATGGTCATGACGCTGCGGGTATCCTGCCAGAACGGATCGGTCTGCCGCCAGTAGTTCAGATAGGCCGGAACAAGCGATGCCTGCCAGTCGTGCGCATGCAGGATGTACGGAGCGGGACCGAGGCGCTTGAGAAATTCCATGACCGCGCGGTTGAAGAATATGAACCGTTCCGCGTTGTCGAAATAGTCGCCTTTATGGTCGTTGTAATAGAACCGCCGGTCGAAATATTCGCTGCGATGCACGAAGTAGACCGGCATGCCGTGAAAGTTGGCCTGAAATATATCAGCGGTAATGGGCGCCCAAGGGTAGCCCACCTGGCAATCGGACCATGCCAGATGCACGCCGAACTCTGCCGAACCCAGTCTCCCGTAAAACGGGGTGACGACCGCGGTCCGTATCCCCATCCTGTGCAGCGTCAGCGGCAATGCCCCAAGAACGTCACCCAGACCACCCGTCTTGGAGAAGGGATACATTTCCGATGTAATGAATACAACCTGAGGTCTCATCTGCTTCCATACCTCTTCATGCTCTGTCCTGTTCCTTCTTCCGACTTGCCTCCCCCTCAGAAGCAGGCCGGTATCTGAAACCGGATACATCGATTAGACGCTACTCCGCCCGATGAAGAATTCAATTATTATGGTCAGCTCGATGTTTTAGCATCGTGTTGGAGCCGCTTTTTGAAATCATCCAGAATGCGACCATGGTCAAAACACAGACCCGGCAGGGCATTCAGCGGAAAGAAACGGGCAGCACCGGCATCATCTCCGGCAGTCAGCACGGTTACATCCTCTGCCGTGGCCGTAAAAACGCAGCTCATGGTATGCATGCGCGCATCCCGCGAGGGATCGGAATACACACCGAGCAATCCGGTCAACGTAACGGCAAGGCCGGTTTCCTCCGATGCTTCGCGAACAGCGGCAGCCTCCACTGTCTCACCGTAGTCCACAAACCCACCGGGTAACGCCCACCCTAAGGGCGGATTGTTACGTTCGATCAGCAATACCCCCTTGTCCGGTTCATGGATTATAATATCCACTGTCGGAACCGGATTACGGTATATTCTGACACGTTTTCCGCAATGCGGGCAAGTTGAATCGCTGTTCATCTGAATACTCCTGCACGTACAGTGTACACCCAGAACCCGCCAACTCAAAAGGGAAAAGAGATCAAAAAAAGGACGGCCCTGCCGGTGCCACCCGACAAGGCCGTCCTTTTGCCAAAGAAAGAAGGTATTCGTTCTTAAGCACACACCATGCCAACATCAGCAACCGTTGACACAATTACAACTAACAGTGCAGAACAACACGGATTTTACACATACAACCCCTTCCTGCCTGTACGGCAAAAAAGTACAAGGAACTGAACCGGCGCTTTTATCCGGACAAAAATCCTGTACTCCCGCCCCCGCTCTCTTTGTATGCCGAGGCTCATGGGCTCCCCGCAGACGTTTGCGCTTATGGCATAATCCGGAAACCGGCCGCCAGCAGCGCTTCTTCCGTAACCGGCCCCTGCCGCACGATACGCACGGTCTCCGGCCCTGTTATCTCGACCAGCGTGGAGGCTTTGCCCCCCTGTGGTGCGGGCGGCATATCGAGCACACCGCCGGTGCCAGCAACAAGCCGCGGGTCCAGCCCGCCAGCCTGCGTGGTTGCGGGATGCCCGCTGATATTGGCGCTGGTGGAAACAAGCGGCACACCCGCGGCAAGGCACAGTTCGCGGGCCATGGGATGGGGTGACAGGCGCACGGCCACCCTGCCGGTCTCGCCGGTAAGAATGGCCGGAACGGCAGCGGAAGCGGTAACGAGGATGGAGAGCGACCCCGGCCAGAAGGCATCTGCCAACCTGTTCACAGTTCCGGAATTCACATCCGTGAGCATGCCGAGCTGCTCGCGGCTGCCGATAATCACGGGCAGGGGCATGGAACCGGAGCGCTTTTTGGCCTGAAAAACCCGCTCAATGGCAAACACATCAAAAGCGCTGCACCCCACGGCAAAAAACGTCTCCGTGGGATAACACACCACGTCGCCGTTTCTCAGCAGGCGAACCGCCGTTTCCATATCCAGTCTGTCCGGCGTTGCCGTTTGCATGCGCACTCCTACTGTTCTTTTCTCCGCCTGCGGAAACATGCCGGGGTTGCCCCTGCATCCCACATCGGTTATTGAGCCATCGCCGCACACAGGGTACCATTCCGAAGGAAGCAACCTCCGGCGCAGCGGGCGCAGGCCGTTCCTTCCGCGAAGCACCCACATACCACGCATCCGGACGCCATGAAACACATCAAGCTGATCGTTGTCGGAAAAATCAAGGAGCCCTTCTGGGCTGATGCCGCCGAGCACTACCGCAAACGGCTCGGACACTCGATAAAGATACAGGAGTGTATCGTCAAGGACGGCAATGCAAAACTGCCCAACGCGGAACGCAATGCCGAGGAAGGCGAGCGCATTCTTGCCGCTCTCGGCCCTGCCGACATACCCATCTGCATGGACGAGCACGGCAAGACATACACCTCGGTCAAGTTTGCCCATTTCATGGAAGACATCTCAATGGACGGCAACCGCATTCCCTGCTTCATCATCGGCGGAGCTTTTGGTCTTGCGCCTGCCGTACTGGCGGCCTGTAGGCACAAGATAAGTCTTTCCCCCATGACCTTCACGCATGAAATGGCGCGGGTTCTGCTGATGGAACAGCTCTACAGGGCCGATGCCATTCTCAGAGGCAGCCCCTACCATCACGAATAATTCTGAACGGATAGAACGCACGAGACTGAAAACAGGCCACACGTGCGGAACGGGCAGCAAGGCTGGTTCGCGAGCCTGACAGGCACACAGCCAAACACGCTGGCAGACAATTTGGCAGGCAAGCTGGCAGACTGCTTCACCGGGAGCAGAACCGGTTCCGCCCAAAGCGGATTCCGTCAAAGCACCTCAAAAATACGGGTATGCCCGTTGCCGTAGACCAGCCTGAAATACGGAGCAAGGGCGGGGTCATCCGACTTTCGCAGAAGCATCTGCACCATCATGGTTTTATACATGGCGGAGTCCATGATGAACTGCGATCCCGACAGCATGTCGATGACGAGATGGATGCCGCTCTGCCGCATGTAGTCGTGATGCTCCACCCCTTCGGCGGCGATCATATCCACACTGTCCACCGCAACAGGCGTGAGCTCTCCGGCCTTCACTTCCGCAAAATAGCCCTGATTGAGATCAACCCTGATATTCCCCAGCCTGCTCACGTTGTATCCCTGCATGGAATTTCTTCTGAAATTCCATGTGCCGAAACGAGTGATCCACGCGCCCAGCTTCAATGAATCCACGGTCACTACAAGATATTGCTTACGCGGCAGCGAAAGCCCCAGATCCCTGTCCTTCAGCTCGGCGAGAATGATCTCGACCTCCTGCGCGCTTTTGCCCTTCCACGCATAATAGAGGTTTTCATCATTATTCATGATGTACTTGATGAGCTGATTGGCAAAACGGGGGGAATCTGTCGTGTAGATGGCGGCCGTAGGATACAGCCTGTCCGAGTTATGCCGCGCGCCGTCGGAATATGTCCATTTGCGCGTGAAAAACTGCGTGGCATAGCCCCAGTCCCACCATGTCCAGATGGCCGCATCGGCCGGTGTTTCGCCCTTTACGGCCTTCAGGGCCTTCACATGCGGCGCGGAGATAAACGGGACATAGGGCAGCGCGGAAATCTGAGCCCAGATGGGTACGGCGAGCAGCAGCGACAAGACGCAGCTGATGGCCAGCCGTGCCGCCCCTGAATTCAAACGGGCAGAACGGCAGTGCAGCAGCAGGTAATGAATGGGCATGGCAATGCCCAGCCCCACGGCCGGTGCCGCAAACATGATCATGCGTCCGCCCAGCTTCACGCTCAGCAGACCAAGCACCAGCAGCGGCAGCAGCATGGTGGCCGAAGGTGCAAACCACAGGGTTGCCAGAAAGCCGAGCAGGCCGAGCACAACCACACCGGTAACGGGATACAGATAGCCGAAGAGATCGCTCAGCGACATGTTCTGCGCCTCGATAACGCTCTGCACCACGGCGGGGAAGGCCACCTTGAGGCCATAGCGCGCGGCATCTCCGTCGCTGGCAACGGGCTTGAGGTACAGATTGATGCGGATGAGCACGGACTGGAAGAAAGAGGCATCCAGCCCTGCCAGCGCAATGACCAGCACCAGCACGACAGGAGCAAAGCGATGTTCAAGCGGCCTTGCGGGAATGTGTGACGGGAACGCATGCACCCCGAACAGAAGAAGCGCGAGAATGCTCCCTATCCACCCGCCGCCCATGGGCAGCGCATAAAGCGCCAGCCCCGCAAGCAGCGGCACGCGGCCACCGCGTCTGCCGAGCAGCAGCACCAGTGCCAGAGCCACCAGCGGGAATATCTTGGAGAGATACAGGAAAAAGACATGCCATTCCTGCATCCACCAGCCGATCATGCCGGAAAGAAGCAAAAGCCCCATGAGCATACGTGAAACAGGCTTGCCCGCATCGGGTACGCTGCTGCCCTGATCTTTTTTGCGGGCCTTCCACATGTCCATCGGAGTGTGAATCCTGCCTTGCAGCAAGGCTGCCGGAGCCAGCGTAAGCAGCAGCGGCATGAGCAGCATGACAAGGTCGGTGTCGTAAAAGCCGAACACCGTGCGGTACAGAAAACCGGGACAGAGTGCCGCGACCACACCGGCGATCAACCCCATTTCCGCACTGCCCAGCAGGGCAGCCCAGCACACCACCACGGCGGCTACAAGGCTCGCCAGAATGGGGGGCGCCCAAAAGGCGACTGTCTCGTAGGAAATGCCCGTGAACTCGACAAATACCCTTGTCAGCACAGACATGGGATGCGAGCCGAAAGTCTGCGGATCAATGGCCCGTATGAGCCAGTTGTAGGCATCGTGCGTGCCGAGCAGGTATTCGCCGTCCACCATGGTAATGGCATCCGGCAGCGGGTTAGGTTGCATCAGCCGCACACCAAGGGCGATGCCGTACGCCGCAATGGCGTACAGAAGAATTCTCTTCCAGTTGCAAAGAGATGTTCCGTTTTGCATGCATCGCTCCTGAGGACAGACTGGCGGTTGAGGGCGCGCTCCGTTTTCCGGCCGCAGGCAGTCATACACTGCGGCACCGGCCCGGAGTATCATTCCGATTCAAAAGGATATAGCGGCCGCCCCGCCATTTGTAAAATGCTTCACGGACGGATTTTTTTCAGATAAGCAGTTGCCCGTAACAGGGATACGTCCCCATTCACACCCAACTGCAAGGAGCCGACATGGCAGCGCTCAATCTGAAATATCTGCAGGAACTCGGAGAATACATGTCTTCCGGCAACATGCTTGAAGACTTTGAATATTCCCCCGAAGAACGCCGCTTCGAAATGCTCGAATTTCTCGAAACGCTCATGGATATCGCCGAGATTGCGGACGAAACCGCAACCAAGATGATCTTCAAGAATCAGTTGGAAGCCATGATCGGAGCCAGCGACCAGAAGTAGCGGGTATCGGCTCCCACGGCATAGTCGTGGCGGGCCTCGAGCCGCCAGCCTTCCGGCAGGGATGCGGGAACATCCTCAATGGCCAGAATGACCACCCGTCCGGTACGGGCGATGTTGCCGCCTGCAAATTCCAGCAGCTTTTCCCATGGCATGAAGGCCCTGCTGAGCAGAATGTCCGCAGGTTCATGGGTCGCCATGAAGTCTTCTGCCCGCCCGCGGAACACCTGCGTGTTTGCTATCTTGAGGCGGGCAACGGTCTGCTGCATGAACAGCGCACGCTTTTCGCGCACTTCCACAAGATGGTAGGTTCCCCTGTTCCACACCACGCGCAGGGGGATGCCCGGCAGACCGGCTCCGGCCCCGAAATCCCAGCAGACAGGCGCGTCAGGCAACGAAAGAGTGTCCAGAAAGCGGGCAAGGTGCAGGCTGTCCATGATGAGGGTGCGCAGGGCCTCTTCCCATGAATAGGGGCCGATAAGATTCATCACCTTGTTCCACTTCATGACCAGCGACAGATATTCCGTCAGCTGTTCCACCTGCGCGGCATCGGGAGAAAAACCACACTCCTGCACAATGCCTTCCACAGCCGCAACGCTCAGGGCCCCTGCCCTGCCTGCAACCTTTCTCTCTGCCCCTGCACTTCTGCTTTTCACAAAATATCCTTGTATCCGGCACTGCGACCGGTAGATCCCGGTAAATGCCGATAGATGAATGATCAATACCCAATGACCGGCAGTAGTTGTCCGGCAGCAATTGTAATGACATTTCCGTTTCGTAACGGCCGTTCCGTAACAGCCACGTCATGACGAGCAGCTGCCGCAATACCGGCCATGCTCTGCCATGCCTGAGCAGCGTGCTGCACCGGACACCCGGAGCACACGCCGCAACCCTGATGAATACTGAACCGGAGCGACACTTGCAAGCTGTTTACAGATACTCTATTACCACTGCACGCAAGGCTCGTTGAACAAACACTCATCACAGGAGCACATACATGCCCCTCAATCCAGCACTGTCCATCCTGTTCCCCGGTCAGGGTTCTCAGGAACCCGGCATGGGCAAGGATCTCGCCGAAGCCGATTCCGGCATCATGAATATCTGGAAGAAGGCCGAATCCATAAGCGGCATTGACCTTCGAGGCATATACTGGGACGGCGACGAAGCCGAAATGGCCAACACCCGCAACCTGCAGCCCGCGCTCACCGTGGTGAACATCGCCCTGTGGACCTGTGTGGCAGGCAAGGCAACCCCTGCATGCACCGCCGGTCACAGCCTCGGCGAATTCAGCGCACTCGCTGCTGCCGAAGCACTGAGCGTGGACGCCGTTCTTGAAACGGTTTCCCTGCGCGGACGCCTGATGGCGGAAGCCGACCCTGCGGGAACCGGCACCATGGCCGCCGTGCTCAAGATGGAACTTGCCGATGTGGAAGCCGTGGTCAGGGAATCTGCCGAAGCCGTGGGGGAAATGATCCGCGTTGCCAACTACAACACTCCCGGCCAGTTCGTGCTTTCCGGCACCAAGGCAGCCATTGCCGACGCAGCTGAACGCGTGAAAACCCGCAAGGGCCGCGCCGTGCCGCTGTCCGTTTCCGGCGCGTTCCACAGCCCGCTCATGAACGAGGCGGCGAAGGAACTTTCCGCACACATGGCCAAGCTGAACTGGAACAAGCCCAAGTTCCCCGTTTACTGCAACGTGAACGGCAAGGCTGTTGCCGATGCAGCTTCGCTCAAGGATATCATGCCCACCCAGATGACCTCTTCGGTCATGTGGATAGACACCATCCGCAACCAGTTCGATGCGGGCATGCGCACCTTTGTCGAAGTAGGCCCCAAGGGTGTTCTCGGCAAAATGCTGGGGCAGATTCTCAAGCCTGTTGCGGATTCTTCCGAATGGTCTTCCGTTTCCGTGGGCAACCTCGAAGCGGCTCAGGCGTATCTGGCGGAATAGTCTGGCTGACCTGGCTGACTGGCCTGAACTGCTACTAAAGCGACAGGTTGGGCTACTGGCTGACGGGCTGCCGCATCTGACCGGACAGCCCGACAGAATACATTGGAAACCGGAATACACCGTCCGACACGTCTTTCAGCGCATGCCAACCGGCTTTTGCAGGTTTGTCTGCGGAACTCACCCCTGAGATCTTTTCATGTGTGGCGAGTCGTGATATAAAGACAAGTTCGAACCGGGGTATGGAGCCTGTCCGTACCCCGCTTTGCATATCACCAACAATAACTTTCATATATTCAGAGAACCGAAACAATGCGCGCAAAGACTCATCTGCTCTCCGCCCTCCGCACCATCGTGGAAGGCATGGATCTGACCTGGCCCGACAAGGCCACCATCGAGCCCCCCAAGGACAAGCAGCACGGTGACATGGCTGCCAACATCGCCATGGTGCTCGCCAAGCAGGCCCATGTGAGCCCCCGTGATCTGGCCGCCCGCATTGCCGGTGCCCTGCAGCAGAATGATCCGTTCATTGAAAAGATCGACATTGCCGGCCCCGGCTTTCTGAACATCACCTTTACCGATGATTTCTGGCGCGAAACCGTCAATATCATCGAAAAGGCTGGCGACCGCTACGGCAGCGTTTCCTATGGCTGCGGCAAGCGCGCACAGGTGGAATACGTTTCCGCCAACCCCACCGGCCCCCTGCACATCGGTCACGGCCGCGGTGCCGCCGTGGGTGACAGCCTTACCCGCGTACTGCGGTTTGCAGGCTATGACGTGGAAACCGAATACTACATCAACGACGCCGGGCGTCAGATGTACATCCTCGGCTTCTCCGTGCTGTTCCGCGCCAAGCAGCTTTCCGGTCAGGATCTGCCCGACCCCGAAGATTTCTACCGCGGCGAATACATCAAGGACATTGCCGCTGTTGTGCTGAAGCTGCATCCTAACCTCATGGAACTGCCCGAGCAGGAAGCTCTTGAAATCTGCCGCGACTACGCCCTGAACGACATTCTCGACGGCATCAAGAAGGACCTTGCGGACTTCAATGTGGAGCATCAGATGTGGTTCTCCGAAAAGTCCCTGCTGGCAGAAGGTGCCGTGGACAAGACCTTTGACCGCCTGCGTGCGGCCGGCCTTGCCTTTGAGCAGGACGGCGCACTGTGGTTCCGCACCACCGACTTTGGCGACGACAAGGACCGCGTGCTGAAAAAGTCCGACGGCCTGCTCACCTATTTCGCATCCGACATCGCCTACCACGACAACAAATACGACCGCGGTTTCGACCTGTGCGTCGACATCTGGGGTGCAGACCACCACGGCTATGTGCCGCGCATGCGCGCCGCCGTGGAAGCGCTCGGCAAGCCCAAGGAAAGCTTTGACGTCATCCTCGTGCAGCTCGTGAACCTGCTGCGCGGCGGTGAACAGGTTGCCATGTCCACCCGTGCGGGTACCTTTGACACGCTGGAAGAAGTGGTCAGGGAAGTGGGCCGCGACGCCGCCCGCTTCATGTTCCTTTCCCGCAAGAGCGACAGCCATCTGGATTTCGACCTTGATCTGGTCAAGCAGCAGTCCATGGATAACCCCGTGTACTACGTGCAGTACGCCCATGCCCGCATTGCCTCGGTCATCCGCAAGGCGGAAGAGCGCGGCATGACCGTGCCCGCCAAGGCAACTCCCGCACTGCTCGCAGCGCTCGGCAATGCCGATGAACTGGACATGCTGCGCCTTCTCGAACAGTTCGAGGATGTGGTGGAAGCGGCTGCCCGCCAGCTTGCCCCCCACCACGTCAGCTTCTACATGCAGGACGTGGCCAGCGCGCTGCACCGCTTCTACGCCAACAATCCCGTGCTGAACGCCGGTGACGAATCTGTTGTGGCCGCACGTCTGCTGCTGCTCAAGAGCGTTGCCTGTGTCATCCGCAACGGCCTGAACCTGCTCGGCGTAAGCGCCCCCGAATCAATGTAGTTGAAGACCATACTCATGGGCATAAGCTTTTCCAAAGAAAAAGAAGCCGGGGCAACCGGCAAACGCAAAATCACCATAACCGCCAGTCCCGCTGCCTGTACGGGGCTGGCGGTTGTAAGTCTGCTCTGTTTCGTCTGGGTATTCGTGTTCGGCCTTATTGTGGGGCGCGGCTACCAGCCTGAAGAGGCGGTTCCGGAGCTCAAGCAGTTCATGCCTGCCCCCAGACTGAACGCCTCCGGCCAGCCCAATGTCGCAGGCCTGCAGGAAACACCGGTGGCACAACAGGTTATCAAGCCTGAAGAACTGGCATTTTTCGATCAGCTGAAAAAGGACCCGGCACCCGCAGCGCGGACCGTAAAACAGTCCCCTGCTCCGTCCAGACCGGCTGCTCCGGTTGTGAAAGCAACGCCCAAACCGGTTGTGGAACCGGCCAAACCGGCAGTGCAGACCGTGGCTACAGAAACAGCTGCGGACACCGGAAAGGGCGAAGTATATAACTATGTCTATCAGGTAGCGGCATCACAGGACCTTGATGCCGCCGTGCGCCTGAAAGCGCGGATTGAAGCTTCCGGCCTCAAGTCCAGAATCGAGAGTGCCAAATCAAACGGAGCCACATGGCACCGAGTGCAGGTTCTCTTCCGCGGAACGCCTGAAGACACCCGCGACCTGAAGAGCACCCTGCAAACCATGGGAATAAGCAAGCCCATGCTCAAGGAAAAGACGCTGCAGTAGATTCAGCCGATATGTAAAAACACGTTAATACTGCAACATTTCGTTGACTTTTTTAAACAAAACCATACAAACTGTTACGCAACCCTCCTGTCAGTAATCAGTAACAGACGCGGTTGCATGCAAGATAGCACAATGAACACATCATCACCCTCTCCCTCTCCTTTAGCGGCTCTCGGAATCCGCACGCTTTCCATCGTGGGAGAGATGGGGGCCATGTTCATTTTCCTCATCAACGGCTTTCTGCACATTTTTTCCTCACCGAAACAGCTGCGCAAAATAGTGAACCAGATGTATTTCATCGGTTCAAAATCATTGCTGGTCATTTCGCTCATCGGCATCTTCACAGGCATGGTGCTCGGATTGCAGGGGTACTATACTCTCGTCAAGTTCGGGTCTGAGGGTCTGCTGGGTGCTGCCGTTGCGCTTTCGCTCATCCGTGAACTGGGTCCGGTACTCACCGCGATCATGATCACGGGCCGTGCCGGATCTTCCATGGCTGCGGAAATCGGCGTCATGCGCATATCGGACCAGATCGACGCGCTGGAAGTTATGGACATCAACCCCATCAGTTACCTTGTCAGCCCGCGCATAGCCGCTTCGATCATCTGTTTTCCCCTGCTGACCGCCCTGTTCGACGTCATAGGTATCATCGGCGGCTACCTCACTGGTGTGGTCATGCTCGGCATAAACTCCGGCATCTATTTCTACCGCATTGAGTCCAGCGTCGATATTTCGGATATAAACGAGGGCTTCACCAAGGCGCTGCTTTTCGGCATCATCGTGGCAACGGTCAGCTGTTTTCAGGGATATTACACGCATCTGCGCAAGGATGGAGTCGGTCCGGAGGGTGTTTCAAACTCCACAACTTCGGCCGTGGTCATGTCATGCGTGCTCATCCTGATCACGGATTACGTCATAACCTCCTTCCTGCTCTAACCACACAGGCTGCCACGAAATGCAAGACAACGGGTGGGACATACGGCTGGAGAACCTCCGCCTCGGATACGACGACACCGTCGTGCTCGAGGATATTTCGGTGACTCTTCCGGCAGGCAAAATTTCCGTAATTCTCGGAGGGTCCGGGGACGGCAAGTCCACGCTGTTGCGGCACATTCTCGGCCTGAAGCGCCCCATGGGTGGCAAAATTTTTCTCGGACCGCACGACCTTTTCAAACTTTCGTCCAAGGAATTCAGGAAAGTACGCCGCCGGATGGGCGTGCTTTTTCAGGACGGCGCACTGCTCGGCTCGCTGACGCTGGGTGAAAACATTGCCCTGCCGCTTACGGAGCATACCCGTCTCGACAAGGCGACCATACAAAAGATTGTGCACCACAAACTGGAACTGGTGGGCCTGGCTCAGTTCGCAGAGTATTATCCGAACCAGCTTTCGGGCGGCATGCGCAAACGGGCCGGCCTTGCAAGGGCCATTGTCACAGACCCGCCCATTCTGTTATGCGATGAGCCGACATCGGGACTTGATCCCATTAATTCGGCACAGATGGACCGGCTGCTTCTGGACATGAAGAAGCACTTTCCGGAAATGTCCATCATTGTTGTCAGCCATGATCTTGCCAGCCTGTACACCATTGCGGATTACGCTCTTGTGCTGCACGACGGAAAGGCTGTCTATTCCGGCGGAATCGAGCAACTGAAGGGCACCGATGATCCGTACCTGAGGCAATTCCTCGACCGTTCGGCAGGCGACATGAAGACGCCGGACCTCAAGCTCGGCGAAGAGGCCCGTGCCGCTTTGCAGGCATGGCTTAACAAATAGATGCTAACGTCAACTTTACCCCGGAACCGTGTATGAAAAAATATGCTAAGGAAACATCAGTCGGAGTGTTTGTTCTCATCTGCCTGCTGTGCGTCGGCTATCTCACCATCAAGCTCGGCAAGATGGAAGTGATGGGAGCCGACACCTACACGGTGACCGCACGTTTCGCCTCCATCACCGGCCTGCGCGTCGGGGCGGATGTCGAGATTGCGGGCGTTCCTGTCGGCAAGGTGGCCTCCATTACGCTGGACCAGCAGGACAGCCTTGCCAGCGTGGCACTTGCCATCCGCAAAGACGTGGAACTCACGGACGATGTCATTGCCTCTGTCAAAACCAGCGGCCTTATCGGTGACAAGTACATAAAACTGGCTCCCGGCGGTTCCACAACCACCCTTGGGCAGGGTGACGAGATTACGGAAACGGAATCCGCCGTGGATATAGAAGAATTAATCAGCAAATATGTTTTCGGGGGAGTTAAGTAATGTGTTTTCTCAACCATCCGCTGCGCGCTGCATTGGGACTTTTTGTCCTGTGCGCAATGCTGTTTGCAGTGGCTCCGGCAGCTCACGCTGCAGCTGAAACCGACGCGCAGAGCACACTCAAGCACGCGCTGGACGAGGTTTTTGCTACTCTGAACGATCCCCGGTACTCTGAAGGAGCCAACCGGGAAGAAATGCTTTCGAAGATCGAGAACACCGTAGCGGTTATTTTCGATTACGACGAATTTGCGGCCCGTACTGTGGGCAAGAAGTGGCGCTCGTTCACTCCTGATCAGCAGACCCGCTTCTCCAAGGCCTTTGCAGACCTGCTCCGCGCCACCTATCTTGAACGGATAAAAGGCTACACCGGCAACGGCACAACCTACACCGGCCAGCGGTCCAGCACCAAGGGCGACAAGGTCGAAGTACAGACGCTTCTGGACTTTGAAGGAAAAACTGTTCCTGTAGACTATCGCATGTTGCAGAAAGACCATTGGGTCATCTATGATGTCATTATTGAAGGTGTCAGTCTTGTAAAGAACTACCGTACGCAGTTCCAGGAACTGATGACCGATGGCAACAAAGATGCCGAGGCACTGATCGAGCGGGTGCAGAGCCGCGCGGAAGAAGTGCGCAAGCAGAACGGTAAAACCGAATAGCAACGTAAGGCACTCTCATGAAATTATTCGCCAAGCTACTCATCGCAGCAGGGTTTATCGCCCTGACAGCCCACCCCGCCTTTGCAGACCGCAACGCAGCGCTGGCCTATTCGGCACCGGAATATCCTGCGGACATGTATGTCGTTGCCTCTTCCGCTCAGAAGCAGGAGCCGGTGTATTCCCGAAACACAGGGCTTAAAACCTTTGATGATGACGCAGAATATTCCTTCGACAACAACTACGAAGTAAACGACCCGTTTGAAGGATGGAACCGCTTCTGGTTCGGCTTCAACGACGTTCTCTACGTTGACGTCCTCAAGCCGCTCCACAAAGGCTACTCCGCAGTTACCCCCTGGGAACTCAGAGCCGGCGTGAGCAACTTTTTTCATAACCTGCTCTATCCCGTCCGCTTCGTCAGCTGCATGCTGCAGGGCAAATTTGCTGAAGCCAGTGTGGAAAGTGCACGGTTCGTGGTGAACACCACCGCCGGATTCGGCGGTCTCATGAATCCTGCCAAGGAAAACAAACCGCTCATCAAGATCAGTGATGACGAAGAAGACATGGGCCAGACTCTGGGCGTATGGGGATTCGGCGAAGGCTTCTACCTCGTATGGCCTTTCCTCGGTCCTTCCTCGCTCCGCGACACCGCAGGTCTGACGGGAGACTACTTCCTCAATCCGGTTTCCTATGTCACCCCGTGGACGGCTTCGACCGGCCTCAAGTCCTATAACGAATTCAACTCCTTCGATCGGCAGCTTGCCGATTACGAGGAGCTCAAAAAGGCTGCCGTGGAGCCCTATACGGCCATCCGGAATGCCTATGTGCAATCGCGCAGGTCACGAGTAGCAAGATAAATAAAAGGGCACCGCAAGGTGCCCTTTCTTTTTGTATCATGTAGTAGCGGTCCCGTTTTGCAGACCGGCCCAGCTTTCTTCCGGCTAGATGGGAGGAGCAATGGTCACCAGCACGCTCATGTCCGTAATGGCGCGGATGCCGTGCGGCTCCCGGATTTCGGAAATGAGCACATCCCCTTCTTCCGCAGGCAGGGTTGCACCGTCTGCCGCAAGAAACTCTCCTCGCCCGGACAAAACCAGGATGGAAAGCTCGCCGTCCAGATCATGGCTGTGAATGGGCAGGGACTGGCCTGCCATAAAATTGAAGTTCAGAATCTTGAAGTTTTCGGATTCGTGCACCAGATACTTGTGAAATCCGGTCTGCCTGTAATCGCGTACTTCAGTAAGGCTTGTACGTTGCATGGCATATCTCCCGGGCGCGCGGCCCTGTTTGATGTTCTTTTCTTCGCTGCCTGCTTCTTTTGTAAAACCTCATTCGGTCCGGCAGTGTGACCAGCGTCACATCTTCCGATATTTATTTCTACAATCGCATATTCGGGCACAATTGACACCCCCCTTGCCTCCGGTATACCCCCTCATAACCGGAACATACTCTTCCATTTCACCTGTTACCGCACTCACAGCTCTGGAGAACATCGTGTTTATCGAAGTCGGCTGCATTCTTGCGGGCATTCCCGTCGGCTATGCCCTCCGCCATCAGGAGAAGGTGGTTCACTCCGTAGACAAGCTTACCATGTGGGCCATCTACGGGCTCCTGTTCCTGCTCGGCGTATCGCTTGGATCCAACGAAAACCTTGTGGCCCAGCTGGGCACCATAGGCGTGCGCGCCATGGTCATAAGCCTGTCGTGCCTCATTGGCAGCGCCGCTGCGACATGGGCGCTGGAACGGTATATTCTGCGGGGGAGGCTCGATGAAAGGTAGTCTGATAATTCTCGGATTCTTCGTGGCGGGCTGCCTGATGGGCCGGTTGAACATTCTGCCGGAGTGGGTAGCAGACGATGCGCTTGCGACGTATTCGCTCTACACCCTGCTCTTTCTCGTGGGCATGTCCATTGGGTTTGACACCCGTTGCTGGCGTGTGCTGCGCGAAATGCACCTCAAGGTGCTGCTCGTTCCCGTATTCATCATCATCGGCACCTTTTGCGGTGCCGCAGCAGCCAGCCTGCTGCTCGGTGATATGCCGCTGCTGCACGCGCTCGGCGTAGGTGCCGGATTCGGCTACTACTCCCTTTCCAGTATCATGATCACGAAAATGGTGGACCCGGTTCTCGGTTCCGTCGCGCTGATGAGCAATATCATCCGCGAACTGACCACCCTGCTCACCGCCCCGCTGCTTACGCGTGTCTTCGGCAAGCTCGGACCTGTTGCAGGCGGCGGTGCCACAGCCATGGACACCACTTTGCCCATAATTGTAAGATGCTCGGGAGAACGCTACGGGATTGTCGCGGTATTCAGCGGCATGTTCCTTACAGTCGCAGTGCCTTTGCTGGTAACCTTCATATTCAGTTAGGCATTTCAGACCGCCGTAGTACCTGATACGACCACCACTAAGCACATTTTTGTAATTTTCTGTGCTTTTTTCTGCGGATTCCGCTGATTCGCATTGACATTTTGGCAGATCAC
Organism: Desulfovibrio subterraneus; assembly: GCF_013340285.1. Classification (NCBI taxonomy): domain Bacteria; kingdom Pseudomonadati; phylum Thermodesulfobacteriota; class Desulfovibrionia; order Desulfovibrionales; family Desulfovibrionaceae; genus Desulfovibrio; species Desulfovibrio subterraneus. Next base: position 387,042 of record NZ_BLVO01000013.1, on the reverse strand, counting down.
GTACAACAAAACAGAAGGCTTTTTTACAAATATCAAGTAGTTCAGGAGATACGAGGATGCTGAAAAAAACCTTGCTTACGTTGCTGGCCGTTCTCATGACTGCCAATGTGGCCCTTGCCGGAAAGACCATTGTCATCGCCCATGACGCCACCTGGCCCCCCATGGAATTCGTTAACAAGGACAAGCAGATCGTCGGTTACTCCGTCGATTACACCGACGCCATCGCCAAGGAACTCGGTCTTACCGTCGAGCACAAGAACGTTGCATGGGACGGCATTTTCGCCGGTCTTGCCAACAGCAAGTACGACATGATCGCTTCTTCCGTTTCCATCACTGAAGAACGCAAGGCCAAGTACGACTTCTCCGAACCTTATTTTGAAGTAAAACAGGCTGTTATCCTGCCTGTTACCAGCGAAGCCAAAACTCTTGCCGATCTCAAGGGCAAGACCATCGGCGGCCAGATCGGCACCACCGGCATCTTTGTTGCCAAGAAGGACGGCGGCGTTTCCCCCAAGGAATTTGACGAAGTGGGCCACGCTGTTGAAGCTCTGTTCACCGGCCGTATCGATGCCGCCATCTGCGACGACGTAACCGCCTTTGACTACGTGCTGAACAATGAAAAGTACTCCGGCAAGCTCAAGGTCGGTTTCATTGTTGAAGCCGATCAGAAAGAATACTATGGTTTCGTGGTCAAGAAGGGCGACAAGGAAATGGTTGACCTGCTGAACAAGGGCATCAAGGCCGTTCAGGAAAAGGGCATTGAAAAGGCTCTTCGCGAAAAGTGGGTTGGCAAATAACCAGCCGTAATATAAGTTATTATCGGGACTGGTACTGTTGTACCGGTCCCTTGCTTTTGATAGACCACTCAGCATATCCGAGCATTCAATGACTGTAGAAAAAAAAGAAATACGCATTGCGGTAACGGATGGGATGCTCATTCCTTCCAGCAAGGACAAACACCTTGTTTCCGCATGGCTCATATCGCTTTTCCTTGCCATCGGCTCTATTCTGTATCTCTGCATCTCAAAGCCACAGCCCTACTACGAGATTCTCAAATTCCTGCCTGACGGCATTCTCGTCACATTTCAGGTCACTATATCCTCCATTCTCGTTACCATTCCCATCGGCCTCGTAACAGGCCTCGGCCGCCTCTCCAAGAACAGGACAATCAACCTCATCGCCTCTACCTATGTGGAAATAATCCGCGGCATTCCGCTGCTGGTTCAGTTATTCTTCCTCTACTACGCGCTCGGAAAATTCGTACAGCTCTCGGACCTTGCCTCTGCGGTCATTGCCATGAGCGTGTGCTACGGCGCATACATGGGCGAAGTCTTCCGCGCAGGCATAGACGCCATTGACAAGGGACAGACCGAAGCGGCCCGCTCTCTGGGCTTCAACTCCCGCCAGACCATGATGCTGGTGGTACTGCCGCAGGCATGGCGCACCATTCTGCCGCCCGTGGGTAACGAATTCATTGCACTGCTCAAGGACTCTTCGCTCATCTCCGTTCTGGCCGTTTCCGAGCTGTTCCGCCGCGGCCGCGAATATGCGTCGGTAACCTTCGAGTATTTCGAAGCCTACCTCATGGTTGCCCTCATCTATCTGTGTATCACCCTGCTGCTGTCCAAGGCGGTCAGCATCATGGAAGCAAAGTTGAATTACTATGACGAACACTAATTCCCCCATTATCCAGATACGGAACGTCTACAAGTTCTTCGGCCAGCTCACGGCGCTCAACGACGTAACCCTGGACATTCAGCCAGGCGAAAAAGTCGTGGTGATCGGTCCTTCCGGATCGGGAAAATCCACCATGCTGCGCTCCATCAACCGGCTGGAAACCATCGACAAGGGCAACATCATTGTCGACGGGCTGGACGTGAACGATCCCGGCAATGACATCAATGCCATCCGTCAGGAGCTGGGCATGGTATTCCAGTCGTTCAACCTGTTCCCGCACAAGACGGTTCTGCAAAACCTGACCATGGCCCCCATGCGGCTCAAGAAGGTAGCAAAAAACGAGGCCGAATCCACCGCGCTCAACCTGCTGAAAAAGGTTGGCATTTCGGAAAAGGCCAATGTCTATCCCGCCAAGCTTTCCGGTGGACAGAAGCAGCGTGTGGCCATTGCCCGCGCCCTTGCCATGCAGCCCAAGATCATGCTTTTCGACGAACCCACATCGGCGCTGGACCCTGAAATGATCGGGGAAGTTCTGGATGTTATGGTCAACCTTGCCAAAGAAGGCATGACCATGGTCGTGGTAACACATGAAATGGGCTTTGCCCGCGAAGTGGCAGATCGCATCGTGTTCATGGATCAGGGACAAATTCTGGAAGTGGGCACGCCTGACCACTTCTTCAACAGCCCCGAGCATCCGCGCCTGCAGAAATTCCTTGAACAGATTCTGTAGCCCCACATACGCCAAGCAAAAGGCCGGTTCCGCGAGGAACCGGCCTTTTTTACTGCCATTACACTGCACATATTCTGCTCTTGGCAAAGACGAAGTGACCTTTTGCGGCCAGCCTCGCCTGTCCCCTTACCGGCAACGACAGGCAGGACGTATACGGGTGCTGGCACGGCTGTGTCAGCGTGACAGAACTAGAGACTACCGCATCTAGAAAGGACGCAGCATGAGCACGCCCATACAGGCCAGCATGGTAAAGAGCAGCCTTCGGTAGGTACGCTCCCCTATTCCGCCGGAAAAGTGAATGCCAAGGCGCGTTCCGAACCACAAAGCCGGAGCCGTCAGGGCGAACATGGTCAGCACCTTGAGGCTCCACATGCCCGATGCCGCATGAGCTCCCGCCGAGACGATACATACAGCGAAAAAGAAGTACGCCAGTGCGGCCTTTATCACGTCCTTGGGCCAACCGGTCAGGGTTGCATACACAACGGTCGGCGGTCCGCCTGCGCTGAATGCGGCACCTATGGCACCACTGGCAAATCCCGCAAGGTAACCCCAGCGACGGGATATTCCCTTGGCCTTGACCCGTTCGAAAAAGAGCCCGTAGGCAGCATACAGCATCAAAAACACGCCCATGCCTGCCTTCATTATGTCGCCCGGTACGTTGTGCAGCAGGTACACACCGGCCAGAACCCCGGGGGCAGCGCCTATGAACAGGGGGCGGAGACGTTCGCGGTCCGCGTAGCGCCGGTAGCTCCAGCCCACCTGTGCATTCAGCACCACGCCGCACAGAATGGATACCGCCACAGCTTCTGACAACGGCATATAAATTGTCATCAGCGGAATGGCCACAAGAGCCGAGCCAAAGCCCGTAAGCCCCTGCACAAATCCGGCAGCCGCATAGATGGCTGCTGTCAGAATATATTCGTTCAAGTCAGTTCTCCCATATGCATTCGAAACAGAATCCGGAACCGGCGCTTATACAACGCAGTCCGGTCAGATATGTGGCACCCCGCAGGGCGTAGTATGTCTGTATGGCGGATTACTGCTGCAGGGCGTGCAGCAGTGCATTGCGGATTTCCGTGACCTGATCATCGTCCAGCAGCTTCTGCCCGTAGGTATCCCGCACGGAGAAGCTGTCATTGGTCTGCGTCCCGAGTGTGGCGATCTTGGCGAACAGGATGTCCAGCCGCATGGCTTGCAGTGTGCGGGCCACATCGTACAACAGGGCACGCCTGTCAGGAGCGGTGATCTCAATCACGGTATAGAAATCGGAAAGACCGTTGTCTATGACCACGGATACATCATTTCTGCCCCGATGGGGCTTGGGGAACTGATCGCGGGTCTGGTCTATGCGATACTCCAGCGACAGCTTACCCGTGAGGGCATATTGGATGGAACCGCGTACTTTCACCCAGAATTCGCGGGGATACAGCGGGTCCGGCGGTGCAGAGACATGAAAGACGTCCACAACCGTTCCGTCTCTCCAGACAAACGCATCAGCGGAAAAAACCTTAAGGTTATGCAGCGCCAGCACCCCGGCCACCGTGGCGAAAAGGCCATGCTGATCGCGGGCCACCACCACAAGCTCCCACACATCGCTCTGCCTGCCCTCCAGCGGACGTGGATCAAGCAGCACAATACCTCGCGCCGCCCTTTCTTCACTGAGCCTGCGCTGTGCGTCCTTGATTTCCTTGCCCAGTTCGCGCACCAGCCCCATGTGCCGGACAATGTTCTCCGGATTTACCACCAATGCATAGCGCGAAGGCAGATGCTCCAGCATGGGCTCGCCTTCCTCAAACGACACCGGAGATTCCGGCTGCATCAGCAGTTCGCCCACACGCTTGCGGGTGTCGCATATGGTACGGGCGGACAACGGGGTTGCCAGCGTGCTGTCACGCAGCATGTTGGCAACTTTGCCGTACAGTTCAGATAACAGCGATGCGGACCACTGGTTCCATGCCTTGGGACCTGTGGCACGCGAATCGGCGTAGGTAAGCAGATACAAAAGATCAAGCCGTTCCTGCGTGGCAATGGTTCCGGCACACTGGGCCACGACTGATTCGTCCGACAGGTCACGCCTGTGAGCCGTGCGGGCCAGCAACAGGTGGTGTTCCACAAGGAATGCCACTTCTTCTGCAAGGGCTTCGTCCACGCCCCACAGGGCCAGCTGGGCGCGCGCCATGGCAGCTCCCTTGACCGAGTGCGAGGTGGCATCGTTGCCGCCTTTGCCAAGGTCATGGAACAGGGCGGCAAGCATGAGCACGGTCACATCCTCAAGCTTTTCCCAGCGCGGAGTGAAAACAGGATGCTGCTCCTTGGGAAGCGATTCCAGATAGCTCAACACGAACAGGGTATGCTGTCCCACCGGATAGGTGTGAAAGCCGTCAAACTGCACACGGTCGCGCACCCTGCCGAAATCGGGCATGAACGCGGAAAGCAGCCCCACGCCGACCATCTGCTCCATGATGTCAAACGCCCTGCCGGAAGTGAGAATGCGGACCAGCGTGGGCCATACTCCTTCCAGTTCCGTCAGGCGTTCCGGCTCCTCCCGCACAAGACGGGATATGGTCTGCCGCGTTTCCCACGACAACACAGGGGTTGCACCATCCGGCCGGACAACGGCTTCATCCAGCGCCTGTAATATCAGGGCGGGATTTTCGATCAGCGCCTCGGGCGGGCAGATGTGGACCACGTTGTCCTGCACAAGCACTGCACCGGACGAGGAGGCGCACACGGCATCCGCATGTTCGGAGGCATCACCCATGATCGAACGGAATGCGGCCGCAAGCGCCTTTATATCCCCCATGCAGCGGTGCAGGTCGCCGAGGAACAGTTCCACGGCCAGCATTCCCGTGGTATCGGCATATCCCATGCGCGCAGCCAGTTCGGGCTGTATGTCCACATAGAGCTTGTCGCTCTTGCGCCTGCTGAGCGCATGCAGCCGGTTGCGTACCCGGTGCAGAAAATCCACATTGCGCTCCAGCAGCTGGCAGTCGTCTTCACTGAATCCGGCCTGCCGCATAACGCCATTCACATCGCCGGTGGCACCGCGCAAGCGGGCAAGCCACAACAGGCGGTGATAGTCACGCAGCCCGCCCACGCCTTCCTTCAGGTTGGGTTCCAGCAGAACGGCGCCGTCACCGTAGGTGGCGAGGCGTTCCGCGTGTTCGTCATCCAGCCACTGCAGGAATGCCTTTTCGCGCCGCGCAAGCACCTTGTCGCGCATGCGCTGCTGCAGTTCTTCATAAATGGAGCTGTCGCCTGCCACGAAACGGGCATCCAGAAGGGAACAGAGAACCTTGTGATCCTTGTTGGCCAGCTTCACGCAATCGGCAATGGTGCGGAAGCCGTGCCCCAGCGAATAGCCTGCATCCCAGAGGGGCAGGAAAAGAGGCTGGGCCACATCTATGGCCTGCGGAGGGATGCTTCTGCGGCAGAGGATGATGATGTCGATGTCGGAACCAAGGCACATTTCACCGCGCCCGTATCCGCCTACCGCCACAAGGGCGATCTTCTGCCTGTCCGCGCCGGTTTCCACCACGCGGGTCTGAAAATACATGTCGAGCAAACGGGTAAAGGCCCGTTCAAAGCGTACGCTTCCGGGCCTGGGAGGCTGTTCAAGCTCCAGTATAAGAGAAGCCCGTCCAGCGGCCAGGGCCTTGGTGGCATCTCCGCTGGACGGGGTAAGTATATCTTTTGTCATCAAATCCGAGTTAGGTTGTGGCAGGCAGAACAACAAAGCTGTCCGGCCCGCCCCATCATTGGTCGAAGGCTAGACGGCGTCCGACCCCATCTCGCCCGTGCGGATGCGGTAGACATCGTCCACAGGCATGATGAATATCTTTCCGTCACCGACTTTGCCTGTTCTGGCTGCCTTGCTGACGGAATCGAGCACCGGCTTCACCAGTGCATCATCCACCACAACCTCGATCTTCACCTTGGGCATGAAATCCACCTGATATTCGGCACCGCGATACACTTCCTTGTGCCCGCGCTGGCGACCGAAACCTTTCACTTCCGTGACGGTCATCCCCTTGATGTCAAGATCGGTCAGGGCCATTTTCACTTCGTCCAGCTTGAAAGGACGGATAATGATCTCAAGCTTTTTCATTGTCATATCCCTGTTCAGGTCATGCAACAGACCTGCTGCTGTCACTGGCGGACATGTGGCCCCGCCAGAGTATTCTTGTAGACCACGATTACAATCGCGTCAAAGGGTTAGCCGGTGTAAGCAGTCTCGTTATGTTCGCTCACGTCAAGACCGGCCTGCTCGGCTTCTGCATCAACACGCAGTCCCATGACCAGATCAATGGCCTTGAACAGAATATAACTGACCACATAACAGAACAACCACGTGGCAACCACGGACACAAGCTGCGTCCAGAGCTGGACGGGAGCGCCATGCAGCAGGCCGTTGACCCCGCCGTATGCCTCGGATGCCCAAATGCCGGTGGCAAGTGCACCCCAGCTGCCGCCGATGCCGTGAATGCCCACAACATCAAGCGCATCGTCATACTTGAAGATATTCTTGAGCAGAATACCGCCGAAACAGACAACGCCGCCTACAAGACCGATGACACAGGCAGCCATGGGGCTGACAAAACCAGCGGCGGGCGTGATGGCCACAAGACCGGCAACCGCGCCGGATGCGGCACCCAGCGTGGTGGGCTTGCCGCTATGGAGCCATTCCACGATGACCCAGCTCACGGCTGCGGAAGCAGCTGCGATGTGCGTGGTGACAAAAGCCATGACAGCGGTACCGTTTGCGGCAAGGGCGGAACCGGCGTTAAAGCCGAACCAGCCGAACCACAAAATGCCTGCACCGAGTACGGTCATGGGCAGGTTATGCGGCACAAAGGCCATCTTGCCGTATCCGCGGCGACGGCCAAGCACATGCGTTGCGGCAAGTGCCGCAGCAGCGGAGCTCATATGCACCACTGCACCGCCGGCAAAGTCCAGCGCGCCCATCTGGGCCATCCAGCCGCCGCCCCATACCCAGTGGCACATGGGGGCATATACGCAGAGAATCCACAGTACGCTGAAAGCAACCATGGCGCTGAACTTTATGCGCTCCGCAAAGGCACCGGAAATAAGCGCAGGCGTGATAACCGCAAACATGCACTGAAAGATCATGAACAGTGCGTGAGGAATGGTCGCGGCCGGTCCCGGCTCCACCCCCACTCCCTCAAGGAACATGAATTCCAGACCGCCGATGAGGCCGCCATGGTCGGAACCGAAGGAAAGGGAATACCCCGCCACCACCCAAACGAGTGTGGCAACCCCCAGCAGCATGAAGCTGTGCATTATGGTGGAAAGAACGTTCTTGGAGCGGACAAGGCCGCCGTAGAATAACGCCAGACCTGGCGTCATGAACATTACCAGTGCTGCGCACACGAGAATAAAGGCGGTATCCGCCGCATTCATATTGTAGCCTCCTCGCTCAAGACAACGCTCATTGTGGTAAATAATCCAAGAGTGACATCCCGCAGTGCCCTCACCACGAGACAGCCGCCACCCGCAGCCTATGAGCCTTCCCTTAGCAAGAGGCTTGCCAGCAATGAATCACCCTGCAAATGCAGGCTTTTCTGCAAATGGACACTTTGCTTGATTGTCAAATTTTACAATTATGTTGAAAACAGTCGCAATAATTTTACAAAATAGTGAAATCAGTTCGTACAAAATGGTAACTTGAGAAAGATGGGCAGAGAGCCATATTTTTTTGTGAGAATTATTCCCATTTAGCTCAAAGTGCGTTATGTTCTCAAACGGGCTGGCTGACGAAGTGATCCGCCAACCCTCACCACCCCAAGATAACAACGTTTTCTGAATAATAAGGAGACTTTCAATGACTGAACGTACCGGCATCATCACCTTCAAGGGCAACGGACTTACCCTGCAGGGCTCTCCCGTCTCCGTGGGCGACAAGGCTCCCGACTTCACCGTGCTCGGCAACGACCTTTCTCCCAAGACTCTGGCAGACTTCAAGGGCAAGGTGCTCATCCTCTCTGCCGTTCCCTCGCTCGACACCCCCGTCTGCGATGTGGAAACCCGCCGTTTCAATCAGGAAGCAGCCAATCTCGGCAACGGCATTGCCGTGCTGACCATATCCGCCGACCTTCCCTTTGCGCAGGCCCGCTGGTGCGGCGCAGCCGGAATTAACGCCGTGACCACCCTTTCCGACCACAAGGATATGGCGTTCGGCGCAGCCTACGGCCTTATCATCAAGGAACTGCGCCTGCTTACCCGCGCCGTCCTCGTCGTGAACAAGGAAGGCAAGATCGTCTATCAGGAAGTGCTGCCCGAAGTTACCAACGAACCCAATTACGAAGCAGCCATTGCTGCCGCCCGCGCAGCGCTGTAATCCTTCTGCCATACATCGCATACAAAACGGCTCCACCTGTGTGGGGCCGTTTTACGTTTTTGTCAAAACACACATTTGGTCCATATTCCGGCCTGTTCTTGCATCATGCTGCGCGATACAGTACCTTGCCCGAACCGTCTCCCGTAACAGGAAGATGCATGATGCAACCTATTTTACCGGTCTTTCCGGCAGCAGGATCACAATGGACACGCAGAACATCCGCACACATATTTCCAACGTCATTCTCGCCCGTCTGTCCGATTCACGCGAACGCAGAACCGAAGCCCTTGGTGAATTCATGGGCGTGACCATGCCCAATGTCGAAAACAGGGCCGCAGGACAAGTTGCCTCGCTGGTGCCCGAGATTCCCGCATCCGTCTACCGGAAGTGGGTGGACATGTTCGTGGACCGTCTTCTTGAGACTGTGCCGCTCAACCAGCTTGCCGAACTGTGCACCGACACCGAGGAAAACAGGGCCACCCTGTCGCTGGTATACGTCATGTTCATGGAATCACAGCGTATGGAAAAGCAGATTGCCGAAGACCTCTCCGCCCTCGGCATGGAACAGTCCGGTCAGGACGACGTGGGCAATACGCTTGCCGACTACCTGCGCGCCAAGCTGGCCAATCTCAAGGGCGACCTGCCCGCGCAATAAAGATGAGGCCGCCAGGGCGGCCTCATGTGTTTCATGCATTTATCGGAACCCAAGGCAGACTATGCCTTGCGCTCCACCTTAAGACCATCATCCGTGGCCGAAAGAAGATACGAACAGCCGGGGCAATCAAGCTCGTAAGACATACTCGGGAAAAGGGTGGCACGCGATGACCACTCATCACCCACAAACACCTCTCTTGCTCCGCCGCTTTCTTCGTAGCGCACCACAGCGCCATCTGCCAATGACACCATTTCCGCCTCCCTGATGACAACAGGAAGATCACGTTCCGAATAGTTCATGTTTCCTCCTTTCCGTAGAAACGGTTACGTGCAATAACGTATCCACGGAATCAATGTAAGCATACATTCACAAACAACAACAGCTTTTTTTCAAAGAACCAGCATGACCACATTTGCCACACGCATTGCCAAAGAACTTTCCCTCTCCGCAGCCAAGGTTGAAGCCGTTATCGCCCTGCTTGACGACAGCGCCACCATTCCGTTCATCGCCCGCTACCGCAAGGAAGTCACAGGGGGCATGGATGAAGTGGCCATTGCCGCCATCCGCGACAGGAACGAACAACTCGGCGAACTGGAAAAACGCCGCAGCGCCATCACGCAGTCGCTGGAAGAACGCGAGCTGCTCACTCCGGAACTGCGCAAGGCAGTGGACGGGGCAGAAACCCTTGCCGCGCTTGAAGACATCTACCTGCCCTACCGCCCCAAGCGGCGCACCAGAGCGCAGATTGCACGCGAACGCGGGCTTGAGCCGCTTGCCGACATCCTGTGGAAGCAGGACCCGCGCGATGTGCCGCAAAAGGCAGCCGCGCAGTTCGTATCGCCGGAAAATGACGTACCAGATACGGAAGCTGCCCTCGCAGGCGCCCGCGACATCGTGGCTGAACGCATCAGTGAAGACACGGAAACCCGCAAGGTCATGCGCATCATGTTTTCCATGCGCGGCCAGCTCGTTTCATCAGCCACCAAGACAGCCGGTGAAAAAGCCGATGAAGCAGCTACCTTCCGCGACTATTTCAGCTGGCAGGAACCTGCCAAGGCGGCTCCCGGCCACCGTATCCTCGCCATGATGCGCGGCGAGCGCGAAGGTATGCTCAGCCTTTCCCTGCGCCCTGATGAACCCATGGCCCTGCAGGCGCTGAAACGGCATTTCGTCACCGGCAGCAGCCCCTGCTCCCGTCAGATGGATATGGCGGCCGAAGACTGCTACAAGCGGCTGCTTGCCCCTTCCATGGAAAACGAGGCCCGCACCCTGCTCAAGAACCGCGCAGACGAGGAAGCCATAGCCGTGTTTGCAGCCAACCTGCGCGAGCTGCTGCTGGCTTCCCCCCTTGGACAGAAGCGCGTGCTTGCGCTCGATCCCGGTTTCCGCACCGGTGCCAAGCTGGTCTGCCTCGATGCACAGGGGGCTCTGCTCCACAATGAGACCATCTATCCCGTTACCGGCGGTGCCAAGGTTGAAGAGGCCGCCAAACGCGTTACCGCCCTCGTCTCCAAGTTCAATATCGAAGCCATCGCCATCGGCAACGGCACGGCATCGCGCGAGACGGAAGCCTTTGTCCGCAGCCTCGGCCTGCCGGAATCCGTCATGGTAGTCATGGTCAACGAAAGCGGGGCGTCGGTGTATTCCGCCTCTGATGTGGCCCGAAAGGAATTCCCCAACCACGACGTAACGGTACGCGGCGCCGTGTCCATCGGCAGACGCCTCATGGACCCCCTTGCCGAACTGGTGAAGATCGATCCCAAGGCCATCGGTGTGGGGCAGTATCAGCACGATGTGGACCAGACAGCCCTCAAGAGCTCGCTGGAAGACGTGGTTGTATCCTGCGTGAACAGCGTGGGCGTGGAGCTGAATACCGCCAGCGCGGAACTGCTGACCTACGTCTCCGGCCTCGGCCCCACGCTGGCAGCCAACATCGTTGCCCAGCGTACGGAAAGCGGCCCCTTTGCATCGCGCAAGGAGCTTCTCAAGGTCAAACGCCTCGGTCCCAAGGCCTATGAACAGTGCGCGGGCTTTCTCCGCATCAACGGCGCAAAAAACCCGCTTGATGCATCTGCCGTACATCCGGAATCCTACGCCATAGTGGAACGCATGGCCAAGGATCAGGGATGCACCGTTGCCGACCTCATTCGCGACGAGACCCTGCGTAAGCGCATACGCCTTGATGACTACGTCACCGATACCATCGGCCTGCCCACCCTGACCGACATCGTTCAGGAACTGGCACGGCCCGGCCGTGACCCGCGACCCGAGTTTGCGCCCTTCTCCTTTGCCGACGTGCACACCCTTGCCGACCTTTCCACCGGCATGGAACTACCCGGTATTGTTACCAACGTGACCAAGTTCGGCGCGTTTGTGGATATCGGCGTGCATCAGGACGGTCTGGTGCATGTATCCCAGCTTTCGGACAACTTTGTGAAGGACCCTGCTGATGTCGTGCGCGTGCAGCAGCGCGTGCGTGTACGCGTGGTGGAAGTGGATCAGCAGCGCAAACGCATCGGCCTGACCATGAAGGGCGTTCGCCAGAAGATCTGATACGGGCACGCCCGTGGTGCCATCTGAACGGCGATGGCGGAAGCTCTGCCTTTCGCAACACCATACCGCGACTACAAGATTACGCGAACGACAAGACGCGACTGCGAAAAAAGGCCGGAAGCTTATGCTTCCGGCCTTTCAGACTGCTGACAAAGTCATTTTTGGTATTTTTTTTGGCTCCGCCGGGCAGGAACCTAACGTTCCTGCACCTCGTATAAGCGATGAAAATCCGTTTTTGGACCCCAGTTCCGGCTTAACGGGAATGCGGTTATACTGAAAACGAGGGTTTGTCATTAACCTGAAAGGCCGGAAGCTTGTGCTTCCGGCCTTTCATATAGATATCCCGACGGATACTATTTTTTTGCGGCTTCTTCGTCACGCTGACGAATTTCCACCCGGCGGATCTTGCCGGAAATGGTCTTTGGCAACTCGGCCACGTAATCGACTATACGCGGGTATTTGTAGGGAGCTGTCACCTTTTTCACGTGGTCCTGCAGCGTCTTGGTAAGCTCGGGAGACGGCGTGAAACCGGCAGAAAGCACCACGGTCGCCTTGACTATCTGCCCGCGCAGGTCATCGGGAACACCGGTTACAGCGGCTTCCACCACTGCTTCGTGCGAAACAAGGGCGGATTCCACCTCGAAAGGTCCGATACGGTAGCCCGAGGACTTGATCAGGTCGTCCACACGGCCGAGGAACCAGAAATAGCCGTCTTCATCCACCCACGCCTTGTCGCCTGTGTGGTAGTACCCGTTCAGCATGACGGAAGCGGTTTTTTCAGGATCTTCCATATAACCGGTAAAGAGGCCCACGGGGGTCTTTTCCGAAACACGCACGCAAATTTCGCCTTCCTCACCGGGAGGACAGATTCTGCCTGCCATATCGCGCAGCACGATATCCCAACCGGGAGCAGCGCGGCCGATGGAACCGGGTTTCGGCTCCATTGTGGGCAGGGTGCAGATCTGCAGGGTGGTTTCCGTCTGCCCGTAGCCTTCATAGATGGGCAGACCGGTTTGCTTCTTCCATGCAAGGAATACGCTGTCGTTGAGCAGTTCACCGGCCGTGGTGCAATGGCGCAGGGCGGAAAGATCATACTTGGCAAGGTCCTCACGCACGAGAAAACGGTATACCGTGGGCGGTGCGCAGAAGCTGGTCACCTTATGTTCCGCAAGTTGCTCAAGCAGACGGGCAGGCTCGAACTTGCCACGGAAATCCCATACAAAAACGGAAGCACCGGCAAGCCACTGCCCGTAGAACTTGCCCCACACGGCCTTGCCCCAGCCGGTATCGGCAAGGGTGAGGTGCAGGTCACCTTCTTCAAGGTCGTGCCAGTATGCGCCGGTCATGTAGTGACCAAGCGGATAGGTATGGGTGTGCTCCACCATCTTGGGCATGCCCGTGGTGCCGGAAGAAAAGAAAATGAGAAGCGGGTCTGAACCGCCTGCCAGCGCATCCCCCTGCGGCTTGGGGAAAACGGGCGAGGCATCAGCCACGGCAGTTTCGTAATCCAGCCAACCGTCAGGACGCGAGTCAGGACGCGAGTCAGGACGCGAGTCAGGACGCGAGGTGCCACCGACCTCCACGAGACAGGTCAGGGAAGGGCACTCGGGGCGGGAAGCCTCCACACGGTCGGTGATGGAATCTTCCACGATCATGGCGCGGATATTGGCACGGTTGACGCGGAAGATGATGTCTTTGGGAGTCAGCTGCGAGGGAGACGGAACGGGTACTGCGCCCACCTTGTGGCAGGCAAGCATGGCCACCCAGAATTCCACCCGGCGATACAGCACCAGCATGACACGGTCGCCCTTTCGCAGGCCCTGCGTTTTCAGCACATTCGCAAGGCGGGAAGAAGCATCCTTGAGCCATGAAAAGGTATAATCGCGGCGTGTACCGTCATCATCCACATGCACAAGCGCAAGAGGATTGCCGGAACCATCGACCGTTGCGTCCGCCAGACGATCAAGGTCGTCAAAGGCAAAATTGTATTTCTCGGGAACTTCAAGGGAAAAACGGGAAACAAGTTCTTCGTAACTGGAACATGAAAGTTTATGCATGGCTCTGCGTCCTTCAAAACGGGTCAATACGGAGTGCGCGCAAAGCGCACAAAGTAACCTCTGTGCAGGAACGCCACACCGCAGGGGTCAGTTGCTGTCTGACCGGTTAACGGCTGGCGGCCGGGCCCATGAGGGCCTGTTTCCATCCGGAGGCATCCAACGATGCCGCACACCGGAAAGTGTGCTCACGCGGCGTATCCGCGCACCGGATGGAAACTAGCTAATCACGTCCAGGAATACGGCCTCTGCTTCATCAAGACCGCGAAGAGCGTGCGGAATTTTGGAGTCGAAATAGATGGAATCGCCGGGTTCGAGCTCATGCCGGCGCTGGTCGAGCCAGATTTCAAGCCGTCCCTTGAGAATATAGATGAACTCCTGCCCGCCGTGCTCGTTCCACACGAGCTCATTCTCGTCCTTGGGGGGCACTGTCACAAGGAAGGGCTCCATCCGTTTGTTGGTAAAACGCGATGCCAGATGCAGATAATCGTAGTCCGCACGGCGGGCCACACTGAGTCCCTGCCCCTTGCGCACCAGAGTGTAATCGTGCAGGTGCGCCTCGTGGCCGGAAATGAGCGAGGTGATATCCACGCCGCAGGCATTGGCCACATCCTTAAGATAGCTGACGGGAATCTCGGTCTCGCCTTCTTCATACAAGTTCACCGTTTCGGGCCGCACACCGATCTTGGCGGCAAGCTCGTCCACCGACAGCCCAACGGCCTCTCGCAGGCCCAGCAGTCTGGGCGCTATTTCCACATACGCCTGTCCCGTCTCCATAATCACTCCTTGAAGCATGAGTGCGACACGCTCTTTTTCAGAATGAGCACACTCTTTTATGATCCACCCGCCTCTTTCCGGCGGGCATCAATCTCTGTATCCATTTCCGCTCCGCTTGAAAAGTACAGAAACGGAAAACGGCACGAATCGGGATGCGATTCGTGCCGTTCTGAGTCAGAAATATACGGAAAAACGCAGCCGTGCTATCGCAGGCTGGTAATTCGTCCGTTACGTTCAATCATGGCCACGGTGTTGGTCACCTGACGGCCGATGGGGGTTTCCTTGCTCATTTCACGCTCAAGGCTGGTAATACCCTTGAGAACCGTGGAATGGGTGCGATTGAAATGCACGCCGATATCCTTGAGGGACATGTCGGTGTGCTTTCTCGCCAGATAAAATACCGTATTGCGTGCAACTACCAACTCACGTCTGCGACTACGGGAATTGAGCTGTGTGGGAGAAAGATCGAAACCGTTGCAGACACAGCGGATAATGCTGTCCATGTCCATGATGATTTCGTGCGAAGCATACTGGCTGACAACATCCCACGCGATGTTCATGGAAATCTGCTGATTCAGGATGCGGGCCTTGAGAATCAGGTTATGCAGGCAGCTTTCGATCTGGCGGACATCGGAACGAATGTTCTCGGCGAGCATGTCGGTAACATTGTCCGGCAGAAACACCTGATACTGCTTTGCCTTGCGGCACAGAATATCGCGGCGGGTGGCGTAATCGGGCTTGTCGATTGCAGCGATGAAACCGGAGCAGAAGCGGGAAACCAGCTGGTTATCCAGCTCCTTCAGGTCACGGGGTGCAAACGAACTGGAAAGCACAACACGGGAACCACGGGACTGCAGAGCCTTGATGGTGGCCAGCACTTCATCCTGCATGCGTTCCTTGCCCTGCAGGAAATGCACGTCTTCAAGCAGCAGCAGGTCCACGTCGCGGTAACGGGCCTTGAAGCGGTCCACATCACGATTCTTGAGGGAAGCGATGAGGCGCGTGGCAAATTCTTCTGCGGTCAGGTACTCGACATGCAGCTTGCTGCGGTTGCTCTGGCGGCAGAGTTCGTTGCCCACTGCCTGCATGAGGTGCGTCTTGCCGAGACCGGGGCCGGAGCTGAGGAACAGCGTATCGGCCGAAAGCGAGGAACGGGTAATGCCCTGCGATGCGGCAAAGGCCAGATCGTTACAGGGACCGACCACAAAGCTGTCGAAATCGAAACGCCAGTCGATGGCCTTGCTGACCAGCGGCTGCGAAATGGGCAGCGAAATCTGCTCATGGGAAGCGGCGGGCGCAACGGCAACACCGGTTCCCTGCTGAGAGGGAAACAGCGGACCGGACGGTTGTGCGTCGGATACGGTGATGGAACTGCGGCGGGCCGGAGCCTTTTGCGGAGTCTTGCTGGCGACAACGGAGACTGTCGCCTGCGGCCCAATGATTTCGGCAGCAGCCGAAGTAATATCGCCAAGCAGTCTGTCACGGACCCACGCGGCCACGAACTCGTTAGGAGCCGTAAGGCTGACCGTGTGACCTTTCACCTCTGCTGACAAAGGAGAAATCCAGACCTTGTAGAGGCCCGGAGTGAGTCTTTTTTGCAGAATCTGCTGGATATGCGCCCATATTTCAAACATGGATGAGTATCTACGTTTTATCAGCTTGAAGTGCAACATTCGAATACAGGCCGATGCGAAACCGTAACAATGTCGATTTCCCCACCGCGACCCAAAACATAACCAACTGTGATAAATAGGATTTTATCAGAACCTGCTATTTATAAGCATCGGTCAGAACCCTACGGAAATCAGCATTTCCCCATGTTATCCACAGAAAATCCACAGCATGAAGAAAAAGTTTTCCACAGCCACAATCTCGTTTTACTCCGAATCAGCAAGAAATCAACGGAATTTTACAAACGCAATCAGGCTTAATGATAGATTTTCCTACTGTTTCAATCAGGATTGTACCTGAAATGGCGAGTGTGACCACCCTCAAGGCAAGGGGTACCTGCCACAAGTAAACTTCTCACCTTCAGGGCAGTAGCCCAGACGCTCACAACGTGCACCGGCGGTTTTGAAAACAACCGGAAGCACTTCGCGGCAGATGTCTAGCATCTGATTTGCCATGCCCCGGATTTCCCATTGCGCCCGCGTGCAGCAGCGGTGCTCGAAAAAGTTGATCAGGCTGCGGCAGTTCATGGTGAACACAATCTTGGATTCCGCTGCCTGAGGAAGTACAAACCGTGCGTCTTCCTTGGCTTTTTCTCCCCTGCCGTTGGCTTCGAGAATATTTTTCAGATCGCGGTAGGCGTTGCCGATTTCCGCAATGAAAGATTCGAACCGTTCCTTCGCCTCGGGAATGCGGGCAATGGCAGGCGGCAGGATATAGTCAAAATCGCTGCCGTCAACATAACGCTGGCTCTGTTGCGAATATGAGGCAATGCGGTGACGCACCAGCTGGTGCGTAAGCGCGCGGGAAACACCCTCGACGGCAAAGGTAAAGCTCACATGCTCAATGGGGCTGGCATGGCCTGATTCCATGACCTTGGTGATGAAGGCCGCCTGCTTGTCGGCAGCGATTTCGCCCGCCAGCAGACGGGGCCACATATCGCCCACGAAACCTGCATGGTAACACTGACGGAAGGCTGCATAGATAAGGGACGTGGCGTCCGGTGTGGACGCAAGTAATTCAACCCGGCACGCTTTCTGCGGCATGGGACACCACCTTGGGGAAAAAACTGGTTAGGCCAAAAGATTCAAATGCCGATAGGCGCGTGCCGTGGCAACGCGACCGCGCGATGTGCGCTTGAGAAAGCCGCACTGGATGAGATACGGCTCGTAAATATCTTCTATGGTCCGCACTTCTTCGGAACAGGCAACCGCAAGGGTCTTCACTCCCACAGGGCCACCGCCGAAATGCTCGATAAGCACAGTAAGGAGCTTGCGGTCCATCTGGTCCAGCCCGCTTTCGTCCACCTCCATACGGCCAAGGGCTTCGGCCGCCTGATCGGAATCAACGGCACCGTTCCCCTTCACCGTAGCAAAATCACGCACGCGGCGCAGCAGACGGTTGGCAATACGCGGGGTTCCGCGCGAGCGCCTGCCTATTTCCAGCGCACCGTCGCGTGTGAGTTCCAGCCGCAAAATTCTTGCCGTGCGGGCTACAATGCGGGCAAGCTCTTCGGGCGTGTAAAACTCCAGCCGCAGAATGACCCCGAAGCGGTCGCGCAGCGGTGAGGAAAGCAGGCCGATGCGTGTGGTGGCTCCCACCAGCGTGAACGGCTCAAGATCTATCTTCACGGTCCGTGCTCCCGGCCCCTGCCCAATGACCAGATCGAGCTTGAAGTCCTCCATGGCGGGATACAGCACTTCCTCCACTGCAGGGGGCATGCGATGGATCTCGTCCACAAAAAGAATGTCGTTGCGGCCCAGATTGGTCAGAATAGCCGCAAGGTCGCCGCTGCGTTCCAGCACAGGGCCGGACGTGGAAACAAGGTTCACCCCAAGCTCGCTGGCCATGATCTGCGAAAGGGTCGTCTTGCCCAGACCGGGGTTGCCGTAAAACAACGTATGGTCCATGGCCTGACGGCGCTCCCGAGCAGCCTGCAGATACACACTCAGGTTGCTGCGCAGCTCCTCCTGCCCGATGAATTCATCCAGCGAGGGGGGCCTTACTGTTTCATCAAGGCAAGTGCTCAGATGGCATTCAGTATCGTGCAACGTCATCAGCGTCCCCTGGCAAGAGCTTTGAGTGCGGCGCGTAAAGCACCGCCCACATCGAGGTCGGGTTCATCCTTCAGAACATTCTTCAGGACTGTTCCGGCTTCATCTTCCGTGTACCCGAGGTTGCACAGGCCGGTCAGGGCATCGCGATAGAGCGAACCGGGGGCAGAGCCATTCAGCACGGCACCGCCGGGCACACGCTCCACCTTGAGCTTGTATTTGAGCTCAAGAAAAATATGCTGGGCGCTTTTCTTGCCGATACCGGAAACGCGGGTCAGCGCCTCCACATCATCCTCCGCCACCACCTGCCGCAGATCGTCCGGCCGGAACTGGGAAAGAATGGCAAGGGCTGTCTTGGCTCCCACCTTGGATATGGAAATGAGCACGGCAAAGGTCTGCCGCTCGTCCCATGTCTGAAAGCCATAGAGCTCAAGCGCATCCTCGCGCACCACGGTATAGGTGAATACGGCGATCTCGCCCCCGCGTTCCGGCAGGCGCGAAAGCGTATGTACCGGCAGGTACACCTCATACCCCACTCCGCCGGGGGTGACCAGAATGACGGAAGATTCTCCGGCTTCGGCAAGCCGTCCTTCAAGATACGCTATCATGCCTGTTACCTCGTTGGCGGGTTGTACCCCAATCCCGTTATAATGTTAAGGGGACGAAGTTCAAATGCCGCAACGTGACCGCAATACGGATTCGGGGAAACACTGAAAAATCGTTTTCAGCGCGCTGCAAGCTTCTCATAGCGGCGCAGTGTCAGATGACACAGGGCAACGCCCAGCGCATCGCTCGCATCCACCGCCCACGAGGGCTTTTTCACGCCAAGAATGGTGGCAACCATGAAGGCAACCTGCTGTTTGTCCGCCCTGCCGGTTCCCACAATGGCCTGCTTGACCTTGGTAGGTTCGTAACTGTGCACATCAAGCCCATGCAATGCACAAGCGGCTATGGCAGCCCCCCTTGCCTGCCCGAGCTTGAGGGCGGAAGCGGCGTTCTTTGCGGTAAACACATTTTCCACGGCCACCACGTCTGGACGAAGCGTGGTGATAACATCGCTTACGCCGCGGAAGATGATGCCCAGCCGTTTCGCTATATCCGCATCGGCAGTCCGCACCGTGCCGCAGTCCACCAGCGATGCCACGCCGGATATCTCGCGCACCACCCCCCAGCCCGTCACGCGGGAACCGGGGTCTATGCCGAGAACCGTAATACCTTGGGTCATTGTGCCGCCTTACCGTCCGGCCATATGGCAGGGGGAAGAAAAACGCCCGTCTTGGACGGGCGTTTCTGGTAGTCTTAAGCCAGCTCGGCCATCGCCTCGTCGGACAAATCGAAGTTTGCCCAGACGTTCTGGACGTCGTCGTTGTCTTCGAGCATGTCCACAAGGTTGAGCAGCTTCTGCCCCACCTGTGCGTCAACTTCGATGGTGTTCTGGGGAATCATCGCCATTTCGGCGGAAGCGATTTCGATTCCGGCTTCTTCAAAAGCGGAGCGGACAGCTTCGAAATCGGCAAGTGCTGCACGCACTTCCCAGGTGGCGTCCTGATCGATTACGTCTTCGGCACCGGCCTCAAGGCCCAGTTCCATGATCTGCTCTTCAGAAATCTTGTCCTTGTCAACGGTGACAACGCCCTTGCGGTCGAACATCCAGCCCACACAGCCGGCTTCGCCCATGGAACCGCCGCCCTTGTTGAGCAGATGACGGACTTCAGCCACGGTACGGTTTCTGTTATCGGTGGCAGCTTCGATCAGCAGTGCAACACCGCCGGGACCGTAGCCTTCGTACATCACTTCCGCGATGTCGCCGCCGGCCAGTTCGCCGGTACCCTTCTTGATGGCGTTTTCGATCCTGTCCTTGGGAAGGTTCACAGCCTTGGCGGCTGCAATGGCGGCACGGAGACGGGCGTTGCCAGCGGGGTCGCCGCCACCTTTCGCTGCAATGATGATTTCCTTGGCAGCCTTGGTGAAGGCCTTGGAGCGTTTTGCGTCCTGACGCCCCTTACGATGCTGGATGTTTGCCCATTTACTATGTCCGGCCATGTTTCCTCCTTGGACCGCACGCCTTGGTCCGGCGTGATGCAGCACGTTTGCTGCTCGTGTTTTTTGTTCAGCTTCCCGCGTGGTTCGCCTGCCTGTTACGGTTCCGCCTATTCGGAACCGGCATCTTCTTCAGACGCGGGCACGGTTTCGAGATCACCCTTGAAACCCATTCCTATATAAAAGGTTTCGATGCTCTCAGCGCGGGAGCTCTTTGGTTTAAAAGTCTTCACAGTTACAAAATGGGTGCGCAGCTCGCTCGCGAATTCATGAAAGTCCGGCCCCATGAAAATTTTCACGATAAAGCTGCCGCCATGTATCAGGCATTTGGTGGCTACGGCAAGTGCTTCGCGGCACAGATTCGCAGACCGGGCCTGATCCGTGAAACGGTGGCCCGTGGTGCTCGGAGCCATGTCGCTCATCACCACATGGATGGGCGAAAGATCGGCCAGAGCATCTTCAAATGCCTGAGAACGCTCGAACACATCCTCTTGCATAAAGGTGACGTTTGGGGGAAACACCGTAGGAGTGGTCTGGATATCGGCCCCCAGCACACGCCCCCTCGGCCCCACCATTTCCGCCGCACCCAGCGACCACGATCCGGGAGCGGCACCGAGGTCAAGGACGTGCATTCCGGGCTTGAATATCCGGAAGCGTTTCTCTATTTCTTTAAGCTTGTAGATGGACCGGGCAGGATAATTCTCCTGCTTGGCCTTCTTGAAATAATGGTCACGATATACTTTCATTGTTTTTCACCTGCGGCTCTTGTATCGTAAAGAGCTAGTAACGCCAAGGCCACAGAATGGACCATCGCCCGGAACGGATACGCATCATACACGAACTTGGCAAGCCCCAATCTCTTCTCTGCGGTGCCGACCAGTTCGACACGTACGGCTCAGGAAGAGACCTCCTGCTTCTCGGCCTCGGCCCTGATCCGGCAATGGCTGCGCAGGCAGTTATGGCAAAAAATCCAGCCGGTGATGCCGTGATCCGCTATGTGGAATCACCTGAATTTTCCGCCCAGATGAACCGGAAGTGGCATGATGCCATTCCCGCCGGCTGGGTGTCCGTTTCCCCCGCAGAATGCACACCCTCGCTGCTGTCCGCATCCACTGTGCTGGCCTTCAGGCAGAACCTGCGGCTGTTTCCTTCCTTCTGGGGGCCGTTGCTGGCAGCTGTGCAGCTGCAGCATCTGCGCTCCCGGAACCCGGGGGGTGGCACACAAGCCAGTCCACAAACACGGACCATCCTGCTGTCCGGCACGGAACACGGCCTGCTCATACGCGAACTCTCCTGCGCCTTTGCAGCAGAGGGGTATGCCGTTCACATTCTCGATCCCGATACCATCACATCCGAGCTGCCCAGGCTGCTGGCGCAGGGTACCCCTGCCCTTTTCTTCAGCGTGAACGCGCAGGGGCTGGACATGTTCGGCGAACGCCACAACCTGCTCAGGGCAGCAGGCGTGCCTGTTGCCATATGGTGTGTGGATACGCCGTGGCACATACTTTCCGGCTGCAAGGCCCCCTTCTGGAAAGAGTCATTACTCTTCGTCACGGATGCCAGCTTCATCCCTGCATTGCAGGCTGCAGGCGCGCGGGAGGTGCACCACCTTCCCCTTGCCACGGACCCTGCCCTGTTTGCCACGCAGGACGATGCGGAGCTCGTGGCACCGCTTGCACCGGTTGTCTTTGTGGGCCGGTCGGAATTTCCCGAACGCCGCAAATATTTTTCAGGCATACACCCCGACGGTGCTTTGCAGAACATCGCGCATGAGATGCTGCTGCGGGGAGAAAGACCGGATTATCACTGGTGGGCCGGCCAACTCGGAGCTGCAGATTTCTGGCCCGACACGCCCCGCGCGGTGGGGGCCAATGCCGCCGAAAGCACGGAATGCTGGCGCACCATGTGCCTGCAGCAGGCACATCCCTGCGGAC
The DNA here is from genome assembly GCF_013340285.1 of Desulfovibrio subterraneus. Classification (NCBI taxonomy): domain Bacteria; kingdom Pseudomonadati; phylum Thermodesulfobacteriota; class Desulfovibrionia; order Desulfovibrionales; family Desulfovibrionaceae; genus Desulfovibrio; species Desulfovibrio subterraneus. Next base: position 364,542 of record NZ_BLVO01000013.1, on the reverse strand, counting down.
TTACCGTCATCGGTGATGAACAATGGAAGCCCCGCCTGCCGGAAGGTTCCGACCTGCGCCCCCCTGTTGATTACTATACCGGACTCGCTGCCGTGTACCGAAACGCCCGCATCTCGCTTAACGTCACAGGCATGCTGCTCCCTGCGGGACTCACCCAGCGCCATTTTGACGTATGGGCGGCGGGTGGCCTGCTGCTCACGGACGCAAACCCCGGCATGGATATTTTCCCCCGCCACCTTGCGGACGCGGTGACCTTCCGGCGCCCTGCGGAGATTTCACCCAAGGTAAATCACCTGCTTGCCAACCCGCATAAGGCGGCACAGCTCAAGGCTTTGTGGCGTGAACTCATCCTGCGTGACCATACGTATTTGAACAGGGTGCAAACAGTGCTGAACCTTACGGAGCCACATCGTCTCCATCGTTAATCCACGACCAGACAAGCTCTTTTCCGCTTTGCATTATAACCTGCCGCGAACACCGTTATAAAAGAGCATATACCGTTGCTGCAATCTTCGTCATTCAGTATCCTATGCTAAAAATCAGCTTGGATACCCCATGACAAACAGCCACGTACACACGACGAACAACACCGCACGTTCCAGAGATAGCCAAGTCCTGCTCAGCGCACTCAGTCTTGGGCTTCCTGTCATTCTGGTCGTTGCCGCATCTCTCATCTACCTGCTGCAACAGGAAATTGACTCCCAGAAAACCGTTCTGGAACGTCGGCAAATATCCCTCATCGAGTTTGCGGGTAAATCGCTGGAGCTTGAGATTAACTCCGTTGCCCAGAACCTGATTAATCTCTCCATCCATCTTGAGGTGCGGGACTACCTGACAACATGGTCTCCCAAGCACAAGAAGGCGCTGGAGCAGGAATTCAGCTCCTTCATCAGAAACAACCGGCAATATGATCAGGCACGGCTTCTTCTGATGAACGGTGATGAAGACATCCGCATCAACAAGGAGCCACACGGGGCCTCCATAGTTCCCAGCGATCAACTGCAGAACAAATCCAACCGTTACTACTTCTCCGAGACGAAAGATCTTCCTTCGGAAGCCATCTATTTCTCGCCGCTGGATCTCAATATCGAACACAACGTCATTGAGACGCCTCTCAAGCCGACCATACGCTTTGCTACCGGTGCTGACGACAGACTTGGACAACGCCGGGGCGTTATCGTCCTCAACTACCTTGCAGAAGGCATGCTGCACAGCCTTGCAGACCTTGACCGGAACGAACGCACGGGGCTGATGCTGCTCAACAAAGACGGGTACTGGCTATACCACAGGGATCAGAGCAAGTGCTGGGGGTTCATGTATCCGGATAAAAAGGGACGTACCTTTCAGGCAGAATTTCCGGATGCATGGGAAGACATAGCCGCCACCAGCAACGGGCAGATGTATGTGAACGGCGATCTCATCACCTACACCGCCGTTGAGTATGTTCCCAAGAGCAATCTTGGTCACAGCATGACCCGTTCGCTCTCGTGGCGGCTCATCAGCGTGATCCCGCAAGCCGAACTCGCGGCACTGGCTCGTCAGACATACGTGGACTTCTTTTACCTGTTCGGCGTGCTGACTTCGCTCATTTCCATTGTGGCTTTCACACAGGCAAAGCGCATTAACGAAAGAAAGGCCAGCGAGAAGGAGATCCTGACCAGCCGCAACCGTTTCAAACAGATAGTGGAGAGTTCGTGGGATATCATCTGGGAAACCGATAGCAACGGCCACCTCACCTATGTGAGCCCCCGCATATTGAATATCCTCGGCTACACGCAGGAAGAAGCAGCGACTGTCGCCCCCTTCAATCTGGCTCCCTTGCTGGACCATACCTTTTCCAACAATCCGGACTTGATGAATGCAAGCCACATGCACTGGGAAGAAACCTGCATACACAAGGACGGGCATCCCGTATGGGTGCGTTCGACCGGCACGGCTTTTTTCGACGAGCAAGGGCTGGTGGGCGGATACCGGGGCATAACCCGCGACATCACCGACAGCGTAAAAAACAAGGAGGAGCTGGAAAGTGCCCGCACCCTTGCCGAAGAGGCCAACTCTGCCAAGAGTGAATTTCTGGCCCGCATGAGCCATGAAATTCGTACCCCCATGAACGCCATTGTCGGCCTTGGAAATCTGGCCCTGCGCAAGGAACATGACCCCCGGCAACGCGACTATCTGCAGAAGATAAAGCATGCCTCGGATACGCTGCTGAACATCATCAACGACATTCTGGACTTCTCCAAGATCGAGGCGGGCAAGATTGAGATTGAACGCCACCCCTTCGCTCTGAACACCATGCTCGAAAACGTCATCAACATCGTTGTGCTTGCAGCCGAGGAAAAGGGCATAGAGCTTCTGCTCTCAGTTGACCCCAATGTGCCCGCAAGCCTGTATGGTGATTCCCTGCGACTGAGTCAGGTGCTCACCAACCTTGCGAACAACGCAGTAAAATTCACAGAAGAAGGTGAAGTCACCCTTGCCGTAAGGGGAATTACGCAGGACAAAACAACCGCCAAGCTCCGTTTCAGTGTGAAGGATTCCGGCATCGGCCTGAGCGAAGAGAACATGAAAAATCTATACATGCCCTTTACACAGGCCGATGGCTCCACCACCCGCCTTTACGGGGGTACCGGACTCGGGCTGAGCATTTCCAAGCGGCTGGTCGAACTCATGGGGGGCGACCTTCAATGTGAAAGCAGGCTTGGGCTAGGGACGGAGTTCCACTTCAGCCTGACCTTCGAAATTTCAGAATTCATCAAACAAACGTTCCGCATGCCCGAATCCCTGAAAGGGTGCAAAGTGCTGGCCGTGGATGACAACTCCAATGCCCTGCAGGTACTTGCAGAATCGCTTGAATCCTTCGGTCTGAAAGTGGACACAACCATATCTCCCAGGCATGCCATTTCCCTGGTTCAGCAGGCGGACCCGCCGTATGATATTGTTTTCATGGACTGGAAGATGCCGGAAATGGGCGGAATAACCTGCATACAGGAGATCAGAAAAATCCTGACTCCTCCGAACGACCCCAAGTTCATCATGGTCACGGCCTACGGAAGGGATGAAATACGCCAACGCCTTGCTGAAGAGAATCTGACAGGGCTCATGCTCAAGCCCATAAACCGATCAGTTCTTTTTAATACACTGCTTGAGGCATTCAACTTCGAAATCAGTGAAGCCGTCACCAGCTCCTCCCAGCGGGCTCCATCCATACCGGATCACATACGGGGCGCACGCATTTTGCTGGCAGAAGATAACGAGCTTAACCAGCAGGTTGCAACCGAACTCCTGCAGGGTGTCGGCATGGAAGTCACCTTGGCCCGCAACGGGGAAGAGGCTCTGACCCTTGTCCAGAAGCAAGAATTCCAGGCCGTGCTCATGGATATTCAGATGCCGGTGATGGACGGGCTGGAGGCAGCACGCAGAATTCGCAGCCTGCCCCGGCTGCAGGGAATGCCCATTATCGCCATGACAGCCCACGCCATGGTTTCGGACAGAAACCTCAGTCTCCAGTCCGGTATGAACGACCACGTCAACAAGCCCATCGATCCGGACGAACTGTATGCCACCCTTGGCAAATGGATCCACAAAGGAGGTTGGGAACCTGTTGCAACACCCATTACTCCGGCAGAAACGCCGTCAACGTTCACCACTGCCGAGAACGAGATTATCGACGTTAACGCAGGCATGCGCCGCGTACGCAACAACAGAGGCATCTATGTAAACCTGTTAAACGGATTCCTGCGTGAACAAGCCGACATACCGGCCAGAGTCCGCCAATGCGTAAAGCAGGATAGTCTGGAGGCCGGTTTCCGTCTGGCACACACGCTCAAGGGAGTTGCCGGTAATATCGGAGCAATGTCAGTATATGAAGCAGCAGAACGGACCTGTCAGGCCCTGCGTGACAACAACGCGAACCTGAACGAAGTGCTGATTGAACTGGAAAATACCCTGGACCAGGTGATAAAGGGCATTCCCCTGATCATCCGGACGCAACTGAACGAACAGGCCGAACAGGCTGCCGGTGTCCAGCATCTCACCCCCTCCGGCGCAGATGCCGCCACACCGCCACCGGATGCCATGCCCGTGGAGAACGTTAAAAGCATTCTTCACGACCTTCAGGAAGCCATTGCCATCCATGACATGGCAGCACTGGCCCTTTTCGAGACACTGACTCCGACTCTTGTCAGACTTGATGCAGATCTCACCGCCGAATTGGGTGAAGACCTGGCATCTTTCGCGTTCAAAAAGGCCGCCATACGTGTTGAACGGCTCTCCGAGCTGTTCCGCAAAGAACAGGACAAGCCGATACAACAGGAGGAACAATCATGACCTCCGCAATGCGCATTCTCATCGTTGACGACACCACGGCCAATATACTTATCCTCAGGGAAATCCTGAAAGACGAGTTTGCCATCAGTGCCGCCACCAACGGGCGCGAAGCTCTGGAGCTGGCGACAGCTGAACCGCAGCCGGACATTATTCTGCTGGACATCATCATGAGCGGAATGGACGGCTATGAAGTTTGCCGGAGATTGAAGGCCGACCCGCGCACCGCATCCATTCCCGTACTTTTCGTCACAACCCTTTCAGATACCGAAGACGAGGCCAGAGGCCTTGAACTAGGGGCTGTTGACTACATAACCAAACCATTCAGCCCCCCCATCATCAAGGCCCGCATACGAAATCACCTTAAACTTAAGGGATATCAAGACAATCTTGAACATCTTGTCGAGGAAAGAACAGAGGAGATAGCCCTCACCCAGTCCGTCACCATTTTCAGCATGGCCTGCCTTGCGGAAATGCGCGACAACGAGCTGGTGGGACACATCAAACGCACCCAGCTCTATGTGCGCCTGCTTGCGGAGCAACTTGCGGGCATGGCGGAATATGCAGCGTATTTCAAAGAAGTTCCCGTCGATATGCTCTGCGCTTCCATCCCCCTTCATGACATCGGCAAGATTGGCATCCCCGATCACATTCTGCTCAAACCCGGCAGGCTGACCGATGACGAATTCGTGATCATGAAACTGCATACCATATATGGCCGCGACTCATTGCAACGCGCCGAACGTATGCTGAATACGTCCAATTCCTTCCTGCGTGTCGCAAGGGAGATTGCCCATACCCATCATGAATGGTGGAACGGAAACGGATACCCGCAAGGTCTTTCCGGCACGGATATTCCCCTTGCCGGAAGATTGATGGCCGTGGCCGATGTCTATGACGCACTTATCAGCAAACGCGTCTACAAGGAGCCCATATCGCATCATGAATCGCTGTCCATCGTTGCCGAGAGTTCCGGCAAACAGTTCGATCCGCAAATCATCGATATTTTCCTGAGGATAGAAAAAGATATCCGTGCAGCCGCAATCATGCATGCAGACTTTGAGGAAGAGCGACAGTGCCTGATGAACAACATCATGTGCGGCACCGATAGCAGAAGGTCACCTAAATGAAGCCCATCAGATACCGAATTCTGATTGTTGATGACACGCCGGCCAATATCGAGATGCTCTATGCCATCCTGCAGCCGGAATACGCCATCAATGTCGCCACCAACGGGCAGGACGCCGTGGAACTTGCGGCCAATACTCCGCCGGACCTTATCCTGCTTGATATACTCATGCCCGGCATGGACGGGTATGAAACCGGCGCAGCCCTCAAAGCAAACCCGAAGACGGCGAACATTCCCATCATCTTCGTCACGGCGCTGAACTCCAATAACGACGAAGAAAAGGGCTTTGATATCGGCGCGGTAGACTTCATCTCCAAGCCTTTCAATCCCGCCATTGTGCTCGCAAGAGTAAAAACGCATCTGGCACTCTACAACCAGAACAAGGAACTGGACAGTCTGGTTCGCAAACGGACAGCTGAACTCTCCAAAGCAAAGGAAGCGGCAGAAGCGGCGAGTCAGGCCAAAAGCCTGTTTCTGGCAAACATCAGTCATGAGTTGCGAACGCCGCTCAACGGCATTCTGGGCATGGCCCAGTTGCTGGAAGGCAGCCAGCTCACTCCGGCACAGAAGGAGCTGCTCACATTTCTGAACCAATCCGCCGTGCGGCTCGGGTCTCTGGTCACGTCACTGCTTGAACTTTCACACATTGAAACGGGAACCCTGAAAATCGATAAGAAACCCACGCGCATGAAGGAGACCCTGCGGCCCCTTATTGACGTGATACAGACGCAGGCGCAGCTGAAATCGCTGGATTTCTCATACCACTACGCGGACTCCATTCCCGAACAGCTGCTGTGCGACCCCGGCTGTCTCAAGCAGATTCTCACCAACGTGCTGTCCAACGCGGTCCAGTACACCCAGAAGGGTTCGGTGACGCTGACAGTGGCCCCGCATGGCGGGGCTCAGGAGATCTCTTCGCGCTTCATCAACATCCTGTTCACCGTACAGGATACGGGCATTGGCATCTCGCAGGAGGCAATCAAGCACATCTTCAAGTCCTTCACCATTGCAGAGGACTTCATGACAAAGGAGTTCAGCGGGGCGGGGCTGGGCCTTTCCATCACCCGCAATCTGGCGCGCAAGCTTGGCGGGCGGATATGGGCGGAAAGTGAAGAAGGCAAGGGCAGCACCTTTCACATCCTGCTGCCCTTCGAAATCGTCCGGAAAGAAACTGAAGCCGGCAGAGCATCCGGAGATAAGGGCAGAAAAGAACACCTGCATATTCTGCTGGTGGAAGACGACCCGATCAGTCAGGCAGCAGCCAAGGGCCTTCTGGAGCTGTCCGGACATAAGGTAGTTGTTGCCGGTGACGGCAAACAGGCGATGCACGCGCTGGAAAAAGCAACCTATGACATCATATTGATGGACATACAGCTCCCCGGCCCCAACGGCATGGAGATAACCCGCAGAATCCGTGAAGGGGAAAGCGGCAATCCCGCAGTCCTGACACCGATTATTGCCCTCACTGCCTTTGCCGAAAATGAACGGCTCACGGATAAGGACAGCGGATTCAACGCGGTGCTGAGCAAGCCCTATTCGCGCCAGGAGCTGCTTGAAACCATTGATACCACTCTACGGGCAGCAGCGCAGAAACAGCCATCCTGATTTTGCGTGTACCGCAGCACAGGCGGCATCAGTTACCCCAGGGCATGACCGGCACACAGCTGATGGAGTTTTTGGGCGAGCCTTCGATTATTCTGTCGCTGTACGTCAGATAAATAATCACATTTCGCTTCGCATCGTAGAATCTGACAACCTGCATGCTCTTGAAGAGCAGCGATGTTCTTTTCTTGAAGACCTCTTCGCCGTCTTCCTTCTTGTTGCGGATTCGCTCGGGAACAGAGATGGGACCGACCTGTCTGCACGAGAGAGACGCGTCCGAGGTATCTTCCGCCACACCAAGGCTCCCCGATATTCCCCCCTTCTTTGCGCGGCTCAGGTAACAGGTAACCCCCTCTATATCGGGATCATCAAACGCTTCCACCACTATCTTGTCGTTGGCTCCAAGAACCTTGAAGACCGTGCTGACAGAACCGATGGTTTCAGCCCGCGCAGCGGAACAGACGAGCACCATGACCATACATATGACCGCGACATTACCAATCAGCTTCATACTCTCTCCTTATATTCCTGTCCGGCGGAAATCAAAAAAGGCAGCAGGGCTGCCTTTTCTCTTACTAAGTCCATACGTCCCCTAACGGGAACCGTTATCCTTGTCCTCTATGGGATCACAGTCAATAACCACGGCCTTACGCGGTTCCTGCGAAGTTTCTCCACGCAGCCGTGCTTCTAAATCCTGCACCGATAGGGGACCATCTCCCGGGGCCTTGCGGCCACCGGAGGAATGCCACGTGTAATACGTGAATCCGGCGCTGTTGGCAGATCCGAAGGAACCGGCCCCCTGCACCTTCACCGATTCATTGAACTGCTTACGAAGCATGCGGGCAAACGGCTTGCGGGTAAACGGAGCCAGCAGCACTATGCCCATACAGTCTGTAATGAAACCGGGCGTGAGCAGAAGAAGTCCGGCCACAAGAATGAGCAGGCCTTCCACCATCTCGTCAGCAGGCACCTTGCCCTGCGCAAGACTTTCTCTGACCTTCAGCATGGTATTGAAACCTTCCATGCGGGCCAGCCATGCTCCGATGACACCCGTGAGAATGACTATCAAAATAGTCGATCCCACACCGATAACGGAACCAACCTCCACCAATGTGTAAAGCTCCATGATGGGAATGAGCGTAAAAAGCAGAAATAGTTTGGAAAACATCAGACATCCTGTATTTGCGTTCTGCGGGAAATTACCCGATCCGAGCGGAAGTGCGGCCCCCGGCCCAGTCTGACATCAGCGCGCGGCCACACATGGTAAACCGATCGCTCCGCCATTGGTAATCATTCTGGCATGGAACGCAAGCCTATTATCGCCGGAAAAGGCCGGAAACAGAAGGCAGACAGGCTTTTCTATCCCCAAAGGGCAATTATACCGGCCCCCAAAGCCATGACAGCGGCCCCGATAAACCTGCCGCGTACGTTCTCGTCTTTGAAGAAAAGGCCGCCCATGGCAACCGATATGACCCCGTTGAGACGCTTGATGGATATCATGTATGCGGCGGCGACCATGGTGATCGAAATGTAATGGCAGGCGATATGTGCGACAAGCGTCATTCCGGAGGCAATTCCTGCCACGGGATGACGAAGCATGGTCCGCCATGAAGCTTTGCCTGTGAGCAGCAGCCCGCCCACAAGCAACGCGTTATGAATGGTGAAAAACATGGCGCCCGCATAAAAAGGATCACCTGCCAGGGCCATGCGTTTGGAAAACACGGCTCCTATGGCCCAGATAATGGAAGCATACAGGGCGTACCGTGACCCGCGAACGCGGAATATGGCCCTGAAGGGTTCAAGCAGTGCTGTGCGGTTGGCTGCCTTTGCGTTGAGCACCCAGCTTCCGGCCACGATGCAGGCGATACCGGCAAGTCCGGCCGGAGTGGGCAGTTCACCGAGAAACACAAACCCTGTCACGATCATGAACGCGGGCGTAAAGGCCATAAGCGGCATGATAAGCGATATCGGCGCAGACCGTATGGCTTCGTACTGGATGAAGGTGCCCAGAATATTCAGCGGCAGCATGACCAGAAGAGCCTGCCAGAACTCCGGAGCAAGGGGCTGCCAGCCCCGTATCATTATATATAGGGCAAACATGGGCCAGCTCCAGCCCAGAAAACAGGCAAGCATGTCGCAGCGGGAAAGATGGCCGAGCCACTTTTTCACCACAACCGCTTCAAGCGCGGAAAAAAAGGCAGTCCCCAATGCAAGGATAAACCAGAGCATATCCTCTCCTTCTGCTTCCTTCTGCCACCGCTGACGACAGGAAATAATGCCGGAAGAGTGACAATAAGGATATAAAAAAAGCCCCGAGATCACTCGGGGCCTTTTCATCCTGTCAGGATCGCCTTAATACTTAGGCTTTCTTGGCGGTAACGGGCTTAACAACTGCGCCGGAGCGGATGCAGCGGGTGCAAACACTCATGTGCTTCACTTCGCCGCTGGGCAGCTGATGGCGAACGCTCTGCAGGTTAGGCAGGAAACGACGCTTGGTCTTGATGTTGGAGTGGGAAACCTGATTACCGGTCTGGGGCTTCTTGCCGCAAATTGCACATTCTCTAGACATGGCGATCCTCCATATATGATGAAAAAAATCTGGTTCCTATAGTCTGCAGATGCTTGCGGAGCCGCGGCTATCGCGTGTTGTTCCTCTATCACCTGCAAAGAGATGGGTGTATTATACCCACACTGTAAAAAAGGCAACCCTTTTCTTGACAAGTTGATGAGGTCGCATGTAGAAATCGCCTTCCGCAAGGATATTACATATGACACAAATTTGGATTCCACTGAACGACATCCCTGCAGAGGGCAAAGAAATCACGATCGACGAGCAGTCAATCTGGCTGGAACCGATCGCAGAGTTCAAACTGCCCTACCGCGTTGTGGATGCATTGTCTGCCGTGTTGCACCTTCTTCCGCAGGAAGACGGCTGCCTTGTTCGCGGTCGCATTACCGGCTCTGTAGCCGCGCCCTGCGATCGTTGCGCGGAAGACGCCGTTATAACGGTGAAGCAGAAATTCGCCGAACTCTTGTCCATGCAGGAAGACCTGCTGGAACCGGGACAGGATCCCGCTGTCCGCCCTGCCAAGGACGGCCAGTGGCTGGAGATCGAAATCTCCGCCCTGCTCTGGGAAGAGTTTGTTATTTCGCTGCCGCTCAAGCCGTTGTGCAATGAAGAATGCAAAGGTCTGTGCCCCCAGTGTGGTACCGACCTGAACACGGGCTCCTGCGATTGCAAGGATGAGGAACTTGATCCCCGCCTTGCCGTGCTGCAGAATCTTAAAATCAATAAATAAGCATTACTGCCTTTCCGGCTTCGGGCCGGAAGGAAAAAAAGAGAGGGTTTGTCATGGCTGTATCTCAGGCTAAGAAGTCCAAGTCCAAGAAGGGCATGCGTCGTTCCCACCACCGTGTGGCTGTTCCTACCGTTGTGTTCTGCCAGTGCGGCGAAGCTGCCCTGCCCCACCGTGTTTGTGCCGCTTGCGGTACCTACAACGGCCGCCAGATGACGAAGGAAAATGCATAACAGCCCCATCATCGCCGTGGACGTCATGGGTGGGGACCACGGCCCCGCCGTCAACATTCCCGGTGCGATAGAGGCTGCCCGCACGTATGGCATCCGGCTCGCTCTGGTTGGCGACACGGAGAAAATTAAGGCTGAACTTGACAGGCTGCCTTCCGGAATGCTTTCCGGCAAGGTGGTCTATGACATTGTCCATACCGATGAAGTCGCCGGTATGGACGAAAAGCCTTCGGACATACTGCGCCGCAAGAAAAACTCTTCCATCCAGGTAGCCTGCCGACTGGTAAAAGAAGGCAAGGCGGATGGCATTGTGAGCGCCGGTAATTCCGGAGCTACTGTTGCGTGCGGCATGTTCATTATGGGACGCATTCCGGGGGTTGACCGTCCGGCGCTTGCCAGCGTGATGCCCACGGAAAAAAAGCCCATTGTCCTGCTGGACGTCGGTGCCAATGTTGACTGCAAACCGCATCACCTGTTCCAGTTCGGCCTCATGGCCGATGCATATGCCCGTGACCTGCTGGAGCGTGAATCGCCCCGCATAGGTCTGCTTTCCATCGGTGAAGAGGAAGGCAAGGGCAATTCGCAGGTGAAAGAGGCTTACGACCTTTTCAAGATGGCGAAAAATATCCGCTTCGTCGGTAACGTGGAAGGCAGAGACCTGTTCACGGGCGATGTGGATGTCATCGTGTGCGACGGCTTTGTGGGGAACGTGGCTCTCAAGCTCAGCGAAGGGCTCAGCACTTCGATGAGCCGCATCCTGAAGCGCGAACTGCTGTCCAGCTTTCTTGCGAAAATCGGCACGCTGCTCGCGAGAAGCGCCTTCAAGCGCTTTGCCCGTATGGTGGACTACGCCGAATACGGCGGTGCCCCCGTTCTGGGTCTAAAAGGAATCGCCATTGTGTGCCACGGTGCCTCAAACGCCAAGGCCATTACCAACGCGGTCAAAATGGCAGCCGCCTTCGTGGAGAAGAAAACCAACGAACGTCTGGTTGAAGCTATCAGCGCTAACGAAGAGCTGACCAGCTTCGGCAAGGCCGTCAAGAATTGATCGTCGGAGCGGCGGCACGACCACATGTCGTGCCGCCGTCCCGCGTTCGGGACACTGCCATGACCAAGCATTGCTATATCCATGGTTTCGGCTCCTTTGCCCCGGCAAAAGTGCTGACCAACTTTGATCTGGAAAAGTTTGTCGACACCAACGACGAATGGATTCGTACGCGCACCGGCATAGAGCAGCGCCACGTCGTGGATGAGGGCCAGTGCACTTCCGACCTTGTGACGGAAGCGGCCAAAGGCGCACTTGCTGATGCAGGAATGCAGGCAGATGCGCTTACCCACATTCTTGTCGCCACATGCACCCCGGATGCTTACTGCCCTAACACCGCCTGCGTGGTGGAAGACAAGCTCGGCATCAAGGGCGCCATGGCACTCGACATCAACGCCGCCTGTTCCGGTTTCGTCTACGGCCTGCAGGTTGCCTGCGGCCTGACATCGGCATGCGATAATGCTACCATTCTGCTCTCCGGAGGAGAAACCCTCACCAGCCGCGTAAACTGGGAAGACCGCAACACCTGCGTTCTTTTCGGCGATGCAGCCGGTGCCGTGGTTATTTCCGGAACCCAGAAGCCCGGCAGCGCCAAGGTTGTTGACATAGAGCTCTCTTCCGATGGCTCCCTGCGCGACCTGCTGACCATTGCCGGCGGCGGCTCTTCCATTCCCTACAAGCTGAATCAGCCTGTTCCGGCCGAGCACTTTGTCACCATGCAGGGACGAGAAGTGTTCAAGCATGCCGTGCGCAGCATGACCAGCATCTGCGAAACCCTGCTGGCCCGCAACGGCATGAGCACGAACGATGTGGACATGCTCATTCCGCACCAAGCCAACATGCGCATCATCGAAGCAGTGGGCAAGAAGCTGGACATCGCTCCGGAAAAAGTGTTCGTAAACCTGAACAAGTTTGGAAACACTTCTGCGGCTTCGATTCCGCTGGCTCTGGCAGACGCCAAGAGCCAGGGTCTTATCAAGCCCGGCATGCGTGTTCTGCTGACCACCTTCGGCGGCGGATTCACCTGGGGTTCTGCCCTGCTCGAGTTCTAGAGAAACCACAGTTCGCTGTGCAATACCGGACACTTGAGCAATAACGGATTAAGGCGTTTTTTGGGAATTGAAGTTATACTTTCTTTAAGGTATAAGGCAGTGCTTTTCGCACCAAACCCAAAACCCGTGAAGCGACTATGACTGAACTACTTTCAACAGCACTGGTGACCGGCGGCTCCCGAGGGATAGGAAAAGCCATTGCCCAGACTCTGGGTAAAGCCGGTTTTCAGGTATACCTGACCTACGTTTCCAAGCCCGAGGAAGCACAGGCTGTTGCCCAGTCCATCATCGACGCGGGCGGCAAGGCTGTCGCCTTCAAGCTCAATGTGGGCAATGGCGAAGAAGTGAACGACTTCTTCAAAAATGAAATCAAGGACAAGGTGCGACTTGATGTGCTCGTGAACAACGCGGGCATCACCAAGGACGGCCTCGTACTTCGCATGAAGGACGAGGACTTTGACAGCGTGATCGGCATCAACCTGCGCGGCTCGTTCCTCGCTGCCCGCGAGGCGGCCAAGATCATGTCGAAGCAGCGCTACGGCCGCATTGTCAACATCACCTCCGTTGTGGGGCAGATGGGCAACGCGGGTCAGGCCAACTACTCTGCCGCCAAGGCCGGTCTTATCGGACTGACCAAAGCGCTGGGCAAGGAACTGGCCGCACGCAATGTCACTGTCAACGCCGTGGCTCCCGGCTTTATCGAAACCGACATGACCGATGCCCTTCCGGAAGCCGTTCGTACCGAGTATCAGAACGCCATTCCCATGAAGCGCTTCGGTTCGGTGAATGACGTTGCCGAAGCTGTCGCCTTCCTCGCCTCTGACAAGGCAGGTTACATCACCGGTCAGGTACTTGCAGTGAACGGCGGCATGTATTGCTAGCTGCCTCATTACGAAAAAAATCAGACAACACACCGTATACAAACGCGGTACAAACGAAGAAACAATCCTTTGGAGGAATCCATGTCTATCGAAGCAAAAGTTAAGCAGATCATCATCGACCAGCTCGGCGTTTCTGCCGAAGAAGTAAAGCCCGAAGCATCTTTCGTTGAAGATCTGGGCGCAGACTCTCTCGACCTGACCGAACTGATCATGGCCATGGAAGAAGAATTCGGCACCGAAATCGATGACGACGATGCACAGAAGATGCTGAAGGTGCAGGACGCCATCAATTACATCGCAAGCAAGCAGTAATAGTAATACTGTCAGCCATATATCGCGGGCGTCTTATGAAATATCATAAGACGCCTGCCCCGTTTCTTCCGGCCGCGTCCCGGCCCCCCGCAAGGGTGTCAATCTCGGGCTTTCAGCAGCGTGAATCTGGTGCCGGACATTCTCATGGCGCCACACAGTGCTCCATGTCAGACCCGGCAGCGCGGACTGCGCCGCAAGCCTCAAGGAACGAATAATGACAAAAAAACGAGTTGTTGTTACCGGTCTCGCAACCCTCAACCCGCTGGGCAAGGACCTTGAATCCAGCTGGGAGAATCTGGTTGCCGGCAAGTCCGGTATTGGCCCCATCACGCGTTTCGATGCCTCCGAATTCTCCTCGAAGATCGCAGGTGAAGTGAAGGATTTTGACCCCGTTGAATACATGCCCGTTAAGGAAGCCCGCCGCATGGACCGCTTTGTCCAGTTCGCCGTGGCAACCGGACAGATGGTGGTGGAACACAGCGGACTGGTCATAAACGATGAGAATGCCGGCCGCGTTGCCGTCCTCCTCGGTGTGGGCCTCGGCGGTCTGGATACCATTGAAGTGTTCCACACCAAGCTCATGGAAGCAGGCCCCAACAAGGTCAGCCCTTTCATGATTCCCATGCTTATTTCCAACATGGCGCCCGGTCAGGTTTCCATCTTCACCGGTGCCAAGGGTCCCAACGTGGTGTTCACCAGCGCCTGTGCCTCCGGCACGCACGCCATCGGGCACGCCTATACGGAAATCGTGATGGGTCGCTGCGATGCCGCCATTACCGGCGGGGTCGAATCCACCATCACCCCCATGGGCGTATCCGGCTTCACCTCGCTCAAAGCCCTGTGCAGCAACCGTAACGACACCCCCGAAATCGCTTCCCGTCCCTTCGACGGAGAGCGTTCCGGCTTCGTCATCGGCGAAGGCTCAGGCTTCCTCATGCTGGAATCGCTGGAGCACGCACAGGCACGTGGTGCCAACATCTATGCGGAAGTCGTGGGCTTCGGTTCCACGGGCGATGCATATCACATCACCGCCCCCCGTGAAGATGCGGACGGTATGGCGCGCTGCATGAAGGCAGCCATTGACGAAGCGGGTATCGCTCCTTCCGATGTGGATGTCATCAATGCGCACGGCACCTCCACCAATCTCAACGACAAGGCCGAAACCCTTGCCATGAAGAAGGTCTTCGGCGACCACGCATACAAGCTGCGCATCTCCGCCAACAAGTCGCAGACCGGCCACCTGCTGGGTGCTGCGGGCGGTATGGAAGGCGTGTTCTCCTGCATGACTCTGCACAAGGGTATTGTGCCCGGCACTGCCAACTACACCAGCCCCGACCCCGATTGCGACCTCAACTACATGGGCAGCGGCACGGAAGAATATCAGGCGAAGTACGTTCTGAGTAACAACTTCGGCTTCGGCGGCACTAACGCCAGCATTCTGTTCAAGCGATTCGCCGACTAGGCAATCCCGCGATTGCGTCAGGCCGTGCACCGGACAACCGGTGCACGGCTTTAACAATATCTATACCGGAAGG
This sequence comes from Desulfovibrio subterraneus, assembly GCF_013340285.1. Taxonomy (NCBI): domain Bacteria; kingdom Pseudomonadati; phylum Thermodesulfobacteriota; class Desulfovibrionia; order Desulfovibrionales; family Desulfovibrionaceae; genus Desulfovibrio; species Desulfovibrio subterraneus. The sequence goes on along the minus strand of NZ_BLVO01000013.1, from coordinate 349,134 downwards.
TGGAAAATGGACGAACTGTTCTTGCAAGACCCCGAAGTAGCACGGGCAATGTATCTGGAAATCGAGCGCCAGACCGGCGGGCTCGAACTTATCGCATCCGAGAACTTCGTCTCTTCCGCAGTGCGCCAGACGCAGGGTAGCGTTATGACGCACAAGTATGCCGAAGGATACCCGGGCAAGCGGTACTATGGCGGTTGTGAGTTCGTGGATATGGCCGAAGATCTGGCCATAAACCGCGCAAAAACCATTTTCGGGGCAGAATACGCCAACGTGCAGCCCCACTCCGGCAGCCAGGCCAACATGGCGGCATACTTCGCCATTGCCAAGCCCGGCGACACCATTCTGGGTATGGATCTTTCCCACGGCGGCCACCTCACCCACGGCAGCCCCGTGAACTTCTCCGGTCGTTTCTTCAACGTCGTCTTCTACGGCGTGCAGAAGGAAACCGGCCGCATTGACTATGATCAGGTGGAAAAGCTCGCCAAGGAACACAAGCCCACTGTCATCGTGGCCGGCGCAAGCGCGTATCCCCGCGAACTGGATTTCGCACGCTTCCGCTCCATTGCCGACGAAGTAGGCGCAAAGCTCATGGTGGACATGGCGCACATCGCCGGCCTTGTGGCCGCAGGCGTGCACAGCTCCCCCATTCCCTACGCACACATCACCACCACGACCACCCACAAGACCCTTCGCGGTCCGCGCGGCGGCATGATTCTCAGCTCAGAGGATCTCGGCAAATCCCTGAACAGCCAGATATTCCCCGGCATTCAGGGCGGTCCGCTCATGCACGTCATCGCTGCCAAGGCCGTTGCCTTCGGCGAGGCTCTGCGCCCCGAATTCGCTGACTACCAGAAGCAGGTTGTGGCAAACGCACAGGCACTTGCCAAGTGCCTGACCGATCAGGGCTTCGAGCTCGTTTCCGGCGGCACGGACAACCACCTCATGCTGGTTGACCTGTCCAACAAGGACATCACCGGCAAGGCCGCACAGCTGGCGCTGGACGAAGCAGGCATCACCGTGAACAAGAACACCGTGCCCTTCGAAACCCGCAGCCCCTTCGTGACCTCCGGTATCCGCATCGGCACCCCTGCCCTCACCACCCGTGGCATGAAGGGCAAGGACATGGAAAAGGTCGCCGACTGGATCATCGACGCGCTCGGCAATATCGAAAACGAAACGCGCCTCAAGGCCATCCGCAAGGAAGTGGAACTCTTCGCGCGCCAGTTCCCGATCTTCGCCTGGTAGCCCTAACTCCCACGCCGTATCGGAACGCGCTGCGCGGGCAGACTGGCCTTCGCAGCGCGTTCGTATTATAAGGGCCGACATCGCAAATCAGATTCGAGAGGAGCTTCCATGCACGAAAGACTGCCGTGGCCGCAATATTTCATGGACATCACCTACATGGTGGCGGAGCGCTCAACCTGCACCCGCCGCAAGGTCGGCGCCATTGCCGTGAAGGACAAGCGCATCCTCGCCACCGGCTACAACGGAGCTCCCGCCAATGTTTCGCATTGTCTGGACACCGGCTGCCTTCGCGAACAACTCGGCATTCCCTCCGGCCAGCGACACGAGATCTGCCGCGGGCTGCACGCAGAGCAGAATGTCATCATTCAGGCTGCCGTGCATGGCGTTTCCCTTACCGGCGCTGAAATTTACTGCACCACCATGCCCTGCCTCATCTGTACCAAGATGCTGCTCAACTGCGGGGTAAAGGCCGTGTATTACGTTGAAGGCTACGACGATCCGCTTGCCACCGCCATGGTGGAAGAATCCGGCGTAGTGTTCACCAAACTGGATTATAGCAAACGAGGCTGTTAATGGGTCACCCCTTCGAACCGTTCATGCGCGAGGCCATTGCGCTGGCGGAACAGGGACGCTGGCATGCAGCGCCCAATCCCACCGTGGGTGCCGTTCTTGTCAAGGACGGCGACATTGTGGCACGCGGTTACCACACGGCATGCGGCCAGCCCCATGCGGAAGTGGAATGCCTGCGCGATGCCGCAACGCAGGGCGTCGATCCATCCCAGTGTTCTCTTGTTGTCACCCTTGAGCCCTGCAACCATTACGGCAAAACGCCCCCCTGCTCCAAGGCAGTGCTTGATGCGGGCATCCGCCACGTGGTGATCGGTCTTCTGGATCCCAATCCCAAGGCCAAGGGCGGCGCGGAGTTCCTGCGCGAGAACGGTGTGCTCGTCGATTCGGGAGTGCTTGAACAGGAATGCCGCGACCTCGTCACGGATTTTCTGACATGGGTTGAAACACCCCTGCCCTATACCATTCTCAAGCTTGCCTCCACGCTGGATGGCAAGATAGCCACGCGCAACGGTAATTCCCGCTGGATAAGCGGCCCCGAATCGCGCGCCCGTGTGCACGAGCTTCGGCGCAACGTGGGAGCTGTCATCGTGGGCGGCACCACCTTCCGCAAAGACAACCCGCAGCTCTCCTGCCGCATCGAAGGGGTGGAAAAACAGCCTCTGGCCGTTATCATCACCTCGCAGCTTCCCAATGTTCCCGAAGCATACAAACTGCTTACGGAACGGCCGGAGCAAACCATATTCTGGACTTCCGAGGAATCTGCTGCTACTGACGCCGCCAAGGGACTGCGCGACAAAGGTTGCACGGTCATGCCCCTGCCCGTCATGGAAGGCGACACCCTCGGCGGACGTGACATAGGCTACGGCCTGCGCTGGCTGCGTAACGAGCACAAGTGCCTGTACACCCTGTGCGAGGGCGGCGGCCGGCTGGCCCTTGCCATGCTGGAACTCGGTCTGGCACAGGAATTTCAGCTGCACATGGCTCCCAAGATCATGGCCGACGCCAAGGCCCCCGGCCTGTTTGACGGCCGCGCCCCGGCTACCATGGAAGATGTGCTCGGACTGCGCATGATTGCAACGGAAAAAAGCGGCGACGATATCATCATTACCTTGCGCCGACGGGAAGACTGATTATGTTCACAGGACTCATTCTCGGACAGGGAGAAATCCGGTCCGTACAGAATATGGGAAGCGAAACCCGCCTGACCATACGCCCGCTCTGCCAGCTCACAGACATTGTACTCGGCGAATCCATCGCCACGAACGGTGTGTGCCTGACTGTGGAAACCTTTGGTGCTGACTGGTTTACCGTCTACGCCTCTGCGGAAAGCATGCGCCTGACCAACCTCGGCGACCTCAAGAGTGGCAGCCGTGTAAACCTTGAACGCGCGCTCGCCATGGGCGACCGTCTCGGCGGGCATATCGTGAGCGGACACGTGGACTGTGTTGCAAGCGTGGCTTCTGTACGTCCGGCAGGTCTTTCCCGCGTTTACAGGCTGAGTTTTCCTGCCGAATTCGGAGCACAAATTATCACGAAGGGCTCCGTAGCACTTGACGGCATCAGTCTTACGATCAATGATTGCGGCCCTGATTTTCTGGAAGTGAACATCATTCCCGAAACGCAGAAGGTGACTACCATTTCCGAGTGGAAACCGGGCTACCGGGTCAATCTGGAAACGGATGTCATCGGCAAATATGTCCAGCGCATGCTGGGCGCGTGGCAGGGCAAACCTGCCGCCCCCAAAGCCGCTTCCGGCGTGATTACGGAAGAATTTCTGCGCAAGCACGGATTTTAAGCGTTCAGCAGGGGTCACGCAGACTGATGCGGGCCGCCCTGAGAAACATTCAAGAGGTACGAACATGCCCATTTGCACTGCCGAAGAGGCCATTGAAGAGATTCGCAAGGGCCGGATGCTTATTCTGGTCGATGATGAAGACAGGGAAAACGAAGGCGACCTCACCATCGCCGCCGAACACGTCACCCCTGAAGTGATCAACTTCATGGCCGTGCACGGACGCGGCCTCATCTGCCTTGCGCTGGCCCCCGACTGGGTGGACAAGCTGCAGCTGCCGCTCATGGCACGCCGCAACGGGTCCAAATTCGGCACCAACTTCACCGTATCCATCGAAGCCCGTAACGGAGTTACCACCGGCATTTCCGCCGGCGACCGCGCAACCACCATTCTTACCGCCGTCAAGGACGACGTGAAGCCGGAAGATCTTGTCACCCCCGGCCACATCTTCCCCCTGCGCGCCCAGAAGGGCGGCGTTCTCGTCCGCGCCGGCCAGACCGAAGGCTCCGTGGACCTGTCCCGCCTTGCCGGTCTGAAGCCTGCTGCCGTCATCTGCGAAATCATGAAAGACGACGGCGAAATGGCCCGCATGCCCGACCTTATCGAGTTTGCCAAGAAGCATGACATGAAGATCGCCACCATCCGCGATCTCATCCGCTACCGCATGCAGCCCGACCAGCTTTCCGTCAAGCGTGTCGCAGAAGCCAAGATGCCCACCAAGTACGGTGAATTCAAGGTGATTGCATACGAAAACGAGCTGGAACCCGCCACCCACATTGCGCTGGTGAAGGGCGACATCAAGGGCGACGATCCCGTCATGGTGCGCGTGCACAGCGAATGCCTCACCGGCGACGTGCTCGGTTCCGTGCGCTGCGACTGCGGCGACCAGCTCGCCAATGCCATGTGCGCCATCGCACAGGAAGGCAAAGGCGTGATCCTCTACATGCGTCAGGAAGGACGCGGCATCGGCCTTGCCAACAAGATCAAGGCCTACGCGCTGCAGGATCAGGGCTACGACACCGTGGAAGCGAACAAGAAGCTTGGCTTCAAGGCCGACTTGCGCGACTACGGCATCGGCGCTCAGATGCTGGTGGACCTCGGCGTTCGCAAGATGCGCATGATGACCAACAACCCCAAAAAGATTGTCGGCATTGAAGGCTACGGCATCGAAGTGGTGGAGCGTATCCCCATCGAGATGGACGCCTGCCAATACAACGCCGACTACCTGCGCACCAAGAAAGACAAGATGGGCCACATGCTGGAACATCTTGACGACAAGAACGCGCAGTAAGCAGGCATCCGTTCCGGCTCTCCATTGAGCACTGCGGATACAGGGGATTTCCCCTGCGCGCACGGCAACGGATTGAACAGGCTAAACTTTATGCTCCCCTACCCTGATTTAATGCTTTTCAGGGTCGGGGAGCGTGTTCTATACTGAATGATCGACGTTTCGCAGGGCACTGCCCTGATCAAGGAGAATACAGCATGCTGCATGTGAAGACCATTGAAGGCCAGTTTGATGCAAAGGGGATGAAGGTCGCCATCATCGCCACCCGCTTCAACGATTTTATTGTAGACCGTCTGGTCGGCGGTGCGGTTGATTACCTCGCGCGCCACGGCGCTTCCCGCGAAGACATGACCATCGTCCGCCTGCCCGGCGCCTTTGAAATGCCCATTGCCGCCAAGAAGCTCGCCGCTTCCGGCAAATACGACGGCATCGTGGCCCTCGGCGCAGTTATCCGCGGTGCAACCCCCCACTTCGATTTCGTCTGCAACGAAGCCGCCAAGGGCCTCGCGCAGGTTTCTCTCGAATTCAACCTGCCTGTAGGCTTTGGCCTGCTCACCTGTGACACTCTGGATCAGGCTATTGAACGTGCCGGTTCCAAGGGTGGCAACAAGGGTGTGGAAGCGGCTTCCGCCATGCTGGAAACCTTCCGCGTTCTGGAGCAAATCTAACCCATGTCCAAGGAAAAAACTCCTCCGCGCAGACTGGCGCGCGCTCAGGCCTTTCAGATTCTCTACGGCCTGAACTTCTCTCCGGTGCAGACAATTGAAGCACTGGCCGAGACGTACGCCGGTTCACCGGACAATGCCGACAAGAATATCGACCCTGCCCATCCTGAAGGCTTTGCCTGGGAACTTATCGAAGGCGTGTGGAGCAACCACCGCGCACTCGACGAAGTTATCGCCAGATTTGCCAAGAACTGGCGGGTTGAGCGCATCGGCAAAATAGAAATCACCCTGCTCCGGCTGGCGGTATATGAAATGCTGCACCGTCAGGATGTGCCGCCCAAAGTGGCCATCAACGAAGCAATCGAGCTTTCAAAACAGTTCGGCGACGACAAATCCCGCAACTTTGTGAACGGCATTCTCGATGCCGCGGCCAAAGCCCTGCAGGACGGAACTCTCACGCCCCGCACTGTCTAGCTTTCACAACCACCCGGCCTGTCCGGGTGGTTGCGGTTCCGGCCGCACGTCATTTGCCGCTTTACCGGTCTTCATAGGCCGATTGTAGAGCGGCAAATGCTTGATAGAACCGGCCTTGCTGAGGTAAGGCATAGAGTCGTTCGGGCAACTGCACGGCCGCCATCGGCAAAGCATCATCAGGCTTGCAGATGGGCGCATTTCCGGCGCACGACCGGAAACGGCCGATAACGACCGGCTGCATTGGCCATCCGTCCGCTCAAACCGGCGGAATGCTCAAGCCGGGCCTCACACCGCTTTTGCGCAGGGACTGCCCAAAGCGACCGGAGCTGGCCGAAAGCGACCTGAACTGTCAGAAGATATTTCCGCGAGCCGTCCATACGGGCGGTGAACATGAGCAACATAAAAGGAATTGTTGGGAATGAAGTACGATCCGCAGGCCATAGAAACCAAATGGCAGCGCATTTGGGCAGAAAACGGCGATTTCCATACCGATCACACCTCGGACAAGGAAAAGTACTACGTGCTGGAAATGTTCCCGTATCCTTCGGGCAACATCCACATGGGCCACGTCCGCAACTATTCCATCGGCGACGTGGTGGCACGCTTCAAGCGCATGCAGGGCTGCAACGTAATGCACCCCATGGGCTGGGACGCATTCGGCCTACCCGCTGAAAACGCCGCCATCAAGAACAACATTCACCCCGCCAAGTGGACGTACGCAAACATCGACAACATGCGTGCCCAGCTCAAGCGTCTCGGCTATTCCTACGACTGGCGCCGTGAACTGGCCACCTGCGACCGCGAATACTACCGCTGGGAACAGCTGTTCATTCTCAAATTTTACGAAAAGGGCCTGCTCTATCGCAAGCAGCAGCCCCAGAACTGGTGCCCCACCTGCAACACCGTGCTTGCCAACGAACAGGTGGAAGACGGCAAGTGCTGGCGCTGCGACAGCATCGTCGAGCAGAAGGATCTGGCCCAGTGGTTCCTGAAAATCACGGATTATGCCGAAGAACTGCTGGCAGACCTCGACAAGCTCAAGGGTGGCTGGCCGGACCGCGTCATATCCATGCAGGAAAACTGGATCGGCAAGTCCGTGGGCGCGGAGATCACCTTCGACATTGAAAACAGTGATGACTCCATCACCGTGTTCACCACCCGCCCCGACACCGTGTTCGGCGTGACCTTCATGAGCCTTGCCCCCGAACATCCGCTGGTGGAAAAGCTCATTGCGGACAAGCCCCAGGCAGAAGAAGTACACGCCTTTGTAGAGCGCATCCGCAACATGGACCGCATTGAGCGCACTTCCGACACGCTCGAGAAGGAAGGCGTCTTCACCGGTGCCTACTGCATCAATCCGCTCAACGGTGCCAAGGTGCCGGTCTATGTGGCCAACTTCGTTCTGGCCAGCTACGGCACGGGCGCAGTCATGGCTGTTCCCGCCCATGACCAGCGCGATTTCGAATTTGCACGCAAGTACAATCTGCCCATGCAGGTTGTCATTCAGCCCGAAGGTCAGAGCCTCGACACCGCCAGCATGGAAGAAGCCTTTACCGCCAACGGCGTGATGGTGAATTCCGGCCAGTTCGACGGCACCCCCAATGAAGAAGGCAAGGCCCTCGTGGCCGACTGGCTGCAGGATAACAACCGCGGCAAGCGCACCACCAACTACCGCCTGCGCGACTGGAACATTTCCCGTCAGCGTTACTGGGGCAGCCCCATTCCCATGGTGTACTGCGATACCTGCGGCATTGTTCCCGAAAAGGAAGAGAACCTTCCCATCGTGCTGCCGCTGGAAGTGCAGACCCATCCCGACGGCCGTTCGCCCCTCGGTGACACGCCCGATTTCTACGAGTGCACCTGTCCCAAATGCGGACAGAAGGCACGCCGCGAAACCGATACCATGGATACCTTCGTGGAATCTTCGTGGTACTACGCGCGCTATACCGATGCCCGTCAGGACAATGCCCCCTTCACGCCCGACGCCCTTTCCTACTGGGCACCCGTTGACCAGTACATCGGCGGCGTTGAGCATGCCATTCTGCATCTGCTCTACTCCCGCTTCTTTACCAAGGCGCTGCGCGACTGCGGTTTCCTTAACTTTGACGAGCCGTTCAAAAACCTGCTCACACAGGGCATGGTGCTGATGGACGGCGCAAAGATGTCCAAGTCCAAGGGCAACGTGGTAGATCCCACTGAAATGATCGCCCGTTACGGTGCCGATACCGTGCGCCTGTTCTGCCTCTTTGCCGCACCGCCGGAACGCGATTTCGACTGGTCCGATACCGGTATCGAAGGTGCCAACCGCTTTGTCAAACGCATATGGCGTCTTGTGGAAGAACAGATGGACGTGCTTTCCGCTGTTGCTCCCTGCTCCTCCACCGCAGCCCATTGCACCAGCGAAGAAGCCAAGGGCATCCGCAACAAGGAACACACCGCCGCCAAGAAGGCCGGTGAAGACATCCGCCAGCGCTTCCAGTTCAATACCGCCATTGCGGCAGTCATGGAGCTGGTAAACGACCTCTACCTCGCCAAGGACAAACTGCGCGAAGACGAAAACGGCCGCATCGTTCTCTCTTCCGCCGTGTCCACGGTACTGGCGCTCATGGCACCCATGACTCCTCACCTGTGTGAAGAGCTGTGGCAGGCCATCGGTCATGATACCCGTCTGGCCTTTGCTCCATGGCCCACGTACAATGAAGAAGCCATGGTTAAGGATGTTGTCACCGTTGTGGTGCAGGTGAACGGCAAAGTCCGCGCGCGGCTTGAAGTGCCCGCCGACGCCGATCAGGAAGCGGTGAAGACGCTCGCGCTCAATGATGAAAACGTTGCCAAGCATGTGGAAGACCTGACCGTCCGCAAGGTCATCGTCATTCCCGGGAAACTCGTGAATGTGGTTGCCAACTAGCAGAAACAGTGTTGTCGGCGTAGCCCGCCTTCTCCTTCTTGTCCTCACCGCAACGGTGCTGCTCTCCGGATGCGGCTACACACTGGCGGGCAAGGAAAAGGGGATTTTCGGCAGCTCCAAAGCCACCGTCCGCATGGGATCGGTGGAAAACCCCACCATGTATGCATGGTTGCCGCCCAGACTCCGTTCGCTCATGCGGGACGAGATTCACAAGCGCAATCTGGCCCGGTGGGTGGATTCAAGCCCGTCCGACTACACCATGCGCATCGTGATCAACGAGTTCAGGCTGCGCAGCCACATGCAGAACACGGACGACGTAACGCTGATTTATTCGGCATCGCTCTCGTTCGAGGCCATTGTCTACAGCGGCGCTAAAAACGCCGTAGTGTGGCGCTCCGGCAAGGAGTCGCTCTCGCGGACCTATGACGCAAAGAATGAGCAGGAGGCCGGATCGGAACTCGCCCTGCTTCTTGTCCAGCGCGTCTGCGACCGCATGAGGCACAACTTCTAGTCCTGCGCGGATGGCCAATAGCGTATGGACCCCCGGCCACCCATCGTATATACATGGCCTGAAAGCTTCGTCTTTCAGGCCATTTTTCATGTCCCAACCTCAAGCAGCATAAAGAGCCCATGTCCAGACCCGGATTCACCATCTGCACCTGCCCCGATGCACAGCTCATCAAGGACCATATAGAGTCCCTGCTCAACGCCAATCCTGCAGCCGAAGGCCAATGGCAGCGGCACGTCTATTGGGGTGATGAAGGCCTGCCTCCCGTTTTCTGGGAAAACCTGACCCTGCAGGGGCTCTTTGCCTCGCCCAAATCTCTGGTCGTTCGCAACGCCCAGAACCTTTCCACCGATGACTGGAAAAAACTGAGCCAGGCGCTGGGCAGTTTCAACCCGCTCGCATGGCCCTTTCTCTGCCTTGAAGTACCGTTTGAAAAGGGCAAGGCCAAGGTCGCCAAGGCCATAACCGGTCTCAAATGCTGGGGGTTTGCCGAAAAAAAGGGCTGGATATGGGAATCGGCAGGGCTCTCCCCGCGTGACATGCGCGACTTTGTCACCGGCTGGGCCGCAAAGAATGCCATCACCATTCCCCCGCAGGCACTGCAGATGCTGGCCCAGAACCTTCCTTCCGACGCCACGGCAGCCACGCGGGAACTGGAAAAGCTGGCCCTTGCCGCAGGGGACAGCGCAGCCATAACACCGGAACTTGCCTCGGAGATTGCGCAGGAAACCGAAATGGACATCTTCGCTTTCATCAATGCCCTGCAAACCGGCAACGCGCCGGATAAGGTATGGAGCAAGGTAGTGCAGGGTCACGCCACAGGCGAGGACGGAATCTTCAAATTTCTTGCCATGTTGCTGCGCGAGGCTCGCATTCTGTGGCAATTGCTGGCCGGTGAACAGGTCTTTCTGCCCGGCAATGTCAAACAGAACAAGGAACGGCTTGCCGCTTCCATGGGACGTGGACGAATTGCACGGATATGGGATCTCGCCCTTGAAGCTGAAAAAGGCATTAAAACCGGCGAGCGAAAGCCGGAACAAGCCATGGAAATGCTTGTTGCGGGTCTTATTGCCTTATTTGGCAGCCCCAAAGCCGCTCATCAGCGTCCCCAACACGCTCAAACTGCTTATAGACGTTAGTTTTTCCCTCCCAATCTTTCCGTAAGGCTATTTTTCTCTCGTATTTCAGCTTGCTTCACGCTAAATATTACTTATTATGGACAGCAAACCGCATTTTCATGGCCACAGGGAGCGCCTGCGCCAGAAACTCAAAAAAGATCCGCGCCAACTTGCGGATTATGAAATTCTGGAACTGGTGCTCGGTACCGTGCTCACCCGGTGCGATACCAAACCGCTGGCCAAGGAACTGCTGTCGAGATTCAAAACCCTGCACGGTGTGCTTCATGCCCGCCCTGCGGAGCTTCGTGCCGTAACCGGCTTTGGCCAGTCTCTGGAAAACCAGTGGCTGCTGCTCCGGGAACTCATGACACGGTGCCTTGAATCTCCTGTCAGGGAACGAGCCACCCTTTCCGGCCCGACGGAAATCGTCGCCATGGCAAGGCTCAGGCTCGGTTCGCTGCAGCATGAAGAGTTCTGGGCGGTGTTTCTGGATAACCAGAACAGGCTGCTTGCGTGGGAACGCATTTCCACCGGAACGGTGAACACGACCATGATCTATCCCCGCGACCTCATGGAAATGGCGCTGGGGTACAAGGCAAGCTCACTTGTCATCGTGCACAACCATCCGGGCGGCAATCCGGTTCCTTCAACGCCGGACGTGGAGATCACACGCCAGATCATCCGCTCCGGACAGGCACTGGGCATCCGGGTTCTGGACCATATCATCGTCACCGAAGGCGACTTTTACAGTCTTAAAGACGAAGGGCTTGTGTAACAAACGCCGCAGCCCTTCCGAATTAACGGGGGCACCTGAATGAAGACCTGCAGATGTTCCGTCAAGGGCATGGTTCAAGGAGTCGGTTTCCGGTTCTGGACCGTCCGCACGGCCAGTGCGCTCAACCTTACAGGGTGGGTGCGCAACCGGTCTGACGGAGCTGTTGAACTGCTCGCCTGCGGCACAGAAGATGCCGTTGCCACGTTGCAGGAAAAACTGTGGGAAGGCCCGCCATACAGCCGGGTGGCACAAGTGACCTGCACGGATGCACTGGCACCCGATCCGCCCTGCCCTGATTTTTCCATTCAATACTAGTCGTCACGCATACTTTTCCCAACGGAGCATATAATGAGCAAAAAGACGCTTGATCCTGATATTGAAAATCCCGAACACAGCACGCCCGACGACTCCGTAACCGACTCCTTTGCCGACGACATGGAAGGAGCCCTGCCCGAGTTTCCCGCCGAGCTGCCCGTGCTTCCCGTCCGCGACATCGTAGTCTTCAACTACATGATCCTGCCCCTTTTTGTGGGCCGGGAAAAATCCGTACAGGCAGTGGATGCCGCCCTGAACGGCAGCCGCTACCTCATGATCGCCACCCAGAAGGAAGAGGGTATAGAAGACCCCAGCCCTGCCGACCTGCACCATACCGGCACCGTCGTCATGATCATGCGCATGCTCAAAATGCCTGACGGGCGCCTCAAGGTGCTTGTGCAGGGCATCAGCCGCGCGCGGGTAAAGCACTTCATTTCCGAATCGCCCTACATGATCGCCGAGGTAGAGGCCCTTCACGAGCCGGAAGTGGATATGCTCACCGTCGAGCAGGAAGCCATGATGCGCGCCGCCCGCGAACAGAGCGAACGCATTCTCTCGCTGCGCGGAGTCGCAACCTCGGACATCATGTCTGTGCTGAACAGCGTGAACGATCCCGGCAGGCTTGCCGACCTCATTGCCGCCAACCTGCGCATGAAGGTGACGGACGCACAGCTCATCCTTGAATGCACCGATCCTCTCGAACGCCTGCAACTGGTGAACAACCAGCTGGTGAAAGAGACGGAAGTGGCCGCCATGCAGGCCAAGATACAGAACATGGCCCGCGAAGGCATGGACAAGGCCCAGAAGGACTACTACCTGCGCGAACAACTCAAGGCCATACGCCGCGAGCTGGGCGAAGGCGATTCCGGTGAGGACGACATCGAGGAACTGGCCCGCATGATAGAAAAGGCCGGACTGCCCAAGGAAGTGCGCAAGGAAGCGGACAAACAGTTGCGACGCCTTGCCTCCATGCATCCCGATGCGTCCGAGGCGACCGTTGTGCGCACCTATCTGGAATGGCTGGGCGAACTGCCATGGAAAAAACTTTCGCGTGACAGGCTGGATATTCCCACTGCGGAAACCATTCTCAACGAAGACCATTACGGCCTTGAGAAGGTAAAGGACCGCATTCTGGAATACCTGTCCGTGCGCAAGCTCAATCCCAAGTCCAAAGGCCCCATCCTGTGCTTTGCGGGCCCTCCCGGCGTGGGCAAAACCTCCCTTGGCCGTTCCATCGCACGCGCATTGGGACGCAAGTTCTCACGCGTGTCGCTCGGCGGCATGCGCGATGAGGCCGAAATCCGCGGGCACCGCCGCACCTACATCGGTGCCATGCCCGGCCGCATCATCCAGATCATCAAGCAGCTTGGTACCCGCAACCCCGTTATCATGCTGGACGAGATAGACAAGCTCGGCTCCGATTTCCGCGGCGACCCTTCATCCGCCCTGCTGGAAGTGCTGGACCCCGAACAGAACTTCTCGTTCTCGGACCACTACCTGAACGTGCCTTTCGATCTTTCCAAGGTGATGTTCATCTGCACGGCAAACCAGCTGGATACCATTCCTGCGCCGCTCCGCGACCGCATGGAGATCATCCAAATTCCCGGCTACACCATGCAGGAAAAGGCGAGTATTGCACGGCGCTACCTCATCCCCCGCCAGACCGAGGAAAACGGCCTGACCGTGGAAGAAACCATTATCCCGGACACCGTGGTCACCAAGGTCATTCAGGAATACACCCGCGAGGCGGGCCTGCGTAACCTTGAACGCGAGATTGGCTCCATCTGCCGCAAGCTGGCCCGCAAAAAGGCCGAGGGCAAGAAGGGTCCCTTCAAAATCACCCTGAAGACCCTGCCCAAGCTGCTGGGCATTCCCCGCTACATTGACGAGGAAAAGGAAAAGGAACTGCTCCCCGGCGTGGCCATGGGCCTTGCATGGACTCCCTTCGGCGGAGAGATTCTGCATATCGAAGTGTCCACCATGAAGGGCAAGGGCAAGCTCACCCTTACCGGCCAGCTCGGTGACGTGATGAAGGAATCCGCTCAGGCCGCCATGAGCTATGCGCGGGCCCATGCGGACCAGCTGGGTATTGATCCGGACTTCCTTGAAAAGCTGGATATCCATATTCACGTGCCTGCGGGTGCCACCCCGAAGGATGGCCCCTCTGCCGGTGTCACGCTGGTTACCGCGCTCATATCCGCCCTTTCCGGCAAGCCCGTGAACAGCGACCTGTGCATGACCGGCGAAATCACGCTGCGCGGCAGGGTCATGCCCGTGGGCGGCATAAAGGAAAAGATTCTTGCGGGCGTTGCACGTGGCCTTGGCCACGTGATTATTCCCAGCCAGAACGTGAAGGATCTTGAAGATGTGCCTGCCGAACTGCTCAAGAAAATCGAGGTGCATACGGCAGAACGGATCGAAGACCTGCTCCCGCTGGTCTTCCCCAAATAGACGCAGCCTCTCGACAGGAATACAAAAGGCGGCCCGAAAGGGCCGCCTAAAAGATTGCCAGGAATAATTTCCAAAGATTTGCCTTCGGCGCGCAGGGGGATAATCCCCCTGCACCCAGTGTATGCGATGATAATCCGTTTGTTGGCGCCAGCCACGGCTTAATCAAGTTTCTTTCCATCAAAAAAGGCGGTCCTTTCGGGCCGCCTTTTCATTTTGTATGTGTCGCTCTGCTCTACTTGCCGAACGGGCACTTGGGGAAGGTGCAGTTGGCGCAGCCAAGGCACATGCCCCCCTCACCCATGCGGGCAAGATCATCACGGGTAACATCCACATCCGCCAGCAGGCGGGGCAGAATCAGGTCCAGACTGGTGTGCTTGAAGAAGAGCGCACAGGCAGGCACACCGAGAAGACGCGCGGTGCCTATCTTGCCGATCAGCGTCATGGTTCCGGGCAGCAGCGGCGCGCCATAGAGCATGTCGTGCGCGCCAGCATCCACAAGTCCGTGACGGGTCACGTCGTCGGGATCAACGGAAAGGCCCGCAGTGGTAATAATGATATTGCAGCCGTCGTCCAGTAAGTTACGGGCGTTGTCGCGGATCATCTCACGGTTGTCCGGCACGAGAATGGCGCGGTGTACCTCGCTGCCGAGTGCGGTAACCTTTCTGCGAATGATTTCCTCAAAACGGTCTTCAATCTTGCCGCTGAACACTTCATCACCGGTGATGAGAACTCCCACCTTGGCCTTGCGCAGCGGCAACACGCTGAAGAGAGGCACTTCTGACGAATCCAGCACCTGCATGGCCCGCACAAAGTCGTTACGCTGCAGGTAAAGCGGAATGGCGCGGGTGCCTGCCACCTCGGCCCCTTCCTTCACCACGGTCCAGCCATTGCGGCTTGCGGCCATGACACCGGGACAGAGGTTGAAGGCATACAACGCATCGGTATTCACGCGGAACAAGCCGTCGTGTGCGGCCTTGAGCGTTACCTTGCCCTCATGCGGTTCACCATCGATCACCACACCCACACCGGACATGGCAGAGGCAAAAGCCTTGGCGCAGTCGTCTTCATGCACCCATTCTTCGCCCACTTCACCACTTTCGATATAGAGATTGTTGCGGCCCATGTGCTGCAGACGGCACAGGTCGCCAACCTCGAAAACCTGCCCCTTGCGGAAGGCGGCTCCCTTGCTCTTGCCGGGGTCTATGCTGGTCATGTCGTGAACCACTTCACGCCCCATGGCCTCTTCCGCCGCAACGGTCTTTATGGCGCTGGGCAAGGGATAGACGACACCTGCGGCCGCATCACCGGCGTTAGTATAATACGGGTTCTCACCTTTGCAGGAACGGCAGATGGGGCCGTGCACAATGGGGTATGCCTCGTGACATACGGGGCACTCCCCAATGCCGCCCTTGCTGCGCTTGACCAGCAGATCGGACCGCAGCTGAATGGGCCTTACGGAAAGAATGTCTGCCCCTGCTTCGCCTATTTCCTGCAGCAGCCTGTCGGAATCCTGCTCATGCTTGGGCTTGAGCTTAAGGTACCATGTGCGGATTTCGGAATCGGGCGCAAGTTTGTGCATATCCAGCCAGACCCGCACACCTTTGCCGGTATGCTTGTCGAAAAGGCTCATGGCATACAGGCCGAAATTCATGACCCGCACCCAGCCGTTGCCGATGGTGCAGGGAGTAAGCATCTGAATGGCGTCCGGCAGACACCATGAAGTTTCGGAAATGGCCTCGAAGAGAGTGCCTTCGGGAATATGGCGCTTGGCTTCCTCAACCATGTAGCCCCCGAGGATAAGACCCGGCGCGGGATAGTTATGGAATAAGGTCGCCATCTCGATGAACTCGTCAAAAGTATGTTCACCGATTTTCTTGAATCCTTGCGTCATGGGTGTCTCCACAGAATGAGCTGGGTTACGGCTGCCATATGGCACAAACCGGGTGCGTGAGAATAGACCAGCTTCGCGAGCCGGTAAACCATGTGAAATTTATTACATGTAACACAGATGCAGCATCAGGAAGGCATATCCGTAGTGAATTTTGTCAGCCCCTGCTGTTGGAACGAACCTTCGTGCGACTCCAACCCCAACCGGCCGGGATGCGTATACACGTTCATACGCGGCGGTCGCAGAAAACCGATCAGCGTAACCCCTGAGGCTTCTGCCAGCGCGACAGCCCTGCTGGTTACGGCAGAAAAACCCGCAACGACCTGCGCCCCCAGTGCTATGGACTTCTGCACCATCTCGAAGCTCAGGCGGGACGAAAGCAGCACCAGCCGCACACGCTCCACCCTGCCCTGCCGGAAGGCCTGTCCTGCGGCCTTGTCCAGCGCATTATGCCGTCCCACATCTTCGGCATAGGCGAGCAGCTCGCTCTCGTTGTCATACAGGGCGCAGAAATGCGTAGCCCCCGTGCTGCCGAACAGAGCCTGACATGCTTCCGATTCCACCTGCAGATGATGCAGCTGTTCCGGAGCAATGTGATAACCACCGGCAACGGGGGGAATGGCACGAATAAGCTCTTCCGCACAGGTGGCGCTGCGGTTACCGCAGCACGAAGCCCCTGTCCGCAGCCCCCGCCCGTTCATGACGGTATGCACCCGCTCGCCCCCTCCGCGGATGGAAAGGTGAATTCTGCTGCCTTCGGCCATATGTTCCAGACGTTCCATCGCATAGGATTCTCCCGGCGCCATAAGCCCTTCTGTGAGGCAGAAGCCAAGTGCAAGATCCTCGTCACCACCGGGGGTGCACATGAGCGCGGCCCACGGCACGCCGTTCACCACGATTTCCAGCGGAGCCTCGGCCAGAATCGTATCGTCGGAGGCATGTGCCCCGCCTTCCCGATACCGCAGAATGGTTCGCCGAATGGTCTGCATACTGCCTCCGCAGGTTAATCGAAGGTGTTCCAGAGAGAAGGAGCCAGAGGGCGCAGCCCCTCTGCAGCGGCAAGAAGATCCAGATGCATGAGCCCTATGGCGGCGGCATCAAGGTCCGGGCTTTCCGTGGTTTCCCGCAGGTCCAGCGCCCCGACGTAGGTATTGCACTTGCGGCAGAGTTCCACACGTTCCCACGGGCTTTCCTTCGCACGCATGTACTCGATGGCGCCCGGATCTTCGTTGCTGCATCCGGGGCAAGCACCACGGCGGAAACGCCAGTCGTGCCCGCACAGGGAGCAGTGAAGATATTTGTGTCCGCCGCCGCCCTTGAGAAATTCGGACTGATCGGGATCGGGCCGGCTGAGACAGCCCACTGACGGGAAAGAACCGCACACAGGGCAATATCCCTGCCGCCATGTCTGCAGATCAGGTTCTACACTCTTCATGCGGGCAGCCTGCAGCACAGGGCCGAGAATCTGCTGGGTCAAGAACGCGCCCACAGCCGTGGACTGCGCATGGTTCTCAAGCATGGTTGCCAGCGTCTTGGCATCGCTGCTCAGATAGGTCTGTGTCAGTTTTGGAGGTATCAGGGTGCCTTTCTCAAGCCCTTCCGCAAAGGTTTTCAGGTCTTCACGCAGCCCTTCCACAGCTTCGAGCTGAGGCAAAATATCATGAGCGGCCTTCTTGAAGGCGGCATCTATCCAGTCAAAACCGGCATTGGCCAGCAAAGGCACACCATTGGCCAGAAATTCGGCATTGGGCTCGCTCAGTTCCGGAAGCGGTGACACCAGCGGCTGCAACGATTCGCGCAGCTCTTCGCGTGCAGTGTACAAAGGAATGAAGATGGTGAGCACGCTGGCCAGAGCAGGACGGCGTTCGCAGATGTCGGCAAGAGTCTGAGGGGCAGGTTTGCGCTTGGCAAGATACTGAGCATCCATGGTGTACCTATTCTTCCTGTTTTGGTTGGGGAGGCTGCCCGTACTCAGGCAGCCCCCCTCGTATTCACATGAGACTCATACGATTCCGGATGGAATCATCCTTTTCTTACAGCGTCTTTGACGTTCCCTACAGCAGAACGGACCGTTGCGAAAAGGTTTTTCCTGTTCATGGGAGTAGCCGAGGCAACGCTATGCTCATGATAGCGCTCGGGCTTGTCACCCAGCAGATAGATCACGTTCACATCATAGGGGTCGGCGAGCATGGCATCGGGATGCGTCTCCCTGACCTTGGCAAGACGCTTTTCCGCAAGGGCAAGCATCTCGTCACGTTCACCGAAGTTCATCGTACCGGTGGGGCATACCTTCACACAGGCAGGCACCATACCGGCCTGCACACGGTCTATGCACATGACGCACTTGACCATGCGGCCGCTCTTCTCGTCACGACGGGGGATGTTGTAGGGACAACTCTCGCGGACATACTCGAAATCATCCTTGGAAAGCTTGGCGGATTTCTCGGTGAAGATAACGGCGCCGGTGGCTTCGTCCTGAATCACAGCCCCTTCGATCAGCGTGTCTGCCGCCCCCTGACAGGGAGGATTCAGACAATGGCGGCATTGGTCGGGGAAGAAGTACCATTCAACCTTGTCGCCGATAAGGTGCTCGCTGAAGCGCACCAGTTTGTAGTTGTTCGGATTGAGGTCCGGCGGATTCTGGTGCGTGCCCGTCTGAAAGGTCTTGTTTGCGGGCAGTTCATACCATTCCTTGCAGGCCAGCTGGCAACCCCTGCAGGCCGTGCATCGAGTCGTATCTATCAGGAATGTTTTTGACATAGCATTCTCCATGACGGCTGTTACCGGTCAAGCTCGGTAAGCTTGTCGGCCTTGTGTACGTTCACGCAGCAGGCCTTGGTTTCCGGTATGGTGGTGTTGGGGTCGCCCACCGAAGGCGTGAGCCTGTTGGTGGAATCGCCGCATCCGGGGGTTGTCCAGCCGTAGCAGAACGGCATGCCCACCAGATGCACGGTTTTTCCCTGAACCAGCAGCGGACGCATGCGCACGGTAACCATGGCAATGGCCTCCACGCGGCCGCGGGCGCTTTCCAGAATGACGCCGTCGCCGTTTGCTATGCCCTTTTCCTTGGCCAGCTCATGGCTCATTTCCACATACAGCTGCGGTTCCGCTTCCAGCAGGTTGGGAACGTTGCGGGTTTCCCCGCCGCCGCACCAGTGTTCGGTAAGGCTGTAGGTTGTCAGCACGATGGGGAATCTGGGATCGGCGGGAGCCGCCAGCA
This sequence comes from Desulfovibrio subterraneus, assembly GCF_013340285.1. Lineage (NCBI taxonomy): Bacteria > Pseudomonadati > Thermodesulfobacteriota > Desulfovibrionia > Desulfovibrionales > Desulfovibrionaceae > Desulfovibrio > Desulfovibrio subterraneus. The sequence continues at coordinate 329,917 of NZ_BLVO01000013.1, read as the reverse complement.
CATCCATATCGCTGGAAACGAACTTGTAGACCGGGCTGCTCAACTGCTTGGAGAAGGGATGCGATGCAATGGGGGTTTCCGCAGGCTCATAGTGCTCCGCGAAAGGACCGTCCATGCGACCGGGGCCATACAACTGGCCGAGACCAGCGGGAGCCATGATGAAGGGGAGCGTTCCCTTGTCGGAAGCAAGCGGCGGCGCGCCGCCATCGGGCACATCGCCCACCCACTGCTTGCCGTCCCACATGATGACGGTGCGGTCCGGATCATAGGGCTTGCCGTTCAGATCAACCGAGGCTCTGTTGTACAGTATGCGCCGGTTGGAAGGCCATGCCCACGACCAGTTGGGATAGAGGCCTATCTTGGCCTGCAGCGGCGTCTGCGAAGCATCGCGACGCTTGCTGAGGTTGCCATACTCTTCCGTAAAGCTGCCGGTGTATACCCAGCACAGCGAAGAGGTGGAGCCATCGTCCTTCAGCGCGGTGAATGAGGGAACAAGCTGGCCCTTGCGATACTTCTTGCCGCCCACCACAGAGTCGCGCCAGAAGTAACCGTTGATACGCTTGGTCCATTCCTCGGCATCATACTTATCCGGCCAGTTGAGGCTGAGCAGGGTTTCCGGCAGGGTTCCGCCTTCCGCCTTGTACAGCTCGCGCACCTTGTTGATCATGGGGACAAAGAAATCGCCGAAGTTGCGGGCCTCGCCCATGGGCTCGACACACTTGTTGTGCCAGACCACCCAGCGGCCGGAGTTGGTTACCGTGCCGGGCTTTTCCACGCGGTGGGCAGAAGGCAGGAGGAAGATCTCCGTCTTCACCTTGGAGGGGTCAGATCCCTTTCTTTGCCAGTTTTCCGAAGTTTCGGAATGGTGCAGGTCCATCACGACCAACCAGTCCAGCGTATCCAGCGCCTTGCGCACCTTGTTGGTGTTCGGCAGGCTGTTTGCGGGGTTTACGCCCACAATGAAGCCGCCGCGCAACTGGTTCTTGTACATGCGGTCGAACATGAAGAGGTAGGAATGGTCCATGCCCTTGTCGAGCTTGGGCAGCAGTTCATAGCAGAACCCGTTATCCGGAGTCGCTCTGTCCCCGAACCATGCCTTGAGAAGGCTGGTGAAGTACTTGGGCTTGTGCTGCCACCAGTTGACGCTGTTCGGGCTCTTGGCTGTAGGCGTGTTGGCCTTGTTGTACTCGTCATAGGTCTGCCAGTCAGCCATGGGCATGGACATGTAGCCCGGAACCACGTGATACAGCAGGGCGATATCCGTGGAACCCTGCACGTTGGGTTCACCGCGCAGTGCGTTGATGCCGCCGCCGGAGCGTCCGACGTTGCCGAGAAGCAGCTGCAGAATACCGGCGGTACGGATATTCTGTACCCCAACGGTATGCTGGGTCCAGCCGAGCGCATAGAGAATGGTGCCGGCCTTTTTGGGGTCGCCCGATGCGGCAAAATGGTCGTACACGCGAAGCAGCTTTTCCTTGGGCACACCGGTCACGGACGAAACATCATCCACGGTGTAGCGGGCATAGTGCTTGCGCAGCAGGTTGAAGACGCAACGGGGGTGCTTGAGCGTGTCATCACGCTTGATGTAACCCTTGGCATCTTCCTCAAACGCCCATTTGGTGCGGTCGTATGTGCGCGTTTTGGCATCGTAGCCGCTGAACAGACCATCGTTGAAGGAATACTCCTCACCCACGATGAGGGCGGCGTTAGTGTAGTTGAGCACGTACTCCTTGAAGTACTTTTCATTCTCCAGCACGTGGTTGATGAGCCCGCCCATGAAGGCGATGTCCGTGCCGGAACGCAGCGGCACGTGGAAGTCGCAGCGTGCCGAGGTACGGGAGAACTTGGGGTCCACATGCATGACCACGGCGCCACGGTCCTTGGCGCGCAGTACCCACTTGAAGGAAATGGGATGGTGCTCGGCTGCGTTGCTGCCCATGATGAGAATGACATCGGCGTTCTGGATATCTATCCAGTGGTTGGTCATGGCACCGCGACCGAACGATTCCGCCAGAGACGATACCGTGGAGCTGTGACAGACCCGGGCCTGATGATCGAAATGCACAATACCAAGACCACGCACCGCCTGATGAATGACGGAGCATTCCTCGTTTGAGGCATGCGAAGTGCCCATGTGGAACAGAGATTCCACGCGGTTCACGGTCTGGCCTTTTGCATTCTTGAGGATCATGTCGCGATCTCGGGTTTCCTTGACGCGTCGGGCTATCTTTTCCAGCATCCAGCCCCAGTCCTTCTCTTCCCACTTGTCGCTGTAAGGCGCACGGTATTTGGGTTTGAGAAGCCTGTGATGGTTGTTGGACATGGACGTCAGCGCGGCACCCTTGGCGCACAGTGCGCCCTCGTTTACCGGAAAATCAGGATCGCCTTCCGTGTTCAGCAGTTTGCCGTCACGAACATGGGCGATGATGTTGCAGCTTACGGAACAGAACGGGCACACGGTCAGGATTTCCTTCGCCCCTTCTATCTTCAGCTTCGCGCTGTACGCCTTTGCCTCTGCCAGATTGACTCCCAGACGTCCCAGTGAAAGGCATGCCACCCCGACACCGGTCATTTTCAGGAATCCTCGCCGTGAGCATTGCATGCTGCGGCCTCCTGTTGGCTTGATGGTGAAGGCACTCCGCCTATCGGAATGCCGCTACCCTCAAACGGTGACACGCCTGTCATTTTTGAGTCAATAAAATCGAATGAAATCAAAATGTTACAGTTAACACTACTACGGACGCACCACTCCTGTCGTCACAGGATGCAACGTGGGATCAGCCGTTACCGCTGCCGGGATTACGCACACCCGGAGGCGGTTTACGGAATGGCAATTCCCGCGGCGACCAGTATTGCTGCAGGCAGGCGAAGTGTTCCTGTGCCGATTCAAACGCATATTGCTCAACCTCTGATTCCCAGTTCCTGTATGCAGCAATGTAGCGAAGGCCGTCCTTGCTCAGTTTGCTGCCGGTGCGTTTGCCTTCTGTTTCTTCCAGAAGGCGCTTGCCGAGCAGGGCTTCCGTTGCCCGTATCTTGCCCCATGCTGCCCGGTATGACATGCCAAGAGCCTTGGCAGCCGCTGTAATGGACCGCATATATTCGATGTATTCAAGCAGCTGAATCCGTCCGTGTCCGGCCAGAACGCCGTTCTTGTTCTGCAGCCACAAGTGGATCCGCAACGTGGGGCAATTTGTTGAACGCATGGAAACCTCCCTGCTGTACCGCCGCGCCGACACTCCGGAACCATCCGGAATCCGACACGCACGTTCCTGTAAGTTATGCATAGAGACATACAGGGGGAGACAACAGTCACGGCAACTTGCCCTCGTTTCTGCACTAAAAAATTAAGTCTTTTATTACGATATATTATAAAAACAAAACCCTGTCGATTTTAGATATGTATTTTAAAACATATCTATTGATGTGTAAAAAGACATGATGCTTCGCGCACCATGTACGGCAGTGCCGCGGGTTGGCACTGCGCCTGATTCCGGAAATGGGGAGGGGCCGCGGCAGGGCACGCAGCCCCTCCCTTTCAGGTCAGGTTCCTATGGGGTTTCTTGTCTCAGCTTCTTTCAACCCCGTCCCCGGCAGTCGCAAGCCTGTTCCGCACAGAGGCGAAAAGCTGCTTGCGACTTCTGGGGGAGGCCTGTGCAACGCTATGGGTGTGATAGCGTTCAGGCGCATCCGCCAGCAGGTAGATGACGTTCACATCGTCCGGATTGGCAAGCATGGCGTTGGGATGGGTCTTCTGAACCTTCTCCAGACGCTTCTGCGCAAGTGCGAGCATGTCCTCGCGGTCACCAAAGTTCATGGTGCCGGTGGGGCAGACTTTTACGCAGGCAGGCAACATGCCGGCCTGAACGCGGTCTATGCACATGACGCACTTGGCCATACGGCCGGTCTTCTCGTCACGACGGGGAATGTCGTAAGGACAGGACTCACGGATGTATTCGAAATCATCCTTGGAAATCTGGGTGGATTTCTCGGTGAAGATAACGGCACCCGTGGCTTCGTCCTGAATGACGACCCCTTCCAGCACAGTATCCGCAGCCCCCTGGCAGGGAGGATACACACAGTGACGGCATTGATCGGGGAAGAAATACCACTCCACCCTGTCGCCGATCATGTGTTCGCTGAAACGGACCAGTTTATAGTTGTATGCATTCAGATCCGGCGGATTCTGATGCGTTCCGAGCTGCTTGGTCTTGTTGGCCGGAAGCTCGAACCACTCCTTGCAGGCCAGCTGGCAACCCCGGCAGGCCGTGCACCGTGTCGTGTCTATGAAAAAGGACTTTGACATGATCATGCTCCTTGGCGAATTCCCTTAACGGAACTGCCTATTGTGCGATCTCAGTGAGCTTGTCGGCTTTGCGGACATTGACGCAGCAGGCCTTGTACTCCGGAATGGAGGTGTTGGGGTCACCTACCGAGGGAGTAAGCCGGTTGGTCGAGTCGCCGGTACCGGGAGTCGTCCAGCCGAAGCAGAACGGCATACCCACAAGGTGGACAGTCTTGCCTTCAATCAGGAACGGACGGATGCGTACCGTTACCATGGCAATGGCTTCCACTCTGCCACGCGCACTTTCGATGATCACGCCATCGCCGTTGGCGATGCCTTTTTCCTTGGCCAGTTCGGGGCTCATTTCCACATAGAGCTGCGGTTCGGTTTCCAGAAGGTTGGGAACGTTTCTGGTTTCGCCGCCGCCGCACCAGTGTTCGGTGAGGCTGTAGGTTGTCAGCACGATGGGGAAGTCTGGATCAGCGGGCCTGGCAAGAATGTCCATGTCGCTGGTAACGAACTTGTAGACCGGGCTGTGCAACTGCTTGGAGAAGGGATGCGATGCAATGGGGGTTTCCACCGGCTCGTAGTGCTCGGAGAAGGGACCATCCAGACGGCCGGGGCCGAACAGCTGGCCAAACCCGTTCTTGCTCATGATGAAGGGCAGCTTGCCCTTGCCGGTAGCCATGGGCGGCCATCCGCCGTCCGGCACGTCGCCCACCCACTTGGCGCCATCCCACTCGATAACAGCCTTGGCCGGATTCCACGGCTTGCCGTTCAGGTCGACGGAGGCACGGTTGTAGAGAATGCGGCGGTTGACCGGCCAGCACCATGCCCAGTTGGGATAGAGGCCGATCTTTTCCTGCATGGGAGTCTGCGCAGGGTCACGGCGCTTGGACTTGTTGCCGTCTTCTTCTGTAAAGCTGCCGCAGTAGAGCCAGTTCAACGAAGAGGTGGAACCGTCATCCTGCAGAGCCACGAAGGAAGGTACGAGCTGCCCCTTCTTGTAGAGCTTGTCGCCGACCTTGGTGTCCTTGGTGAAGAAGCCGTTAATACGGGCAGTCCACTCTTCGGCATTATAGGTTTCGGGCCAGTTCAGGCGGGTAATGGCATCGGCAAGCGTGCCGCCTTCCTTGCGGTACATGGCCTGCAGCTTGTTCACCAGAGGGATATAGAGTCCGCCGAAGGGACGGGCCTCGCCCTGCGGCTTGATGGCGGCATGGTGCCACACCAGCCAGCGGCCGGAGTTGGAAACCGTGCCTTCCTTTTCCACGCGGTGCGCGGAGGGCAGCAGGAACACTTCCGTCTTCACGGTCTTGGGGTCAACGCCGGGGCGCTGCCAGTTGTCCGTGGTTTCGGAATGGTGCAGGTCCATGGTGACAAGCCAGTCCAGATTATCCAGCGCCTTGCGCACCTTGTTCGAGTTGGGCACGCTGTTCATGGGGTTAAGGCCCACGATGAACCCGCCGGTAATCTCCTTCTTGTACATGCGGTCGAAGAGGAACATGTACGAATGGTCCGCGCCCTTTTCAATCTTGGGCAGCAGATCGTAGCAGAACCCGTTTTCCCTGGTAGCGTAATCGCCGAACCAGCCCTTGAGCAGGCTGGCAAGATACTTGGGCTTGTTCTGCCACCAGTTGGCGCTCAGAGGATCCTTGGAAGAAGGCGTGTTCGCCTTGTTGTAATCCTCGTAGCTCTGCCAGTCAGCCATGGGCTGTGCCAGATAACCGGGGATGATGTGGTACAGCAGGGTGTGGTCGGTGGAACCCTGAACGTTGGGTTCACCACGCAGGGCATTGATGCCGCCGCCTGCAATACCGATGTTGCCCAGCAGAAGCTGGAGAATGGCCGCACTGCGAATGTTCTGCACGCCTACGGTATGCTGCGTCCAGCCAAGGGCGTACATGATGGTACCGGCCTTGTCCGGCTTGCCTGTGGCTGCGAAGTTCTCGTATACCTTGAGCAGGTTTTCCTTGGTCACGCCGGTGACGGAGGAAACCTTGTCTATGGAGTAACGGGAATAGTGCTTCTTCATGAGATTGAAGACGCAACGGGGGTGCTTGAGCGTAACGTCACGCTTGGGCACGCCGTTTTCATCCTTCTCGAAGTCCCACTTCTTCAGGTCATATGCACGTTTCTGTGCATCGTATCCGCTGAAGAGACCGTCCTTGAAGGCATACCCCTCGCCGACGATGGTGGCGGCGTTGGTATAGTTGAGCACGTATTCCTTGAAATACTTACCCTTCTCAAGAACATAGTTGATCAAACCCGCCATGAACGCGATGTCCGTACCGGAACGAAGCGGTACATGGAAATCGGAACGGGCGGAGGTTCTGGAGAATTTGGGGTCCACGTGCATTACCACGGCCCCGTTGTCTTTAGCCTGAAGAACCCATTTGAATGAAATGGGGTGATGCTCGGCAGCGTTACTGCCTATGATGAGGATGGAATCGGCATTCTTGATGTCGATCCAGTGGTTGGTCATCGCACCGCGTCCGAACGACTCTCCCAGAGCCGCTACAGTTGCGCTGTGTCAGATCCGTGCCTGGTGGTCCATATGGACAACACCCAGGCCGCGCATTGCTTGGTGGATAAGGGCGCACTCTTCGTTGTCCGCATGGGAGGTACCCAGATGGAACACGGACTCGAGGCGGTTGACGGTCTGGCCCTTTGCGTTGGTGAGAATGATCTCTTTATCGCGGGTTTCCTTGATGCGGCGCGCAATGCGTTCCAGCATCCAGTCCCAGTCCTTTTCTTCCCACTTATCGCTGTAAGGCGCGCGATACACGGGCTTGAGCAGACGGTGGTGGTTCTTGGACATGGAGGTAAGCGCGGCACCCTTGGCACACAGCGCTCCCTGGTTAACGGGGAAATCAGGATCACCTTCCGTACTGATCAGTTCACCGTCGCGCACATGCGCGATCATGTTGCAACTGACGGAACAGAACGGACAGATCGTAATGATCTCCTTTGCCCCTTCAATCTTCAGCTTTGTGGCATAAGCCTTAGCTTCCGACAGATTGAATCCCAACTGACCCAGCGAGAGGCAGGCGACACCTGCGCCGGTCAGTTTTAGAAATCCTCGCCGCGAGCAATTCATGCGTCGGCCTCCTGTGGTTGAGGTACACGGCGCCTCCACCACGGAGACACCCTACCCCACCACGGTGCCACGTCTATACATTTGTAGCAATATTATTTAATAATTCAAACATGTTAACGTTAGCATGTTTATGGACGCACCAATCCTGTCATGGGTACTTGGTGGATTAGGCTTCCGCCTCCGCTTCTGCCTCCGCTCCAGACTCTGGCACCCCGTCGCAGGGTGCCTCTCCGGTAGGTCGACCAGACCGGGCAGAGCGGGCAGACAGCGCTGCCTCTGGCGGTTTTCGGGAAGGGAGTTCGCGCACAGACCAGTATTGCGCGGGAGTGTAGTCCATGTGCTTTTTGGCAGACTGCAGGGCAAAGGCTTCCACTTCCTGCAGCCACGTGCGGTAACTTGCGATGAGCAGCTTGGCTGCCTCGCTCAGTTGCCCACCGCCGCGTTTGCCGTCGGGCTGCTCCACAAGCTGAAAGCCCAAGGCCTCTTCAGAGGTCTTTATCTTACCCCAGGCAGCACGGTAGGACATGCCCAGAGCCTTTGCCGCCGCGTTCAGCGAACCGGTATATTCAATATACTCCAGCAGCTGCAACCTGCCCTGACCGAAAAAGACGCCTTTATCGGTTTCAAGCCAAAGGTGCAGTCGCATGGTGGGTCTGCTTGCGGGACACATGACCGGCTCCTCGTTGCGTTACATCGTGGGGAAGGGAATGACAGATATCCTGTCGCAGGCATCCTGTCAGTGAAGACACACGATCTTCATGGTTTCTCTATAGGGTGCTCCGGCATGCAGGGAAACATAAAAGCTCTTATTGCCAGTTTGACACAAACCATTTCCAAACTCTTGATAACAGCCCATCCGTCGCTACCTTCGCGGCATGGCGGCATTTTGCGTTAAACAAAGCATAATCCAACACGCTCATTTGTCATGACAGCATAGCATAATGAAGACATTATGTCACACAAGACATAACTTTCATCAGGAGTACAATCCATGACTATCCTGCAGAACAATGAAAGGAAGAAACAGCACGCAAAGGCCCAGCTCCCCTGCAACGGGTTGGGACTGGACATGTCGGCAATAGCAGACAGAGCCGCAGGCATGCGGCTGAGAAAGGCTGCGCGCGCCGAAGGCATGACCGCAGTTGCCCAAGCACACCCGCAAAACAAGGTATACTAGCAGTTCCAGCTTCCTGCGGTCTGCCCTTGGTCAGCAATAACGGCTACAGCGAAATCCAGTAGCCGCCCATTCTCCAGCGCGGCCGCACAATGGTGAAAGGCCGGGGCCTTGTTGCCTGTGCAAACCGGTACCGGGGCGTTGCCCACGGCTCCTGCGCCATGGCCTTGAGGCGTGCCACCCGCTCGTCTGTCACCGGATGCGACCGCAGCAGTGAAGGCTCCTGCTCGCGCCTGCCCGGAAAGAACAATCTGTCGAACAGGCTTCCCTGCTGGTATTCGATTCTGGCAAGCGCCCTTGCCAGTGCGAGGGGGGCACCCGTAAGCCGCGCTGCAGATGCATCCGCTTCAAACTCGCGCGTTCTCGAAAGTGCCAGCTGCAGCAGCATGCTCACACCAGGTGCTCCCAGCAGCACAAAGACCAATCCCCACGAAATGGTTATCTCACCGAGCAGCAGCAACGGCAGATTGATAATAAGCAAAATCTTGCCGATGGTGGAGAACACGCCGGTGATGCGCGAGAAGATATCCGCCAGCGTCATGGCCTGAATATCGCCATGCAGAATGTGGCTTATCTCGTGCGCAACCACACTTGTCAGTTCATCCATGTCCAGCCTGTTCAGAAGTCCCGATGTCACGGCAATGACCGCATCATCCCTGCCGCCCACGGCAAAGGCGTTCATGACCTGCGAAGGTATCAGAAACAGTCGGGGCGTTCGGGAAAGCCCGGCGCGGGCAGCCATATCGGCCACCACTTCATGCAGGACGGGGAATTCCGCTGCATGCAGGGGCCGCGCACGGTACATGCGCATGAGCATGGCCGGAGACATGCGGGGGGCAAACAGCGCAAGGGCAAGCGCCAGAATCAGCGCCCATGCGGCACCTGCACTACCCCCCAGAACCCAGCCCGCAAGACCGGAAAGGGAAGCGATAGCCAGCAGAAGAAGCAGAGTCTGCCCGCGGTTGGTGCTGCGGGCCAGAGCGTGTTGTAATCCTGTCATCATGCACCTGCCTGATCATGTTCTATTATTCCTGCGCTCCGCGAAAACAGCGGGAGCACAGGCACGCATTCCATACATAATCATGTGCAGGGCCAAAGCAAATCTCCAGAACGCAGCGCAAACGGATAATCGTTTGCACAAACGCGATTCTTCTTTGACTTTTCCGCACCAAACTGGAAGAATTTAAATAATTATCTATTAGAGTGGATGCTGACCGGTTGACTATTCTCCAAAAAAGCCTCATCTGAGCGCACCTCAAGTCATCATCGGTCCTTTCTTTACCGATCAGCAACAATCAAATCCGACATCATGAATCGAGACTACACCTATTCCATTCCATGGAACCTGCTGCTCATTACGCTTGGTTCCTGCGTCTACGCCGTAAGCATCAAGTCTATTGCCACGGTGCATGGCTTCATTCCCGGCGGCATTTTCGGCCTTGGTGCCCTTACCTATTACAAGACCCAGCTGCTGGACCCGGCCACGTGGTACTTCATGCTGAACATTCCCCTGTTCGTCATGGGCTGGTTCAAGGTAAGCAAACGATTCTGTCTGTACAGCCTGTATGCCATGTGCCTTTCCACCGTGGCGTACAAGGTGCTGAATGTTCCCATCCATATCGAAAACGAATTCTACGCGACCGTGGCAAGCGGCGTGCTTTCCGGCCTTGGCGGCGGGCTTATTCTGCGCTCGCTGGGTTCGGGGGGCGGGATGGATATCGTAGCCATAATGCTCAACCAGAAATACAATATCGGAGTCGGCAAAACCTTCTTCGCCTTCAACCTGTTTCTGTTCTCGCTCTCGCTTTCAATTCTGAAGACAGACCTTGTGGTGGCATCCATCATCAATGTATTCATCGCCTCCACCACCATGGAGTCTGTGCTTTCGCTGTTCAACCAGCGCAAAGTGGTTTTCATCATCTCCGATAACGCCAAGGAAATTGCCGCCGAGGTCATGACCAAGCTGCAGCGCAGCGGCACTTTCCTTGAAGGCAAAGGGGCCTACACCGGCCAGAACCGTGATGTGCTGATGACCGTAATCAACAACATCCAGCTGAAGAAGCTGGAAGAGATTACCTTCACCTGCGATCCCAACGCCTTCTTCATTGTAGAAAACACCTTCTCCGTTCTGGGGCAGGGGTTCTCACGAAGAAAAGTTTATTAGACGCAAAAAGGGCGGAAGAAATCCCGCCCTTTCAGATTAATGGCAAACCCTCGTTTTCAGTAAACCCACAATCCCGTTAAGCCGGAACCGGGGTCCAAAAACGGATTATCATCGAGAATACGAGGTGCAGGAACGTCAGGTTCCTGCCCGGCGGAGCCCAAAAAAGTCTTTGTCTGCAGTATGAAAGGGCGGGATTTCTCCCGCCCTTTCTTTTGGTTTTTATTCGCCGTTTTCTTTCGGCATTATCCACTGCATCAGCAGTTTTAATTCTTCATCCGAGAGATCAAACTGGGTCCGGTTGCACAGGTCCTTCACGTTTCGCATGAACGCCTTGGCAACGTCCTTCATGTTCACCCCGTCCTGCTCGGAAAGCGGGTAGCCGCCGCGTGTGATGCCCACCAGCACGAAGTTCACATGTGCGCGCCCCACGGGAATACCCCGCTCCACGCATTTGTCACGCACGCTACGCGAGGTATTGGTCAGGAAGAAGCCGTTTGCATTCACCTCTTCCACTATCAGGCCGAGCAGCTGCTTGTAATGCTCAGGCATGAGCAGGGGCACATCCGTCAGCCTGTGTACCCGCACCGCAAATTCATACAGTTCGGGATAGGCATCGCGGAACTCCGAGCGCGCCGAAGTCTCTTCCGGTTCTTCGTGACGGGCAGGATCAAACACATAGCCGGGCACCACATTGGATACTTCCAGCCTGTCGAGCTCCAGCGCTTCCAGAAAATCGCGGAAACGACCGTAACCGAACCAGTCCTGCCCTGCTTCCAGTTCCTTCTGCAACAAATGGGAAAGCTGTGCCAGCGGCACGGGTGTTGAGGAGTCGCTCACCATGCGCTTCACGATCTGGGCACCACGCTCCATGTGGCTTCTGTCGGACCGGACAGGCCGGACCACCTTGGCGGACTGGGGCATGGGGCCGGTTGCCTGATACTCATCCAGAGGACGCTGTTCCTCGAAGGGGCGTTCGTCCAGCGCCTGCTGCACGAACCAGTCTTCGCGGATACGCCATGAACTTGCGGCCGTGTAGGCCGGAGCCGCATAGCCGACGGAAAGCACCAGTGTGCGACGGGCATGTTCCTGCAGACGGATCAGCAGGGGAGTAAAGTCCGCATCACCCGAGAGGATGATGAACTCGTCGAACATGGTCTTGTGATTCAGGGTGTCCATGGCATCCATGACGAGATGGATATCGGCGCTGGTCTTGCCCTGGTTTGTGAGCGGCGGGCAGTCAATAACATTGAACGCCGCACGGATGAAAAACGGTCTGTACTGGTGATAACAGTGAGGGTTCAGATAACAACACCGCTTGAGAATGCGCCTGCGTACACCATCGCCGTAAAGCATACGCACGGCGTGGGTTTCAAGCCAGCGCAGCCAGCGCTGGGGATTGGTCGCAAATGCACGTGCGGCTGCGGGAGCCAGCTCGTCAAGACGGGTGAAAATGTTATCAAAATCAACAAATAACGCGGAATAGATCTCATCAAAATTAGTGCTGATACGGGATTGTCTTCTTTCCAACATACCTTTTTCCTAAGCGGTAAACTGCATACATACCAAAAACACCTTCACACTATGTCATGGAAAAAACGACACTACCCGTTTGCACGGGTAAGCCGGTCTTTTTCCAAAAAGGAACCGGTTACAGAGTTGGGATCGGCTATAATCGCCTCCGGCGTGCCGGAAGATACGATCCTGCCGCCGTTTTCGCCTCCGCCGGGACCGAGGTCGATAACATAATCCGAGGCCATGATCACATCGGTATTATGTTCGATCACGACAACCGTCGCGCCCCTGTCCACAAGCTGGTGCAACACGCGGATGAGCTTGCCCACTTCGTGCATATGCAGGCCGGTGGTGGGTTCATCCAGAATATACAACGTTCCCGGCAGACTGCGTTTGCCGAGTTCACGGGAAATCTTGATTCTCTGGGCCTCGCCGCCGGAAAGCGTGGTGGCGGGCTGCCCGAGCCGGAGATACTCCAGCCCCACATCTTCCAATACAGCAAGACGGCGTTCCAGGACAGGATAATTTTCAAAGAACACTTTGGCTTGCCGCACTGTCATGTCCAGCACCTCGGCAATGTTCTTGCCCTTGTACCGCACCTCAAGCGTCTCGTGATTGTAGCGCTTGCCCTTACAGACATCGCAGGTCACGTAGACATCGGGCAGAAAATGCATTTCCACCCTGATCTGCCCGTCGCCGCCGCAGGCTTCGCACCGGCCGCCTCGCACGTTGAAGCTGAAACGTCCGGGCTTGTAGCCGCGCTTCTTCGCATCGGGCGACATGGCAAAAATATTCCGGATCTCGTCAAAAACCTTGGTGTAAGTTGCCGGGTTCGAACGCGGTGTGCGCCCGATGGGCGTCTGGTCTATGGCAACGATTCGTTCAATATCTTCAAGTCCTTCAATACCCTGAATCTGCCCGGGGCTGTCAACCTTGATGGACTGATGCAGGGCAATGTGCTTGTAGAGCGAATCCACCACCAGCGAGCTTTTGCCGGAACCGGAAGGACCGGTCACGCAGGTGAGCGCCCCAAGGGGGAAGCGCACGTCCACATTCTGCAGGTTGTTGGTGGTCACGCCTTTCAGGACAAGGGCCTTATCCCCTTCCCTGCGCGTCTCGGGCAGTTCGATGACCATTTCACCGCGCAGATACTTGGCCGTAAGCGATTCGGAATGCGCCAGCAGTTCTTTGACCGGCCCGTTGAACATGATATCGCCGCCAAGCATGCCGGAACCGGGACCAAGCTCGATAACGGTATCAGCCTCGCGGATGGTTGCCTCGTCATGCTCCACCACCAGCACGGTATTGCCGCGCCGCTGCAGGCTGCGCAGCGTATTGATGAGCCGTTCGTTGTCCTTGGGATGCAGGCCGATGGAAGGTTCGTCCAGTACGTAGGTCACGCCCACCAGACCGGAGCCAAGCTGCGATGCAAGGCGGATTCGCTGCGCCTCGCCGCCGGAAAGCGTGGACATGTTGCGGCCGAGGGAAATGTAATCGAGCCCCACGTTCACCATGAAACCGAGGCGATGGGTAAGCTCCTTCATCAGCGGCTCGGCAATGATGCCCAGCGACTTGTCGAAGGTGCGTCCCTGCAGCCATTCCAACGCACGCCCCACGGAAAGGGAGCAGAAAGCAAAAATGGAAAGATCGTCCACGCGCACGGCAAGAGACTCGTCCTTGAGACGTGCTCCGTTGCATTTGGGACAGGGCTTGCTCTGCCGGAAACGGGACAGCTCATCGCGCCAGGTCTGTCCGAATTCCATGCCGCGCTCCAGAATGGAGGTCACGCCCTCCCAGTCCGTCTTCCTGTCGCCGAAGAAAAGAGCATTCCACGCCACGTCCGAATACTCCCTGAACGGCGTAGACAACGTGAAACCATACTCCTTGCCCAGAGCCTTCAGGCCGGCTTCGTAACGCCCCATGACCTTGGGATTCTTCCACGGCAGCAGGCCGCCATCCGCCAAAGAAAGGCCCTTGTTGGGCACCAGCAGATTGGGTTCGAAATAGTCGATGGTACCAAGCCCGTAACAACGCGGGCAGGCCCCCTGCGGGCTGTTAAAAGAAAAAATCTGCGGAGAGAGTTTGGGAAGACTGATCTTGCAGGTGGGGCAGACGGATTCCGTGGAATGGATAGTCTCTTCCCCGCCCACCACGGAAACGATAAGGCGGCCTTCACCATATTTCAGGGCAAGTTCAACCGAATCGGCCAGACGGCCGCGCAGACCATCCTTCATGACAAGGCGGTCGATGACCAGCTCGATATTGTGCTTCTTGTTTTTCTCAAGCGCGGGCACATCATCAATGGTCAGCACATCGCCGTTTACCCGCACACGGACAAACCCTTCCGCCTTCAACTTCTTGAAGCGGTCGGCATGGGTCCCTTTCTGATGCTCCACCAGCGGTGCCAGCACCATGAACTTGGTCCCCTCCGGCAGGGCGAGGATGTCGGCAATTATCTCGTCCGCGGCGCGGGCAGCAATGGGCTTGCCGCATTCGGGGCAATACATGGTCCCAAGGCGGGCGTAAAAGACGCGCAGAAAGTCGTATATCTCCGTCACCGTCCCCACGGTAGAACGCGGGTTGCGGGACGAAGCCTGCTGTTCCAGCGAAATGGCGGGAGAGAGGCCCTCAATCTTGTCCACTTCCGGCTTGTCCATCTGCGGCAGGAACTGACGTGCATACGCAGAAAGCGATTCCACATACCGCCGCTGCCCTTCGGCATAGACGATGTCGAACGCCAGCGTGGACTTGCCCGACCCCGAAGGACCGCACACCACGACCAGTTCGTCGCGGGGGATGTCCAGAGTGAGATTCTTGAGGTTGTGCTGCCTTGCGCCTTCTATATGGATACAATTCTTTTGCGTCATATGCTGGAAATGCCCGTAGGGTCTTCGAATGTATGGATGATTTGCGGAATTAGACAATCAGGAATTACTATCATTCCTGCTCGCTCTCGCTGAGGGCATAGCATAAGACCTGTGACAGATTGTGCAACCCCTTGCACGCGAGGTTCGCAAAAAATGTCATCCAAAGGGGAACCGGCAATACGCCGCTCCCCTCTGTCATATGCCTTACATGAGAATCCGCGCCAGAACAGGTGCGAACACGAGAGCAGGAAGCATGTTGGTCAGCGGAATACGCCGCAACTCCATCAGATTTATGCTGATTCCAATGATAAGTGCGCCGCCGGTGGCAACAAGCTCCGTCATCATGGCTTCATTCAGAATGGGTTGCAGCACCGTGGCGAACACCGTCAGGCTGGCCTGATAAATGAAAACCGGAATGGCAGAAAAAATAACGCCCACACCATAACTGGCGGCAAAGGCGACAGAGGCAAAACCGTCCAGAATGGATTTGGTGAACAGGATGGTATGGTCACCGCGCAAGCCTTCATCGAACGAACCGAGAATGGCCATGGCACCGATGCAGAACAGCACGGAGGAGGATACAAACCCTTCCGTGAAGCGTTCATTCCCGCTGCGCATGCGCTTTTTCATCCAGTCGCCCAGAGCGGTCAACCGATCCTCAAGCTTGAGCAACTCACCTGTAATAGAGCCCAGCAGAATACTGAAAACAAGCACAAGGGGATTCTGCGTTTTCAGGCCCATCTGCATCCCTATGATAAGGGTGCAAAGTCCCAGCCCGGTAAACACGATAGCCCGCATGCGATCCGGCAGTCGTCCGCCCAGAACAAGGCCGACGACGCCACCCACGACAATACACACCACGTTGAAAAGGGAACCAAGCGGGAAAACCATGCTACATACTCCATGAAACGATTGCAGCCAAAGAGGAATGAGGTATCCTACCCCGCATTGGATGTTAAGCATTTTGTTTACAGGAGGCACGATGAAATCTCTGACCCCGAACCTGATGGTAGGCAATGTGGCCCGCGCCCTGGCATTTTACTGCGACACGCTGGGATTCACCTTCGAAATGGGCGTGGCCGAAGAAGGTGGCCCCATTGCCACAGACAGAACGAATGAGCAGGACTTCATCTGCGCCATGGTCCGCAATGGCGGTGCCTGCTTCATGCTTCTTGAAGAACGGGCCTTTGCCCATGACCTGCCTGCCTTTGCAGGCAGAAAGCCCGGAGCCAGCGCCACCTTCTATCTGGAAGTGGAAAACGTAAACGCCTTGCATGAGAAGCTTGCCGGCAACGTGACCGAAGTGAAGCCACTGGGTGACATGTGGTACGGCAAGCGGGAATGGTACATTGCGGACCCCGACGGCTATGTGCTCTGCCTTGCCCACACCCTGCGCATCTAAGCGTCTGGACGTCTGGGCGTCTGGGCGCCCGCCCATCTTGTGCATCTTCAAGCGCCCGATCCTACCGGATTGCAACTTCTTTCCGGCACGCCATAGCCACAACAGACACTCTTCTCTTCTGATCTGATCAGGTTGACAACCGCGCAGTAATTACACTATAAAACGCTTCCTCACACGCCGGGGTGGTGGAATTGGTAGACGCAGCGGACTCAAAATCCGCCGCCCGCAAGGGCTTGCGAGTTCGAGTCTCGCCCTCGGTACCAGAATAAATTCGGGAAGTTACAGGTGCAAAATGCTGCGCTCTGAAACTTCCCGTTTTTGCGTTTTCGGGGTTTGTTCCCGGTATGTTCCCGGTTTTTGCACCAGTACCCGCTTCTTTCCCTCTGGTCTGCATGCGATTCTGACGCCGCCGCGCATGCGGCGGCATCCTTCAGAGGGGGCTCGCCGCGCCGCGCCCTCTCCCCTCCCTTTCAAGACTTCCGACCAAATCGTCCCTCGGCGAGGCCCGAGGCTCTGCCTGCTTGCGGGTCCTTCTGCGGCATGCGGCTCTACGGGTGCTGCGAGGCTCAGGGTTTGGGCGCGACTGATGGAAAAATATGCGTGGAAAAATGGAAGGTTAGCAAAGCAAACACGCTTCTGGTGCACCAATTACGGGATTCGTAACACGCGGAGGCTTGCATGAGCGACAGCGATTTCACGCCTCACAATTCAGAACCTATTGATAATTCTGATAGATCACCGGCTCCCCCCGTCGACGAGCTGGCAGCCATTCGAGAACAGGTAGCCAAACGCCGGGCTGAAGAGCCCAAGGCCCCCATTGAAGAAGTCGATCCCGCACCGGATCGTCACTTTGTGGTGCAATGCGCCAAGGCCAATGACATCGGCAATGGCCTGCTCTTCGCCCAGCTCCATCGGAACAAGTTCACCTTCAATCACCAGGCTGCCGAGTGGATGGTCTGGCGTGGCAGCCACTGGGATTTCGACATCACCAAAGAAGCCGCTATCGCTGTTGCCCGCGTGGTTGATTGCTACCTCTCGACACGCATGGAGCTCTACAAACTCAAACAACAGGCAGAAGACGACGGTGACAAGGAAGGTGCGTCACGACTGAACCGGCAGTGCAAGGTGCTGGCAGATCAGGCGGACTACCTGCGCTCCATCGGCGGCATCAACAATTGCCTGAAGGCTGCCTGCATGATCGACGATCCCATTGCCATCCGTGGTGATGAGCTGGATCAGGAGCCTTGGCTGCTGCCCGTTGCCAACGGCGTGTTGGACCTTCGGACTGGTAAGCTCAGAAAGGGGGTGCCGGGGGAATTTCTCCATCGGGCAAGCTGTGTTGAATGGTGGGGTATGGATGCCGAGGCTGCTGCCTGGGACAAATTCATGCTGGAAATCATGGCAGGCGACGAAGAAATGGTCGCCTATCTGCACCGCATTTTCGGCTATGCCATCACCGGCCTCACCAACGAGCACACCTTTCTGGTGATGGAAGGCGAAGGCCGGAACGGCAAGGGCCTTCTTGTTGAAACCATTGGTGAAATCCTCGACGATCTCGCCGGTCCCATTCCCGCTGAAATGCTGCTGGCACAAAAGCAGGCACGCTCTTCACAGGGGCCTTCAGCCGACATCATGGAACTGCGTGGGCGACGTATTGCCTTTGCTTCGGAACCTGACGACGGAACCCGGTTCAGCGCGGGCAAGGTAAAATGGTATTCCGGCGGTGACACCCTCACCGGACGCTACCCGCACGACAAGCGCATGGTGCGCTTCAAGCCCACCCATCAGCTGGTTCTGCTCACCAACGTTCGCCCGCATGCTCCTGCAAATGACTTCGCCTTCTGGGACCGCATGCATCTTGTGGAATTCACCCGCCGTTTTGTGAACAGCCCCTCCGCTGACAACGAGCTGCAGCGTGACCCTTTCCTCAAGGAAAAGCTTCAGAAGGAATATCCGGGCATCCTTGCCCGCCTGGTACGCGGATGCCTCGACTATCAGCAGCAGGGGCTCAACCCGCCGCGCAAAGTCCTGGATGCCACCTCGGAATACCGGAAGGACGAGGATGTGATGGCGGACTTCTTCGAAGACTGCCTCATCTCCGACGGAGTCATCAAAGACAGCTATGTGCTTTCGGCCACACTCTACCCCGTGTTCGAGCGCTGGTGGATCAAGAACGTCAGCGCCAAGAACGTGCCCAAAATGAAAGGCATGGGAGATCGCATGCGTAAACAAGGATTCCCCAGCGAGCGCATCCCGCGTGAAGGCAACGTGAAGGGCTACTACGGCATTCGCATAAACCCGAGGGCGCTCACGCTCTATGGCAACGGATAGCGCAAAACATGATCAAGGTCCTTCAGCAGACACGTTAGTCCAATTGCTATCCTGCTGAAATGATAGGGCAAGGATAGGTGCGTGAACGATAGAACGATTGTGCCCCATATTCCAGCGGGGCTCTTTAATACGCTTTCGGGCATGTTGTTTACTATACCTATCCGCTCATCGTCCCTTTTTAATAAAAAGAAAAGAATAAAGGGATGTTGGAACAAAGGACGATTGTCGGGACCATGTTTTGTGATCGTTCAATAGTCCTTTTCTGGAGGTAGCTCATGAACATTCTTGATCTGGTTCGTGAAGACGTCGGGGAAAGCACGGTCGTGAAGCAAACGAGCGGTGAATGGGCATCCCCCTGCCCTACCTGCGGAGGAAAGGACCGCTTCCGCACCTTTCCCGACCAAGGCAAGGGCGGCACTTACTGGTGCAGGGCTGAAAACCGTGGAGGTGACATCATCCAGTACCTTCGGGATTTCCGAAGCATGGCATACCGCGAAGCCTGTACTTTTGCAGGTGTGGAAGCTGCAAGCGGCTATCGCCCGTTGGCCGCACCTCGCCGCAAAGGAGAAGCGCGGGGGGAATACGCGTTCAAAACGCACGATGATCCCGCAATGCTCTGGCAGGAAAAAGCCAGGTCATTTGTCACCACATGCCACCAGCGCCTGCTCGCAAACCCGCCGATGCTCGCCTATCTCGCCTCGCGAGGCGTTTCTCTTGAAGCCGCCAAGCGGTGCCGTCTTGGATACAATCCCAAGCCGGAATACCGCTCCCGCACCGCATGGGGTCTTACAGAAGAAACATCAGAGAACGGCAAAGCCAAACGCCTGTGGCTGCCCAAAGGCATTGTCATCCCCTACTGGCGAGAAAGAAAGCTACAGCGCATCAAGATCCGCCAAGACAACGGCTTCGAGTTCGGGCCTCGCTACTACATGGTGCCGGGCTCCAGCTCAGTTCCTATGTGCCTGAATCCGGAAGCCCGTGCCTTCGTGGTGGTCGAGGCCGAATTGGACGCAATAGCCTGCTGGGACGCGACAGCCGCATCAGGTCGGCAAGAAATCGGAGCGCTGGGAATGGGAACACTCGGCGGCAAGCCTGATGAATGGCTGCATGGCATTCTGACAAAGTGCCTGTGCATTCTGAATGCCTTGGATGTGGAACGCGTTGAGCCAGAGAATGACACGGAAGAAGCCCGCGAGAAGGCCGAGCGCACAGAGGCCATGCAAGCAAGGCAGCGTGACTGGTGGCAAGCCACATACCCTCAAGCGGAACGGTGGCCTGTTCCTGCTGGCAAAGATCCCGGTGAAGCCGTTGCACATGGTGTAGATCTCGCCATGTGGATCCTCGCCGGACTTCCGCCAGCGTTCACCCTGCCGCCCTTTCCCTCTGGGAAGGACCATCGCCGCGAGGCTGCCGACGCGGGGGAAGCGCCAAGCATTGCCGAAACCGCCCCGCCCCCGAAAGCCATCCCGGCCAGCGTGCTGCAGCTGAACGAGCTGCTGCGCTCCGGCCCCATGTGGATTGAGAAAGATGATGCGACGACATCTCTCGGCATCAAATGGGATTGGCAATGGCGGCTGGCAAAGCCGGAAAACGCTGCACTCTGCAACCAGTTATCACACCTTGTCTTTCGCACTGACGCCTTTGACTGGGTGGTAGCGCATGGAGCTGCCATCATCGACTGTCGGAATTTGCTAAATCAGTAGTTTTCCCCGCCATGGCGGGGAAAGCAAAATCAACTTTTACCCCACGGAGGCGGGGAAATGAGAGAAAAGCGACCTAAGCTTGCCCATATCACCATTAAACTTGCAGATGGCACCAGTCGCTCCATTGCAGTCTTCGGGGCTGAAGAATGGCCGGAACGAAACGGTCCAGCAGGATTGCTCCGCGTCCAGGATGGAGAGAAGTGGGTCAGCCGCGATGGCAATAAATATGACTGGCACAATCCCGAGGCTGTTGGTCACCTGCTGTCCCACATCCTGCGAGAGCATATGGGAACGATCCAGCCTGAACCGCACATACCGCCGGATACGCCAGCAGGAACACGAGTGCGCGTCCGGACAGCAGCAGAAGTAGGTCGGCAGTTCTCAACGCACACCCGCTCTGCTCCATTTGAACGGGACGGACAATGGAAGGTCTTTGTGTCGGGACACCGCTACCCTCTGCCGCTGGAGTGTGTGGAACGAGCAAGGGATGGCCCTGCAGCTGACTGATTGAACTGAGAGAGGGTTGCCGCATGAAGCTGGTACCTCCATGCGGCGACCGGATACAAGCCTATCCGACCGGAATCACTCCAACCCTCCTGCCGAAACGCGGTACGTATCGGTACAGGAGGACTACCACAGGACGCGTCGGATGAAAACGATCACTCTCGAATACTGGCCACTGGAACGATTAAGACCATATGAACGCCAATTACGGAAGAATGACCGCCACGTCGAACGAATGATGACATGCATTACCGAATTCGGCTTTCGCCTCCCCATTCTGGCAAAGGCTGATGGCGTTGTTGTGGATGGACACCTTCGCCTGAAAGCTGCCCTGCGTATGGGTCTTGCAGAAATCCCAGTTATCCTCGCTGACGGTATGACGGAGGCGCAGGTGCGGGCTTTCCGCATTCTCGCCAACAGTTCCGTCGCCTGGTCAAAATGGGATGAAGACGCTCTGGCTGCTGAGTTGGAAGCATTACAGCAGGAAGCCTTTCAGCTCGAACTTACCGGACTGGCACTTTCAGACATTGAAGATCTGCTTGATGCCCTAGACCGGGAAGATTCGGGGCCAGATCCCGATGAGCTTCCCGCTGATGGCCCAGGCGTCACGGTTCCCGGAGACATCTGGCTCATGGATAACCACCGTCTTCTCTGCGGAGACTCCACAAGCCACGCTGCCATGGCAGCTCTCATGCTCGGCAAGGAAGCTGACTTGATTTGGACAGATCCGCCGTACAATGTGAACTACAAAGGCAAGGCGGGAGCCATCAAAAATGACAACATGAAGGACAGCGACTTCCGCACCTTCCTGCAGAACGCTTACAACGCCATGTATGGAGTCCTGGGAAAGGGATGCCCCATCTATGTCGCCCATGCAGACACAGAGGGAATCAACTTCCGAAGCACATTCAGGGAGGCCGGATTCAAACTGGCTTCATGCCTCATCTGGCGCAAGGACCACTTTGTGCTCGGTCGGGCTGACTACCAATGCCAGCACGAACCGATTCTCTATGGATGGAAGCCGGGCAGCGCTCATCGCTGGTATGGCGGAAGAAAGAGGAAAACCATTCAGGAGCTTGGCAGCCTGGGCACCGTAGAGCAGCTTCCTGACGGTTCCATCATCCTCTGCCACGAGGGCACCTCCACCGTGATTACGGGACGTGACCTGTCAGTCGAGCAATTCGACAGCACCATCATTCTGGAACGCAAACCGCTCCGAAGTGAAATCCATCCCACCATGAAACCTGTGGGATTGGTTGAGCGCTTCATCCGCAACAGCAGCAAGGCGGGCGATATGGTTCTTGATCCCTTCGGCGGTTCAGGCACCACGCTTATCGCGTGTGAACGCACCAATCGAATCTGCCGGACAATGGAACTGGATCCCAAGTATGCCGATGCAATCGTCAGACGCTGGCAGGCCTATACAGGGAACAATGCCGTACATGAAGCTACAGGTTCCACCTTCACGGACAGGGAGCAAGGCAATGGATGAGATGAAGCTCGACGAACTTCTCGCTCGAAGCGCTTCAAGTGATGTTGCCTCTCTTCTTAAAGCGAAGGAGGAAGCGAAACGCCTCATGCGGGACGATCCCTCTCCACAGGCCATTGCAGCCTTTGAACGGGCATCGCGACTTCTGGAGGCTCGCATGCCATCTAACAAGAACGGAGAGATTACCTTCTCCAGCACTGCCCAGGTCATAGAGCACCTGACTTCTCAGCAACGTAAAATCGCCAAGAGCAAACTCTATGCGGACATAAAGTCCGGCAGGCTGCGCAAGCGGGAGAACGGCTTTGTGCAGTCAGACGTGGACGCCTACGCCCGCACGCTGCCCTTCATCACCACACCGGATAAACAGGCCAACAGTGCGGAAGACCTCGCCCGACGCAAGCAGGAAGCCGAAATCAAACGCATTGAAGAGCAGGCGAAGCGCGAGCAGATCAAGCGTCTGCGTGAAGAAGGCAAGCTCATCCCGCGCGAGGATGTGGAAATGGAACTGTCCACACGCGGCGTGGCTCTTGAAACAGGCTTGAAATCCGCTATCGAAGTACAAGTACTGGAACTGATCAACGTCGTGGAAGGAAATCCCAACCACTCACACACGCTGATCAACATGCTTGAATCGATTATCGATACCGCCCTGCATGAATACTCGCGGGAGATGGAAATCGAAGTGGAATTCATAAACGATGCTGAAGAACCCGACATCCCGAACGCAGAAGACGGAGCGGAAGCCTAGCCGCCTTCGTATCACTTCTGCCCTGCCACACTGGCTGCCGGAGAAGGTCCGCCTTCGCCTTCTCCGGCACGTCAGCAACGCAGGCGGACGGCTTGCCTATTCCTTCCGCTTCTCCCGTGGCGAGCGTGCCGCACTTCGACACCGAAAACCCGTACCAGTCAGCGAATGGTCGGCCCGGCACCGCATTCTGCACATGAGTGCCATTCCGGGTCGCTGGCACAATGACATTACGCCCTACCTGACAGGCATCATGGATGCGAGCTTCTTTCCTGGCGTTGAAGAGATAGTGCAATGCAAGGTGCCACAGTCCGGCGGATCGGAAGCCGTGCACAACTGCATAGGCTACGCGGCAGACCGTCGCCCCGGTCCCACGCTCTATGTTTTCCCCGACGAAACGACCGCCCGCGAAAACTGCACAGACCGCATCATCCCCATGTTTGAAGAATCCCCGCGCCTGCGAGAACTCTTCACCGGCAAGGGAGAGGATCGCAGCGCCATTCGCGTTAATCTCTCCAACATGCCGGTCTACATGGCGTGGTCGGGATCTGCTACACGGCTTGCCAACAAACCTATCTGCTATCTCGTGCTTGATGAGCTGGACAAGTTCCAGAATCCCAAAAAGGAAGCCAGCTCAGAAGACCTCGCCGAGGCCCGCACCACCACCTTTGCCCGCCGCCGGAAGATCTGGAAAATATCATCGCCGTCTGATGCGGAAAGCCCCATCTGGAGAAACTTCCAGAAGGCACAGGCGAAGTTTGACTATTGGGTGCGCTGTCCGGATTGCGGCGGCGAGCAGCTCATGCAATTCGACCGCATCCGTTGGGAAGGCGGCACAAGAGCCAACCCCGAAGAGCTTAAGGCCCGCAATCAGGCCACCTATGTCTGCGAGCATTGCGGAAGTTGCTGGACCGACCAAACCCGCAATGAGGCAGTGAAGCGCGGATATTGGAAGGCTCGCGGTTCCGGCCTTGAGCTCTTTGCCCACCTGAAGACACACAGGCCGCGTTCCGTCGGCTTTCATGTTCCGGCATGGATATCGCGCTTTGTGGGGCTGTCGGAAATCGCCGCAGACTTTGTAGAGTTCATGCAGGCCAAAGCGCTTGGTAAGCCGGAATGGAAGTCCAAAATGAAGGACTTCATGAACAAGCGAAAGGCTGAACCGTGGTACGATTACGAAGAACAGCGCACCGAAGCAGGCCTGCGTCAGCATTGCGATGATCGACCTCGCGGCGCAGTGCCGAGCCCGCTGGAAGACGGTATATCACGAGTCGCCAGCCTGCTCGCTGGCGTAGACACCCAGAAGGGGTACTTCCGCTATGTGGTCAGGGCATTCGGCTGGGGTACCGAACAGGAAAGCTGGCTTGTGCAGTGTGGCAGCCTGCCCTCGCTGGAAGCGGTGGAGAAACTTCTGCTCCACCAAACCTTCAGAGACGGTCAAGACAACGAGTACGCTGTGGAACGCCTCTTGATCGACGCCATGGGGCACCGCACCACAGAGGTCTACAACTTCGCCCGCAAGCATCGCGCCCGCGTGCTGGCAACGCAGGGCAAGCAGCATCAGGCAGCGCCCGTTGCCTACTCGCAGATCGACTACTTCCCACAATCCAAGAGACCGATCCCCGGCGGGCTCAAGCTTGGACGCTTGGATACCAACGTCTTCAAGGACACCCTTGCCGCCAAGCTGGAAGTGCAGCCCGGAGACCCCGGCACCTTCTGGCTGCATGCGGAAAAGGCCATGCCCAAAGCATACTTTGATGAAATGACTACGGAGTATTGGGACAATGACGCCAAAGCGTGGCTCTGCCCATCTGGCAAAGCGAACCACTTCTGGGATTGCGAGGTGCTCTGTCTCGCTGCCGCATGGGAGCTGGATATTGCGCGGCGCAGTAGGCCGAAAAATGGCGGAAAGAAGCTGCAGTCCCGTTTCGCAAACATGAATCAGGGCGGCATTAGCGCGGCACCGCGCCCCACCCCAATGCCCCAAGCAGGAATGGGAAGCCGCCCTGCTTGGTTCGGATAGGAACAACCCGAAAAGAAATCATAAGGAGAAGCCATGAAAGCCACAGCTACGGAAGAATACCGCGATCCCAAAGGCAACAAAGGCCGTCGCCTGAATTGGAAGCAGGCATGCGAAATGCTGGGTTGCTCAAAGAGCCATTTCTATAATTTGATCAATGAAGGGAAGCTGCCTGCGGTGAGGTATGGGAAAGTTAGAGGGGTGTGGGTACACTTATCCGAAATTCATAACTTCCTTAAACAACATCAGACGACCAACACATAACCTCACCGCAAGAAATTTAAAACTATTCCTTTCTAATACTCTCCACCAACTCATCAAAGCTATAAACAGATGGAAGAGACTTATTAGCTCCACATACAGTCAAATTTCTGGTTGGTAGCAATTTAAGAACGATCCAACCCTTTTTAATTGTATGATAATCTGTTGACAAGCCAATAGACAAGTTGGTATTAAAAGGCATTCCAGCAAAGCTGCCAACAACATTACTCTCCAAAGAACCATATGATGAAGATATACCATTCCTCATTTCTGATACATAATAATATTCTTCTCCACAATACTTTGTTGGATCAATTTCTAAGTTATTTCCTTTTATTTTTTTGATCTCTCCGATCTGCATAACCTCCTTAACATTACTCACATTATCACCACTCAAGCTCGCCATCGCCATATATGATGCATCAGCCTTAACAGACATTTTTGCCTCATACTCTTTCTCAATAAAAGCGGTTCCTGAAATTACATCTAAATTATCGATTCCATAACCATCACTTTGCTTTGTATATATCTCATATTCAACGCCATCAATTATTTTAGCCTCCTTCTTTAAAACACTCCCTAGCGACGAAATATCATCTCCACCTCTAGAGAAAAACAATCCAAATGCTGGATATACTTCTGATTTCTTCATAAACTCTTTTACAGTTGCATCAACATTCTGCACTGGCTCAGCAGTCTTATAGCTGCAGCCTGAAACAAACAACACCAAAGAACAAGCTATAACCATTAGCAATCTAGACATACTCCCTCCTTTTTCTTTATCATAAACGGTGAATATATTTCTCATATTATTATCTCTACACAAATACACATCTCCCCAATCTTCGCCTTCCACTTCCACCACGTCCACGACATAATGCCCCGTAAGGTCTACCCTTCGGGGCATGACTATTTGGACACGAGACGAACTGACAGCACAGCTTCGAGAATGGAAAGCCGCTCTTCTCATCTGTGCTTCCGGCAAGTCGTACAGCATAGCGGGCAGAACCCTCACTCGTTCCGATGTAGCTGACATCCGGAAGACGCTTTCCTATCTGGAACGCGAGCTCAACAAAATCGACGGTGCCCCGGTCGGCCCTGTGTTCGTGCAGGGGGTTACCCGCCGTGGCTAGCATCCTGCGTACTTCGCGTGGGGCCAATGGCCTTGTCGGTCGTCGCCATCCCCATGTGCGCCGCATGGCCGGTTCTCATTCCGGCAGGCTTGGCGGCTGGCACACCCACCGCACTCCTGCATCTTCTTCCCGTTACGAACGGGACACCATCCAGCTCCGCGCTGAAGATCTCGCTGCAAACGATTGGGCTCCGCGTTCTGTCATTGACTCCATGACTGTGAACGTGGTCGGCACAGGACTCAAGCCACAGGCCAAACCCTTGGCCGAGCGGCTGGGCATCTCTGCGGAAGAAGCCCGCGAAGTTGCTCGTCAGCAGGAATTCGCGTGGCAGATGTGGCAGATGGAAGCGCACCCCAGCGGGAAACTCACCTTTGACGATCTGTGCTTCCTCGGTCTGCGCTGTGTGCTCATCCACGGCGAACTGCTGTATCTGCCCGTCATGCTCCCCGATGAGGGACGCAAGTTCTCGCTGGCAATTCAGGATACACACCCCGGTCGGCTGCGCACCCCTCTGGACCGTGAATCCGATCACCGGATCCGTGAGGGTATCGAGTTCACCGAATGGGGAGCCCCTTCACGGTACTGGATCGCCGACCCGCCTGCAGGTCTGCTGCAGGACTGGACACACGGCACGGATTCTCTCAGCTCCGCGCATTTCGTCTGCAAGCCCGCCTTCGTTGCCCACCGCCCCTGCGTGCTCCATCTCTTCCGCGTTGAAGAGGTGGAGCAGGTACGGGGTATTTCGCCCCTTGCTGCAGGCATGAAGCTGTTCCGCCATCTGGACGATTCACTTGATTACGAGCTCATGGCCCAGATCATCACCGCCAGCATTCCGGTATTCATCGAAACCGAGGATGCACAGGGGATCATCCGGCAAAATGCGCGGGACCACGAAGATATCTATCACCAGCAAGTTCGCCCCGGACAGATCATGTACGGCAACCCCGGCGAGCGCCCTCACATCCTCGAACCCAGCCGCCCCGGCAACAACTTCGTGCCCTTTACCGAGCTGGTGCTCCGCGCCGCTGCCGCCTCCATGGGCATGCCCTACGAGGTACTCGCCAAGGACTTTTCCAAGAGCAACTACTCCTCCACCCGCGCCGCCCTGCTCGAGGCGTGGCGTGTGTTCATGCTCTACCGCACGTGGATGGTGAACCACCTGTGCCGCATCATATGGGCCATGGTGCAGGAAGAAGCTGTTCTGCGCGGCTATGTACGCCTGCCCAAGCATGCCCCCGGATTCTATGAAGCCTACCACGCATGGACCAACTCCAAATGGCTCGGCCCCGCTCGCGGATACGTGGATCCAGTGAAGGAAGTGCTCGGCGTTGCGAAGGCACTGGAAAACCGCCTGACCACACATGCCGATGCCATCGCGGAACGCGGCGAGGATTGGGAAGATGTCTGGGCCCAGCGCGATCTGGAAGATTCCCTACTGCTGAAGAGCGCCGCCCAAAGCCCACAAGGAGCAAACGCCAATGCATGAACTGCTCGCCAGTAAACTGCTGTACCTCGCCCCCGACTTTCTGCCGCAGCTCGTGACCGATATGCGCCAGCCTTCTTCCGGCATGTTCCTCTTCGGTCAGCGCGAAGAACCGAGCAAGCCCCCTTACGACGTGCAGGACGGCGTTGCGCTCATCCGCATCCGTGGAGCGCTCACACAATATGGCGGCTGGTGGACCACCGGCTACGAGCAGATCCGCGAGAAGGTGCGTGCAGCTCTCGCGGACAGATCGGTAAAGGCCATCCTGCTGGACGTGAATTCCCCCGGCGGAACCGAGTCCGGCCTCTTTGAGCTGACGGACTGGCTGCATTCCCTTCAGGGGCAAAAGCCCATGCACGCCTATGCGGACGGCCTCATGTGCAGCGCCGCCTACTGCATTGCCAGTGCCACGGGCAGCATCCTTGCGCCCCGCATGGCAAGTCTGGGCAGCGTGGGGGTGCTGTGGGTGCACACCGACTGGAGCAAGTGGAACGAGAAAGAAGGCTGCAACTACACCTATCTGCACGCCGGTTCCTTCAAGGTAGCCGGAAATCCCGACAATCCCCTCAGTGATCGGGACCGCACCTATTTCCAATCCCGCATCAATCAGGGCTATGCGGCGTTCCTCTCCATTTGTGAACGCTGCATGGGCCTTGATCCGGCCCGCGCCACCGAGTGGGCGGACGGCCAGATATTCCACGGCGACAAAGCCCACTCCCTCGGCCTTGTCTCCGCCATTGTCAGAGACCGGGACGATGCGCTTGCGCATGTCCTCGCACAACTTTCCTCTACGGCCACAACGGCCTTCACGGAGAACACCATGGACCTGAAAGACCTCACTCTGGAGACGCTGCAGAAGGAGCACCCCGAGCTCCACGCCCAGCTTCTCGCTCAGGCAGGAGGCACGGCACAGGACAAGCCGGGGGACGGCAAGGGCACTGAGCTCTCCGCGCCTGCTGGCCCCGCTCCCTCCCCCGAAACGCAGGACGCCGCATTCAACGCCGCCTGCGCCATGCTGGAAGCCGCAGGCTTCACCCAGCAGGTGGAAAGCATGCGCAAGCTCAAGGCTGCCAACCTCAGCTGCGAGCAGATCATCACCGTTGCCCCCATGCTGGCATCCGCAGCAGGGGCTGCCGGTGCCACCGAAGAAAAGGGCGGCAAGGACGATCCCGACATGAGCAAGCGCCTGCTTTCTGCTCTGACCAGCTCGGACAG
This sequence comes from Desulfovibrio subterraneus, assembly GCF_013340285.1. NCBI lineage: Bacteria > Pseudomonadati > Thermodesulfobacteriota > Desulfovibrionia > Desulfovibrionales > Desulfovibrionaceae > Desulfovibrio > Desulfovibrio subterraneus. Next base: position 300,532 of record NZ_BLVO01000013.1, on the reverse strand, counting down.
CATGAAGCCCGTCGGCACCCATACCTCGCACAAAGCCCTTACCCCCGCACAGCTCGAAGCCGCTCTGGTGTCCGAGCTTGTCGATATGGAGGTGTAGCTCATGACTACCGCAGAAATCACCAGTTCCACACTTCTGGCCGGGCATGACGTGATCACCTATCAGGTGACGCTTGCTTCCACCGGCGCCGAAGTCATGCTGCAGCGCGGCACGCCGCTCGGGCGCGTTACCGCCACCCGCAAGTTCAAGGCATGGGATCCCGCAGCCAATGACGGCAGCGAGGTCATTGCAGCTCTGCTCGCCGAAACCAAAACCGTGCCCGCTGCTGGCGATGCCAAGAGCGACGGCTATGTGCACGGCGAATTCCACAAGAACGCCATTCCGTGGGGTGCCGCAACCGCCGACCAGATCAGTGATGCTGTCTGGGCCATGGCCGGTCGTGGCATCTACGTCCGCTAAGGGAGAACCGTATGCCTGACATCAATGTACTCGACCTGCTGTTCAGCCCCCGCACGCTGACGGCAACCGCCATCAAGCGCAAGCCTGTGCCGCGCCTGCTGCAGACGCTGTTCTTCGGCAAGCGTAACACCCATCTGACGCGCGATATCGACCTGCGCAACGTGAGCTATCCTCTCAAGGTACTGCCCATGGTGGGCGAACGTGCCGGTGCCGTTACCATCGAAGGCACCAAGCGTGCACTGAAGATTGTTCCCTCTGCCCGGTTCCGTGCAAAGCGTCCCTCCGGAGCCAATGACCTGCTGTATGTGACTGCCCCCGGCGAACCCGTGGAGCTGAAGCAGGGCATGGGCGATGTGGAAGGCCGCGTTAAGTCCGCCATCGTCAGCGACATCGATATCCTCAATGACTCCCTCGAGCTCACCATCGAGTTCATGTGCTCCGAAGTCGCCCGTACCGGCAAGGTCGTTGCGCACGATGATGACGGTGTGGACTACGAAGTGGACTTCGGCATGCCTGCCGACCATGTGACCGTCCTTACTGCAGGTGACCTCTGGACGGATCCTGCTTCCGATCCCAACGAGCAGCTCGAAGAGTTCTCCACCATCGTGCAGAACGCCTGCGGCATGCGTCCCGATGTGGTTGTGCATGGCACCAATGCCTACAAGCACTACCGCAAGAATCCCACCGTCAAGGACGAGCTCGATAACCGCCGCATCGAAAGCGGCACCATGCACAACGCCATCGGCAAACTCTACAAGGGGAACGTGGGCAACGTGGACCACTATGTCTACGGCGGCAGTTTTGAAGACGTGCACGGCAACACCCGTGAACTCTTCCCGCCCGACTACATCCTCATGGGCTGCACCGGCGCTCCCTGCTCCGTCGAATTCGGCCTTCCCGCTGACCTGCGCAATATCGGCCCCGTGGAAAAGTTCGTGAAAACGGTCATTGAAGAGGATCCGAGCCAGCTCGCCGTCATCGAGGAAAGTCGCCCTCTGCCCGTGGCCGACATGAGCTACTTCTTCTTCGCCAAGGTCGTTTAGGAGGCACATCATGGCAGCTAAGAAAATCGTCAAAATGGATGTGCAGCTCAAGTGCTCCCTTGGCCGTGGCGGCAAGGACGGCAAGCCGGGAGATACCGTCTCCCTGCCTGAAGATACGGCCCTTACCCTTATCAGGGACGGGCTCGCCGTTGAGCCTCTCGTGCCCAGCTCCGTTGATAGCGGTGCATCTGACAAGATTGCCCAGCTGGAAAAGGAAAAGGCCGAGCTGCAGGCGGAACTGGACGCGGTAAAGGACGACTGCGCCAGCAAGCTTGACCAGGCAAAGGCCTATGCATCCGCACTGGAAGTTCGCTGCAAGGCTGCAGGTGTGGACATTGCCGATCTGACCGGCACCGGAAAGTAACCGACGGGGTCGGGCAACCGGCCCCGCTCTTTTCAAGGCAGGCGACACATGACCTTTTCCCCTCTCGAAATGCTTCTGCTCACCGCCCTCGTATCTCTGGTTACGGCGGTTGCCGTGCGTCTGCTCTTTTCCGGTAAATACGTGCGCCGCATCGAATGCGAAGGAAGCATCGCAGACATCAAAAGGCGCTTGGACATTCAGTTCCGCATGCTGCGTGCCATTGTGCCGTACCTGCCCATTGAAAAGGACACCATGCGGGAAATCCTCAACGAGAGAGGAACCGACTGATGAACCCTGCATTAAAACTGGCTCTTGATTTTACTCTCCGCTGGGAAGGCGGATTCGTGGACCACCCGGACGATCCCGGCGGGGCCACCAACCATGGAGTGAGCCTGCGTTGGCTGAAGGGGCTTGAAGTATCCATCGCGGACATCGACGGAGATGGAGATGTTGACGCTGAAGATATCCGGGCGCTCACCATTGATCAGGCCCGCGATTTGTTTGCGGATCGTTTCTGGCATGGGCTTTCGCTCGACGAGTTCCCTCCTGCTGTCTCCATAGCTGTCTTTGATGCCGCAGTTAACTCCGGCCCACGCCCTGCGTTTCGCTTCCTGCAGCGGGCTCTCAACCTCTGCGGGTCGACTCTTGAAGAGGATGGCATCTTCGGTCCCGCCTCGCGGGCGGAACTGGTTCGCCATGCAATGCCTCCGAATGGCCCTCTGCTGCTGGTTAACGGTGTCAATTGGGCAAGAATCAAGCTCATGACAACGCTTGCCCAGCGTAAGAATGAAGCAGGTCGACAGCCTATGCAGGTGTTCCTGCCCGGCTGGACGAACCGCGTTCACGCCCTGACTAAAGAGATCTGGAGGATGTAATGGACTGGCTCAAAACTATCGCTAGTGCCGCCCCCATTCTCGGAACCGTTGTTGGTGGTCCTGTGGGCGGCATCGTCGGCAAAGGCCTGTCTCTCATCGCTGAGGCCTTCGGCTGTGAACCCACAGAAGATGCAGTTGCTTCCGCAATTAAGGCGGATCCGCAGGCTGCCATCAAGCTGAAAGAGCTTGAGCTTCAGCACCAGGCTGTTTTGATCGAATGGCAGCGCGTCCAGCTGCAGGCCGAGCTGGAGAACACCAAAAGCGCCAGAGACCGTGAGGTTGCAATGACCAAAGCGGGCACCAGTATGGGCTGGTTCCCCCCGGCCATGATCAGCTTGGTGGTGACGGTTGGTTTTTTCATCATGCTCTACCATGTGCTCACCATGCAGGGAGAGCCCTCGCAGGCAGCTGTCCTTCTTCTCGGCTCTCTCGCAACCGCCTTCGCCGCAGTGGTGAACTACTACCTCGGTTCTTCCCTCGGAAGTTACCGGAAGAACAATGCCCTCGAGCAGCAAGTGTCTGGTGCCATCCGTAGCACAGGAAAAGCGGGAGGGATCTGATGTCCCTTCGTGACCACATGCAGGCCGATCTTGCCATGATGATGAGCACCAACGAGTTCGGCGAAGAGATCACCCTCTGCGGAGCTTCCATCGTCGCCATTGTGGACCTGTCCAGAGAGCCTGCCGGTGATGATCGGCAATCCGTCTTTGTGGAAAGTGCCACCCTGCGCATTGCTGAAGGAGCCGTTTTGCTTCCTGACGTTGGTCGCCGGGTGGAGTTCAACGGTGAAGAGTGGATCGTGGGGCAGACCGAAGATGAGGATGGCCTGCAGGTTATCCACCTCTGGAGGGATCTCGCATGAGTAAAGCCGGACAGACCCTTGTGCTCATCGACAAGGACCGCATTGACCGGCAGATGCAGGCAATGCGCGGAGCCCTTGAACACATCAAGGACGGCTACAAGACCGTGGCCATGCGTGCCGTGAACAAGACCCTTGATGGCATGCGCACCGATGTGGTGCGGCTGATCCGCTCTACCTATGCCGTTCCGGCGCGGGATTTGCGCGAAAAGCTCTCCGTCATCAAGGCCAAGAAATCATATCTGCGAGGCTCTCTTTCGGCAAAGGGGCCTATCTCCGTGCCGCTCATGCGATACGGAGCTTATCCCCGCGCCCCTTTTGTCAGTGCTCCCAAAGGCCCCAGAGGAAAGCGCCACAAGGGCGTAACCGTGAAGGTGCGTGCCGATGATGGGCGCAAGGGCGTGCGTCATGCCTTCGTGCTCAACTCGCCGTCCACAGGAAAGCCGGAAGTTGTGAAGAAGGTCCATGCTGATCGCCGTTATCCCATTCGCATTCTCTACGGCCCCGGCCATCTTGCCGCCCTGCGGGAAGAAGAGAACCTTGGCAGCCTGCAGGAGCAGGCCATGGAACGCTTCAGCAAGGCCGTGGATCATGAAGCCCGGTTCCTTATCGAAAAGGCGGGCTTGCGATGATTTTGGAACTGCTGACAGAGCTGGAAGTCTTTCTGCAACAGGCGCTGGCAACCGTGCCGCTTCCTTCACCCGAAAGAGGTGCGGGAGAACTGGCACCGGCCCGCGTGTTTCTGGGTGCCATCCCGCGCACCACAGAAGAACACAAGGCTTTCCCCTGCGCTGTACTGCGCTGGCAGAAAGGCGAGGACACCGAAGAGGACAGCAGCGAGACCGTGGATATCCTGCTCGGCGTGTATTCCCCTGCTGGGCTCGACATAGCTGAAACATGGATTGCCGTGCTCGTGGGCAGACTGCGTCGCCTGCTGCTGGAACACCGTTGCCTCGGCAAGTGGGAGATGGAGCTGCCGCTTACCTCGGCCAAGCCCGATCCCGAGAAACAGCAGGAACGATTCCACATCGCCACCATCAGCACGCAGTGGCGACGAACCTTACCCTCTGACCCCGTCATGGAGGCTTAAATGGCAAAAGAAAAGACCCCGACCGTTACCGGCACTGTAATGTACCTCGGCCCGACCTTGCGGGGAGCCCGCCATGTTGTGCACGGGACTATCTTTAAAGGCGGCGTGCCTCGCCATCTGGAAAAGGAACTGACTGCGGATCCTGACTATGCGGCATTGTTCGTGCCTGTCGCAGATGTCGGTGCCGCCCGCAAGGAACTGAAAAACGCAACCTCCGTGCTGGCACACTGCGCCCGCCGCGTTGCTGAAAAGGGGTAAGCCATGTCTTACAGACACCGCGTTTCCTACAGCGAAAAGCCCACCGGCATTGTGCCGCCGCGCCGTATCTCCGCAGGCATCCCTGTGGTTGTCGGCACGGCTCCGGTGCACACCATGTCGGGCGCAAAGCCCATCAATGAGCCCGTGCTCTGCTATACCTATGGCGAGTTTGCTGCCGCCTTCGCCGGAACCGACGAAGCTGCGCAGACAGCGCTTGAGGCCATTGGTTCCTACACCCTGTGCGAATTCGCCAAGAGCCACTACGGGCTCTACAACATGGCTCCGGTTGTTTTCATCAACGTGTTCGACCCGGCGCAGCACAAGGCCGTGGATGAGACCCCGGATGTGACCAAGGTTACCAGCGAGGATATTGTGGGCGGCATCGATGTTGCCACCAACGCCCGCACCGGCCTTGAACTCATTGCCGACATCTTCCCCACCTTCCGCATCATTCCCGGCCTGATCTGCGCTCCCGGTTTCTCGCAGAATCCTGCCGTGGGCGTGGTGATGGCTGCCAAGGCTGCAAGCATCAACGGCCTGTTCAAGGCCATGGCCGTGGTGGACGTGCCGGACACTGTATGCACCAAGTACACCGACGTGCCTTCGTGGAAGGAAACCAATAACTACACCGACGAACACATGATCGTGTGCTGGCCCAAGGTGAAGCTTGGCGACGATGTGTACCACATGTCCACGCACGTGGCCGGGCTCATCGCCCAGACCGATGCCGAGTATGGCGACATTCCCTATGTCTCTCCCTCCAACCGCAGGCTCATGATCGATTCTGCCGTAGCAAACGGCAAGCCGGTTCGTCTGGGTCTTGATCAGGCCGAATACCTGAACGGGCAGGGGGTGATTGTGCCGTTGAACTTTGACGGCGGCTGGAAGGCCTTCGGCAACCGCACGGGCTGTTACCCCTCCAATACCGACCCCAAGGATGCCTTCATCCCTGTGCGCCGGTTCTTCAACTGGCACGGCAACACCTTTGTGCTCACCTACTTCCAGAAGCTGGATGGCCCTGTCACCCGCCGATGGGTTGAAACCATCGTGGACAGCGAAAACATCCGCCTGAACGGCTTCCGGCAGATGGAGATCATCCTCGGCGGCGAGATGAAGTTCCTTCAGGACGAGAACCCCACAACCGACCTCATGGACGGCATCGTGCGCTTCCACACGTGGATGACCCCGCCGGTTCCGGCACGGCAGATCGAGAACATTCTCGAATTCGACCCCAATAACTTCAGCACCCTGTTCGGAGGCTAGGCATGAAAACTCCTGAAAAAGTCATTGCCTTCAGTGCCTACAGCGCCAGCAAGGTATTCCTCGGATTAGTCGACGTTGAGCTGCCCGGTATCGAGTTCATGACGGACACCATTTCCGGCGCTGGGATTGCCGGTGAGCTGGAATCGCCGGTTATCGGCCTCACCAAAGCGCTGGGGGTGAAACTGAAGTTCCGCTCCATCACCCGGCAGACCGCTTCGCTGCTCGCTCCCACACGACAGCAGCTTGACCTTCGCGCCTCGGTGCAGTCCCGCGCCATGGACAAGGGCGGCGATATTGTCACCGCACCGCAGAAAATCGTCATCGGCGGCATGGTCAAAAAGCATAGCCTCGGCAAGCTGGAAATCGCCAAGGCGCAGGATTGCGAAGTGGAACTGGACGCGGACTATCTGAAGCTGACGCTGGACGGTGAAGACATTCTGGAAGTGGACAAATTCGCCATGGTCTTCAAGGTAAACGGAACCGACTATCTCGCCGCTGTCCGCTCCGACATCGGCATGGAGGGCTAACCGATGGAAGTGCGCACCAAGGTCATCATTCTGGGCACGCCGCTCAAGGTGAAGGAAAAAGAAGTGCTCGAGCTCACCATGCGGGAGCCGCTGGTGGAAGATATGCTGGAAGCTGCAGAGCTGGCGGGAGATATGTCCACAGCCGCCCGGCTTGAGGTCTGCACCTTCGCCCATCTGTGCGATGTGCCCTTGGCCGACCTGCTGCGGATGCGGCAGGCAGACTATACGAAACTGCAGGAGGCATACGGTTTTTTGGCGCGTTCCGCCCCTCGCGAGGAAGCGACCTGCGAAAAACAGTGCTTGTCTTCGGAAAACGCTCCGGATGGGGACGGCGGGAAATAGGAAGTCTGAAAGCGCGGGAGTTCAGTGCGTGGCTGGAAGCCTTGCCCCCTGATCATGAGGCCTGAGCAATCCAGTTACGGAAGCGGTCCGTAAAGCGGTCAACGCCTTCCACTAACGGTGAGGCGACCAGCTTGTAGATGATACCGCCAAAGAAAATACCAGGCATCAGAGACTGCGAAAGACTGAGATCATTGCCGTCCAGCAGCTCATACCCGAGCACCACAACAATGCTCGTTTTGAACAAGAACTTGATGAACGTGTGAAGCGGTTCTTCCTGCATGGCGATCTCCGATAGTTTGTACGCTATTACAATAGATCGCCATGCAGGACCAGTCAACCGAGGTAGTGCATGGCAGACATGAAGACAATGGGCCTCAGCTTTGTCATCGGCTCTACGCTGGCAGCTGGATTCGATGGCAACCTCACCAAGGCGGAAAAGCATCTCAAGCGTATGGGAGACGCTGTTTCCGGTCTGGAGAGCCAAGCACCGGTCAAGCTCGGCCAGTCTTTCGATACCTTGCGCGGCAAGCTGGTATCTTCCCGCAGAGCCCTCTCTGAAGCCGAAAGGGAACTGGAATCCCTGAACGCAGAGGCAGAGCGCTCGGGGGGCATGCACGGTCTTCTGGCCCACCGGATAGCCTCCACGGAAAAGCGCATAGGCACCCTGTCACGAGACGTTGACAAGAACCGCCGAGCCTTCCGGAACAACCTTGTCGAGATAGATCGGCAGGGTTTTTCCGTCAAAAGCCTGCGCAGCGAATATGGCAAGCTCAGCGATGCGCTGGACAAGTCGCGTGTCAAATATGACCGCTTTGCCGCCAGCATGGCAAAGAGCAAGGCCTATGCGGGTCAGCGTGCCGAGTTGCGGGCAGCCAGCATGGACGTGGTTGCCATGGGTGCAAGCGTTGCCGCTCCGTTCATGCTGGCTGCGCGTGAAGAAGACTCACAGATCCGGCTTGAGGACGCGCTGAACGCCGACAATAAGCCCGCCGCTATGATGGAAGCGCAAAAGCATGCGCGTGGCCTTGCCCGCACCGGCCTTGTTGATCTTACCGGAGCCTATGATATTCAGTATGCGCTGAACTCTGCAGGGCTGGATGCTCAGGCCGCACGGGCAGGCTCCACGGTTGTGGCGAAAGTGGCAAAGATCACCAATGGTGCAGCAGAAGGTGTGGGTGAAGTCATCGCCACCGCCTACAACAACCTCGGCAAGTCGCTGGGCGGCACTGCCGATGAGAACATGCAGCGCATTGGTGACCTGCTTACCAAGACGCAGCTCAAGTTCCAGTTCCGCGATTTCAGCCAGCTTGGCGAATCGCTGAACGAGGCAGCATCCGGCTTTGCTTCCTACAAGGTGAACCTTGAACAGGGCCTTACCCTGCTGGGCCAGCTGAACACCGCAGGCGTGAAAGGCAGCAGCGCCGGTACCGCGTTCAATGCCGTGCTGCGGCAGCTTGGCAAGGCGCAGCAGAAGTGGGGCATTGAGATCGTCCGCAGCAAGAACGGCGAACTCGACATGCTCGCTACCCTGAAGCAGGTAAACGATGCCGTAGGTAGCATGGATACCGACGCACGGGCGCAGGCCCTGCAGGAAGTCTTCGGCGATGAAGGCCGCAAGGGTATCGCCCCCCTGCTGGATGCCCTCAAGGATTTGCCTGCCGCGCTGCAGGATGTACGGGACAATTCTCGTGGCATCATGGATGCCCGCATGGAACGCCACCTTGCCGCCTCTTCCACACAATGGAAGGCCATGACAAACAATGCCATGATGTTGGGTGCCACCATGGGCTCGGTGCTCCTGCCCTCCCTGAATATGGGCATTCAGGCAATCAACTCCATTCTGGTACCCATAGCCGAGTTTGCCGCCGGGCATGAAACCCTGACCACCGTAATCGGTGGCACGGTGGCCGGTTTCATAGCCTTCAGGCTCGCCGTGTTTGCGGCCCGCTACATCAGTCTTTCCTGCAAAGACACCTACGAGATATTAAACAGGACCACCATGCGCCTCGGCATGGGCCAGAAGTCTGCTGCAGCCAGCACAACCGCGCTCAGTTTTGCTCAGCGCCGGGCAGCTATCACCTCCAGCATCATGGGCAGGGCACAGCGTGGTGCCGCCATGGGTTCCACCTTCCTAGCCGGTGGCATCCGTATGGTGGGCACAGCCATCAAGGCTGCCTTCATGGCAAACCCCATCGGCGTGGCCATCATGGCCGTTACCACCCTCTGGCAACTCGGCACGGCGCTCTATGAAAGCTGGGCTCCCTTCCGTCAACTTATAGACTGGATATGGGAAGGCCTCGGCAAGGTGGGCGATTACATCAAGGGCATGCCTATCATTGGCGATGTGATCGGCTTCTTCTCCGGCGACAGCAAGTCTGCTGCACCTTCCGGCAAGGTAGCTGCCCCACGCATGGGCGAGACCCTGCCGGATGTGCCGGAGCTCGACCCCATGCCCGGTATGGAAGCTGCCATCAATCAGGCTCCTGCAGCCCTCAGCGCTAATGCCCCTGTCACCATCTCCATTCAGCAGGATTTCACCATTGCCAGTGGCGACGCCGGAACCGTGAAGTCTGCACTGGATTCCGGCAGGCGCGAGCTCGAGGCCACGGTTACTCGCATCATCGACGACTACTTCAGAAAACAGCGGAGAGTGTCCCTTGCCTAGTGCCTACATCTGCCAGTCCGGTGAAACGCTGGATTCCATAGCCCGCGCCATCTGGGGAGATGAACGCCTGTTCGAGCGCCTGACGGATGCCAACCCGCAGTATCGCGGCACGGCCATCTTTGAGGGCGGCGAGCGGCTCACCGTTCCGGACCTGCCTGCCGTGGCAACCACGGTTAAGGCTCCATGGGAGGACTAACCATGCGCACCCGTACCGCCAGATTCGAGATCCTCTGTAGGGGAAAGAACGTGAGCGCGGCCCTTGCGCCGTACCTTGAATCTGTCACGTGGGAGGACAACGCGCAATCCTCACAGGCAGACAGCATTGAGCTCCGGCTTGAGGACAGGGATGGCCTGTTTCGCGGTCCATGGAAATTGACTAAGGGCGACAAGCTCGAGGCTACGCTCATTGTGGAAGATTGGCAGCGCGAGGGGGACAGCGTCCGGCTGCGGTGCGGCACCTTTGAGGTCGACGAGCTGGAATACGAATATGGCGAGGGCGGGGACAAGCTCTCTCTCAAGGGCATCTCCAGCATGGTGACCAGCACCCTGCGCCGGGAAAAGAAAACTCGTGCATGGGAAGCCACAACCCTTTCCCGCGTGCTGTCTGAAATTGCAGCAGCGCAGGGCTTCAGCCCCCGATTCGGCGGCGACGATGTCTCCCTTGCCCGGCTGGATCAGCGCGAGGAATCGGACGCGGCCCTGCTCACCCGGCTCGCCAAAGCACACGGCAAGGCCTTCAAGGTCTACTCCGGCCAGCTGGTGATGATGGATGAAAAGGCGCAGGACGCAAAGCCCGCTGCTGGCACCATCTCGCGGGATGGCGGGGAGCTCAAACGCCTCAGCCTGCGGGACAGCCTTGCGGACATCTACAACGCCTGCACGGTCACCTATCATGATGCCGCCGCCAATGTGACGCAGGAATATACCTACACCCCGCCTGATGCGCCTGAATCGGGTCAGACGCTCAAGATCTCCGACCGCGTGGAAAGCCGTGCTGCGGCAGAAGAACGCGCAAAGACCGAACTGCGCCGCAAGAACAAGCTCGAGACAAGCGGCAATATCGAGATCATGGGCAACCCGCGTTACATCGGCGGCGCTGTCTGCGGGGTTTCCGGCTTCGGCTGGCTGGACGGCAAATATTTCATAGAGCAGTCGCGCCATACCGTGGACGACAGCGGTTACTCTACCGCGCTTTCCGTGCGCAGAACCATGGACTGGTAGGAGTGCGCTATGGTGCAGGAATTTCTGGAACGGCTCGGAGGGCTGGAAGCACTTGTCCGCCAGCTGGTGCGCGTGGGCACGGTGGCGAGCGTGAACGATGCGGCAGGCACCTGCCGCGTCACGCTGCCGGATGCCGACAACATGCAGACCTATGACCTGCGCGTGATCCAGCGCAAGACGCACAAGGACAAGAACTCTGTGCTGCCCGATGTGGGCGAGCATGTGCTCTGCCTCTTCCTGCCATACGGGCAGGAGCAGGGGTTTGTGCTGGGAGCCTTCTATTCGGCAACGGACCTGCCCCCGGTCGGCACCCGTGACAAGGCGCACTGGACCTTCGCAGACGGCACCCTGCTCGAATATGACCGCAAGCTCCACAAGCTCTCGGGCAAGGTGCAGGGCTCCGTGGAGATAACGGCCACGGGTGACATCTCGGCCACTTCCGAAACCAGTGTGCACCTGCAAGCGCCGGAGATAACCGTGCAGGGAGGCCAGATGAACTATCTTGGCCCCATGACTGCCGGCAGCGCGGATGCTCCCAACACATGGCAGCTGAACGGCCCTATGGAACATAGATCCGGAGACTATACCAATCCGCAGAATGACGTTGTGGCCAGTGGCGTTTCGCTGGTGAACCATACGCACATATGCCCGACCTGCGGCGAGACGGGGAAGCCTAAATGAGCCTGCGCACCACACTGATTAATGAACTCTTTTCCAACGGGCGCTGCCGCAACGGTGTACTCAGCGTCTGCGAGGCCATTGCAGATGAAGAGAATACCACCCTGCAGGCGGCAGGGCTGGACACCTTTTCCCGGCAGATGGATAGGGAGTACCGCTCCTTTTCCGGCGATGCCGCAGAGGTGGCCGGGCTGGTTGGCAGCAGCTCTAAGGCCGAACGCGTGGTGCAGCTTGCCCTGCGCAACCGGTATGCGGACGGGATAGGTCCGCAGGCATGGGCGCTATGGCAGGACACCGACCTGCGTAACGCGCTGAAGGACTGCATTGCCCGTGGCATAGCGGCAGAAAAGCCCGATGCGGCCATTGCCGACGATGTGACCGAAGTGCTGGTGGAGAACACCGAGCAGACAACGCCTCCGTCCCTTCCGTTGCCGGAAGTTCCCACGCGGACGACCGCAGAGATCCCCAACTTTTCCGGCGGCAATGTGGGCAGCTTCGGCCCTGTGGGCTTCTCTGTCTCCCGCGAGACGGTGCACACCCTGCACGACCTTTCCCGCAAGCGCAGTGCCCGTTTTGCCGAACACGGCATCATGAACGCACCACCCAAGCTGCAGTTTCAGGGCATGGGGCTGTGGGAAGCCAGTTTTCGCATCCGGCTCACCTCCGCGCTCTGTGCCGACCCTGCAAAACGCATTGCAACGCTTGAGGCCGTGCACGAATCCGGCAAAGCCCATCCGCTTGTGATCGGCGGGCGCAATCTCGGCACCTTTGTGCTGGTTGATATGGACATCGCCGAGCGGACGCACGGCCCCAAGGGGGTGCTCATGTCGGCTGATCTATCCCTCTCCCTGAAGGAGTATCGCTGATGTACCTCATCGACATGCGCGAAACCACGCGCCAGATCATAGGAGCCACCGGCGTTACGGAGATTGTCCAGAATGCCCGCAACATCCTTGGCACCACAAAGGGCACCGTGCCGCTCGACCGCACCTTCGGTGTGCGCCTGCGCTTTCTGGACAGGCCCCTGCCGGAGGCCATGGCAGAATACACCGGCGAGATCGTTGCCGAGCTGCAGGCACAAGAGCCCCGACTCAAGGTGGAGTCTGTCTCCTTTGCCGCAAAGCCGGAAGATGCCGTTGACGGGCGGTTGTATCCCATTGTGACCATCAGCATAGAGGGAGCCTAGATCATGTCGCAGCCCATCCGATTTGTCGAAACAGATCCCGCCGCCATCGAGGCGCGGATGATTACCACCTACGAGGCCATAACCGGCAACAAGCTCTATCCCGGTGCGCCGGAGCGGCTCTTTGTGGAGAGCGTTGCCATGGAACATGCCCTGCTGCGGCAGGAGCAGGACCACGCTGCCCGCATGAATCTGGTGCAGTATGCGGAAGGTGAGTTTCTCGAATGCCTCGGAGCCTTTGTGGATACCCATCGCCTGCCTCCGGAAGCAGCCGCGGTTACCCTGCGCTTTGCCGTGGATCCCGATGCAGGAGGCATTGTCATCCCCGCCGGAACACGCGCCACACCAGATGGCACGTTGCTCTTTGCCACCGATGCCGATGCCGCCGTGCCTGCCGGAACCACCTATATGGATGTGGCTGCAACCTGCACGGTTACGGGAACCAAGGGCAACGGCTTTACGGCAGGCCAGATAGCCCGCCTGAGCGATCCGGTATCCGGCGTAACGGGCGTGAGCAACACAACCACCAGCATGGCCGGGGCTGATGCGGAGGATGATGAACACCTGCGCAGCCGCATTCTGCTGGCTCCGGGGCGTTTTTCCTCCGCCGGTCCTGCCGATGCCTACACCTATTGGGCCATGACGGCGCATAGAGACATCATCGATGTGGCGGTGCTCTCGCCTTCGCCCTGCGAAATAGAGGTGTACCCGCTCATGCGCGGAGGGCAACTGCCGCAAGCCGCCGTGCTGGAGCTGGTCGAGACCATTCTCACCGACAAGAAGCACCGGCCCATGGGTGACCGCGTCACCGTGGCAGCGCCTGTGGAGCAGCCATATGCCATCTCTGTTGTCTGGTATGCGGACGATCCTGTCACACTGGCGCAGACGGAAGAGGCCGTTACCAAGGCTGTTGACGCTTTCATCGCATGGCAGCGTGCCAAGCTGGGGCGGGATGTGAACCCTTCCGAACTGATCTATCGGCTGCGTGCCGCCGGGGCCAAGCGGGTGGAGCTCGCAAGCCCGGCCTTTGCCGTGGTGGCCGAGCATGCGCTTGCTGTGCCTGACGGTGCGCCTGTGATCACCTTCGGCGGGCTGGAGTCGGCATAATGGCAAAGGTCACCGACATACACCTTTCGCAACTGCTGCCGGATTCCATCGACGAGGATCCGATCATGCTGGCCTGTGCCGAGGCTGCGGACATGGAGTGTGCCCGCATCATTGCAGACATTCCCGTGCCTGCCGTCCTTTCCCGCGTGGACGAGCTGCAGGAGCCCATGCTCTCTCTGCTCGCCAAGCAGTTCCGCGTGCTGTTCTGGGCGGACACCCTGCCCGTTGCCAAGAAGCGCGATCTCATCCGTAAGGCGCTGATCTGGCGCATGCATCACGGCACTGTGTACTGCGTGGAGGATGCCCTTGCCACACTCTATGGCAACGGCACCGTGCGCCAGTGGTTTGAATACGGTGGTACGCCCGGCACCTTCCGCATCGAGGTGGAAGTCACCAACATGGGACTGGATCAGGAGCTCTACGGCCAGATCGACACAGTTGTGGAGGCCACCAAACGCAAGAGCCAGCATCCGGACGGCATCACCGTGTTTCTCACCGGCTATGGCAGTCCCTATGTCGGAGCACAGCTCTCCGGCGGCGAGCTCATCACCGTGTACCCGTGGGAACCGGCAACACCGGATGTTCCCCCTGCAGATATCCGCTTCGGTGTCGGCTATCAGAGTGCCGAAATTTCCCACATCAACCCCCTGTAGCCACGGAGGAAACCGTGCCCAACTATTACACTCTTCTGACCAACAAAGGGAAAGCCAAGCTTGCTGCAGCCCAGAACGGCACGCCGGTGCAGATTACCGAGTTCGCGCTGGGCGACGGCAACGGCAGCGACATTGTACCCAGCGAGGCCATGGTCGCGCTGGTTCGCGAAGTGCATCGCCGCCCTGTGAACTCCATCTACATCCATCCGCAGAACCCGAGCTGGACCGTTGCCGAAGTCGTGGTGCCGCAGGACGTGGGCGGCTTCACCGTGCGCGAGGTTGGCCTGTATGATGCTGATGGTGACCTCTTCGCCATTGGCGGCTACCCCACCACCTACAAGCCCCTGCTTGATAGCGGCGTGGGCAAGGAGCTGTGCCTTCGCGCCGTGCTTGCCATCAGCAATGCTTCCACCATCAAGCTGACCATTGATCCTTCCGTGGTTACGGCCACGCGGGAGTTCGTGGATCGGGCCATGGCGATGCATAACAATAGCCCGGATGCGCACGGCGAAGCCTTTCAAGCCCTTGCCGGGCATATTCAGGACAAGGACGACCCGCATGCAACGCTGCCTCCTGGTGGCGAGACGGGGCAGGTAATCATCAAGCAGGAAGACGGCTCCCTTGCGTGGGGTACCGTGGCTGGTATGCCTGTAGGCACCTTGCACTTCCCGAGCACCGGCAAGCCGGACCCCGGCTCCGTGGCCGTGAACGTAAAGCAGAAATTCCTGCGCACCGTCTATCCTCAGCTCGTGGCCCGTGTACTTGCCGATGGGGGCTACCTTGCCACCGAAGAGGCATGGGATGCCGCTGCAGCAACGAATGAAGGCAGCTGCGGGCGATACGCTTTGACGGACACCCACATCATCCTGCCGTGCTATAAGCACTATTTTTCAGCTGCACAGGAAGGAGTTGCGGGCAAGGAAGCAGGGGATTGGGCCGGTGAGGAACTGCTTGCGCATCATCATAACAACGGCGTGGGTGACTATGAGGTCTCCCACAACATTTACGGAGTAACGGCCGAGGATGTGCCAGGCGAAGCCACGCGAGCTTTGCAGAGCTATAATTATGTCCCGACTTTTCAGGGGCTCACTTCGACCACCGGCGGTGCCGAGAACCACGTCAAGCGATCCTATGTGCTGCCCTGCATCAAGGTGGCAGATGTGGCCGTAAACGCCGCGCAAGTGGATATGCTGGCGCTGGCTGCTCAGGTGGCTGCCATCAACGGGGACAAGGTGGACAAGGGCGATGTTGAATATCGCAGCATCGTAGAACTGAAAGGCTCGCGCGGTGCTGCCGGAACGTGGACCATACCGGATCTGATTGTAGGGAAGCCCCTGTTTATTTCCCTGACGGACACATCTGATGATGGAGTGCTCTACAGGGTAATCAGCGGCACGCTGGATGCTGTGACAACATCTACCAGCCGCTATCACGGCATGGCCTCGCGTGCCAACTTTACCTCTGTCACTCCGTCATCGTTCGTGTTGGTTCCAACCGCCCCCGCTATTGAAATCTATATTCAGAGCATTCAGACCGGGGCCACACTGAGAGCCTACCAATAGGAGAATCTTCCCATGCCTAGTACAATTCGTGTGTTTATTCTGGACAGCCGGGTGGTCAACACTGACAACGACGAAGATGCAGCCATGTGGCTGAAGCGTGGTGCCCGTGAGCTTTCTGCTGATGAAGTTACGGCAACCTTCGGCGAACAGGCCCACCTTGCAGGCCCGCACAACTCCGTGGTGCACGCAGACGGCAGCATCTCCTTTACCCCACCTGCCCCCAGAACCGAGGAACTGGCAGCGCTGGGCCGTGCGGAACGTGACCGACTCATGCGTGAGGTCTATGACCCTGCCATGATGCAGCTGCTGCGCAGACACCGCACGGCTGTGACCGCCGGAGCAGATACCGCCGAAATCAACGCCAGCATTGCCGCGTGGGATGCCTATGCCATTGCACTGGAAGGCGTGCCGGAACAGGCTGGCTTCCCGAATGAGATCGTGTGGCCGCAGGCACCTGCAGCCAATGCGGAGCCCACCGCGTAGACCCCACCTCCCCCGACAACACAAAAGGCTATAGCGGACCTCAACTTGCGTTGAGATGCGCTATAGCCTTTTTCTGCTAGATTGAGTCAATGCGCGACTCAGTCTTCTGGGATCCGGTCCGGCACCTGCAGCGGCACGGCATATCCATCCGCAAAGGCCTTCAAGGCCACGGCGAGCCCGAATTCATGCTTGAGTTCGAGCGCACCCGCCCATGGCCTCCCGCCAAAATCCAGCGAGCTATTCAGCTTCTGGACCAGTACCGCAACCTCATCCGCCTGCAGCTGGATGTTCCACCCGGCATGCCCTACCGCTCATGCGAATCGCTCCGCGCCAAGGGCTACATCAAGATCGTGGAGCTCGGGCCACGGCAGCACAGGTATGTGCTGACGGAGTTGGGGAAGAGGGTGTTGGGGGGGAAGAAATAGAAGCGCCCCGGTCCTGAAGGAACGGGGCGCTAAAAAACTCCGACTCCCTGTCCATCTGTGACAGGCGAGCGATTGAGTTCCGACTACGATGTCGCGGACATGTAGTAATTATCTTCCTGAGGTAACGCGTGGAAGGTAACATGCGCGCAGCGCGAGCAGTCAACAATGGTTACCTTGGGCATGGCAGTCTTCGCCATCTCAATAAGCAGTTCATGCTCTTTCAGATTGAACCGTTCATCTTCGCGGTATCCACTATCCTTAGGATGTTCCATGAGCCCCTCCTGCTTGTAGGTCATCGAGAATTTTTTTCCCCACCATGTTCTCTATATGCGCACGTTGGCCGGTAAGGTCAATTACAAATCCACATGAACATGTCAACTTATTGTCCTTGGGAAACAACTGAGTGCCCTTTTGCTCAATGGCCTTGCGCGTGGCCTCGTTGTCAGTAAATCGAGCGATAAATTTATGATGAGCATTACATCGTTGACACTGGACATCCATTTCTAACAATTCGGCATTTCTTGGATTTACATCCTGATGTGCGACTGATGCTTGTCTATTGATTCGTTTCTCTGAATCCGCATACATCTTGAAAATGGTACTATTGCTAAAAATAACCCACAACAATGCCTTTACACGGGCAACAGGTTCAGCAAGTTCAGGGTGATCCTCGACGCGGTGAATCTGTAACCCGAGTTCTCGCAGGTCACTGATTGTCAAGCGCGTGCCGTGAGAACGCCATTTTTCCTGATTTGTTAACTCGTTAGCGATTTCCCGTGCTCTAGCTTTTCGCATATCCTCATCAACGGGAAGCCTACGGCCTTCTGTAGTGCTCCAATCTCGGAATTTATACTGTGTAAGCCATCGCTCAACTCTATCAATGGCAAAGCTTAAGGCCGTATGAACTCCTCGAACCTCTCCCGGACTAATTTGTGCCAAAATCGTGCCATCCACAGGGTGGACCCCACCTTCCTGCTGAACTTTAGTCCGCAATGTTTCCATCCATGTAATATAGTCATGAGCAGAACACCAAGAACGACCAATCCGCATTTGGGCATCTATCGGGCCTAAGCTGCCGCCGTCTGACATCAATATCTCATGCCCGGATAACGCAAGTATAGTGCCTGCACTCATCGCATCTCCCGCAATAAGAAAGTGAACTTCCTCAAAACGTTCATGCAAAAATTTGGCTATCCGTTCGGCTGTTTGCCCACATCCTCCAGGAGTTTGGAGGTATACTAACACACGCTTTGGCTTATCTCCAGCCATCATGTCGTGAATGACATGAAAATCATCAGAGTTCATTGATAACGTGGGAACATCCTTCGTCAATGCCGAGGCGTAGACAAAGGAATAGCACTCCCAAATTTTGTTTATTTCCTCGAGTTGTTTGGACAGCTCTTGCTGTAGATCAAGAATACCTAAATGATCCTTTTGCATTTTATCCAAATATTCATGTAAATAAGACACTACTCCCTCCCTAGAAATCGAATAAACAAATCATGACCGTTCACTCTGCACCCGCAATGTCACTCTTAACTAACAAATTATCACGTATATGATTATGACTTGACTTTCACGCATTATTTCACCTTACAGAAACACCTCCGCACGTTCGCCCCCCTCAATTGGATCCCACCCTCGATTGCGTAAACATCTCTTAGGAGCAAGCTGGGGAAAAGAGGCCTGAAGAAAAGAAACAAAAGCGCCCCGGTCTTGATGTAGCGGGGCGCTTAACAGCCCTATTTATTCCGCAACTTTTCCCTCATACAATCCACAAAATCATCAACAGGGCGGGGCGTTTTAACTTCTTTACAGCAAGACTTAAATGCCTTGTGTATTGTTTCCTCGGAAAGATGGTCGAACTCATCCTCCATTTGCGAAAGGATCGGATCGAACTCCCAATCCTCTGAACAGGCAACGTATCCTGCATCTTTCTTCTTCTTTTTCTTATCGTCATCCTGTGACCAACCCATGATGCCTCCCTTTGCGTTGTTTAAGTTACAATACCGCTTGCTAGCCAGCCTCTGCTACAAGGGGTTCGATATCAGCAGATTTTGCCATCGCCAATGATTCCCGATATTCCATAGCTTCAGCCTTCATTGTCCAATGCGCCTCAATGGACATTCCATCCAACGTCTCTCGAATCGCGTGTAGCCCTGTCTGGAAAAATTCCTTTCGCGGGTTTACCTTATTCATCTGGCTTTCTTGGAAGGTTCGATGCAATTCAGATTCAAGAGCCGGAGCGTCTTCGCTGTAAATCATGGCATGGACATCAAACGGGAAGGGAACGCTAGCATCACCGAGCTCGCGAACGCGATCCAGTGGTTCCAGACGGCGAGTCAGGCCAATCTTGAACACATCTTCTCCAAATGAACCAATGTTGGAAATGACGTACACATGTCCACGCTTGGTTTGCTGTGCCATGGAAATCGCCCGCTGGTTTCTGGCCTCAGCCTCTTCAAGCTTTTGCTGCAACTCCTGCAGTTGTTGTTCAAGGCGAGCACGCTGCTCTTCAGTGGCATCCCCCATCTCTTTCCGAGCCTTGTCCATGGCCTCTTGGAGCATTTTTTCTTCCTTGGCTGCCTGCTTCATGGCTTTTTCAAAATCCCGGCGAGCCTTTTCCTCTTCCCGTATTAACTCTTGAATGCGGCGCTGTTCTTCCTGTTCTTCCTTCTTAAGCTCAAGCGTTGCTACAGCCCACTTTAGTTCTTCCAGTCTCGCAGCAAGATAGTCTGGCTCAATTCGAGCATCTCTGAATGCTTTCCCCGTCTGGTTCACAAGGCCGTAGGCATCTAGGATTTCCTGCTTCAGCTTACCGAAGTTGTCATACTTCACTTTGGCAAGTGTCATATCAACTTTTCCGTTAAACGCATCAAGAACAAAGCGGAGCGCCGTATTGAGCTTGTCCTGCGCAACGTAATCACATTTGGCGGCAATGCCGTTCTTTATCATGCTACGGGTATGTGCCCGGGCTCCCTTGAGCTTCTCCCCTGCTTCCTTGTGTCCAAAGTCTTCAGCCAAATCATCAAGCAGGCTACGGTTTGGGACAAGATATTCATCTCCGTATCCATCAATGATGTTCTTCATGGCTCTTGCAGCCTTCTCATAAAGCTCCGCATTCTCTTTGGCCTTGAAGGCATCTCCAGCAATTGATTCAGCTCGAGCACGAGCGCTGTCGAGAATTCGCTGAGCCTCTTGCTTGGCTTCATCCAAAGTCCCCTGTGCTTTTTCACGCAAGCCTTGAGCACCTTTACGGGCACTACTCAAGAGTTCAGCCGCCTGTTTCTCTGCGGCCTCCTTGGATTGGCTTGCTTCCTGCTCAAGAGTATAAGCACTTTTTCTTGCAGCTTTGAGAATAGAATCGGCCTCAGCCTTCGCATCAACGATCCCCTGCAGAGGGAGAAGGGGGTCCAAAGTACGGATCAGATCGGCCACCTGCTCTTCAAGGTCCCGGCGTCCTTTCTCCGATTTGTTTAACCGTTCATCGATTTTTTTCTTCTTAAAAATCAATACGGGCACAGCAACAATGGCCGCAAGCCCAACAAAAAAGAGGATCAGTGCAATTACAGCCGAGGACTCCATTCCCCCTCCTTCCTTTCGTTTATACGGTGCAATTATCCTTAATGACGATTAACGCATACATCTATAACGCAGATGCCGCAATGTGGGGAATAAAAAAGCCCGAAGATTATCGGGCTGTTTGGCGGCGAAGGCTTGCTAAATGATGTGGAGCAGTGAAACGTTCAGTTGGGACAAGCAGGTGGAAGGCTTATAGTCCTTACAGCACTTCGCTCGACTATCAAGAACGTACTATTACTTGTGTAAACAAGAAATTCATTGTTTGTTACATATCCCAGACCGCCGCATATATATCTCCCGTCATTCATTTCAATATTTACATACTGACTTGAATCAGTTTTAGCGTCATCTTTGAAATTGCTTTTCACAGCAATCAGAAGACACGCGATCAATATTGAAAAAACAATACAGTTGATGAGCGTGTACATTATAATAAATGTACACTTCAATATCATCAAGGCTAAAATACCAAGCATCACAATATATAGCGACTTAAACCAAAAAGGGACATTTCGATCTAAATAGCTTTTCATGTGAAATAAATCAAACATACTTATAAGTGACACCAATACTATCAACACAGATGCGTAAATAAATAAAGATATAACATTCTTATTTTCGAAAAACAAAGTAATTTTTATTATAAACTTATTCCCAGAGCTGCTGTAAATAAAAAAAGTAATCAGAAAAGAGGTTGCCATTGATATCATCAACGGAATTCCCATTAACAAAGATTCGGGGAAAATTGCACCACCACTTCCCATCACCTCGGATGCGCCAGCAGGATACAATTCCACCAACCTATCAACGACAATTGATCGTAGCGAGTAATATAAGCTCGTTGTTACAACAATAAACGCAATAAGGTCTTCCCCGTTTATGCGTGGAGCTTTCGGGATAGATCGAAAAAAAGAAATGCCATCTTTATTAGTATCCATACTCAAACTCCCAATCATCAGTCTGTAAAAACGCCCAGCTATCCGCTGGGCGTTCTCGTGTCTCGTTTCTCAAAAGAAATGAGGGTCAAATGCCCTCTGGCTGGCGGTGATTTGTTGCCACCGCCCTGCAGGCAGGCAAGCGGCCTTGCGTAAGGCAGTGCTCTGGCTAGCTGACCTTCCGAGCCGTTCCGGAAGGAGGGCTGCTATCAGCAGTGTACAAGCACAATTATACCAGCCAATTAACCCCACCACCTCCGAAGCCTCAAAGCCCCCCCCCATCACAACAGAAGGAACACATCAGATGACATAGCTTCTCCGATTCTGCCTTGCCAAACCAGCCTTAACAAAGATTTGCCCTATAACATGAATCATACAACCGCGATTCTTAGCTTCGACAGGATATTTCTGCGAAAAATAAGTGCGGTCAAACACGCCTCCCCCATCCAAATGGGCGTTTATCACTTGCAACATACTCACAGGTATCGCCACACACTTCGCCGCGCCAATCTGGACTCGAATTACAGATGCTCCCACAGACTTAACGATTCGCTGAGAAGACCAAGCTGTCTTTAAATCAACCCCACAAACGATACACCTACGAATGAATACCTCTGCCTGAGTCCAGTCCACACCCACCTCCCCAATTGCTACCATTCAAAAAACGTCGGCAACACCCACACGAGCCGCATCGACCGTTGCGCACGCACACAAACACGGGGCAACTGTGAATAAACAATGCACATTGCCAAACAATAGCTAAACACATACCGAAAACTCTCCACCCTGCAAAGTTCCAAATTCATAAACCATTGCCAACAAAAAACCCGACTTCAGCCGGGCCATTGCCAACACACAAACAGCTCAAACAAAGACCACTGCTCCCGCCCCACACACTCAAAAGGGCTTGTTGCCTCGCATCTTGCTGGCGAAAAACTATTGTGCTAATAGCGCATTAAATATTGATAAATGTTAAAATTTATCACACTTAAGTTTGTATCTTATAGTTACGAAGCCGTTGGGGCTAATTGCAATATAAAACATGTCAATGACTTTCTAATAGCTTAAATTCTGGGCGAATCTCTTATGATAGAAGACTCTTTTTGGGTCGGCCTTGGCCTCATTGCTCTTGCAGTTGGTAGAAATTATTATAGAAAAAAAACAGAACTAACTAAAGCCGCTATTTTCCTAGAGAATGCCGAAAATTTTAAGGAAACGTGCGGTGAAAACTGGATTAACGCCATCGACCTCTACATATACAGGGGCTTTTATGGTGACCCCCCTTTCTCTGATTTCTATAAAAAGACCATTTTAAAAGAACAGTTAAAAAAACATCAATCGAAGAATGAAATCCTGCTAAACGCTGAAATGCTTGGATACAAAACAAAGCACGTCAGCTGGCTTGATTTATAAAGTAGCCACAAATTGACACATTACTTTCAAGATCGTCCTCTAACGGTTGCCCGACTAGCTCTTTCATCTCTGGTCGTAGCTATTACTGAACTACTTAGAGTTGCTAGCCCTGTGCTTGGCTTGCTATCTGTACCGTCGCATATTCCCCGCCCCCCCATCAAATTAACATACGCCTCCTTAACCATTCTCCGCACTCAGTGGCGCAGACAGAATTCTAACCTCTAAACGCCGGGCCAGCCTCTTAACTTCATCTGGGATGTCCAGCGTTGTTAGCAGCACAGCCTGCGCAGCCGGAATCTCACTCGCCGCAAGCAGCATGGCACGCATTGTTGCCCGGTACTTCACACATTGAAAGACACCCCTGTACAGCTCACTGACGGGCGCATTACTGGCTTTCACTTCAACAGCAAGTTGACCTTCTGATCCTCTCAGAAACACGTCGAGGCTGTCCCCAGAATGCAAGGGGTATTCAGTCACACCCTTTGAAAATTTTCCAAACTCAGCAAAATGCTTGGGATTACGAGCAGCCCACTCTTTAAGCCCTTTATGCAGCTTGCTTTCACCATGGCCGCCCGCAATTCCAACAGGAGGAACACCTATCTCCTCTCCATCATCTCCCCCCACTATCCGAGCTGGCTCCAGCTGATCCTGCGGGATTGCAAAGTACTCTGCAACCTGATCCCAATAAGAGTAATCCCACACTCTCTGGACAGCCTGTTCCTTAAAGGCTTTTTGCGCTTTGGGGGCCATCTGGCGTTTCCGCGCTCTAGGCTTCAGAAACTGAACAATAAACTGGTTCACTCCATCCCCAGGAAGTCCTGTTGCAGCATTGACAACCAACGCATTAATCGGCGGAACCTGCTCTCCCCACTCTTTAGAGAGCATCTCCATAGCCCAACCAATTCGTCCAACGGGATACCCGTAAATAGTCATCCTGCGTTTAATGACTTCCCCATGGCGCTCACACAACTCTTCCGCCAACTGCTTATACGTGATCTTTTGACCGCACTGAGCAGTCGCGATCAAGATAGGAAGAGCCAACCTCGCCACCCGACAACTCCACCCCTCACCACTCTCAAGAAAGTCTTGTGCTGCACCCATCTCTCACTCCTTAGCCTCTCGCACATTTGTACATACATCCGTACTATTGCGCATTCGCAAGTCAGGGGACGGATTTATGCCATCAAGAAAAATTGGCAATCCACCGAGCCTACCACTAGATGCCTCCCCGCCGAACCCCCATACAAATCTAAAAAACATAGACATGTGGTTTGAGGGCAGCGAGTAAGATATATAAAAATTGACATTGTCATACAACCCATTAATTTCATGACGAGAGTTAGAGAGCCGCATCAAAGTCGGATGAGTTGTAACAACAATGTGAATTTTTTTAGAGCTATATTTGTTATTTTTTAAAAAATGAACTAATGCTTGAGCAAAGTACCATTTATCATATGAATCAACAAAAACTACTACTGCATCATCATTTCTACCCTTAATCAGCTCTGCATATTTTTCTGTGTAATAATCAATTTCATCCAAATCTTTCATAGCGTATGGAAGAATTTGCGGAATAAATTTACAATCAAAATTACTCTTAAACATATTTACATAGTTATTTTTTGAAAATTCAGCATTAGCCACATCTTCACTAATAATACCACTTCCGAAAGCGAAGCACTCTGAAAAGCTTTTCTCTTTAACTCTAAAAAATACAGAAACAATAGAATCTTCAGGTAAATTCTTAAGCATTCTAGACGAGTTATGACTAGGAATTCTCACAAATCCATCCCAAAACATTTGCTGCGCATACTCTCGATGTTTATTATTTGAAATACGCATTTCATAAGCAATATCAAAATCTTTTAAAATATCGTCAGTATACTTAACCTCACTAGGTAAATTATTCTTTAAACTAGCGATTCTTTTCAGACTCTTAGCAAGCTTATTCATCCTAGCCAATCGGTCCTTCACATCTTTACACTCAAAAACATACTTCTTAAATCTTAAATACACATCAATAAATTCATTGTAAGTTAAACCAAATCTATATTTTAACCCATTACTTTCAGATTCGTAATTATCTTTATATCCACCTCCTGCAGGATGGACATTTAGAAGCAAATACATATCGTGACCAGACTCAAATGCCCTAACAATATTGTTAAACACTATATCAACATAGTTATCATAAAAATATCCTCCACTCCCAACAGAACTTGTGACAGAAGGAGATGACATATCATCGGTCAAAACAACACCATCATAGCCTAGTCCCACTACATCAGTTTCATAAAACTCACTTTTACCACTTCTTATAAGATCACTAACAATTCTACGATCAAATGACACACATCCACCCTTTACAATGTCAGAACAAAAATTGGATGTCATTAAAACAACATTATTTCTTCCATGAATATTATCACGAAATGGTTCTAACATTCTAACGAAGCTATCGACACCAACACTTCCATTTACCAATCCCGGACTATCAACTCCAGAACTTACACCGCCAGCACCTGGAAAGTGCATCAAAACGCCAACCATCCCAGAGATTCCTTCGAGAAAAGCACCTCCATAACCTGAAACGCCAGACACATCCCCACCAAAGCTTCTGTCTTGAATATAGTTGGCCCCACCAGCCATGTTGACATCCAACACTGGCCCAAAAAGAACATTTCCACCAAGAAATCCAAACTCAGAACTAACTATGGATGCAGCCTTCCTTACATAGCCATAATCTCTAGCTGAGGCCAAAGCCATAGCCGAAGGCACCGCAGTCATAACTCCAGCCTGCGCCAACCCACGAACCGAATCATCATACATTGTTCCAACTAACAATTGCCCTGTGGAGTTCGATGAAAAAGCATCCCTCACCCTCACCAACAGTTTTCTAAAGCCAACAACCCTCCCCGCCTCAGAATCGTCCTCCACATCGACATTACCAATTCCCAAAACAACACCACCAACCCCCCCAATATCTTTAACTTGATTAATAAAGCCTTGAGTACTCTCCCAACCCTCATAACCATCAAAGCCCACCCAAAAAACCTGACCAAAATCTCTCTTAAGTCTCACATCATCAAAACCATCTGGCGAACAATCACTATCAACATTAGCCTTACCAGAAGAGACAGCAGTTGCATTAGATTTCACACGGCCATCACTTTTCGGAAGTTTATCTTCTCCCTTAGTCGAGCCAGAAATCAACACCAGATACACCAGCATACAAACCATACCCACACCGACACAACGCAAAACCTTTCTCCACCTCTTAACTTTATTAGTAATGCCACGCATATTTCTTTCAGAACTAAACATCACGGCAAGGATTACAGGAAAAATAAAACCCGACAAAACAGCTACAAGTACATCTCGCCATACAAAACGGTTATAAAAAAACAAAATATAAACACAAATACATAATAACAAAAAGATAAACAACAATTCTCTTTTAAAGAAATAATAATATATTTCAGTCTTACCATATATTTTCCTAGCAAATCTAAGCATACCCCACCCTATGCAGACTAATAAGCACTACCACAGCTCTTACGCGCCAATGTTCCACGATAGCCAAACAAATAACGAAACACTACCAACTTGGAAAGCTCTAATTTTTACAGACCTCTACTCCAACAAAAAACCCGGCTTCCGCCGGGTTTTCTCATTTCCTATCCTATCTCATCAGCCCACTCACGCCTCTGGCCCTTTCAGGGCCAGCGTGATGGCCGTGCGTATATCTTCTGGTGAGCCGCCGTGCTCCTTCATGAGGCGAACGGCATAGCGCATGCGCTGGGCTATGGGATCAGTCCTTTCAAACTCGGAAAGCTCCTCCGAGCCCCTTTTCATTTCGCCTTCACCAAGCAAAAGCCAGTTTGCGTCAATTCCATAATGGGCAACCCAAAGGGCCAAAGATTCAGCCTTTGGCTGGCGTTCAGAACTAAAATAGCCAGAAAGCGTGGACTTTGACACGTTTCCGACTGCTGCGAACTCTTGGTCCGTCACTCCAAGCTCATTTATAACATGCCGTAATCTTTCTCTAAAAGACGGGATGTCAATTTCATACGCCATAAATTCTCATTTTACGTTGACTAGTTCTAAAATCAGAACTATCAGTTTCATTATTAGAACAGGACACAAGACGAGTAAGGGCACCGCCAGTGCCCTAAAAAACTAACAAGTACGAGGTGAAACTATGCAACCTGTTACACCGATTCCCGAGCTTGTAAATGATTTAACGCGAACTGAAAAGCTAGAGGTTTATCTGAATCGAATCGGGTCTTCCTATGCCAGCATAGGGGACAAGCTAGGCGTTTCACGTTCCACGGCGTTGCGCATGCTGCGCAGTGCCCACATTCCCACCTACCGGCACAGGCAGCTTTCTTCCATCCTTCCTGCCGAGCTTCTGCCCGAGGCAAAGGATGTTCCGCCCGGACCGAAGCCGAAGGGAGTGGCAGCATGAATGATGCCTACACCACCTTCCGCTTCCGCGGAGCAGACACAGTGGCTCCGTTTGCAACGGGCCTTGAGCTGGTCAACAGCATCCTCAACCTTGTCGAGAGCGAGGCGCAACGTGCCAACCTCAATCAGGCACAGTGCGCCCACGCTCTCAAGGTGGCGCTGCAGTTTGTTCACACCAACTACTTTTCGTTTACACCACCCGCTTCAAGTACACCTGAACCGAATCAGCCACCATCTGAGGAGCCGTAGAGCACTCGATATCCGCATAGACGGTGGAAAAGGCAGTGGGGGTGACAGCGACCAACTCCCACCCCTGCTGCCCCATCTCCTGCAGGTATTCATCAAGCCCGCTCTTCACATGTGTCTCAAACACCTTCGAACGATATTCAAACTTCGGCACGACACTCTCCTTGTTGGATTTTAGCTAGGCACTATCACAATTTTTGCCGCTGTTTAATACGCGGCAGCGTGAGAATCAGAAGGAGTTTTTCTCATGGCAACCCCACGCAACCAACGCATGTATGACAGCCTGCTCGACCTGCTGCAGGACCTGGTCAAGCACGCTCCCAGCGGACTGACGGCAGAACAGGTGGCCGAGCGACTGGGCAAGGCCTACCCCACACTGATGAACGAGCTGAACGCCGCCATAGACACGCACAAGTTCGGCCTGCAGCAGCTCATCCCTCTCATGGACATTGTCGATTCCGACCTGCCCGCCCACTACATTGCGGGCGCTCGCCATGGCGTCTTCGTCAAGCTGCCCAAGGGCGGCAAGCTTGCGGAGAAAACTGAGCGGCAGGCATTGGCCTGTGTAAAAGAGTTCGGCGACCTCATGGGCGAAGTGCACGATGCGCTGCAAAACGGCTCAATCGAACCCAACGAACGGCAGCGCATTGCCAAGGAAGGCTACGAGGCGCTGCAAGCAATCCTCACCCTGCTCCGCCTGGTGGACGAAGAAGGAGGCCCCAGATGAGTGCTGTTACCTTTCCCATGGATACCGAACGCACTCCCAATCCCTTTGAGCTGCACCTGCTTGCCGCCGTCCTTTCCGACGATCTGCGCAGCAAGCGGTGCAACGATGAATGGCAGGAGCTGGCCCGCAACGGGGCAACACTGACGGTTGACAAACGAGGCGTTGCCCAGGTCGAGATGCCGGAGCCCTGCCCGCCGCAATGACCACACGCGAGGAGGCATCATGGAACCCTCTGCAGCCATATTGAAACAGGTCTACCGGATAGAACGGCAAATCAACGCCCTCTCCAAAATGCAAGGCATATGCGGTGCCGACCATTGCACACTCATTGTCCTGAAGGCGCACCTTGCCACCATACGCGACAGGCACCGCACAAAGCTGGGCTTCATCCCTGAAGGAGGCACCCATGCACGCATCAGTCCGACTTCTTGAAAAGCTCTCGCATGATCCGTTCATGCTCATCTTCTGCGGTGTCATGCTGGTGTTCATCGTCAGCATCGGCGGCATGCAGCTGGCCATATGGCTCATGCAGCTCAAGGAACGGAGGCAACACCATGGCAGATGAGTCAACCGTACAATCGCAACTTCCCCTCGTATGGGAGCAGCTTGGCGAGATCGCCACCATGGCATGCGACTGGCGCGAACGCGGCGTGCCTGTGGCGCAACCGGCGCAACTGGTCGAAGGCTCGGTCAAGTTGCAGATTCTGGCGCAGGAACTGTTATTTCTGGCGGTACTGGTAGGAGGTGATCACCATGCCGATGGTTAAGTGCCAACAGTGCGGCAAGGCATTTTCAGCAGATGCAGGACGCATACGGCTTGGCCGCGCAAAATACTGCAGCCGAAGCTGCAGCGCCGCCGCAAGGCGCACACCCAAAGAGGCCACATGCCTCTGGTGCCGGAGCACCTTCACCAAAGGGCGCGGCAGCCAGAAGTATTGCAGCCTTGATTGCGCCAACGAGGCCCTTCGCGCGGCATCCTACAAAAAGGCGAGTTCCGGCAAAAAGAAGCCCAACCGCCCGGCCACGCTCTACTGCGCATGCTTTGAAGATCCATGGGCCAACGGCAGCATCAAGCCGGACAAATACGGCAACACATTTCGCACGCCCGATTTCGGGCTCGGATTCTAGGCACACACAGCACAAGAAGGAGGCACGATATGCATCCCATTATTCCCGTTGACTGGGAACGTCCTTTGACGCCCGAAGAAAAGGAACTGAAGGAACACCTTCTGAGCAAGCTGCCGCCCATCGTCGCCCGCAAGGAAGTGGGCAAGCTCACCGGCGGCTGGCTTGATCCCAAAACCGTGAACAATGAGGATTACAAGGGCAACGGCCCCAAGCGGCGTTTCAACAGCAGCCGCAAGGTGCTCTACCGTAGCGAGGAGCTAATAGACTGGGCCATCCGCCGTTTTGGCATGGTGGAGGTAAAGGACTTTCGGTGAGGCCGCGGGCGGAGCGCACAGCAGCTCCACTGCCCCGCGCGAGGCATCCGGAATCAGGTGCGCATAGCGCATGGTCATGGTGATGGTCTTGTGGCGCATGAGCGTCTTGATGCGATAGATGTCCACGCCCGCCAACGCCAGCCACGAAGCAAAGGAATGCCTGAGCGAGTGGAACACCAGCTTCTGGCTGCTGTCCGTCACGTCGGCATTCAGGCCCAACTCCAGAACAAGGTCACGGAACATATGAGAGATCTTACGATACCGCCCTGCCCCCTTGGGCACAAACACCAGCGGGGTGCTCTTGTCCCGCACGGCAAGACGCCCCTTGAGCATATCGGTCACCACTTTGTTGAGCGGTACCGTGCCGCCCGGCTTCCGGTCGCGCATTTGCCGCACGGTGAGCGTCTGCCCGAAGAAGTTCAGGTCCGCCCACTCAAGGCGCTGAATCTCGCCAAGACGCAGCCCCGTGTTCAGCGACAGCACAATGGCATCATGCAGGTCCCGCCACGAAGCGGCAATGCTCTCGCGCGGGGCATCAGCTTCGCGTTCACGGCAACTCTGCAGGAGCAGATCCGCTTCATCTCGGGTGAGGTAACGCGTTCTGGGGTTATCGGAGCGCGGCAGCTCAATGCCGTCCACGGGAGAAACGCCGGGGAAGACCTTCACGCCGTGCACGGTGGTATTCGCCGCACGGTTGAAGACCGAACGGACAATGGCGATGTGGTGCAGCACCGTGCCGTCTGCAAGGCCGTCGGCGTAGAGCTCGTCCATATACTCTTCGAGCAGCTCGGAAGTGATGGCATCGAGGGGCAGATCGCCCATGAAAGGGAATATGCGATGGTTGGCACGCTTCAGGTCATCCAGCCAGGTGCGGCGCTTGCGCCGGTCACGCTTCCAGGGCACGTAGTAGCGCTCGAAGAACTCGCGGAAGGTCATGGCCTGCACGTTCTCGGCAGCATCGGCAGCTTCCCGCGCCCTGCGCTGCTTCTCCTGCTCTTCCCGCAGCTCGGCGAAGGTAGAGGGCGTAAGGCCGCGCTTGTAGTTCTTCTGCAGCGTATGGCGGGCATCAATAATAGTGTCGGTCTGCCAGCCCTCGGAGGACCAGCCGATGCCCTCTTCCACATCGCGCCCGTTTCGCGTCCAGCGCACAGAGAAATAGCGGTCAGGACGCCTGTTGTGCTTGCGGATGGCATGCTCGAAAAAGCGTATTCCCTTCGTGCCGGGCAGACGCTTCCAGATGCGTTTGGTGGCTTCGTGCTCGCTCATAGTGTTCCCGGTATATTCCCGGTAAATACACCGGTCAAGGGACACGCAGCGACAAGCACACGCTTACAATTACTTGATATTTATGGTATAATTATTTCGAGGGATTTCGATTTTACCCCCAAATTCCTTCTCAAAATCCGCCGCCCGCAAGGGCTTGCGAGTTCGAGTCTCGCCCTCGGTACCAGAAAAAACAAGGGGTTGCAGCAATGCAACCCCTTTCGTTTTGGTCATTTTGTATACCACTGTATACCACTCTACGGCATGGCCCTCAACTGCACGGTCTACGCCTCCGGTGCGATGGGCCAGACAACGGAATTAGGGAAACCAGCCTGCAGAGAGATATCCCGCAGCGCCTGCCGATATGCGCTCCATTTTTCCTTCTGGGCTGCGGAGAGAGGAGCATCGGGCAACTGGGTAAAGTCACATGAGGCGAGCAGCCTGTCTCGCTCAGCCCTGATTGCATCAGTAGAGTAGCCCCACGTCCCATCAGGCATAGCCATTGAGCCATGCGAAGATTGTGGGCCGTCCATCATGGCGGCCCCATACCGGCCACCCCTGCCCCACCTTTGTGACGAGACGCCCCCTTGTGACCTTCAGCGGCATGCGATCAGTGCGCCCAACCAAGGGGCGGGCGCATCCAATCAGGAGGGCGCTCTCCCTCTTTCCCCCCTCCCCCCTCTACTCAAGGAAACCGCGCAATCTCTAAAGGGCGGCACCATACCCCACGAGTCCTCCCGGCGACCTGAGTTCCCAGGGGGCGGTTTCAGTACATGGTTCTCGCGGTTGGGGCTACGGAAAAACTAGAAATTAGAAAATCGTCCAGAATTTTGGCGTGTTCCTAGCTGCTTCGTCCAAGCAAGTACGGGGGCAGCCCCACCCTGTTCGGCAAAGATGCGGCGCGTGATCTTTCGCCCGAAATAGGCAAGAGGCACAGCCAGCGGGCTGGATGGATGTTGCCCATGGACAACACATAAGGGGGTAGCACGAGTCAGGACGTGAACCAGGCACCACCGGCACAGTGGGCCTTGGGCAGATGCGGCCCGCCGCGATTGCGGATGCAGAAATGGAACGTCTGGCCGAGCCGATCTTTCAACAATCCTGACAAATTGCTTCTGTACGTGTTTTCCCGGACAGACGGACACCCACGGATGGATTAAGGGGGGAGCAACAATATCCATGCGCGCAGGAGTCTGTGAAGACAAAGCAATCTCCAGCGCAACCCAAGGAGTTCACCGCATCTTTACTATACTCTGCCGACCGTCCTTTTTTCATCGCCGGGCTGATCCGCTGGTCGCCTTGGTGTTCTTTGCCTTGACATTGAAGTGCAACGCAGACCCAGGGCTGCCTTAGCCCGCCAATTGAGCTTTTCAAGGGTGACCAAAGTAGCTCCAGCTACTTACAACACGCACATTTTGTACCGAAAATCATCGAGATAGATGAAATAAAAGAAAAATATCTGGAGCAGAAAATGTTTATTTTCAAAGAGCCTACCTCTTCACTACACGACGTGAAGTTACCCTCACTGCCTTGCGCTGCCATACTGTATTTCGCTCTCACATCTCTTGGATTCATCTTTGCACTTCCACAGAATGCCAACGCAGCTACCGTGAATTATAGCTCAAACTATAGGGATGTTATAGGTAACGCTCCGTTTTTAGATGGTCCCATAAGTATCGGTGGGACAAATAACATAGCAAGTCATGCCGAGAATATTTATGCCTATGGAAATACAGTCAATATCAATGGTGGTGTTGTCGATACCGGAATATATGGTGGGTATTTTAACGGAATTACAACCGAACTTGCTGTAGAATCCAACGGCAATACCGTGACAATTGGGGCTGGATTTATAGGTAGCAGTGCTATCCAGATATTTGGTGGATATGCCAAGAGCGTAAACCCTTGGTCCATGACAGCTTCTGGGAATACCGTGACCATCAACGGTGGGACAGCGAGTTCCGCATTTGGTGGCCTTGCCCATGTGGACAGCATGGTCGGCCCTGCCTCTGCCACTGCTTCCGGAAATACAGTTAACCTCAGTGGCGGTACCATAAGCAACCTTTATGGAGGATATGCCGTTGCCAACTATCTGGGGGGAACACATACAGCCTCCGGCAATATCATTAATATCAGCGGCGGTACTGTAGGTAGCGTTATCGGCGGAGCCGTCACTGCCCCCTATGGTACCGGCGTAGCCACAAATAATATCGTGACCATCAGTGGTTCTCCGGACCTCTCCGCCGCGAACCTCTATGGTGGCTATTTGAGTATGACTACCAGTGGTGACGCATTCACAGGCAATACCCTGAATGTGAAAACCTCCGGTCTGACGGTAAATAATATTGCTAACTTTCAGTACCTTAACTTCTATCTACCTTCTTCATTGTCAGCAGGCGATACGGTGATGACCGTGACCGGCACGGCAGACCTGACCGGCAGCTCAGGGCGATCTTCCGTTATCAATGTGGGCATTGACGGCAGCTCTTCACCTCTGCAGATCGGCGATACCGTAACACTTATTGATGCCGGAACCTTGATCACGAACAGCGGCCTCAACTCCAGTGCGAGCGGTACGGGTATGCAGGGCGTAACTCTGGTATATAACTTTGACATCACAACCGAAAACAACAAGCTGTTAGCCACGGTATCTGCCGATGCGGTACCCACAGTGAACGAACAGACCAAGGCGCTTTCAGAGGGCTTTGTTTCCGGCATGGGCATGGTAACGCAAGGTGCGGACGTGGCCGCCGGACAGGGGATGGATTCTGCCGTTTCTGCGGCCAAAGGCGGGTCTGCTGCTGGCGGCGGTGCCATGGCCGGTTTTGGGGCGGTTTCCGGCGGTTCCATGCGCTACAATACCGGCTCGCATGTGGATATGCACAGCGCATCCCTTATGGCAGGTCTGGCTTGGGGAACCAATGTTCCGCTTGGCCGTGTGACGTTCGGGCCGTTTTTTGAATACGGCACCGGCTCATACAGTACCTATAACTCGTTCAGCGGGGCAGCTTCGGTCGAAGGGGACGGCAGCACCCGCTACGAGGGTGGTGGCGTTCTCGGTCGTATGGATTTGGACGATACCGGCCCCGGCCATATCTATATTGAAGCATCGGCCCGGGCGGGTAAGTTGCATAACGAATACGAAAGTTCCGACCTGCGCGATGCCGCCGGGCGCAGTGCAGAATACGATTCCTCATCCATGTATTACGGTGCGCATCTGGGAACCGGGTATGTCTGGAACATGACAGAGAATGCCTCGCTTGACCTCTCCGGCAAATACTTCTGGACGCGGCAGGAGGGCGACTCCGTCACGCTGTCTACCGGCGACCCCATCGACTTCAAGGATGTGGACTCCAGCCGCCTGCGTCTTGGCTCGCGCTTCAGCTACATGGTGAATGAATATATCACCCCGTACATTGGCGCGGCCTATGAGCATGAGTTTGATGGCAAGGCCCGCGCCAGCACCAACGGGTATGACATGAAGGCCCCATCCATGGGCGGCGATACCGGCATCGGCGAGCTGGGGATTGTGTACAAGCCGTCGGCATCGTTACCCGTGTCCTTTGACCTCGGCGTACAGAATGCTGTGGGTAAACGCGAGGGCGTGACCGGCAGTTTGCAGATCAAATATGAATTCTAGCCGCAGACATGCTCTGCGGTTGGGATAATGCCTTGTGCTCTTGGATGTGGCAGGCCGTTAACCGTTGAGGGTGCCATACCCGATTGGTCTGGGCGGCCTGTCTTTTAGGAATATGTTGGGGGGATTGAAAGATCTCCCCTCCCTCTATATAGTCCGTCTGTCGCATGAAGCGCGTGCCCTATCCCACCCTGTACGGACCAATGATGAACAAAAACGCACCGCGCTCTTCCTTCCCGCCCCGGATGGTCCGAGCATTCCACATCGCTCCACAATTTATGGCACTGTTGCTTGTGGTCGTTTTTCTCCTGCTGCCGTACGGCCAGGCAAGGGCGGCCGATGACCTGCGGGCCGAAAACGGCGTGCTGGACCTGCGGAGCTTTGATCCGGTGACCATGGGTCCCGCCCGGCTGGACGGTGCGTGGGAATTCTACTGGAACCGTCTGCTGACGCCGCAGGACTTGTCTGCAAACACCGCTCCTTCACCATCAGGTCTGATTTCGCTGCCCGGCACATGGAAGGGGATGCTCGTGAATGGTGAAAAGCTGGGCGGCACAGGGCAGGCCACCCTGCGTCTGCGTCTGCGCCTCTGGCCGGGAGCAAACGCGCTTACCTTGCGGCTCTTTGACATTCCCATGGCCTACCGCTTGTGGGCCAACGGTCAGCTCGTGGCGAGCAATGGCGTCGTGGGCACGGATGCATACAGCGAGACGCCTCTGCGATCGCTGGTGCTGGCCAGCATCACCCCTAAAGGAGAGGATCTGGAACTTGTGCTCCAGATATCCAACCATCATTTCCGCGCCGGGGGCGTGCCGGAGGGGCTACTGCTTGCCCCGCCCGGTGTTCTGGAAGCCGACCGCGACAGAACCTGGACTTTTTCCTACTTCTTCGCAGGCTGCCTGCTGGTCACCCTGCTGTACCACCTCTTCCTGTTTTATCTGGACAGGATGCAGATTGCTGCGGCGTACTTCAGCGGCCTCTGTCTATGCATATTGTGCTTCAGCATGACCTCCAACACGTCCTTCTGGGCTATTCGCCGGTTTATTCCTCCCCTGCCGCCTCAGTGGTCTGAATACATCCCCCTCTTTTTCTATATGGCCTGCGCTCCCATGCTCTTCCGGTTCTACCACTCACTCTATCCAAAGGTCTTCCACCCTGCCGTCCGCTATCTTGTTGACCTGCGCTTCGTGATATTCCTTCTGTTGCTGCCGATCGCGCCAGACCACCGCATTTCCCAATACATCGCATTCAGCATTTTTATCGGGTTGGGCTGCGCCATCTATTACGTCCTGCGTCTGTTCGCCTGCGCACGGCGAGGAATGAACGGCGCAGGGCTACTACTGCTCGGCAGCGGGGTATCCCTGCTTGCCAGCATGAACGACGGTCTCTCCCATACCAAGCATATCAACACGCCTTATCTGATCGAATTTGGCATGCTCTTTCTGGTTGTTACCCAATCGCTGGCGCTGGCCAAACGGTTCAGCCATGCATTTATGTCCGTGGGAAAACTCTCCGAGGAACTTGAGCTCAAGAACCAGTCTCTCTTGGCCGAGATGGAAGAACGCAATCGGCTTGAACAGGAAGTGATCAACATCAGCGAGGAAGAACGCAGGCGCATCAGCCACGAACTGCATGACGGCCTGTGCCAGAAACTCACCGGAGCCCGGCTGCGCGCATCCATTCTGAACAAGAGGCTTGCCGGAACGGATGAAGCCACGACCATGGCCAGCCTTGCAGCTCTCTTGGATGCCTCTACCGACGATGCATACCGCACCTCGCGCGGACTCTGGCCCGTAGAACACGACCCCGCGATGCCCGGCCCCTCGCTGGACGATCTGGCCCGACGTATTGCCAAGGATACGGGCATAGACGTGCGGCTCGATATGCGCCGCCACTGCGGGCAATGCACCAATCCCAACATGCGCACGCTGTACCGCATTGCGCAGGAAGCGCTGACCAACGCGGCTAAACACGCACAGGCACGCACTATCCGCCTGAAGCTGTGCTGCCCCGTCCTGAATGGCGTCACCCTGACCGTTCAAGACGACGGCATTGGCCGCACAGCCTCTGCACGGCAGGGTTCCCGGTCGGGAGGGCTCGGC
The DNA here is from genome assembly GCF_013340285.1 of Desulfovibrio subterraneus. Lineage (NCBI taxonomy): Bacteria > Pseudomonadati > Thermodesulfobacteriota > Desulfovibrionia > Desulfovibrionales > Desulfovibrionaceae > Desulfovibrio > Desulfovibrio subterraneus. Next base: position 263,663 of record NZ_BLVO01000013.1, on the reverse strand, counting down.
CTTGGCATCATGGCCCACCGTGCCGGTGTCATCCATGCCAAACTGACTATAGAGGACGCCCCGCGGGGTGGCACCATCGTCACCTGCGCAGCCCCGTGCGACAAGCATATTTCCCCCACCTCCACAAGGAGAACACCCCCCGATGCTTCCCGCTGACCCATCCCATACGCACGCCAACCTTCGTTTTCTGCTCGTAGACGATCACCCTGCCGTACGTCAGGGGCTGAACTTGCTGTTGGAATCAAACGGCTATACTCCCGGCGTGGAGGCCGGAACCCGCTCCGATGCCAAGGAATGCCTCGAACAGGCTGCCTTTGACCTCGCGTTGCTGGACCTTTCACTGGCCGACGGCAGCGGTCTTGACCTGCTTGCCGATCTGGCCGAACACGGTGTCCGCACCCTGATCTATTCCATGCACGAAGATCCCGGCACCATAGATCGTGCGCTGCGTTGCGGTGCGAACGGCTATGTGACCAAGCGCGAGGACCCCGGTGTATTGCTGGAAGGGATACTGGGTGTGTTGCGCGGTGAACGCTTTGTGAGCGACCGCGCCGGATTAAGTCTGGACGAAGCGGCTGGCACTTCGACTGCGGACCCGCTCTTTCTGCTCAGCGATCAGGAACGGGCCATCTTCTCGGCCATGGCACGCGGTGAGAGCAACATGGAAGTTGCCGAAAAACTCGGTATCAGCCCAAGAACGGTGGAGACGTATCTGACGCGGATGGTCAACAAGCTGGGGTTAGCGAACGTGCGCACCCTGCGCAAATTCGCCATCAACGGGCGAGAGTAAAAACCATCCCGAACGCTCCCCGGAGCCGAACTCCGTCTCAAGGAGCCGCGCAGACCTGTGGTCGGCCAAGGCTCTGCCACCATGCCCCCCCCGAAACCACACGTACAACAACGACGCCTTGACTCCTAGACGAACCACAAAGGAATCCTCCATCTGTCTGTGAGGTTCCTGCCGCTCATAGCAGAAAGTGCACCTGCGGCAGGAAAGCAAGCAGCCCCGACCGATCCACAGGGTTGATAAATCTGGAAAGCGGGACGTAGCCATGCTGGGACCTCACGGCTCCGGCAAGTGTCTTGGCGACATCCACCTGTTGTTTTTTTCGAACGCACGACGGTCCCGGAAAACCGGCAGCACGAGCGCCAGAGAACCCCATGGCAAGGAAAGTGAAGCCATCGCGGGGCACTATTTTTGACGACCACGAGGTCGGCAAGATCAGCAGCAATGACGATTTCGTCCGTGGGCTCCCGGCCAATATCCGTTTCGGGTTCTGATGCAAGTGGGTGAGCGAGCCTCCATAACATCGAACGCCTAACCACATAATATCAAATACTTTTCCTGCGGCTATCAAGTCAGGAGGCATTGGCCTTGCAGTTCGGTGATTAGTTGCGTTTTCAAGTCTTCATCAGGGCGTTTCATGCGTTCAACAATCTTCCCCAAGGTCTACTCAAATAGCACGTCGACAAATCGTGAGCCTGTTGGAGCCTGAGACAAATCCCGACGGGCGTGCCAAAGAGACGAGAGAGTTTCAGGACAAAGTAGGCATTAATCGCCCCCCTGCCCCCACATTTGTAACGTTGCGCCCCCTTGTATCTTCAGCGGCATGCGGTCAGCGCACCCAACCAAGGGGCGGGCGCGTGTTCCTTCATTCGAGTTGGGCAAGATACAGGGGCCTGCGGACTGGATGGACAACGAATGGACACACTTGTGGACATGAACAAACACGTCATCGCGCCCTGTCCAGCCAGCTCCCTTCACACTATCTTCCGGGTATGGGATACATTTTGCTTTCAGTTTTTGCCGGATTCTTCTCTAAGCGACGATAACGACCCCAGGCATGTTCCGACAATCTCTCGAGTATGACATCCAGATCGGAATCCTGCATCAGAGGACGCAAGTTGGCTCCATCCATGAGACTATCAGAGAGCAGGTATCCCTCTCCCCGGTCCAGATCGAGCTGAATATCGTGAATGGCAACATCTTCGGGCATGGGGTCACAAATGTCCTTCAGCAGATCACGGACGGTTTGATAAAAGAATTTCTTTACGTCCTCCATGGACTCTGCCTTGCTCAGCAGATCACGGAAAAGTTTGCGAATTTCCTGTTCCTGCTTACTGAATGAAAGTTGATAGGTCATATTTCCTCCTATGGTGTTCATGATTCTGTATGTACGGCAGCGTTAAAGTGCTCAAGATCGCAACGTCCAAAGCCCCTTCAATCCGACTACAACCTGCCCGTCAAAAGCAGAATAATAATTATAACGACAAGAATCCCCAGAGCGCTTACAGGGCGATACCCCCAGGAACGGCTATGCGGCCAGACAGGGATGATTCCCAGAAGCATCAACACCAAGACTACCATCAAAATCATTCCAAGCGACATTATCTTTCTCCTTGTTGAAAAGACCGAAAGTTACCCTTGGATGAGGTCGCCCCCCCCCTGCCAACGTCTTCCCGTTCCATCCGGCACCATTACATGCATCCCTCAGGCGATGGTGACTCCATGACGCGATGGGACACCCGTTCAAAATGCAGACCGAGAATGGCAAGCTCAACAACGGCAGAAAGAGCCTTGGGCTTGGTCAGGAGCGTCTTGAAAATTAGTTTCCAGTACAGCATGCGGGCAGGTGAGATAATTCCGACAGACCACATGCTTTTCATGAAGGCCTGAACGTCTGTCCTCATGATCCTGCCCCGTGCTGTAGGTATATAAAAATGCAGAAAGGTGCTTATGCGGTCATAGTATTTTCGTGGAGAATACAACGCCCCCAGCAGTTTCTTGTACCCATCAAGCAGGGCTGTGCACCCCATGAGGGGGTTAAAGTTCAGGCTGGCATCGGTATTTTCTCCACTCCACCCGTCAAGCAACCGCCCTTCCGCCTTCAGGCGGTCCCAGAGCCGTGTATGGGGCAAAGCGTTAAGCACCCCCACCATAGCTGTGACAACGCCTATATCTTGAATAAACCGGTGTTGTTGCTCAAAAATTGACGGGGTATCACTGTCAAATCCCACAATAAAACCACCCATCACCTGCATTCCGTGCTGGTGTATGTCGCGCACAGCGCTCCCAAAATCAGCCGTCACATTCTGCTTCTTTCCGCACTCTACCAGACTCTGCGTTGAAGGCGTTTCAATACCTATAAATACTTTGTGGAAGTTTGCCGCGCTCATCATCTCCATAAGTTCACTATCCTGCGCCAGATTCACACTTGCCTCAGTCATGAGCTTGAAAGGATAGTTGCGTTGCTTCTGCCACGCAGCAAGCCGGGGCAGAAACTGCTTCACCTGCACAAGGTTTCCGATAAAATTGTCATCCACAATAAAGACAGAATCCCTCCACCCGGCATCATAGAGACTTTGAAACTCACGAAGCATCTGCTCGGGGCTTTTTACTCGCGGCCGCCGCCCGTTCATGACCATAATGCCACAAAACTCGCAGTCAAAAGGGCAACCGCGCGAATACTGCACAGCCATGGAGACATAGTCCTTCATTTTCAGCAGATGCCATGCGGGGAGAGGCGTCAGGCTCAGATCGGGCCGCTCGGAAGATCCATACTGCCTTTTTGCCGTTCCATGCTCAAAGTCATTCAGAAATGCATCCATAACAACTTCGGATTCGCCAATGATGAAATGATCCGCATCCGGAAATTCTTCTAGGTTAGCCCTGAAAGCCGGCCCTCCTGCTATCACGGTTTTGCCGGCCAGCTTTGCACGCCTCATGACCTCCTTTGCACCGGGAACCTGCACCAGCATGGCGCTCACCATGACAAGATCTGCCCACTCAAGGTCGGCATCACCCAAAGGCGCGACATTCGCATCCACCACACGCTTTTCCCATTCCTCAGGGAGCAGCGCGGCAACCGTGAGCAGCCCGAGGGGAGGAAATGCGGCCTTTTTGGAAACGAAAGGAAGTATACTCCTGAAACTCCAGAATGTATCCGGATAGGACGGATAGACAAGAAGTGCTTTCATATTTTTCACCTCATACACACTATATTCCTATTGAGGCAAATCACAACATCTATTACACTTCGAGACAGCAACGTTCTATCCACATAAATAGCATCATATACAATCCATCACATGACTGAAATATCTACTATTATCAATATCTAACCATCTATCAGGAAGACTGATACATACACACAATACTGATATCAATAGATAATACACCCCCTCTTTCCACTCAGATGAGGACATATGTGCAAATTTATTTCGACATTACTATCTTAATCCTTCGCAGAAATTGGTATATGCACCGCCACAACCTCATATTTATTTCGCTGCACCTGACCATCGCCCTATCTAGACCTGAATAATCGTGCTATTAAAGTCTTGAAACGGACCATCTCCCCCTGCGAGCGGCCGCAGAGCCCCTCGGCGTCCTGCCGCACAAAGACTTTCAAAGTCCGTATTGATTCCAAATGCTGAACTTCATCACCCCGTAGCCGGGTGAGCTCTGCCCCTCTCTCTACCGACCAGTCCCTCCCGGAGTCAGCCATACTGCAATCTGCGCGAAACACGCTCCTTTCGGCAGCAGGAGAAGGCAATGGATTGCATCTACTCCTCCCAAGGCAGCAGGCCGTGGCGCTCAACGCAACGCGAGGCTGAGCACTACAAAATCGGCCGGCGACAGATTACCGTCCTTTTCAATATCATTCCAATGGGATACCGTGGCACGTTGCGTGAGGATACGATATGAAACATTCAAACCGTGCCGTCCGCGAGTCACCTCCGCATTACGCATGACATCCGGAACTTCGGAACGGACTGCGAGTTCAATTCCCGAAGACATTGGAATATGCCGTGGGCAATTTATATAAATTTTCAATAAAGACAGCTTCATGATAAAAAAATCAAGCACTATAAAGACCCAGCCGAAAGCAGACGCCCCGGCAGCAGAGGTAACACCCCATGTGACCACTCCCGTCGTAGGCATCGGAGCCTCGGCAGGGGGCCTTGCTGCCTTCGAAGCTTTTTTTTCCGCCATGCCTGACGATGTGGCCTCCGGACTGGCCTTCGTTCTGGTACAACACCTCGCCCCGGACCATAAAAGCCTGCTGACCGAGATCATCCGCCGCTACACATCCATGCAGGTATTTGAAGTCGAAGACGGAATGAAAGTTGAACCCAACTGCGCCTATATCATCCCGCCCAACCGCGACATGGCCTATCTGGACGGCAAGCTCCAGTTGATTGAACCCGCAGCCCCCCGTGGACAGCGGATGCCCATAGACTTCTTCTTCCGCTCGCTGGCTCTCGGCCTCAATGAAGTGGCAATCGGCGTAGTATTGTCGGGCACCGGCAGTGACGGTACCCTCGGCATACGCGCCATTAAAAAGGCTGGCGGAATGGTTATAGCCCAGACACCAGCCTCTTGTGAGTATGACGGCATGCCACGAAATGCCATTGCCACCGGTCTGGTGGATTACGACCTGCCGCCTTCCGAAATGGCCGCACAGATATTCACTTACGTGGCCCGCACCGTCAGTTCCCCCCTGCACACGGCCCCCGCTCCCAAACTTATAAACGACGATGCGCTGCATACCATCTTCATCATGCTGCACGCCCGGACGGGACACGACTTTTCCCAGTATAAACCAAGCACCATACAGCGCCGCATCGAACGGCGCATGGCCCTGAACCAGATTGCCACGCAGGATGACTACATCCGCTACCTGCAGCAGAATGCGACAGAAACGGATGCGCTCTTTCGTGACCTGCTCATCGGAGTTACCGGTTTCTTCCGTGACCCGGATGCCTTCACAGCGCTTGAGAAAGAAGTGATACCCAGGCTATTTGCCAACAAACCCTCCGGCTCCCTTGTACGGATATGGTCAACTGGATGTTCCTCCGGCGAGGAGGCATATTCCTTTGCCATCCTCATGCAGGAACATCTGGAGAGGGTACGCGAGCGCTACGTGGTACAGATATTTGCCACCGATATAGACAGCAACGCTATCGCCACGGCCCGAAGCGGACTGTATCCCGCCAGTATAGCCGAAGACATTTCTCCGGAACGGCTGGCGCGTTTTTTCACCGCAGAGGCCGACGGCAACGTTTACCGCATCCACAAAACCATCCGCGACATGCTGGTTTTTTCCGAGCAGAACGTAATCAAGGATCCGCCATTTTCCAAACTGGATTGCATTGTCTGCCGCAACCTGCTCATATACATGGGGGGAGACCTGCAACGAAAGCTCATTCCCCTATTCCATTACGCCTTGAACCCGGGGGGCTTTCTCTTTCTGGGCACCTCGGAAACCGTTGGCGATTTTGGAGATCTCTTCACCACGATAGACCGCAAGCTGAAGCTCTATCAGCGCAAGGACACCCTGCATGACAGGCACCATGTTGCAATGGGCCGCTTTCTGCCGCCCAGACCGACACTTGAAACGACATACCCCCGGTCTGCCATCAAGGAAATCGATCCGGCAAAGCTGCCCTTACGCGAACTGACCGAGCAGGCACTGTTAAAACAGTTCGCCCCGGCCGGGGTGCTGGTAAACGCCCGCGGCGACATTCTCTACTTCCACGGTCGCACCGGTCAGTATCTGGAACCTTCCCCCGGTGAAGCCGGTGTCAGCAACATTCTCAAAATGGCACGAGAAGGATTACGCCGGGGATTGAGCACTACGCTTCACAAAGCCCATTCAACCGGAAAAACCCACCAGAACAAAGGGCTACGAATCAAATCGAACAGCGGCTTCATATCGGTCAACATTACAGCCTGTCCTGTTACGGCTGGTTCGATTGCCCATGGTTTCCCCATGTACCTCGTCATTCTTGAAGCCGCGCCGCAGTCCGACCGGGATACGGCACAGACCGCCGGTCCCGCTGAAACTGGGGGCCATATCGACGGCCTGCCCATTAACAGGGATGTCGACATAGAGATATTACGGCAAGAATTGCTGGCCAAAGAGGAATACCTTCAGACTGCCATTGAGGAACTGGAGACGTCCAACGAGGAGCTCAAATCCTCCAATGAAGAAATGCAGGCTATCAATGAAGAACTGCAATCCTCCAATGAAGAGCTGGAAACCTCCAAGGAAGAACTGCAATCCGTCAATGAGGAACTGGCCACCGTCAATGCCGAATTACAGAACAAGCTGGCCGACCTGTCTCAAACCAACAATGACATGAGCAACCTTCTTTCCGGCACAGGCATAGCCACGGTCTTTGTTGACCTGCAGCTGCGCCTGCTGCGCTTCACCCCTGCCGCAACCCGGATAATCAACCTGATTCAGGTAGATATAGGGCGACCAGTTGGGCACATCGCGTCCAACATGGTGGGCTATACCAGCATGGTTGCCGACGTGCAGTCCGTACTGGAAACGCTGGTGCCCAAGGAACTGGATGTGCGGACAGAGGAAGGCAAGTGGTACACAATGCGCATCCAGCCTTACCGTACCATTGAAAACGTGATTGAGGGGGCCGTCATCACCTTTGTTGACATAACCGAAATGAAAAAATCGCACGAACTGCTGCAGGAAGCTCACGACCAGCTCCGCCTGGTCGGGGTTGTCAGGGATTCGCAAGATGCCATTGCAGCCTTGAATATGAGGGGAGATATCATCTCATGGAACCCTTCTGCCCAAAGGCTTTTCGGCTGGAGCGAAGAAGAGGCACTCACCATGAATATCCAGGAAATGACCGCAGAAGAGAATCGGGAACACGAACTGGAAACAATACGCAGTGTCGCTGCCGGCAGCATGGTGCAGTATGAGACGATCCGCCTAAACAAAGAGGGGCAGTCCATTCCCATTCTGCTCACGGCGACTTTTCTGGTCAACAATTCTGGCAGCATATACGCTATGGCCGTCACGCAACGCGTGACACAAGGGAGGATACAGGCATGATGGATAAATTGCGGATTCGGGCAGAAAAACTGGCACAGGCCGGAGACTCAAAAAATGCCCCCGCCCTCACTCCCGCCGAGATGCAGCAGACGCTCCATGAACTGCGCGTACATCAAATTGAACTGGAACTGCAGAATGAAGAACTGCGGCGATCACATGCCGAACTTGATGCAACGCGGGCACGCTACTTCGACCTCTATGATCTGGCACCGGTCGGGTATTGCACCCTCAGCCCGCGGGGGCTGATCATGGAGGCAAACCTGACTGCCGCCTCGCTTCTCGGGGTAACCCGAAGCGATATGATAGGCGAGCCATGGACCCGGTTTGTGTTCAGGGATGATCAGGACCTCTATTACCAGCAACGCAAAAATTTCCTCCAGACAACACCGACGGAATTTGACCTGCGTCTGCTGAAAAAAAGGGATACTGAATTCTGGGCACACATTTCCGCCTCTATCTCACAGGACGATGAAGCGGCCCGCGTTTGCCGCATTGTGATGCATGACATTTCACTGCGTAAGCGCGAGGAGCAGTTCAGAGAAAACGTAGAACGCATCATCTACCACGATATCAAAGGCCCCCTTGTCAACCTGTTTGCCTTGGCCCAGATGGTCATGGATGGCGCAATAGATGAATCCGTTGTGCATTTTTTCCCGCAAATCATGCTTGGCATCCGCCAGGTGATTGACCTTATTGACGCTGCAGAACCCTTGCGGAAAATGGAGCGGGGCGAATATACGGCACCCGCAACGCCGGTAGACGTTCACAAACTGCTCAACTCCGTAAAACAATCCCTCATGGTATTGTCCGGGCAAAACCGGATAAACGTTGATATCCAAATAGACACAACGTGCTATCCGGGCAGGCCACCGGTCTGCGGAGAAGCCTTTCTTCTTGAAAGCATGCTTATGAATCTGGTGAAAAACGCAGTAGAGGCATCGCCTCAGGACGGACACGTCAGCATCACCTGCAAGGCGGGTGAAAACGCAACATGCATTGCTATCCACAATGTCGGTGAAGTGCCTGAATCCATACGGGACCGTTTTTTCGAAAAAAACATTACAGCGGGCAAGATATACGGCACCGGCCTCGGAACATACAGCGCCCAGCTCATCGCCAAGGCTCACGGCGGCCGGATAGAACTCATGAGCTCCAATCCGGAAGGCACAACCCTTTCAGTCCATCTCCCCCACGCCCACTACTGATACCACCCTGCTCCGGCTGACAGATATTTCATCCAATTCCGCAACGCCAGGACGTCCAGAGCGCATCACACAATTTCACTGCCCTTGTACTGTCGATCTGTCTTTTTCCGAATTCGAACCGCCCGCCAGCATTTTCCAAAGGGGTACAGCCGCGAGCTGCCCCCTCTGGCCAACGGTCCTTCCGCCAAGTTACGGGAAGAGCATGATCTCGCCCTTGAAAGCAGCTCTCATTGTGACGGGCAGGTGGACCCGAAAGCCTGAAAAGTATGGGCGAAAGCTGACAGGACATGGTGTGCAGTGCCCGGCGCACGTTCAGCCGCCAGATATCTGCCTTTATCCGTTCAGGACACTGATGCTCAATTGACTACAGGGCTTTCCCGTAAATACCAGGGAGAGCCTCTGCCGGACATGCTGAGCCTCAACGCGACGCTGAGAATCACTGCGCGTTCGTCTGACATTAACGCTGTCGTATGATACGCCGCCACAGCCTGGAAGTTCGATTACCAGCGCGACCCAGCAGACCAGATACCGCATGACCGCTTTCCTTTACGCCATTACCGATCACACGTGCAGAACCAAGCGCCCCTTTTGCTACAGCTTTGCCAAGAGCCGTTGTGGAATCTCCCACGGCTACGGCAGCTCCGAAAGCTCCATCGCGCAACAGGTTGGCACCATCGCTCACGCCTGTTCCCGCCGTTTTTACCGCCCCGCTCACACCGGAACCCACAGCTCGGGCGGCTCCGCCCACGCCAGCTCCCACGGAACGGGCCGCGCCGCCAACACCTTCTGCAACACTTTCGGCGGCTTTGCGCGCCGTTCTCGCACCTGCACTCACGGCATCGCCAACTTTTTTACCACAGACCTGAACAGCGGCCTGTCCGGTCTTCGCAATGACCTTCTTGACGATTTCTCCGGAGATATCTGCCAACATGGAAAGAGCTTCCACTGTTGCAATCCTCCTGTTCCCGCCCTGAGCCGCCAATGAGCCGGAGACATAATTCCGTGCAAGAATGCCCGTACGAAGAGTAAGAAGCGCATTTGCGGAACCATCTACAAGAGCCGTCGTAACCGCAGTTGCCACCGCTTCGGCACCGGGCAAGGCACCCAGGGCAGATGAGGCAACCGCAGGGCCGATAATGCTGCTCATGGCCTCCTCGCCGCCCAAATCTTCAACTCCTGCTGCAAGGAACGACGTTACGGCGACATTGGAATACAGAGACAACAATTCCGAAGGGGCCGGCCGCTGATTGTACAAGGCAGAAATGCGCCAGATAAGCCGCGCCAGCAGCGTAAGCACGATAAGAGAGTCCAGCTTGCCGTTCTGCGATACCGCTGTCCCCAGAAATACCTGCTTTGCTGTATTGCGGATGTCAGTGTTGGCCTTACGCTGCAAAACATCCAGAGCCGCTGAAACATCATTCTCATCATTGACGGAGACTCCCTGCGCCTGAAGATACCCGTTACTCCGCAATCGCGTGAGCAGTTCGGCTTTGTACGCCTGCAATTCCTCCTCATCAGGCGTAGCGGACAGAGTCAGGGCATGCGGCCTGAAGAAGGGAGCCGCAGCGCACCACAGGGCATAGGCGATAAGAGCAAGACAAACCAGCACGGCCCACAGAGCCAGATCAGGATGAATGCGTGAGGCCAGATCCGACAGCACCATGACCGCCCCGAAAAGATAAACGGCGAACAGCGAAAGCAGCAAAACAGCCACAATGACACAAATTCTCTTTATTACTGAGCGCATAGTTACTCCATAGTGGGACGGTGCGTTCTGGGCTACTAACCAGCAGAACAGACTCATAAGTGCGCATGAAAGCCAGACAAGTCAAATACCGGGAATACTCAGAAGCAACATGGGCCCCGTACTACGGACTGCCTACAGATTTACAGATCCCGGAATCCGTGAAACAAGAAGCTGTCCGGCACACGCTCTATCTTTCAATCACACAATCCCACTAGAAACCACCCGAGAAATCCTCATGGACACTCCATTTACCGCCACGTGTACCTGCATTTTTTGCAAGCATGCTGCCTCTCTCTCATTCACCGCCGAACAGGGAACCTGCATCGCCTTTCCTGACAAGTATCCGGTAACGGAAGGCCATCTGCTCATCATTCCCAAACGGCATGCGCCGGATTACTTTTCCCTCACGGCTGAAGAGAAGAAGGATGCAGATGCCCTGCTGCATCGTCTCAAAGATGACATCCTGCAGAAGGACCCTTCCGTCACCGGTTTCAATATCGGCATAAACAACGGGTACGACGCCGGACAGACAGTGTTCCACTGCCATATCCACCTGATACCGAGGCGCAAGGGCGACTGCGAGAATCCCCGTGGCGGGGTGCGCGGGGTCATTCCCGGCAAACGGGGGTACTAGCGTCGGCGCTGAGTGTGCGGAACGCTTCCAAACTGGCGGGTCGCACCTCTGCTTTCGTCTGTCCCTTGCACATAGGCCCCGACCACCTTCAGCCTACCCTCTGTCTGCCATGACGTATCCGTCATGATCGCACGGGCCTCAGGCACATGACATTCGGGTACGAGAACTCAGTCTACCCCAGACTGACCTACCCTCGCCAGCCACGTAAAAAGCCCCGCCAGTAATTGACGGGGCTTCGTTCTTTCCTGTGCCGGAACGTGCTATTTCATTGTCGCCAGATGGCAACAGGCGCGGCGGCCGGGAGCAATCTCCACATCTTCGGGGCGTTCCTGCCTGCAGATATCCATCACCTGAGGACAACGCGGATGGAAATGACAGCCGGACGGAGGGTCCAGCGGCGAGGGAATTTCCCCTGCCAAGGGCGTGAAGTCCACACCTCTGCGGTCAAGCCTAGGCACCTCGTTCAGCAACGCCTTGGTATACGGATGGAACGGCGCATCAAAAAGTGCATCCACAGGGGCCACTTCCACAATGCGGCCAAGGTACATGACGGCAATACGGTCCGAGATATGCTCCACAACGCCAAGGTCGTGGCTGATGAACACGCATGTCAGGTTCAGTTCTCGGCGCAAATCCATGAACAGGTTCAGAATCTGCGCCTGAATGGAAACGTCCAGCGCCGCCACCGATTCATCGCACACCAGACACTCCGGCTGCACGGCCATGGCACGGGCAATGCCTATGCGCTGACGCTGCCCGCCCGAGAACTGGTGGGGATACCGGTTCTTGTAGCTGGGATCGAGCCCGCAACGCAGCATCACCTCGTTCAGGTAGTCATCAAGCTCCCCGGCCGTGGTCAGCCCGTGAAACAGGGGCGCCTCACCAATGATCTTGCGCACACGCATGCGCGGATTCAACGATGCAAACGGGTCCTGAAAGATCATCTGCACGTTCACGGCATATTCTTTGGCGTCCCTGCCCTTCAGCAGGTCCACGTCGGTACCCTTGTAATAAATATTGCCACCGCTGCGGGGCAAAATGCCGCACAGCATGCGCCCCAGCGTGGACTTGCCGCAACCGGATTCGCCCACAAGGCCGAGCACTTCACCCGGCATGACGGCAAGGTTCACGGCATCCACAGCCTGCACGTGCTCCTCGCGCAGTCTGGAGCCCAGCGCACGGGCTATGCGCCCGGCAAAATCCAGCTTTTTCGTAAAGACACGGCTTACATTCTCGCAGCGGAGATAGGGAATATTCGATTCACTCATAGTCTGTCTGTCCTGCGAGTTTGTCACTTGTTGGGATGAAAGCAGCGCACACGGCGACCTTCGGCAATGTCCGTCATTTCCGGTTCCTGCAGGCAGACTTCCGTTGCCTTGGGGCACCGCATGCGAAAGGCGCAACCCTCCGGCAGATTGATGAGAGACGGTGTCATGCCCGGAATCTGATACAGCGGCTCACCACGGTGGTTCCTGCTGGGCACGGAGCCCACAAGCCCTTCGGTGTAGGGATGCAGCGGGGCATCCAGCACCTCCGTCACCTTGCCTTCTTCGATGATGCGTCCGGCGTACATGACGGCCACCTTGTGGGCCAGCCCTGCAATGACGGTCAGGTCATGGGTGATCCAAATCAGCGCCATGCCGGTCTTGCGGCAAAGCTGCTGCATCTCGGCGAGAATCTGGCTCTGAATGGTCACATCCAGCGCGGTGGTAGGCTCGTCCGCGATGATCAGGTCGGGACGGTTGAGCAGGCCCGTGGCAATGGCCACGCGCTGACGCATGCCGCCCGAAAACTGATGCGGATACGCCTTGATGCGCTCCTCGGGGGACGGAATGCCCACCATGCCAAGCGCCTCAACAGCACGCCTGCGGGCCTCGTCTCTGGAGACGTTCTCATGCGCCCGCACAGCCTCTATCATCTGAGTATCAATCCGCAGAACAGGGTTCAGCGTCATCATGGGGTCCTGAAAGATCATGGCGACCTCGGAACCGCGAAACTTCTGCCATTCACGAGGGGACTGATCCAGCAACTCCCTGCCCTTGAACAGAATGCTGCCGCTCACGGTTCTGCCGGGAGGATCAACCAACCCCATGATGGAAAAGCCCGTTACGGACTTGCCGCTGCCGGATTCACCCACAATGCCGACAACCTCGCCCTTGTCCACAGTGAGCGAAATGCCGTTCACTGCCTTGGCCACACCCGCGCGGGTGAAAAAATGGGTATTGAGGTCTTTGATTTCGAGAAGGGGAGTACTCATTTCTTCAACCTCGGATTCAGAACGTCACGCAGCCTGTCGCCGACCAGATTGATGCTCACGATGAGAATGAGCAGCGCCACGCCGGGATAGAAGCTTATCCAGTAATATCCGCTCTGCATGTATTTGAAACCGTTAGAAATAAGCAGGCCGAGAGAGGGCTGCGTAATGGGCATGCCAAGACCGAGGAAGGAAAGCGTTGCCTCCAGCGCAATGGCCCCTGCCACCTTGACCGTGGAAATGACAATGAGCTCCGGCATGCAGTTGGGCAGCACATGTGTAAACATGATACGCCGCAGCGGCAGGGCAAGACATTTGGCCGCCTCCACATATTCCTTGCTGCGCTCCACGATCACGTTGCTTCGTATGGCGCGTGCGTAATAGGCCCACTGCACAATGACCAGCGAGAGGATGATCTTGTCCACCCCCTTGCCCAGAATGGCCAGCAGGATAAGCGCCACGAGAATGGCCGGAAAACTGAGCTGCAGGTCAACAACGCGCATGATGAAGGCATCCGTCTTGCCGCCCACATACGCGGACCACAGACCGATTGTCGCCCCCATGACCAGCGCGATGAGCGTGCTGACCACGCCCACGCCAAGACTGATGCGCAGCCCGTAGAGGATGGCGCTGTACATGTCGCGCCCCTGCGTGTCCGTTCCCAGCACATAGGTTATGGAGCCGTCGAAAGAGGATTCACCGGGACTGAGCTTGCCGTCCATAATGTCGATGGTCATCAGGTCGTACGGATTCTGCGGAGCGATAAGAGGTGCGGCAAGCGCCACAATGATGATGGCGATGAGCACGATAAGCCCCAGCGCCGCCACACGGCTTTCAAAATATTCCTTCACCGCCAGCAGGAAGAGGGACTCTTCTTTCACTTTGTCTGCGGTGGCTGCTGTATTGGTAGTCGTCATATGGTCTTCCTGTGCGGAACTATCGTTCCTGTCCCAGCCGGACGCGGGGGTCGAGAATCGAATACAAAATGTCCACAACAAGGTTGATGATGATGAACATGGTCACGGTAATGAGCAGATAGGCCACGATGATGGGCCGGTCGAGCACACCGATGGAATCTATGACCAGCTTGCCCATGCCGGGCCATGCAAAAATGGTCTCCGTCACCACCGCAAAGGCGATGAGGTTGCCAAGTTCCATGCCCAGCACGGTCACCACCGGAATCATGATGTTCTTCATGACATGCAACCCGATGATGCGGGTATTGCTCAGCCCCTTGGCGCGGGCGAATTTCACGTAATCCATCTGCAGATTCTCCTGCACTCCTGCCCGGCTCAACCGTATGGCAAGCGACATCTTGAACAGGGCAAGGTTCATGGCGGGCAGGACCAGATGCGAGAAGCCTTTCCACGAAAGGAAGCTGACAGGATAACCGAGCACATCCACTGTTTCACCCCGCCCGCCAGATGGCAGCCAGCCCAGATGAACGGAGAACAGAATAATGAGCATGAGCCCCACCCAGAAGGTCGGCAGGCTGAAACCGAGGATGGAAAAACGCATGATGTTGCGGCCTATCCAGTTATCAGCCTGAATACCCGCAACCATGCCTAAAGGTATGCCGAAAACCACAGCCATGAACATGGCCGTGAATGCCAGCTCAAGCGTGGCGGGCAGGCGCGCAAGAATAACTTGCAATGCCGGTTCGTTATAGACAAAAGACTTTCCGAAATCCCCCTGCAGGGCACCTTTCAGAAAGACGAAATATTGTTCCCACAGGGGCTTATCCAGCCCGAGATCTTTTACGGCGCGCGCGTATTCTGCAGGGGTGGCGTCCGGTGCGATAAGAATATCCACCGGATTCCCAATGTAGAACACGCCCACGAAGACCAGAAGAGACATGACGAGCAGAACAACAGCGCTCTGCGATATACGTCTGATAAGAAAGGCGAGCATAAAAGGTGACGCTCCGATAAGGTCAGGAAAGGGACCGCGCGCCTGCTGCAACCGGAGTGGAAACCGAAAGAACACAGCGAATAGACGTATACATGCACCGGACAACCGGACACGCGGATCGGGATATAGACCGGAGGGATGACACTTCACCCCTCCGGTCACATAGCATACATAGTGAGGCCGGACAAAGGAATTGAGGTGCAAGGAGCACGGAGCGATCACCGTATCCTTCCCCCCTCCTTTGCATCCGTATGGATACTCCGGCCACCTTCAGGCAATAGTCGGGGAAAAGGCAGCCCTCTCCCCGTTGCGGGCTATTTTACTTCGGAAATCTCGCGCGGCAGCGTGTAGCTGTCGGTGCGGCCGTTGTAGTTCAGGCCCTTCTTCATGCCCCACACGTTCACCTGATAATGGATAGGCACGATGCCCACGTCGTTCAGGCCGAGTTCGGTGGACTTGATGATCAGCTCATTGTGCTTGGCAGGATCAACGGTCACAAGGGCTTCTTCCAGCAGTCTGTCCACCTCGGGATTGGAATAACGGCCGCGGTTGGAAGCGCCGAAGCCCTTTTCCTCATCATAGGTGTGCAGCAGCGAGGCTACGCAGTTGGACTGCTCGCCGGTATCCGTTGCCCAGCCCATCAGCATAAGGCTGAATTCAAGGGCCGAAGCACGGGAGAAGTACACGCTCTTGGGCATGGTGTTCACTTCGGTCTTGATGCCCACCTTGCTCAGCATCTGGGCAACGGCCTGCGCGATGTCGGCATCGTTGACGTAACGGTCGTTGGGACCGTGAATGGTGATCTTGAATCCGTCAGGATAGCCCGCTTCTGCCAGCAGGGCCTTGGCTCCCTTGGGATCAAATGCTTCGGGCTTCAGCGTGGTGCTGGTGCCTTCGTACCCGTCCGGAACCATCTGAGCAGCGGGAACGGCAAGACCTTCCATGATACGCGCCACAATGGCATCGCGGTTGATGGCCTTGGAAATGGCCTTGCGCACGCGCACGTCCTTCATGGGGTTCTTGATCACGTTACCGGCGTTGTCGGTCACCATGGGGGTTTCGTCGCGGTTGGAGTCGAGATGCAGATAGATGAGACGGGTGGAGGGACACTTCACCAGTCGCAGCTTGGCATCGGCTTCGAGATGCTTCACGTCAGCGGGGGGAACAAAGTCGATAAGGTCAACGTCACCGGCCTTGAGGGCTGCCACACGGGTACCGTCGTTGCTGATGGGCTTGACCACAATGGTATCCCAGGGCTGCTTTTCGCCCCAGTAGTTATCGTTACGGGCAAAAACGAGGCTGTCGCCGCGCTTCCATTCCACCAGCTTGTAGGGACCGGTGCCTATGGCAGCCTTGCCGGAATTGAAATCGGAGGTGGAAGCGCCTTCACCGTACTTCTTGGAGACAATATTGAAGGCCGCAAAGTTACGGGGCAGAAGCGGTGCGGGAGCATCAGTGTGGAAACGGATGGTGTGCGGATCGACAATTTCGATCTTGGTAACAGCAGACACCATTGCAGCGAAGGAAGAGGGGCTGTTGGGAACGTTGGGAATACGTTCAATGGTGAACTTCACGTCTTCAGCGGTGAAGGGGGAACCGTCATGGAAGGTTACGCCTTCACGGAGTTTGAATTCCCATACGTTTTCGCTCACCGGCTCCCATGACACAGCCAGACCGGGTTCCAGCCTCTGACGGGAATCCTGTCGAATGAGCTTGTCGAAAAGCCAGATTGCCTGCATGTTATTGGCCTGCACGTTGTGGAAATGCGGGTCAAGAGACGTGGGTTCGCCCTTCATACCCACTGTCAGTGTCTGGGCATAGGCACCGGAAACGCCGACGGTCAGCAGTGCGAGGGTGATGAACGTAGCCAGTAATTTTTTACGCATGGGACTCTCCTTGCTAGGTGATTTCACTCAAACCTATCAAGCCTTACTTGTTTTCAGCTTGATCTTCAAGGAATTTTGATTGATTGAGCACCCTCACAATGATTGCGGGAATACGCAGTTTCCACTACCACAAACGGAAGAAAGAATACATTCAGCCCCCTACCAACAACCACAGGCAGTTGCATAATGATTGAAACCATCAAGGACTATCTGGCACGTCATGAAGGAGAAATGCTGGCCCTGCTCGAAGAGCTGGTGCTGACAAACAGCCACACCCCCAACAAGGCCGGTACCGATGCGGTGGCAACCATCATGACAAAGGCCGCGGAAACAGCCGGTTTTTCGGTTCGCCGTGAGGCCCGCGCGCAGGTCGGCGACAACATCGTCATCGAAACAAAGCCGCGCACCCAAGGTGGAAAAGGCGTGCTGCTGTGCGGACATATGGACACCGTATTTCCGCCTGAGATGGGCTTCAACACCTTCACCCGCAAGGGTGATACGCTTTACGGTCCCGGCGTTGCGGACATGAAGTCCGGCCTTGTCGCAGGGCTTTACGCCCTCAAGGCGCTGGATGCCGCGGGCCTGCTCAAGGACATGCCTGTTGCGTTTATTTGCAACTCGGATGAAGAGACCGGTTCCACGCATTCTTCCGAACTTATTCTGCAGGAAGCGCACAAAAGTGATGTGGCGTTGGTAATGGAAGGGGCAGGCGATAACGGCGATCTGGTCATAGGCCGCAAGGGGCGCATAGCCTTCGACCTTGTGATCAAAGGCAAGGCAGCCCACGCGGGCAGCGCAGGCCCCGACAAATCGAGCGCCATTCTGGAGCTTGCCCGCCAGATTCAGCAGTTGGAAGCCCTCAACGACCCGCAGGCAGGCATATCCCTCAACGTAGGACATATCGAGGGCGGCACAGGTGCAAACACCGTGTCTGAACACGCCACTGCCGTGGTGGAATTCCGTTATCGGGACGAAGACAGCAGAACCCGCATGTGGGACACCATTCAGCGCCTGGCCGCCAATCCGCAGACCAACGGCACGGAATGCACCCTCGCCATCAGGACCATGCGTCCGGCCATGCCGACCAACGATGCCATACTCGGCCTCTATGCCCTTGTGGAAGGCATTGGCCGTGAACTCGGCATTCCCGTAACCAGCATGCAGCGCGGCGGCGGTTCCGACGCCAACTTCATCGCTCAGACCGGCATTCCGGTGCTGGACGGACTCGGCCCCATCGGCGGCAAGCTGCATACAACAGATGAATACCTGCTGGCAGACACCATTCTGCCCCGCACGCTGCTGGCTGCCGTGTCCATCCGCAAGGCTTTTGAAGCATACTGCAAATAGTACGGGTCAAAATTGACCCATCCTGCACAAGCAGGCCGCATGACAAGACAAAGGCCCCGTCTGAATTGACAGACGGGGCCTTGATTTAATGGCAACCCCTCGTTTTCAAGAAACTCGCAACCCCGTCAAGCCGGAACTGAGATCCCCAAAACGGATTTCCATCGCGTATACGAGGTGCAGAAACGTTAGGTTCCTGCCCGGTGGAGCCCAAAGACAGAACTGTTCTCGTCAGCAGCCTGATGCCCCGTCTGAACTGACAGGTGGACCTTTTCATGCAATCGGGCGCCCCTTCCACCGGCCTGTCCGGCTATTTCTGCAAGCCGTATTTCTGCATGCGCAGATACAGCCGCTTGCGGGGAATACCCAGATACTGGGCTGTTTTTTCGATCTTCCCTTCGTTACGGGCAAGGGCTTCTTCAATCACCTGCTTTTCATACTGCTCCATCAGGTCGTCCAGCGGAGCAGCCTTGTCGAAAAGGCGGGGAGAATCGTCGCCATCATCACTCAGATGCGCCGCGGAAAGATCGAGCGGCAACCCCAGAACCAGCTGCTGCGCCACGTTGCGCAACTCGCGCACGTTGCCGGGCCAGTAATACTGCTGCAGCTTGCTCATGGTTTCGGGAGAAATTTCGGGAATGGCCCTGTGGAACCGCTCAGACATGATGCCCATGAAGTGGCGAAGCAGCAGCATGATGTCTTCTGTCCGTTCCCGCAGGGGTGGAATGGCCACCCGCGCCACGTTCAGGCGATAGAACAAGTCTTCGCGGAAGGCGCCGCTGCGCACGGCCTCGCGCAGGCCGATCTTGGAAGCGGCAATAACACGATAATCAACGGCAATGCTCTTGTTGCTGCCCACGCGCTCCACCACGCGCTCCTGCAGGGCGCGCAACAGCTTGACCTGAATGTCCAGCGGCATGGATTCCACTTCGTCAAGGAACAGGGTGCCGCCCTGTGCCTGCTCTATCTTGCCGATGCGCCGGTTCATGGCACTGGTAAAAGCGCCCCGTTCATGACCGAACAGTTCACTTTCCACCAGATTGGCAGGAATGGCACCGCAGTTCAGCGCCACAAAGGCCCCTGCCCTGCGGGCGCCGCATTCGTGCATGGAACGGGCGGTGAGTTCCTTGCCGACCCCTGTTTCACCAAGCAGAAGCACGTCCACATCAATGGTGGCAAGGCTGGCAACAGTCTGCCGCAACTGCTTGATACCCGGAGAATTGCCCAGAATGCGGGATTCCAGATCAAAACTGGTTTCCAGCTGCTGTTTCAGGTTGCGGTTTTCAAGGCAGAGGCGGCGTGCGTCCAGAGCGCGTCTGGCCACGTCTATCAGATATTCAGGCGGTGCGGGTTTTTCCAGAAAATCGTACGCGCCGAGGCGGATGGCTTCCAGCGCCATGGGCACATCGCCGTGCCCCGTAAGGATGATCACGGGCAATTCGGGAGCCAGTTCCTTGATCCGCCGCAGCAGCTCAAGCCCATCCATTCCCGGCATTCTCACATCGCTGATAACGACACCCAGCCAGTCGGGGGAGATTTCGGTCAGCACTTCATCGGCAGACTTGAACGTGCGGATGGCATAGCCCTCCAGCTCAAAGGTCTGCCGGCAGGCCTGCCGGATCTCCGCTTCATCATCTACGAGAAAAACTTCACCTATTGTTGTCATACCTGCTCATCAACCTTCTGGAATGAAATGACAAACCGGGTACCGCCGGTTTCTGCGGCAGAAGCCTCTATGGCTCCGCGCATGTCCTTCACGATATTATAGGAAATGGAAAGTCCCAGCCCGAGCCCCTTGCCCACCTCCTTGGTGGTGTAGAAGGGGTCGAATATGGCCTCGCGAACTTCGGCGGGAATGCCGGGGCCGCTGTCCACCACCTCAATGGCCAGCCAGTTGCCGCGCTCCACGATATCCAGCGTGATGCGCCTGTTATCCTGCGGTTGCTGCGACACCGCATCCACGGCGTTGCCCACGATATTCACAAGCACCTGTTCAAGCCGTATGTCTTCCGCAAGAACAATGTGGGGGCGGTTTTCATAATGCCGTTCTATGACAATGCCCTCATCCGCTATTCTGCGGTTCAGCAACGAAAGCGCATGATCCATTGCCGGAACAACATCCACCGGCTGCAGCTTGTTGGAAGGCAGACGCGCGAACGACTTAAGATGGTTGATCATCTTGGCCATGCGTTCGCTCAGTTCGCTGATCTTGCCGATATTCTCTTCGTGCATGTCCAGCTGCCCGCGCTGCAGCAAGAGCCGTGCGTTGTGGATGTAATAGCGGATGGCAGAAAGCGGCTGGTTGAGCTCATGGGCAATGCCCGCGGACAGCTGCCCCAGAGCAGCGAGCTTGCCCGCCTGCACCAGTTCATCCTGCACCCTGCGCCGTTCCTTCACTTCCTGACGCAGGCGCTCATTGATACGGCTCAGGTGGTCTGTTTTGATCTTCACCCGTCGGCGCAGCAATTCTTCAGCTTTTTCACGCTCGGTCACGTCATTCATGGTGATCATGAGCCGCCGCTGCGAGCGCTGCTGAATGGGCCGCACCACCATTTCCACGGGGAACTCGCTGCCGTCGCTTCTGACGCCCAGACAGAGCACCTGAATCTGGTCCGTGCCACCGTTGAAGGTAAAGGCGATCGCTTCACGCAGGGGCGCCCTGTCCCTCTCTGAAAGCAGGAAAAACAGCGAGCGGCCGGTCATACCGCCGGATTCCACGCCGAACAACGTGGCCGCCATGGGGTTGAAGAACCGTATTTCCCCGTCAGGCTCGACGATTACAAGGCCTACGGCCGCATTATCGATAATGGCCTGCGCATTGGCTTCTTCCACCGTGCGGGCAGTATCGCGAAAAACGCGCAGCGCTGCTGCCATCTGCCCTATCTCATCGCCTCCGGCCTCGGGCACGGGGTGGGCAAGATCACCATGGGCAATGGCCCGCATGCTGTTGGCAAGGGCGTTGAGCCGCGCAACAATGCTGCCGCGCACATAGAACCACATGACGCAGGCTGCTATGACAAGGCTCAGGAACACAAGCCCGAGCTGCGACCATGTGGCGCGTTCCAGCTTGCTTTTGGTCACTTCGGCAGCCTCAAAGGCTTCCTGCTGGCTGTGCTCGACAATGGATTCGATGGAACTTCTGAGCAGTCCCACAATGCGCCGGTTGTCGGCGAGCATGGTCTGCCCGTCCGCCTCTGCCTCGAGAATCTGCTTCTTGATGGCAAAAACACCTTCCGGCCCTTCCGAAAGGGCAATGATCTCAGTCAGGGAATGGCGCAGGGTAAGGGCGCTGGCCTCGTCGGAAAATGCCTCCAGCGCCAGCTTCAGCGCGGTGCCGGTATCGCGCGCAAGGGCGGCGAGATTATCCACCTGCGCCTCGCGCTCGGACGAAGACGCCTGCAGAAGCAGACTCACCAGCAGGTCCCCGTTGTTGCCCATGCTTTCAACGGTTTTCTTGAGGCTGCGGGTTGTGCGCAGGCGAATCATGGCGGCCTGCCTGTTGCCCTTACCCGCCGCGCTTATGGTGCGATCGAGTTCGGCATCCAGATTGTAGTTCAGATCCTGACCCAGCGGCTCTATCTCGCCAAGCAGGTCGGAATACAACCAGCGCAGGCGCTCCATATTCTTCAGCAGCACATCTTCAAGGCGCAGACGGTCGGCAACGCGCAACTGCAGGGCAAACAGATTGTCCGTGAGCTGCTTTACCAGCTGGTCCAGCTCGCTGGCCACCTGCGGGTTGTTCTGCTCAAGCACCCCGAGCTCGCGTTTAAAACGCACAAGCAGACCATCAAGGTCGGTCCGCACCCTTGCCTGCTCCTCTTCATCCGCCGCAGAGGCAAGGCTGGGAGCAACGGCCATGATCTGACCGCCTATCTCGGCAAAGTTGGCAACCTGCGCCAGTTCCGGCAACTGGCGTTCCGTAATGTTGGCAAAGATATCACTGGACCGTTCCAGCAGAAAAAGGGCGGTGAGCACCGCAAGCACGGTCACGGTCGCAATTGCGCCGAAGGCCATGAGCAGGCGGGCCCATATGCCGAAGAATAACGGGATGTTCTTTTTCATTTCTTGACGGATACTGTGTCCAGCAATTCCTTGGCTTTTATCAGGCGTTCATTTACGAAACGCTGCCACTGTTCTATCTGTCCCTGCATCACCGTTCCCCCCGTTCTGGCAGAAGAAGGTGAGGAGAATATTCCGGCAAACTCCGCATCACGGCTCTGCGCCTCGGTTACGGGAATCTCGCCGAGCAGCGCATAGACCTTCTCCCGCACATTGGCCACAGCCGGAGTATTCGCATCGTCCTGCTTGCTCAGCGTTATGAGCCGTTTCCAGATTCTGCGCCGCTCCGGCAGCTTGAAGGTAATGAGTTCATCAAACATCCTGTTCACCAGCCCATATCGCAGCTGCGCCGTATACGCATCGTACGGGCGGGATTTTCCGGCCTTGATAAGCGCCAGCAGTGCCGACGATTCAAGCTTGCCGCTGTCATATATGGCCTGCGATACCGGCAGGCGGTTCACGCCCGGCATGAGCAGTATGTCCTGCCCTTCCGGTGAAAGCACAAAATCGATGAACAGTTCCGCTTCCTTCGTATTGGCACCGTTCTTCAGGGCGGCAATGCTCGCCGCAACCAGAAAGACCGGCTCACCGTAGCGGAACGAAAGATTGGACATATCCTGCGGACGGCCGAGAATATCGATCACCAGCCCCATGCCGAACAACCCGCTTTTCACCCCTTCCGGCACGCTGAAACTCCGCGCGGAAAGCGTGACCAGATTGCCCGCTATGTGCATAAGGTGCGCCCAGCCTTTCTCCCAGCCCATGCCCTGCAGCAGGGTTTCCACGATAAGGTGGGTGGAACCGGACTGCGTGGGCGTGGACATGGCCATGTGGTTGTAATAGGCCGGATTCGCCATGTCTGCCCACCCTTGCGGGGGCTTGAGCCCCTCTTTCCGCAGGTAGGACTGGTTCCACATCCACCCTACACCGGAAAGGGCAAAGCCGAAGTAATACCCTTCGGGATCATCCACCGACAAATCCCCTGCAAACAACACTTTATGCTGCCTGCCCAGAGATGACCGCCGCAGCTTTCGCGAGCTTTTCAGTATCTCGAAGGCATCCGGCGATGACGACCAGAACAGGTCGAACTGCCTGCTGTTGCCCCTGACCACTTCATCAATGGCCGAGGTCGTCTTCTTGTTCAGAATGGCGACCTCTATATCAGGATGCAATGCATTGAACCGTTGTATGAACGGTTCATAAAACGCAGGCGAAAACGATGTTAAAATCTGAAGGCGCGCGGCAACGGCCTTCTCGGGAGCTGCCGCAAGGGCGACTCCCATGAGCAGAAGCAAAGCCAGCACCCGCTTCTTCCACCCCACATTGTGCTCCACACACAAACACCCCATCGACAACCTCCCTCGCTCCCTCGACATGCCCGCCCCCTCACTCCTCAGGGACAGGACGCAACCATATACAAACACCCACACAGCCACACTGCAAACATCACACCGTTCACACATAACCGTGTTACCCGGGGCCTTCCGCGACGGTCACCGCCCGTTCCCGAGTCCGGACCGCACCGACTCTCTTCCCTTCCAAGACCTGGGCAACGCCGCTGAGGGGTCCGTAATATACAAATAAAAAAGCGGGTTGCGGCAGCAACTCCGCTCAAGTCCTGTCGCAGCCTTACGTTCTGGCCGCCCCTGAAACGCACGGAAAAACAGAACAGCACGCCAATCATTATATAGCGGCAACAATCCCCCGGTTGACCGCTTTGCCCCGGTGGTCAAACCGATTTCGGGTCAAAACAGGATCGGATGAGTCAAAATTGACACAATTTTGAAACTCCCGCAACCCTGACCCATCGCTCTCACAAAATGCATAATAAAAACAATAACAGCATGTTAACCATAAAAACACCTCTTGGCACGGTCCTTGATCTATAGGGACCGCACCCAGTGAAAATCAGGGCAGCACAACAGACCAACAACGCTGCTTCTACATTCATTCATTGCGGGCTCGGCCTGTTGATGGGCAACCGGTCGACGTTGTCACGAAGGTTTCGTTTGCTGAGAAACATTCAAGGAGGAGTTATGAGAAAACTGTTTGCGTTGCTTCTTGCCATGGTGTTCGTCTTCCCGGCATATGCTTTTGCCGAGTATCCGGAAAAGCCGATCACCATCATCGTTCCCTCCAAGGCTGGTGGTTCCACTGATACCACCGCCCGTATCTTCATCAACGCTGCCAAGAAGTACTGGAAAGGTGCCGACTTCGTAGTGCAGAACGTGCCCGGTTCCGGCGGCCAGAAGGGTTTTGAGCTCATCGCCCGCTCCAAGACCGACGGCTACACCATCGGTATGCTCTTCACCACCCAGGTCGTTTCCCACATCGTGGCCAAGCGCGCCACCTACACCCTCGACAGCTTCCACCTCATGGGCAACACCGTGGACGATCCGGTTCTGATCGCCGTTCCGCTGGAAAGCCCCATCAAGGACCTTGCTTCCTTCATTGAAGCCGCCAAGGCAAAGCCCCTGACCGTTGCTGTGAACGGTATCGGTTCCGACGACTTCATCGCTGCCAAGAAGTTTGAAAACCGCACCGGCACCACCTTCAATCTGCTGCCCACCAAGGGCTCCACTGAGCAGAAGGCCATGATCCTCGGCAACCACTGCGATGCCAGCTTCATGAACCTTTCCCAGATGCATTCCCAGCAGAAGGCCGGCACCGCACGCATTATCGCAATGCTGACCGATGTCCGTTCTGACCTGCTGCCCGAAGTGCCCACCGCCAAGGAACAGGGCGTTTCCGTATCCATGACCGCTGTTCGCGGCTTTGCAGCTCCCGCCGGTATCGACAAGGAAATTCAGGACAAGCTTGACGACCTGCTCGTAAAGGTCAACAGCGACCCCGACTACATTTCCGACTGCGAAAAGAACGTGTTCAGCCGTCTGCCCATGAGCGGCAAGGACTTCCGTTCCTACCTCGACGAGCTGCAGGTTGAAACCCAGACCTTCTACGATAAAAACCCCTGGTAAACTATCATGACTAGAAAGCTTGCTGAGTTACTACTGCTTGGCGGATTTCTGGTACTGGCGGTGCTGCTTTACAGCAGCACCGCATCCTACCCGCAATCCGTTCAGGGCTCCACGGCCGAATACGTACGATTCCTCGGACTCTCTCTCGGTATCCTCTGTGTTGCCGAACTGGCACTCTCTGCCAGAAAGGCCAGACGAAAGGACAAGGATGACAGCAGCAACAAGAAGCTGGTTATCGCGGATATGCCCGTGCGCTTCTGGGGTCTGCTCGGCCTGCTCGTCCTCTACACGCTGACGTTTGAATACCTCGGGTTCTATCTTGCTTCCGGCCTGTTCCTGCCCATTGCCATGTATCTGCTGGGAGCCAGAAGAATCCTCTCCATCGGACTGACCACTGCCGGGGTTCTCGGCTTCATATACATTGTCTTCGAAAGACTGCTGGGCGTCTTTATGCCCGCATGCAGCTTCTTAGGATAAGGGGAAGACCGTATGATGATCCTCGACGCTTTCAATGCACTCATGGCCCCCGCAGCCCTGTTTGCCGTTGTTATCGGCACGGTTGCCGGCGTTGTCGTGGGTGGCATGCCCGGCCTTACCGCAACCATGGCGGTGGCCCTGCTTATTCCTGTTACCTTCACTCTTGAACCGCTTGTCGGTCTCGTGCTCATGGGCGGCGTATACTGCGGTGCCATGTATGGCGGCTCCATTCCGGCCATTCTGCTGCGCACGCCGGGTACTCCCGCCGCCGTGGCAACAGCTATGGAAGGCTACCCACTCACGCAGCAGGGGCGCGCCGGACTCGCACTCAAAGTCTCGGTTATCTCGAGCTTCTGGGGCGGCACATTCTCCACGTTCATTCTGCTCATCATGGCTCCGGTGCTGGCCATTTTTGCTCTCTCTTTCGGCCCGCCGGAATACTTCCTGCTGGCACTTCTGGGCCTTGCCGGCATCGTTTCCATGGCTGACGAAGAAAGCGGCCTTATCAAGTCCATCATCTCCGGCCTGCTCGGCCTGATCATCGCCGTTGTCGGCACCGACCCCATCTCCGGCATGCTGCGCTACACCGGCGGCCTTACCGACCTGTTTGAAGGCGTCGCCTTCATGCCCGCGCTCATCGGCATGTTCTCCATCGCGCAGATGCTTGCCCTCACCGGCAAGAAGAGCGTGGTGGAAGGCACGGCAGATGTCGGCGCAATCAAGAACGAACCCATGCCCAAGGGACTGTGGAAGTACATCGGCCTCGGTTCCGTCACCGGTACCATCGTCGGCATTCTTCCCGGTGAAGGCGCAACCATTGCGGCCTTCCTGTCCTACAACGTGGCAAAACGCCGCTCCAAGAACGAACACCTGTTCGGCAAGGGCAACCCTGAAGGTATCGCCGCTGCAGAAGCCGGCAACAACGGCTGCGTGGGCGGCTCGCTGGTACCCACGCTCACTCTCGGCATTCCCGGCAACAGCGTTGCTGCGGCACTGCTGGGCGGCCTGCTGGTGCACGGCCTCATCCCCGGTCCCGAGCTTTTCACCAAGCACGGCACCATGACCTACGCCTTCATTTTATCGCTCTTCCTTGCCAACATTGTGTTCCTCATTCTCGGCCTGTACATGGCCCCCCGTTTCGCCAAGATATCCCGCACTCCTGTTGAACTGCTCATTCCCACCGTGTGCCTGTTCTCGGTGCTCGGCTCCTACGCAATTCACAACAGCGTGCTCGATATCTACCTGTGTCTGCTTTTCGGTGTTGGTGCCATCATCCTGAAGAAGACCGGCTTCTCTCTGGGAGCCCTCATTCTCGGTCTGATTCTGGGCCCCATTGCCGAAACCGGATTTGCCCAGGGACTTATCATGGGCCGCGGCAGCTTCTCCATCTTCTTTGCAAGCCCGCAGGCCATCGTCCTCTGGATTCTGACCCTGTTGCTCCTCGTTCCCCCGCTGATCAACATCGTCAAGAAACATCGCGCTGAAACCGCCTAGGCGAAATTCCCCGCTCCGCCTGCGGGCGGAGCGGGGAGCGCCTTTGAGTCAAAAGTTATTTGCAACACGCTAAGGGTCCTGTCATGTCTTACGGTGGAATATTACGCAAAAAAATCGGCATTGAGCACAAGGTTGACGCATTTCTCGATCTGGTGAGCGAATCCGGTATCATCTACAAACGCGGCATCGATTCCTACACGAGCCACAATCTTGATGCTTTCAAGGGCCATCTCGAGAATATGGTGGAAACAGAGCGTCAGGCCGACGTGCTGCGCCGATCCATTGAGGATCTGCTTTACCGCCGCACCCTCATTCCCGAATCCCGCGGCGACGTGCTGCGCCTCATTGAAGGCATGGATTCGCTGCTCGGCCATTTCAAAGGCTCCATGTTCCGCTTCGAAATTGAACGGCCCAATATGCGCGAAACGCTGGTGAAAGACCTTCTCGCTCTCGTTGAATGCGTGGTAGAGGCAGTTGAAGCGGTTACCTGCTCCATACGATCTTTCTTCAAAAATATTCTGGCAGTTTCCGACCATCTGCATAAAGTGTCCTATTGGGAAGCGGAAGCAGACAAGATTTCTACCAGACTGCAGACCGCCATTTTCAGAACGGAAAACCTCGAACTGTGCGAAAGCCTCCAGTTGAGCGCCTTCGTCCGCCACGTGGACGCCATTGCGGATCAGGCTGAAGACATGGCCGACAGCCTTGCCATATACGTACTCAAGCGCGCGTTCTAGGAGCACAGAGTGTCTCTCTTCTTTCTCTCGAGCGGAATGTTTCTGGGCTGGTCCCTCGGCGCAAACGATGCTGCCAACGTGTTCGGCACCGCCGTGGGCTCGCGCATGGTCAAGTTTCACACTGCAGCCGTCTGCTGCAGCCTGTTTGTCTTGCTGGGTGCGGTCATAAGCGGTGCGGGGGCCTCTGAAACACTGGGCAAACTGGGAGCGGTAAACGCTCTGGCAGGCGCGTTCGTGGTGGCCTTTTCCGCTGCCCTGAGCGTGTACATGATGATACGGGCGCGGTATCCCGCCTCGACATCACAGGCCATCGTGGGTGCCATTCTCGGCTGGAACTTCTTTTCCGACACCCCCACGGACACCATAGAGCTGACCAAGATCGTCATGACCTGGGTTGCCTGCCCCACGCTGGCTGCCATAACGGCCATTGCCTTCTACAAGCTTGCGGCCTTTGTCATTCCGTCCTGCAGGATCAGCCTGTTCAAACTCGACAAGTGGACCCGCTACGGGCTGATCGCCGTGGGAGCTTTCGGTTCCTACTCTCTGGGAGCGAACAACATCGCCAACGTCGTGGGCGTATTTGTTCCGGTATCCCCTTTCGGTAACGTCACGCTCTTCGGGGTAATTCCGCTCAGTTCCGCCCAGTTGCTCTTTCTTATCGGCGGCATAGCCATTGCCGTCGGGGTGTTCACCTATTCCAGACACACCATGCAGACCATCGGCGGGGGCATATTCAAACTTTCTCCCGTCATGGCGCTTGTTGCGGTATGGGCGCACTCGGTTGTGCTCTTTGTGTTTTCTTCGCAGAGCCTTGAGGCTTTTCTCAGGGGAATGGGCCTCCCCACCCTGCCTCTGGTTCCCGTTTCCAGTTCGCAGGCCATTGTGGGCGCAGTGGTGGGCATGGGGCTGCTCAAGGGCGGACGGGGCATCCGCTGGCGCACCGTGGGCGGCATTGCCTGCGGCTGGGTAACCACCCCCATTATTGCAGGCATTGTCTGCTTTATCTGCCTGTCCATTCTGCAAAACGTATTTCAGCAAACCGTGTACGACGACACGTTGGCCCAGAAACAGCCCGCCATCATTGAAACCGTTGCACCGGAAACCGTCGGCACAAGGCATGAGTTGCCCGGCGCAGTGACGGTGCAGCCTTCCGAACCACGCTCATGACTACAAGGATGGGTATCATGAAAACCAAAATCATAGCCACACTCGGCCCCGCATCAACCAAGATAGAAATTATGCGGGCGATGGTGGAAAACGGTGTGCGCATCTTCCGGCTCAATTTCTCCCACTCCAGCGCAGACGGCTTTGTGGAAGCGCTCAAGCTCATCCGCCAGCTGGAGCAGGAACTGGAAACCCCGCTCACGGCCATGGGCGACCTGTGCGGTCCCAAGACCCGCATCGGTACCGTTGCGGATTCTCCGAGACAGATCAGCAAGGGCGAAACCATGCTGCTTGGCGTGCCCGAAGAGGCAGCCGCTGCCGAAGGCCGCCTGTTCCTTCCGCTGGATTTTCCCGAACTGCTCATAGGGCTTGAAGAGGGCATGCGCGTCATTCTTGCCGACGGTCTGCTGCAGCTCAACGTGACCAAGGTTCTTGCCAAAGATCGCCTGTTCGAACTGGAAGCCAAAAATGCCGGACTGCTGACCTCGAATAAAGGCATCACCTTCCCCGGCAAGTTCCACCCCGTGGCTGCGCTCACCAACAAGGACCGCATAGACGTGTGCGAAGGTCTTGCACTGGGACTGGATGCCTTTGCCATCTCCTTTGTGCAGACTGCACAGGACCTGCGCGACCTGATTGAAGAGATGGAACGCTGCGGCCGCCGCGTGCCCATCATCGCCAAGATCGAGCGCCAGAACGCCGTGGATAACATTGAATCGCTGCTGGAACTGGCAGATGCCATCATGGTTGCCCGCGGCGACCTTGCGCTGGAATGTCCGCTCGCCGAAGTGCCGACCATTCAGAAGCGCCTTATCCGCGCCTGCCGCCATGCGCAGAAGCCTGTTATCGTAGCCACCCAGATGATGCTCTCCATGGTGAACAACGTGGTGCCCACCCGTGCGGAAGCATCGGACGTGACCAACGCCATGGTGGACGGTGCGGACTGCGTCATGCTCTCCGAAGAAACCGCCATCGGCGCAAATCCGCTGGAAGTTGTCAAAACCATTCACGAAATATCCGTTGCAGCCGAAGGCTACTTCCACGAACGGATGCAGACCCCGTGGCTGCCCCGCGAAGGTTCGAACAACGGTAAGCACATGGCCTATGCATCCTGCCTGCTGGCGCAGAACTTCGGGGCCGTGGCACTGGTGTGTCATACGGAAAGCGGCCTTACCGCCCGCAACATATCCAGCCGCCGTCCGCGCCACGAAATCCATGCACTTTCTCCCGTGGTATCCACGGTGAAGGCGCTGAACTTCGTTTGGGGCGTAAGCCCCTTGCTGTGCACCGAGGCAGAGGCACGCCACACCACCCGCCTGAAGAACTTCGTGCACAATTCGCCCAAGTTCAATGACGGTGATGTTGTTGTTCTGAGCACGCATTCCGCCGACCTCACGCTCTCCGAACCGCGCACCAACAAGATCGAAATCTTCCAGAAATAGTCATGGCAGCTCCCCTGTCCGCAGGGGAGCAATCTCCACCTCCTCGGGAATCTTTCGTCATCACTACAGGAGATATTGCAATGAGCAGAATTAAAACTGTCTGGGCCCGCGAAATTCTTGACTCGCGCGGCAACCCCACGGTTGAAGTGGAAGTATGTCTAGAATCCGGCCACATGGGTACTGCAGGCGTGCCTTCCGGTGCATCCACCGGCACCCGTGAAGCTCTGGAACTGCGCGACGGCAACGCCGCCCGTTATAACGGCAAGGGCGTACAGACCGCAGTGGGCAACATCATGGGTCCCATTGCCGACACCATTGTCGGCATGAACTGCATCAATCAGGTTGCCATAGACAGCGCCATGATCGAACTGGACGGCACGGAAAACAAGAACAAGCTCGGCGCTAACGCCATGCTCGGTGTTTCCATGGCCTGCGCCCGCGCTGCGGCTTCCTCCCTCGGCCTGCCCCTCTACCGCTACCTTGGCGGCACCAACGGCAAGAAGATGCCCCGCGCCATGATGAACGTCATCAATGGCGGCGCGCACGCCCCCAACAATCTGGATATTCAGGAATTCATGATCCTGCCCATGCAGGCGGTCAGCTTTGCTGAAGCACTGCGTATGGGCACGGAAACCTTCCATGCCCTCAAGAAGATCCTCAACAAGGACGGCATGGTCACGTCCGTAGGCGATGAGGGCGGCTTTGCCCCCAACCTTAAGAACCACGCCGCCGCGTTCGAATACCTCATCCGCGCCATTGAAGCGGCAGGCTACGAGCCCGGCAAGGACATTTCCATTGCCATTGACGTGGCTGCCAGCGAGTTCCGCAAGAATGGCAAGTACGTGCTGGCCGGAGAAGGCAAGGAATTCTCCGCAGCCGAACTGACCGACTTCTACAAGGATCTCTGCGCCCGCTTCCCCCTCATTTCCATCGAAGACGGCCTTGCCGAAGACGACTGGGACGGCTTTGCCCACCTTACCCGCGAACTGGGCAAGGACATTCAGCTGGTCGGCGACGACCTTTTCGTCACCAACCCGAAGATTCTTGCAGAAGGCATCTCCAAGGGCATCTGCAACGCCATTCTGATCAAGCTGAACCAGATCGGCACGGTAACCGAAACGCTGGATACCATCGAGATGGCCAAGGAAGCAGCCTATAAGACCGTCATCTCGCACCGTTCCGGCGAAACCTCGGACCACTTCATCTCCGACCTCGCCGTTGCGGTTAACGCCGGACAGATCAAGACCGGCAGCCTGTGCCGCTCTGACCGGATATCCAAGTACAATCAACTTCTGCGCATTGAAGAAAGGCTCAGCCGGACTCATCTCTAGGCCCTTTCGCGCAAGGCTGTTCTCAGCATACCCCGTAAAATCCAGCCCCCCGGCCTCTGCGCGGCTCAGGGGGACTGGTAACAGAAAGGCCGCTGTCCTCTGAGGACAGCGGCCTTTCGCTGTGAAAATCATCGGTGGAGACCACATACGAAGTCCCTTGATGCTATTTAGTTGCATCTTGCGCAACATCCACAGATGTATCCTGCTTCATGCTCTTCGGGACACGGGGGTAACCACTCCTTATTGGAATATTGGAGACAGTGCTCCCACCTCATGGTGGGTTGCATTGCTGAATTCACCGGCCATAGCGACATTAGCGCCAAAAATTGTTCGGCAGACTTTACAAGAAAACGCGACTGTGGCTCCAGACTCTGGTACAGTAAAAACAAGTTCAAATCCCATTGCAGACCGCAACAGATCGCGTAACTGGATATCCATCTCGGAAAACACAACACATACACCGCTTTTAGAGATGTCCCTGATTGTTACGGGATGACTTTTCGACACATTGTCGGAATAATTTACAAGAGATACCGCTGGAATAGAGACAGGTTGTCTGAAATCCCTTCTTCTTTCCCGGCCCATACTCTCACTGCTGTCAGATTCCTTTAAATATCGTTTAATAACATTCCGCGCATATCCACCAGAGGATAAACCCTCTGTTTGGGCTAAAAATTGCAACACTCTATGTTCGTCCACTGACAAATCGAAACAAATTGTAACAGAGCCACTCATGTACAATATTCTCCGCAAGATAGGACGTGAGCGAAACCTAAACCAAGACATCGCAAACGATGTCGCCACGTGAGTACATTGCTAGTTGCTATTATTGTGCCAACTTCTGCCCTAACTTTTGGCAAGAGATAACAACCTGAGGCACGCCATGATAGGCCTGACAACTTTTAATAAACTGCGACTCTTTCCAATGCCGTTCGTACCGTACGATGCATCACCTCACGACATTGCCAAAGAACTAGTAGAAAACAACGCATCAACTATTCCTATAGAAACAAATAACGGCGACTTCACCACCGCTTCGGCACTGCAATGCCTTAAAATAATTTTAACCAACGACCAGAAGAATCAGCACCTTCACAAAGATAACATCATAACGGTATCCCACACAGACAACATACTCACGCACTTAACATGTTCAAACATACGAATGGGAACATTGTTCGTTGT
Source organism: Desulfovibrio subterraneus (assembly GCF_013340285.1). Lineage (NCBI taxonomy): Bacteria > Pseudomonadati > Thermodesulfobacteriota > Desulfovibrionia > Desulfovibrionales > Desulfovibrionaceae > Desulfovibrio > Desulfovibrio subterraneus. Next base: position 229,950 of record NZ_BLVO01000013.1, on the reverse strand, counting down.
TACAGATGAAAAAGCACCAATTGGATACACAAACACTACTGAAATAATATCACAGCTATTCTCAAACGAAAATTGCTATACAGAACGCCTGCTCTCACCGGAAAAATATGAGATAGTCAACAACTCTGATAGCATCTATACAGTCCACAAAACCCTCTTCACTGCGCACAGCCGCCTTGCCATAGTCGTTAATGAAAATGGCCATCCGGAAGGTATTATTACGGACAAGCTGGTCAGCTCCCTTATCGAACGCGGATGTGACATATGGAACACCAAAGCTTCTGAAGTAGCCCTTGGAACCTTGATCATTCCCAATGAAGACTGTCTGCACCTCTTTCTTTCCACCTTCCTGCTCAAATCCATAGATATCGCTGTAGTAGTTGATGATGAAGGCAAACCCGCGGGCACCATCTCCCGTGAGGATTTTCTCACCGGTCGCTGTGAATGCCCGATACGCCAGTCAACGGCACTGACACACTCTCCAGACTCTCATCAGGAAGGAAACACAAGCAGCGCAACCTTTCTTGAGAAGGTACTTACCCACACCTTCAAAACGGGCATCATCGGCACCGATGAACACCTTGGCATTATCTATTTCAACTCGGCGGCAGGAGAGTTTCTGGACAAACCGGAGATACTGCGGCTGGGAAATCCGATCTGGATCATCTCCGATGCTTGCAACATATCACGACATGAAATGCTCGAAGCCCTCAAAAATGCAAAAACTGGCGCAGAGCAGGTCATCAATTCATGGCTTAACATCAACGAGGAAAAGCATTTCGTACAATACCGAATCAGCATGGTACCCAGCAACGACGGTCTTGCAGGCTATGTCATATCCATACAGGACACGACATCGCAGAGACACGCGGAAGCCAACATCCGCAAGCTGGCCTATTATGACAAACTCACCCAGCTGCCCAACCGCCTGCTGTTTGAGGAGCGCATCCAGCAGGAAATCAAGCGCTGTAAGCGAACGAACGCACAGTTCACCTTCATGATTATGGACCTAGACGGATTCAAGCAAATTAATGACACGCTAGGCCACCATATTGGAGATCTGCTGTTAAGAGCAGTGGGCAACCGGCTGGAACGGACAGTGAGAGCCTCGGACACAGTTGCTAGATTCGGTGGAGATGAATTCATCTTCCTGCTGCCGGATATCGGCACCGCCGCTGCAGCTCAGACGTTCATAATCAAAATTCGGGAAATTACGGGAGAGCCCTATATCATTGATGAGCAGAAAACCTCCATTAATGGTTCGCTGGGCTATGCCATATATCCTGATGATGGAGACAGCTATGAAGATCTGTTAAAAAAGGCCGATGCACGCATGTATCACAACAAACGGGCATGCTAGCTGAAGGTGGTCACAGATACGCTTCTTCAAAAAACGGAGGCCGCACGCATGATCAAGACATTACTGAACACGCCACACTTCTCCCGCAATGCCAAGGTGCTGGGGGCCTCTCTGTTGTTGTTTCCTGCAGGCTGGCTTGCCATTCGTTATACCGTCGTGTCTGAGGCTGGAGCCTGCAATGTCACCCCCCTATTCCTCTATGCTGCTACCTACATCGGCATTTTTGTGTGCCTGTTCGTATATTCCCAACATAAACTTCAAGACATGATTCTTGTTGACCCGCTAACTAAGACCTACAATAACCGCTTCTTCTTCAAAGCGCTGGACGTTGAATTTGCCAAGAGCAAACGAAACGACCAACCTCTCTCAGTTGTCCACTTCACAATCCTGAACGCACGTTCTCTGGCCAAAGAATTGGGCAAAACGCCGGACTATATTCACAGAACATTCTCCGAAACTGTAGCGACAGCCATCCGCAACACGGATACTTTTTCACGTATAGACCAGAACAATTACACACTTCTGCTTGCAAACACAGACGAAACGGGCGCGCAAGTATTGGCAAGACGCTTGGAGGCTCAGGTAATGTCTGTATTCCGCAAGCTCAAGTCTACAATTCCGGATGCCATAGCCTTCGGCATGTGCAGTACCGCTTTTGAAAAATGCACATCTGCCATTGAAGTATTTGACAACGCTACCAAGGCGCTTGATGCAGCACGGGATTCCGAACGGAACCGCATCATGAGCTGCACAGACGGAGACTGCTATCGGAATGAAACTACCCACTGATACCTTTTCCGACAATGTCCACCAACTACCGTCGGACAGTTTTACATTTCCATAAATTAGCTCTCTTGCAGTGATGCGGGCTTCAGAGCGTTGGCATATATTGTGCTATAGTTCTGGATGCTCACTCAATTTGCTTCAGGAGACACACAATGAAACCCGCATACCTTCTTTACGCAGCAATCTGCATGCTGCTCTTCAGTTCGTCCGCCTTCGCAAGCATTGTCAATTTCGGAGATTCCGCTGAGGAATGGCCCGGATATAACAACGCCGCTGTCAAGGATGTGAATGGGATACCGGATATTCTTGGAGGCTCCGTATCCGGCCACCTGGGCCTGGACAGCCTGACCATCAACTATCAATCGGACTACACACTCCGGAATAACAAAGGCAGGCTCACCGACAACGGTCGTTTGTGGAGCAAGCTGGGGTTCGGCGATATCTTCATCAACGCCAACCCTGAAACGGACAACAATTGGGACTATGTTGTCAGGGCATCTTCCAACAGCATCTGGAACATCTATAAAGTAGATATCCCGCTCGACGGGATATATATCAAAAGTAACAATAGCCTCGGCACCCCCCGCAAGAATCATCCTATTGCAGCCAACTTCTGGTATTATGGCATTGACTCAGATGACATTATCGGCACAGCAACTTACAGCGGTTGGGAAATACCCGACGGTAACGGCTATCAGACTCCCGTGTCCTCAACGTGGGCTTTCTCGCTGTTTCCCGGTCTGTCATGGGGGTTTGATGAGCCAACATTTACTCTCGGCCTCGCCATAGCTCCATGTGCCAACGACGTTCTCTTTGAGGAAATCAACGTGCCAACCCCGGAACCGGCCACATGGCTCTTGTTCGGCATCGGCCTTTCAGGCTTGATGTATATGGCACGCAGAAAGAACAAAGCCTAACCAACTATTCTCCCCCTACGAAACATGAAGCCCGTTTCCTTTCGGAAACGGGCTTTTCTTGTCTACCACGCCTGCTGCCTTCACGCTGATAAGGCCAAAGCATAATATTGAATGCAAACGGCTAGGTCTCTTTTACGAAGCGGGTATAAAAGAATGCAGTTCTCTACGGTAGGTGCCGTACTTGAGCCTCGGCCCCATTCCGGCGCGAAACAACATAAGCGGTATACGCCCTTTGACCTCTGGGAACAACTCGCTGACAATACTCCAAGCCTCTCTCATAAAACCGTTATGCGTGTCAGAAAAGGCCTCTCCCCCTTCCAGCATTTCCCGCAGACGGAACAATGTAATAGCTGTCATGGGCTGGAACGCGAAGCCCATATGCTCCAGCATGATCCAGACACGCTCTACAGCCAGACCTCCATGCAGGACGGACTGCATATCAGCCTTTCCTACGGTCAGCAGGCCAGCACCGCCGGAACGCATCATTCCCAAGGCTGAATGCATGGGCATAAGCCTGCCCACACCTGTCAGGTTTGCCAACCTCATGGCCTTCCACGGACGTATAAGCTTCAGGAACTGCTCTCCGGCCACACCGGCACACAAATTCTTCAAGGGCAAACCGTCACCAGATACACTCTCACGCGGCGCATCAAACCGCACCATGGACATGAAGTATTCATGCAAATCCTGACGTTCCACCCGGATACGATCAGCAAGAAACAGGGCTCTGGCCAGTGATTTGCGTTCCGACTTGCCGGTTACCCAATGCAACTTCACATCTTCCAGACCGCTGTGACCGCTGGATACCATACGTGAAAGTCGTTCACACACTTCATGTGGTATAGGCTTGGCAGAGAACATATTGCGATTGGTGCACCGCCGCCATAGTGCAGCATGCAGCACTCCCTCACGCTCCAGCCCGTCGGGCACAAACTCCAGACGCGCCACGACAGGAGACACCGCCTGCTCCACAGGATCTGGCACCAGCGTGACACGTGGTCCAAGGCCAATAGCTGCAGCGGCAATCCGCATATTCTCCACGGCAGCACCGCAGGCCACCAAGGACGCTATCTGACGATAATTAAAAAATGAATGGTCGGCCTCCGACCGCAAAATCACATCGACTCCCCCATCAAAGGGTGAAAACCGCCACGGCTGAACATTATCTCCCGAAGGAGCCTGCATCCCTGCACGGATGACGTATTCAGTCGCCTCTACCAAAGCGGCCTCTCCACGACGGACAAGCTGGGGCTTAGAGGGGACAACAAGCCCTTCGCGCCCACCACCACCCAGGAACAGCTTCTTGGCAACCGCGATCTTAATTCTTTGCAATGGATTGCGGTTCCCCATAGGTAGCCGGCCTTTCCTGAACTTCCCTACATAAGGATCAAACTGAGTAAAGCAAGGCACGGCACGCACCCGCCCCTTGCCAAGCACTATGCGCACCACCTCTGTAGCGGTCATGGCAGCACAAAGTTGACAGGCAATGTGTAATGACGGCCCACGCTTTTCATGGATATCCACAAACCGTCTGTCCAGATAAGCCAGATGCGTAGCGCGCGGAGCCAGACCCATGGCAAAATGTAGATATCTGTGTTTTTCCGGCAACTCATCGTGTATATCAAAATACTCATCAAAGCCCATACCGTCAGGCATGAACACAAGTACAGCAGTACTGAACCCCAACGGACCGGCCGTGATTACGGGAATTCCCAGCTCATGCGCCCGCTTGAACAAACGCCTGCGAATCTCGAAGGCAAAGAAGTCAATGCCGTCCACTACGATATCAACACCTTGCAGGAAGGTATCTAGGTTAGCATCGGAAATGCCTTCAGGAAATGTCTTGAAGCATATGCACGGATTCACGGAACTGGCCAGTTCCACCATGACATCCAGTTTGGGCCTACCAAAGGAGTCCAGCGTTGCTCCGAACTGCCGGTTGACATTCGCCACTGCAAAAGAATCCATGTCCGCCACATTGAACGCACCGATACCCGTGCGGGCAAGCGTCATGAGATGCACGCCCCCTACTCCGCCCATCCCTGCGATAGCAACACGGGTATTATGCAGCTTCTGCTGTCCCGCATAATCAACCAGCCCCAGATTACGGCAAAAAGCCTCGTCCACGTAGCTGCCGTGGCAGTCCAGCCCAAGAGCCGCGAGCTTACTCTTTGCCCCCGCTCCCGCATCCGTTCCAGTATCAGGCATGGCCTCTCAACTCCCCTTCGCCAAAGAGCCCCCCGCAAAACAAGGCCTGATGGTAGGCCACCTCCAAATATTCCCGTTGCTTCGGATCAAGATTTTGCAATAGCTCTGGACGGGCCTTGAATAGTTCTCGTGCCAGCTGCATGTCGAGCAGTCTGTTTTTTTCTACGGAGTACTGCATCTCGGGCTCAATTATGTCGTTGTTTACCTTAACGAAAAAGCTGTAGAGATCTGTCTCAAAGTCCGTTTCTGAATATGCCCCTTCCAGACTTTTGCTGAACGAATCCATATTGGCCCGCAATGCAATGGCAGGTGCACCCACTGACTCGTAGTACTTCTCTTCACCAAATTCTTCGAAAAGCAAAATCTCCTTGTAAAATCTGACATGCTTGGGGTTCACCATAATTACTACGTCATTGACCTTGCAGAATATAGCATATCTATACAGAGCTTTTGCCAGATAGATCATCAGATTGGACCACCTGTTAACCCTTCGAGTGGCTAGGTTGGCAACTTCCGCCACCTTTCGCCCAGAATCACGCAATGCCTGAATTTCACTCTTATAGAGGCAATCCATAGGCAGTCCGAAAATCTTGGTGTCCTGCACCAGCGTGACTGTAGAGAGCACTTCGAGATATGATTTGAAGATAAAAGTCACACTTTTCGGCAGCATGCTATACGCGCTGTATAGCAACTTACTGTCATGGGGCTTGGCGTAGGTTTCTTTCAAATACTCTTCGTATATGATGCCGAACGCCTGTTTGTATTCATCCGGCTCTTCCGCAATCTTTATGGCCGGACGGTCAATATCCCCCAACTTGCATTGCAGCAGGGAAGATCGGCGGATGCGGATTGTACGGCGTCTGTCTTGCCCGGTAAGCATAAGCTACCTCACGTAAGTAAAAGGTGCACAGGGTTAGTCCCGAAGGTCCAACGGTATGTGCCAGCTATTTCCATGCCAGTAAGCCAGTTCCACACTCCGATGCACATGATTTTCACCGCAGGCGGCAAAAGGGCGCGGAAATGGCATAAAGAAAGGCGAAGAAAGTAACTTCTTCGCCTTATCGAAAGCCCTTTTCACCACATGAGACTGTCGGAATACAAGACATGTGTCGGATTAACTTACAGACTCCAGTGCGATGCGCTCTCCTTGCACTTGAAGCCGGATACACCCTCAGCTAATGACCGGGTTCAGCATACGCACCAATTACCCCGCCATCCTTTCTCATTGCTCCGACGCAATCCTCCCGAAGTTCCGGAAGCAAGGGAGCTCCGCTTGCACCGTCCGAACCGAACCGCAAACGCAAGTCTGCCTCGCCTGTCCCTGACGGAGCATGAACAAACTCAACGTTCGCATCAATCATTCCGTTCTTTTCTATACCGTATCCGCTGTAGAATGAATCCGGCTCCGAGGCATCTTGGCCATATACGTTCCAGTCAAATTCCGCCCCCTCAAGAAATGCCGGAGACTTCACGTCAAAGGCATGGGTGTTTGTTGCGAACACGTTCTGCTTTACCGACCAATCCACAAGGGGAGCAGTGACCACGAACACCTGCCCTTCTCTACCACGAGGCTCCTGATAGACGGTGTTTCCGTAAATGCGCACATCCCTTCCGCCCATAGTAAAAATGTGCCCTTTGTTGTTATAAAACAAATTATTATAGATTCGTATACCAGATGCTCCGTTCATCTGCGTGATACAGGCACCCCATTCACGGCTGTTATTGCGAAATACACACCGTTCTATCAGTACATTTCGAATATTTTTGCCGTTGATATGCACGCCATTGACGGCGGTATCCTCGAATAAGCAATTCCTGAAAGTTATTTCACTGCCTTCGCTGGTGAGATACACGCCATGCTCAAAGCGCGAACCACTGGCTACAAGTCCGTCAAATACCACATTGTACGATTTATTCAAAATAAACGCATAATTACTATAATCACGAACTGTCACATCCTTCACAACCACGTTGGAGCCCACAAGATTGATGCCTCCCCCGATGTTAGTAATGGTAAGATGTTCCAGCCGGAACCAGCTACCGAACAGTTTCAGGCCGCTATACTCATCCGGGCCAAATTCTTTTATATTAGTCGCCTTATCGAAGGTCCCTTTCAGAACAGCACCGTCCTCGCCTCTTAAAATGCAAGGGGCGTCCTTGGTTCCGGCAGGCTTCAAAGTATACACTTTATCCAGCCGGTGCTCTCCTGCCTTGAACAGCATAACGTCTCCCGCTTTCATAACCTTGGCTGCTTCGTCAATTGAGCAGTAGGCATCCTCAAGCCCTGCAGGCATGCTCGTACAATCCGGATAGATGGAAAGCATTCGCGCCACGGCGGTTTGTGTGCCAACACAGAGCAAGCTGACCAGAAGAGCGACCCCGGTTATGAACGACAGTCTCAACAAGTGATGAACTGCTCCACGAGTAAAACTTGAATGCCTATTCATTACGACTCCCAATATTACTTTCCCTTCTGATTGTTCTTCAGCACATAACGCGCACTCTTCCGCGCACGAGTAACGTAACGCGGCGGCCTATCCGCCACAGGTCCTCCCCCTTCTCCCTGCATTGCCCAACTTGCGGTCGGTTCAGACTCTATTGAGGCAGGTTCCGACAGTTCACAACCTACCGCTGCCGGTTTCTGCACAGAAGTCATCTTCGCAGCATGTTTTGTCAGTACCTGCGGGAGCATAGCCGCCATGATCACATACAAAAAAATTAACTCAGAGTTCTCACGGCTGATAAAACTCCCCCCCACAATAAATGCCACAATGCCAGCCCCAAAAGCGCGGGCAAGGAGAGCAAGCAGTTGATCATTTTGCTCCCGTGCCCTTTTCAGCGACTGAAGTAGTGAGATAAGGGCGGTGATTATCATACCTACGTATGCCGCCAAAGCCACTGCGCCCGCCTCTGCGGCAACCTGAAACCATGTGCTGTGTGCAACAGCCCCTTCCTCCAGCCCTTCCCGCAGCGCGAACTGCTCGACAAAATTACCCCAACCAATGCCCGTAATCGGGTTTTCACGCATGATTTGCAGGGCAACTCTCCAAAAATATACACGTTCTGCTCCAGTATACTTGTCGGATTGCTGCTCACCCTGCCAGACTTCGGATGCAGTTTCGCCAACGTCAAAAATGCTATTTATCTGATCCATGTAGCTTTCCGGCATATAGGCAATAACCACGAGCAAAATAACACCCATTCCGGCCACCGCCCTGAGTTTTTTGCTCTCGGTAATCATGAGCGCACCAAAAGCGGCCCCCGTGGCGAGGAACGCTCCGCGGGATGAGGTGATAGTCACAACCAGCAGGGCTGCCATGAGGGTACAACCCATGAATACTCTGAGCCACGTAGCCTTGATGCGGGGATGAAAGCAGGATGCATAGAACAGGGGCACAGACATGGCCACTGCCAGCGCCCAGTCGTTGGAATCGGACAACCACCCGCCGGTACCGCGCACGGCGTACCATCGGCCCATGGTCTGAGTTTCCACCAGATTTTTGAGCACACCAAACCAGAAACTACCGAGCACTCCCCAGAACAGGCAATCCAGATCATCCCGCGTTTCCACAGCCCACACAACCATGAAAAGCATGATGCCTATGTTGATAAACTCACCGAACCGACGCTCCGCAAGCGAAGGATCAATGGCAGAAATAGTGCAGAGAACGGAAAACAAGACGAAGGTCAAAGGGAGTAGTAGCGACTTGGGTAACGAAAAACTCAGGGAGCGGGCGTTAGCCATACAGGCCAGCAGACATATACCCGCAGAAATTTTAGCCATGGGGAGCATGGTGAAAAGCGGATAATGAAACTGCGGATTCATTATCGCAGTGCCATAGTACAATATCAGCGCTAATGCGGGGCGCTTGAAAGACATCACACCAATAGCTATATAGAAGACCATGAACAGCACGGTCATCACAATCGGGATATTGAAGGTGACGGAACCTATGGCATACAACAGCAACTTGATCATCACCACACTCCGGAAGACCTGCAAAAAGTTTCTTTTGCATTACACACAAACAGGTTATATACAAACAAAAATGCCAAAACTGACATGTCGGTTTTCTTTCCATAATCTAGGTCACATAAACTGCATAGCCCCCACACATTTCAGCCCTTCACAAACCCAAAGAGAATGCCATGACCACCCCACACCACAATGAACATGTCATGATCTATCATCACCGTACACAAGGGGTTGATGCTCAGGGCATTCACATCCATGAAATGAACAAGGCATTCAAAAAACTCGGCTATATAGTACACAAGGTCTCCATATATGACGACGAGGCAGTGGGAAGCGAATCCCGATCCGGCCTGCTCAGCCGTATTGTGGCGACCCTGCCCGGTCCCGTATATGAACTGCTGGAACTGGGTTACAATATTCCGGGTACCTTGCGTCTGTATCTGGCAGTTCGCAAGCTCCGCCCCCGTTTCATCTATGAACGCTATTCCCTGTACAACCTTGCGGGAGCCTTCGTCTCCCGCCTGACGGGAATCCCCCTCATTCTGGAAGTCAACTCCCCGCTTGCCTATGAAAAGGCCAAATACGGCACACTCTACTGCAAACGCCTTGCCCAGCGCTGCGAAACATTCGCGGTAAACAGTGCACATTCCACAATTGCCGTTTCGGAGGTACTGCGCGGCATGCTGGTTGCCGAAGGAGGCAATGCCGATAGAATTACCGTAATGCACAACGGCGTGAACCCCGAAGAATATCAAACCAACTCACACCCGACTGAATCTGTCACCCAAAACCGGATAACCCTCGGCTTTGTGGGGTGGTTCAGAGACTGGCACGGCCTGAGCGAAATGCTCATCACTCTTGATGAGCTGGGAGCCTTTCACGGCAACGTACACCTCCAGCTCATAGGCGACGGCCCCCTGCGTCCCCGCCTTGAAGCGCTCATTGCCGAGCGCGGCCTCTCGGAGCATGTAACCATAACAGGAGCACTCAGCAGATGCGACCTGCTCCGCACGCTGCCGGAACTGGACATCGCCCTGCAGCCTGCAGCAACATCCTATGCTTCCCCCATGAAGCTCTTTGAGTACATGGCCGCGGGAAAGGCCATAGTGGCACCGGCACAGGCCAACATCCGGGAAATTCTGCGTGACGGCGAAAACGGCCTGCTCTTTACGCCCGGAGATTGGCGGCACATGGTCAGCCGTGTCATGGAACTTATAGCCGAGCCTGCCAAGATACGCCGCATTGGCGATGCAGCCAGCAAGGACATTGAGCAAAACGACAGAACATGGCTTGGAAACGCTAAACGTGTTGTCGCACTGTTGAACAAGTAAGACCCCAGCCTATCTGTCCTTCTTGGCCTTGCCCGCTAGCACGCCCTCGTACACCTGCTCCACAAGTTCTACGTGACGCTGCATGGAGTAGTCTTCACAGGTTTTACGGCCTTGTGCCGCCAAAGCTGCACGCAGCTCGCCATCTTCCAACAACCGCATAACAGCCTGCGCCATTTCCTGTGCATCGGCAGGCGCAACCAGAAGTCCGTTCTCACCGTCTCTGACAACTTCCGCCGGTCCCCCGGCCCGTGTACAGACCACGGCTGTACCGGCCGCCATGCCTTCAAGCATGACCCTTCCGAATGGCTCAGGAATGACGGACGCATGCACCAACACACTACAGGCCGCTATCGCAGAGGCAACCTGTGTACAGTGTCCGGTAAAAATAATCCGGTCAGCCAATCCCAATGCCTGCGCTCTTTCCTTCAGACGCACAAGTGTTCCTCCGCTCTGTCCGCCGGAGGGTTCCCCGCCAACGATAACAGCCTTGGCATTGCTGTTCGCAAGAAACGAAGCGCAGGCGTCCAAAAACACGTCGTGCCCCTTCCAGCCAACAAGACACCCCACCATACCAACCAAAGGCACATCTCCGGAAATACCATGGGCCTGCCGGAAAGCGGCGGCATCTGCTCCAGCCATGAAGTGCTGCGCATCAATACCTTCAGGAACAACAACAACGCGTTCTTGCGGAACCCCTATCTTCCGCACGGTCCCTGCAATAAACTCCGATACCGGCATGAACATATCAACATAACCGGCCAGCCACGCAGACACACGCCCGGCATATTCCGGCCCTCTAGAGTGTACAACACAGGGTACCTGCGCTTTGCGGGCCCCCAGTACGGCAGCATCATTGATCAGCACGCCGTTATTGCAATGCACAAGGTGTATGCCGTTGCTGTGGATGTATTGTGCAATGCGTGAAGCAAAGAGCCGTCCCGTTGTAAGAAAGTCGTACACAAAGGCAGCATTACCCGCACGTCTTCCCAAAAACTTCTGCAAGGTCTGCTGAGCTGTGGAGTCTGCACCATATCGACGTTGGCGTGGTAATTCCGCAACGCTGCACACGGCCCCCCCTGCAACAATATTTTTTTGCGGATACGAGGTAAGAAGGTGCACCTCCCAACAATCAGCAGGCAGGGCTTCCACCAGCGTTGCAAGGCTGGTCAACGCCCCGCCGAAACCGGCACCGTTTTCCACCACGAGAATCCTGCCCTTCATCCTGTCTCCCTTTGGCATCGTAACTCCCGATGCAGGTCCGTAAACCGGCTTGATCCAATCCAACTCATCATGGACTTTCTGGTCTAGCTTGCCTGTCTGTTTCTGCCCCAATCCGACCGAGCCCGTGCCAAATCCATCAAGCAATCCCGGGCCATTTCATCCCTTTCGGGGTCCTCGCTTATCGACCATCTCCGCAAATACCGCTCTGTGCCGCTGAGCACACTCACCCCATGTAAAACGTCGGATATTCCGCCGTCCGGCATCCACCAATGCCGCTCTGATTTCCACACTCTCCAGAACACGCAAGAGAGCGTCTGCGATTTCATCCGCCTCGCGAGCATTTACCAACACAGCCGCGTCGCCTACCACCTCCGGTATGCTCGCCGCGTTGGAGGCAACAACCGGAGTGCCAGCAGCCATGGCTTCCAGCGGAGGAAGCCCGAAGCCTTCAAACAGCGAGGGATACAGGAACACCTCAGCCCCCTGATACAGAGCATCTCTCGTTGTCCTGTCCGTGAAAGGTAACAGTGTCACACGCTCCTGCAATCCCAAGGCCTCCACCAATCCGGAAAACTCGGGCAGCGCCCTGGGCTGCAGCCCCGCGATGATCAGTCCGATATCCGGATTCACTGCAGCCACAAGCCTGAAAGCATCCAAAACTCCCTGCGTGTTTTTCCATGGGCTTTCAGCACCAAAGGCAAGAATGTAACGAAGCGTAATGCCCAACTTCTCGCGGAGAAAAACGCGAGCCACTTCGGGACTATCGAAGCATAATTCCGCAAAGGTGGCACCGTTAGGCACAACGGTAATCTGTTCCGCCTTGTATCCGAAGACCTTAGCAATACGTCCCGCAGAAAAATTGCTGACGGTGATGACCCTGTCCGCATAACGCCTTGCCCAATATGGGAATACGACGCGTTGAACAAACCTTTCAAACAGGGATCGGGGCGACAGGCATTCCTGTACGATGGTGTCATGGATGGTACATACCTGTGCAAGGCCGCCAACGGGCAAAGATGTATTGGCCGGCGTCCACAGCAAATCATAGCCCCGGGTGTTCAGTGCAGCGGGCAGGCAGTACCAATCCCATACCCTGAAACGGCTCCCGCGGATGGAAGGCACCTGCACCACTCGCACATCCGCCGAAGAGCAGCAACGATCATCGGGAATTGGGTCTTCAGTGAAGAGCACAAACTCGTCACGCTGTGCACCTGCATGCACATCGGGCCAGGCCCGCAAAATCTCCATGAGATAGCTGGCAATACCCCGAACTTCGGGCAGGCTCAGCACTCTTGCATCCACGACTATGCGCACGGCTCGCCCCCGAAATAACTGCCCAGAATATGATGAAGTTCATCCGCTCTTGCCTCCCATGAATGCGCCATGACTGCCTGCCTGCGAATGCTGCGAGCCGCTCCATCCTCTGTCAGGGCAGCTGCGATGGCTCGCCTGAAGCTTTCCGCATCGGAGGCAATGTGCACGTATTCCCTGAGGGCGGGATGCATGGCCACAGCCGTGGATACCACTGGATTCCCCGTTGCCAGATAATCATAGAGCTTAATGGGATCGAGGGTGGCGGTCAGCGAGTCTACTACGTGGGGCAGGATACATACATCCGCCCGTGCCGTGGCGCTGGCTGCCTCGGCATACGGCATAGCACCGGTGAGAATGACATTGGGCAGCTCATGCAGGGGGGTCACAATAGCCGGATCACATACGACAGGGCCAATAAGACGGAAATCCCACTGGGGAGAGGCCTGCGCCAACTCCCTGAACAGGGCAACATCCAGCCGCTCGGTAATCTGGGAGAGATACACGATCTCAGGCCGCCCTTCCCTCGTCCCCCGCTCCACCGGAGCAAAGGTAGCCGTATCAGTACCGTTAGGCAGATAGTGCACCCACGGACAATGCTCTGAAGCACGACGGGCCAGTTCCTCCGAAACGGCAAAGATCACATCCGCTCGGCGCAGCAGGGCTTGCTGTCTGCTTGCCAGCTCTGTCCTGTACGCATCGGAAAAAGAATCCGGCAAGGCCGCGACCCAGTCGTCCGTCCAGTCGTAGACGACAAGGGACGCACCTGCGCCATAGGCTTCCACGGCTTCCAGTTGTGAGGGATGGTACACCCAGAGGATATACCCCTCTTTTGTAGCAGTGTTCTTCACCACCTTGCCGATCTGGCTCAGCCAGAAACGGGCATTGACCTCTGCAATCTTCGGGAATGTACGGGCAAAAGGTAAAGGCAGAAGCGGTGAGTGCACTGTAAGACCATCTCCCATGCTTGTGCCGAAAGGCCGCAACCCGCGTCTGAGTCGCCTGCTGTATTCGTCACTCCCCGTGAGCTCTCTTCCATGGGCAATAACATCCGTCATCCGCACGGCCGGCTCCACATAGGAGACCCGCTGTCCGTGCCGCTGCCAGAGAGAATGCATGAGTCGTTGCTTGCGCTTCCACAAACGGCTCCAGGGGTCCCAGCTGAGCGTGACAACGGGGGGAATTTTGCCGGTTTCCGCCCCGGAGCGCATTCTCAACCGCCAACCGTCGTGAATAGTTTTGGTCTTGCCCGCACGGGAAACAAGCTGTTCCGTTGCATACACCCGCATCACTCCACCTGCGGCCACAACCTGCTCCCGCATTTCAGGATATTCCCTATTACCGGAGAAGAAGGACAGACGGAACGTACTCCCGGCGCTGCCCGACCCGATAGCTTCCGGCAGACTGACATTAACACGACGCACCTGCACCGCACCATTGCCCTCCATGCCCCCAGAGATACCGGACTTGCCGAGCGTACCGGAAAGGGTGAACGTATCATCCGCTTCCAGATGATCTGCCCCCACGGTCAGGCGACGCTCCCACACTGCTCCATGCGCTTCCAACCTCAACAGCCAGCATTGTTCCGAGAGTTTGGAGAGACTGCCGTGCGCACCGGCAGGCGCATTCCACAAAATGTCAACTCCCTTTGAAACAGCCCCCTGATAACGGTCAGCAGAGGCTACTTTCAGAGTCCCCTCTTCCGTATAGGGGACAGTCCAGACAGGAGCCCATATGTTGGCGGTCTGCCCCTTGTGAAGACAACGTTCCCCGTATTTTCCTGCTGCCGGCCCCTGCGGATACCTGAACAGCACCTGTTCCCCCACCATCAGCAGATGCGGAGTAATCCCCGCCTCGGTGGCATAACCGGCTCCGGCATGTCCTCTGCTGAACAAGGCAAAATATGATCTGCCGCGAATAACCAGCAGGCCGGATTCCGGCAGATGCGTCACTCCGGTGGCGGGTTGTTCTGCCCGCTGTTCTGCCAAAAATCTCTCTCCGTCCGGCAACATGGCTGCCTTTTGCAGCCACAGAGCCGCAAACGCGTTGTACACCGAGCCATGGTGATAATCGTACCAACCGGCACGCTCAGCATCCGGCAACGTATGCAGCACAAGAGGCAAGCTACCGTCCCGCCGCACAAAACGCTCCATCCGGCTCAGTACCGATTCTGCAGCCCACAGGTATTCTCCGGCCTTGGCAGTATCCAGTTGCATGGCAGCTCTAAACAAATATACGGCACATGCGTACCCGAATATTTGACCCTGCCCACGGCCGAGGGCATTCATTTCGCCATCCGGACCGCATATGGCAAGCAGCCAGCGGGCTGCGGCAATCACAGCCTTGCGTACCCTTGCTTCCACAGCAGTGAAAGAGGCCTTTTCCAGCAATCCGGCCAAAGATACCGAACTAGATGTTGCCGCATCCACAGCACTCTCTCCAGCTTCCGGACGTGCGGGCGCTGGCTCCAGCAGCATATGCAGCAGACAGGCACTGTAGGCATGGTACTGGCTGGGCAAACTTTGTCCTTTCACGTCCTCTATGCCACCATCAGCCAACTGTGCGCTCAGTACAAATTCCAACCAATGCACGGCCTGCAAGGCATCTTCCTGCAAGCCCAAAAGGGCGTAGCGAAAAGCAGCGGCGAGGCTACGCATCGCAACCCAGTTGACCGCATGATGCGGATTCGTTCGCCATGTCATCATGGCAACGGTGTAACGGTCCCGTTCGTCTGCGCCCAGCTTCTCTCGCAGCAGGCCAAACGATGCGGCAAAGGCCAGATTATTGAAGTCCCAATGATAATCCCAACTGCGAGGCGCATATTCATCCGGTGCTGTGCGCACATGAAAATCCAGAGCCCGCTTTGCCGCCTGCACCCGCAGAAGACCGTCTGGCTGATTCCGCATCAGGAGCTGTACCCACGCAAAATGGCTGGCGGAATAATGTTCTCCGGCCACAACGCCTGACAGCGGATCACGGATACCACCGGTATCGTAACCGTCATCGGTAACCTGCAGCGAGGACAGCCACCCTGTTATGCCCTGTGCCAGACGGGTACACCGCATCTGCATTGCCTCGCCCCGGCGTTTTTCCGTCCGTTCTTCTTTCATGCGGTTATTGCTCCCCATGTTCCGTAAGTATCGTCTGCAATCCCTGCATATACATTCGATTCTCACGCTCATCTTCAGACGAAAGTGAAGCCAACCGCTCCCGCACAGCCTTGCATCGTTCAGGATGTCGTCTGCATACCAACGATGCCGTATCAATCATCTGCACGGCCTGCCTGACAGAGAACAGCCGTAAGGAGGGCAATGGACCATCTACGCCCAGATACGTTCCGGGCCAAAAAAGTGTGCGGGCCCCACCCGCGTTGGCAAAATACAGAGGCCGTGCCTCCGGCGGCAATTCGGGCTCGTTGGCAGGCTTCCACAGGTCAGTTATCCATTGGGCATAGCCGTCCAGATCCATGCTCCAATATCGGCACAACGCTGCAACCAGCGCCGCATGTGAAACGGCTTTGCCGTCCCTGACAAATCCGGCCAGCTCACCATAGCCAAACAGCCAGCCCTCCTGATTTGCAGCATCCGAACCTCGCTGCCCTTGAAGATCACGAAATATGGCAAGGGCTTCCCCATCCAGATAGGCCGGATTTACTGAAATATACCAATCGTCCACATAACTGCCCATACGCTCCAGCCCATTGCGAACACGCCGCCAATCGGAGATATCCACCCTGTACGCAGGGAATCCATCAACTTTGAAGCTGGTATACAGGGCATGTCCCTCCATATCCTGCTGAGTTCGCGGTTCATCCATAAACCATGGGCCGTTGGAACCATGTTCAGGATTCTCATTATGGAACTCCTGAAACCGTGTATGTGGTCTTTCCTTTTCAGTTACCCACCCTTTCTCTGCAAAGAACGCCCTCATGGCCTGTCGCAATCCGGCATTTCTCCTGAGTTCTGCCAACCTCGGATCACCATCCCGAGCCCCGTGCACGGGCCAACCATACCGGAAGGGCAATAGAAAATGCGAAAGCGGGTGTCCATCCGCAAAGGCTGTGCCATCAAAGAGTGGTCCGTTGGCCTTCAGAAAATCCTGCCAATCCATGGCAATACCGCCAGTATAGCCTTTCACGACAGGCTCAAGAAACGGCAGCACCGCTGAACCGTCCTGCCTGTACGGAACCAAAGTGAACGTGCTTCTGAAATGCCTGAACAGCCTATGAATCGCGTGATAGTTTGCCACTGTTGGTGCCAGCAGACGCGTCCAATCACCGTAAGAGTTCATCTCTACAATAAAGTCCGGCGTCTCGGGCAAGTCATAGGGAAGCACATCAACCTGCACAGGTATCTGCGCAACGGTCATGCCTTCCGAAAGCATGCTCAATCTTCCGGCATAGGTTCCGGCCTTGCCCCGCGGCAGTTCGCATTCGATATAGACGGAGCAGGAAGCAACGGACGGGAGCGCTTCGGTCAGGGGCCTGCCACCCAAAGCATTGGCATCCGGCAGATCAAACCGGGGAAAGCGTCCTGCCTCAGTGGTCTGCAAAGCGGGTTGCATAGGCCCCTTTATGAGAACAGGCACACCAACTTCCGGCACATTCCAGATGGACCAGCTCCGCCATGCCTTCAGATTATCAAGGCCGACTACATCAAACACGAAGGAAATGTCTTTAAGTGGTGGAACATCGGTGCGGACAAGCAGCTGCACCACAACATGCTCACCACCCCCGCCGCGCAAAGCAATGAAGGAGCCTGTGTCATCCTGCCCATACCCCGCCATTCCGGAAGATGGCGTCATATCCTGAATAACGCGTACCGTTACTGCCCCCTGCGCCGCTTCCATCCATCCAAGACACAGAGCGAGCAGGAAGCACACCCCCGCGTAACGCTTTATATCAACGGGAAACCTGCGCATACACATCCTCAAGGTGTGAGGTTACCGTCTCCCATGCAAAAAGAGCTTCGGCCCGCTTCCGTCCAGCCTCGCCCATACGTCTGCGTAAAGCTACGTCTGCTGCAAGCGCGCTGACCCGTTCCGCCAAGGCTTGGTCATCATCGTATTCAATAAGATAGCCTGTTTCACCGTCGCAGATGATCTCCGGCGTGCCACCGCTTCGGCAACCAATGCAAGGAACTCCCGAAGCCATGGCCTCCAGATAGACAGTACCGAAAGGCTCGCCATACGAAGGCAGGACAACAACGCCTGCATCCCTATACGTTTGCGGCATACATTCTCTGGGGACGGCACCAGCCAGAAGCACACAGTTTTCAAGCCCACAGTCTGCAATAATCTGTCGGGCCCGTGCTTCTTCCGGACCTCCTCCACATATAGTCCAATGCACGGGAGTCCCAGCGGCGTTCAGCCGTTCTGCTGCCCGGAGCACCGTGAATAGCCCTTTCTGACTCTGCAAAGCTCCGGCAAAAACCACTTGCAACCTCTTATTCTCCGATACGGAAGAGGCCTCTCCCGTTATCTCGGGAGACAGTAGCGCAGGGGTAAACATCGCTGTATCTACGGCATTGGGGATGCGGTGGATACAATTCTGCACCAAGGCCCAGTGACGGGCCATGTCTTCTTCCTGAGCATTAAGCACAATAGCAGCGGCTGCCCTGCGCATGATACGCGGCCATAGGATTTTCTTATACAACAGCCCGTACCACAGCCTCCCACGAAGAGTTGCGTATGCATCCGTAGTGTGGAGAAACATCCATGTGCCATGCATCGTCACCACATGTGGCACCATATTCTTTCTGCACCAACCGGACACCACAGGAACATGCTCCCATATGCCGTGCGTGTTCACCACGTCTGCAACGCCTTCTCCGGAAAGCTGTGCCAGTGCCGCTGCAAGGCCTTCTCTGCTGCGTCCTCCCACACGGATGAGCCGGAAACCGTCCATCTGCTGTTCTTCATCAGCGTCGCCCCATGTGAGCACGGTCACCCTGTGTCCCCTGCGCGCCAGAGCAGCAGAAAGGCTGTGCACATAAGATGTTACGCCTGTTACCTTCGGGTAGAAATATTTACAGACCTGCACTATGTTCATGCTGTACCTTCCAGCTCCTGCAACCGAACGCGGGCCAGTAATTCCAAAGCCCCTGCATAGGCACAAACCATGGGACGATTTCGGTAGTAGATGATGCCCCCTTCTTCCGACCTGTCCATCGGTAGTGTTGCCAGCGATGGCGGTACAATGCTCCCCGCGCTGCACTGTTCGAGATAGCCAAGCGCCTTGCTGATACCAGGTACAACGCTGCAATCACCGGATACCGCCGCATATTCGGCCAAGGCCAGTGCCAAAGCCGCAGTTCCCTTCACGCATTCGCCAAGCCCTTCCTGCTTCTGGCTGTAAAGCCATGAACCGTTCGCACGCTGCACTCGCATGATGTAACCGGCCAGCCCTGCAGTTCTTTCACGGATTTGCATTGCCTGCGCAGAATACTGCCCCTGCAGCAGACGGCACGTCCCGGCAAGCCCAAACAAGGCCCAAGCCTGCCCACGCATGAATATCTTTTCCACCACCCTGTCAGGGTGGACATTCCACTCCGGAAACAGGGGAACACCCGCAGGGGCTGCTCCGGCAGGATCGTGCCATGCACGGCGGACATGCCCGTCTGCCTGCTGCGCCTTATCCGTCATGTACAGCGCCATACGGGTTGCAATGGCTGCATATTCATTCCGTTGCGTCTCGCTACATCGGGAAAGGCCGCGCCCTGCAATGAACGAATCGTTGATCTGCCCCAGATACTGCCATGTGCCGGAGGTAGTAAAATAATACCCGGAGAGTCCCCCCTGCTTCGTCAGGCCCTTCTTTGCGAGACAGGCATATCCCGCCGTAGCTGAAGCGGCATACCGCTCTTGGTCTACCTCGCCGACCGCACGGGCAAGCTCATCCAGACCGGCGGCAATAAAGGCTGCATTAAAGGGTGCCACCCATTCGGTCACCAGCCCCTCACGCTCGGAGTAACGAAAATCGACCCACTCGGGAAATCCTCCGGCACACTCTCCTTCCGCCAACTGACACGCAAGCATACGATCGCCCGCAGCAACAGCCGCATCGAGAATAGTTGCATCTCCGGTAACGCGGGCTGCCACAGCGAGCGCTTCCAGCACTATACCGCTATCCCAACGCCAACCCCACAATCTGAATCCACAATCCTGCGGGTCATAAAAAGACCACACTTCTCCGGCACGGGGATGGCAGGGCGTTGGCGAATCCAAAGCACTCTCACCCGTAACGACAAAATGCGCGAGCGCCTGACCAAGGGCATGCACTCTGTCCCGCGATCCACTTGATTGTTCTCCGGCGCAAAAATTCTCGGCATGATTCTCGAGAGATTTCAGGACATCCTGAAGCCTTGCCACAATCCGCCCCTGCGCATTCAAGATCAGCGAGTTGTCTTGCGCGAGATACGGATGCCGTGCCTCAACTGCTTTCCTCAAAGCAGCCATATCGGAAAACACAGGCAGCAACATGGGGCAAGTATCCTGAACCCGCAGCTTGAGCACGTTCTCCCATCCGGCAACTACCGCAGAGGACAGGCGAAATACCTGCATATTGTACAATTTCAATGCACCATCTTCGGAAAAAGAGACTGGCTGGACATTTCTCGAAGAACCCGCAAGCGCCCGCAGGGTATTTACAAGAGAGCTTTTTGCTTTGGCCGGGACACCGACAGGCATTCCGTTGCAATACAGATAATGTTGCCCCTTGGCACAACAAAGCAAGATGCCGGAACATGCTTCAGGTTGTACCCGAAGCATAGGAAAGGCCAATTCCGCACTTTCTGTCAGCACCTTCCGCAGCCTGTCGCGGCGTCCTCCCGCCAGCCGGATGGAACTGCCCTCTGCGGGAACTAGAACAAGTTCCGAGGCATTGAGTGGCAGCATTATACCCCCCTCCCGCAAAGTGCCTCGACCTGTTCAAGAATGAGCGTTGCGTTACCCTTCCACGAACCGAAGGCCAGTGCGCGTTCACGGGCACCGTTGCCCAACTCGGCTCTTCGTTCCGGAGCGTCACACAGCTCGGCAATGGCTCGCACCCATTCCTCCTGCTCCTGAGACGTCATAAGCAAGCCAGATGTGCCATGCACAACCACATCAGCCATCTGCCCCATGTTTCCGGCAACCACAGGCAGACCGCTTGCCATATATTCATAGAGCTTCATTGGTGAAAAATAGAAATTCTCCAGTTTGGGATAAGAAGCCACTGCAATATCAAGATCTGCCAGCAAAGCCGGAACGGCTTCATGAACCACTCCTCCCGTGAAGTGTATCCTGCCTGCAAAACCTGCTTCAGCAGCACGGTGTTTCAGTTCTGCCTCCAGAGGGCCGCCACCTATAAGCACAGCATGCACATCCGGCCGGAACGACAACACTCCCGACATAATGGAAACAAACTCTTCCGCCCCTCTTTCATGCGACAAGGCCCCAAGCCAACCAACCAGAGTCTCTTTGCCAAGTCCCAAAAGCTGCCGTAATGCCCCGCTCCTTCGATCTGGGCTGAAAAGTTCAGTATCCACGCCGTTCGGGGTAACGAAGACTCCTCCGTTCTGCTGCGACACATGCCCCCGCAGTGGAGTAATGCGGGCCTTGAGCACTTCAGAGACACAAAAGACCCTGTCCGCCTGCGACCACAAACGACGCTCATCCCTGCGGGCAAGCGCACTGAAACTAGCGGATAGTCCGCGCCTGCACCGCTCGTCATGCAACGGCGAATTCACTTCAAGAAACAAAGGAATCCCTGCTGATTGAGCTGCACTCAAGCCACCGGTCTGACATAAGGCATAGCGCTCATAGATAATATCCGGTCGCCAATGACTACACAGCCCGCCAACAGTCTCCTCGAAACGCCTGCGGTGCCAGAGAAGTTCCTCAGCAAGGTGCACTATGGCAGGAAGTCTACGGTAGTAGAGATCACTTAAAAAAGAGTTTCCCTTGCTTTGGGCTACAACCTCCCCTCCTGAAAATTTCAGCGCTGAAGTTTTGCCGATAGCTCGATGGCCAGGATCGTTTGCAGATCCAATGACAAAATCTGCGGCAGTTTCGGCTGTAATACTGCTCGCGGGAAGCCCCTGAAGAGGGGTAATGCCCGATGCACATACATTAGGAGTTGACCTTCCCCGCACCCGCTCTACAGCACCACGAATCCTTGGCCATGCCGTGCCATGTGGCACAGTGACAACCGGCACCGGTAATGAGGCAGTCCCCCCCCCATTAGTCACCACAGCCCGCACCTCATGCCCAAGATCGACAAAGGCCTTGGCAAGGGAGCGAAAATGTACGGACGACCCCGCATTGCCCCCTACAGGAATTCCCCAGTCGGCGCATAGCATAAGAATCCGCATCAGCAGTCCTCCTGCATTCCGACTATCAGACGCAACAGATCGTCTATCTGCCTGCTTCGCAGGTACTGCTTTCTGATCTTGTCCTGCCCCGCCCTACCCATTCTCCTGCCAAGTTCCCTGTCATCGGTCAGTCTGGAAAAATATGCTGCCACCGTGGCCGCATCCTCGGGGTCTGCGAGAAAGCCACACTGCCCGTCCACCAACTCGGGAATACCGCTGATGCGACTGCTGACTACTGGTTTGCCGCAGGCCATGGCCTCCATGAGCACCACGGGGATGCCGTCCATATCACCGTTGGCAGCCTCTCTGCAGCACAGGGCAAAGACGTCACAGGCGCGCACACGCTCCAGCACACGCTCTGAAGGCAAGGCTCCGGCGAAACGGACACAATCCTGTAAACCAGCTTCGTCCGCCTGGCGCTCCAACTCCGACTGCAAAGGCCCGTTCCCCACAATCTCTGCCTCAAAGGCAATCCCCTGCTCCCGCAACCGTCGCAAGGCTTCCAGCAGGCTGTCGAAACCCTTTTTCTCTACCATGCGTCCAACGCTGAGTATCTTCAGAGGGAGATTGTCCGACTTCATCGCATGGACAACGCCATCGGTGACGGCGGATTCCGAGCTATCTCCAGATACAATGTCCGGCATATCAATCCCGCAGCGCACTACGTGAACACGGTCCTGCGGTAGAGAAAAACGTTCTATCAATAGCTTCCGATTATATTCACTGATGGTGGTGACAAACGCCGCAGCCTGCAACCTGCGGCATGCCGCTTCAGGATCGATAAAGATATCAGCAGCATGCACTGTCACACTAAAAGGAATACCTGTCAGCAACTTCAAGGCATATAAATAATCCACATGCTCCCAAGCAAAATGAGTGTGCATATGCTGTATGCCTGCCCGCTGGACTTCCATGGCAATCACGGCCAGCTTGCATTTATCGGATTTGGACAAGCCGGACTCACATCCCTGCCAATAGCGCCATTGCCGGAACGGTTGTCTGAAGAATTTTCCTGTATGGTAGCCGAGCATCTTCGGAATTCCTGATTTATCAAGATCTCGAAACCAGGTGACGGGACCATCCGACTCAACATCCCATCCACCTGCATTCTCAGGCGCCGGGCGATACAGGGAGCATACATATGGCATCACTCCCGTACGCTCACCAATTCCCCGGATTTCTCCCGTAACAAAAGTTTCCGATAAAATTGGAAATGTACGGAGCAGATACCCCACCCGCAAGGAGGAAGCCTGAACAGTGAGATCCGTCAAAACGCTCTCCTACAGTTTATAGACATCCGGAACAGGCACGGCGCAGCGAATAACAAAGCGCTGCAGAACCGGAAAACGGGCAAAAACCTTACCCGCAAGACGATCCACATACGCAATATCCTGAGTATCAAGCACACCAAATCTGATGGTACTCCACAGATAGGTCAGAGCCACAACCGGCAGCAGCAGAAAAACCAGCCAGTCGGATATCTGCATGGCTCCCCATAGGATGCAACCCAGACCCCCAGCCATAATCAGGGAAATGAAAGCCGGACGAAGCGGAAACAGCAACCGCATCTGGCGTGAAAGAAAGAAGGAACCGAGCATAAGCCCCAGCGCTTTTACTACCACCGTAGCATACACGGCCCCCATAAAACCGTATTCCGGAATCAGCATGAAGTTCAACACCACGTTCAAACCGCCGCCGAAGCATTCAATGGCAAACTGTTCGCGGGTTCTTCCGAGCGCCCCCACGAGGCAGGTAAACAGGGATACGCCAAAACCGTTAATGACCATAAGTGCGGCGAGCCATGCCAGAGCCGGGGCGGCAACAGCGTATTGTTCACCCGCGACAACCCTGATTGCCAGTGGAGATACCGCCGTCATCCATAATGCAAGAGGAGCCATGATCCAGCAAAGATGTTTGGACATGAAGGCAAAAAGTGCTTCAAGTTCCTGCCTGCCGCGCCCCACCCTGAATTCTGAAGCCGCAGGAAACATTACGCTCCGCAACAGAGTCGGGACAAAAGACAGCAGTCCCGCAGCATTACGAGCAACTTCATAGTTACTAAGTTCCGCCACGGAACTACCTATGGCGGCCAGCATTAGTTGATCGGTGTAAATATAAACATACCGGAACAACTGCCCCAATACCAAAGGAAGCCCGAACAGCAATAGCGGACGGACCTCTGCAAGGCTTTGTCTGAAAGTCGGATTTTTCAGCGTGGAACGGACATAACGCAAATAAAACCAGAAAACGACAATGGCAGTAACAATAAACCCTATCTGCTGAGCTGCCACGATGCCTATAAGATGCAGACCAAGCAAGGCAGCCCCGATGGCGAGAGCGGTTGAAGCAGTGATACTGATGATTCGGACAACGAGCAGAGCCCGCCACGCCTGCGCTCCCTGCAAGGCATTCCCAAAGGGTCCCTCAATTATCTGGACGGCAATTCCTACCATCAGCAAAATCAGAATCAATTCAAGCGTATCCACAGGCACTGCAGCAAGTGCAGGCAAACTCTGCGCCTGCGCCACCAGCTCAGGTCTAAACAGCACCACTCCTGCTATCAGAATAAAAAGTGTGCAGAAGCGGATAATTCCCGCAGCCCCGAGCGTTGCTCCCATCTTTTCTGTCTTATTCGCCGCTTTGGCGGCGGAAAGATGATGGATGATGGCGTCCCCCGTCCCCAGCTGAGCGAACGTCCCCACCACATCCCGTGCCATGCCGAAAAGTCCCAGCAAACCGTACCATTCCGGCCCTAGGAAACGCGTCATGACCATCATACGGGGAATTTTCATCAAAGCCTCATAGATGGAGGCAACCGTACCCGTCCAGACACCGTCCCATATTTTATGCAGCAAGCTCACTATGCTATCCGACCTACAAGGAAATATAGCGGCGCAGTGCAGTGCCCGCCAAAGTTGAAACTGCAACAGGCAGTCGCTGCCAACACATCTCCGCTAATTCCCGCGAGCGGGAAATCCTATTGGAGGTGGAGATTATCTCCACGCTTCCATCCGGCTGATATCGTTCCCAGTGCAACTCTACAGGGCGCGCTCCCCATTGAGCTTTGAAATGATATGTCCCTTCGCCGGGCGTTGAACGTCCGAAATCAAACATTCCACACCCTTTCTGCGCAGCGTATTCCAGCATCGTCCAATACAGAAGCATATTGGGACTTTGCGAATTCCACTTCCGCAAGGACGAGGCCCACGGAACTGTCGCCGTCTTACCATTCAGCAACAATAAAGACGCTGCCACAGGCTGTCCCGATGCTTCATGCACCACAAACACTCTCGCATCCGCCCCAAAACAGCAGAGTACCTGGTCAAACCACCCTCTTGCATGGGGAGGAGAGCCGAGATCTCGCATATTGTGGACATATACCCGATAAAAAGCATCCAGCAGTTCCTTACCACCTGATTGGCAGACCATGCCACTTTTTACAGGGCGGTTCACCTGACTACGTAACTTTGAACGAAAAGACTGCCAAAGCGCCTCTGCCGATTCCGGAAGAGGAAGGCGCATGAGCACTTTCCCCCCCCCTTGATATGTCTGCCTTGCTTTATCTGAATGGCCTTCCCAATCTCCCTTGTGCCTCTCCTTCCCACCAGACACGGAGTGAACAGGACGACGCAGGTCCAGCCTCTCTCCTGCGCAACGGGCGGACGCAAGCGCATACTCTCTAAGCAGGGCGACATCCTCCGGGGAATCGCCCAAGGCATCTCCAAAGTCGCAAAAAGGCAATGAAGTCAACACCGCTTTGCGGGTGGGTACAACATGACGCACCAAAGGAAGCACCCCGATGAGTCCCCCATCTCTCCAGTATCCCAACGCAAGCGAAGAAAAACCATAGGCCCTGCGCACCGCCTCCAGCCAAGCTGTCCGGTGATACGGCCCGGCATCGGGATGCATAGTGACGTAGTCATCCCACATCACCAGCTCTTCCGGCAGCAATTCTCTTACACCATCACGCATCATTATTTCCTATCTCACCCGCCGGTAACGAATGTACCGGGGACACTACGGGAGAATCTGCTGACTGCTGCTGCAACAATATATCCAATTGTTTCAGGCAGGCTGCCCAACGATACTTGTCTTCAACGAGCCTGCGCCCATGCTCTGCAATGGCCTCCGCATGACCGGGATTCCGAAGCAGGGTCAGCGCCGCATCGGCAAAGGCACCGGCATCTGCTCTTGCCACTACAAAATCTCTAGTCGCCTTTCCGGCAATACCTGTCACGGCCTCCGGAGTAGCAACCACGGCTCGCCCCATGGCCATGGCTTCAAGCACCTTATTCTGCAATCCGCGCGCAATACGTAAAGGGACAACACACAAGGCCGCCTCGCGGGCATAAGGACGCACATCCGGCACCTTGCCGGTGACGGTGACCCCTTCTACATCACCAAGCTGCCGAACTCTGGAAGACGGTTTGCTGCCCACAATCACAAATTCAGCATCCGGTATTTCCTTGCGAATACGCGGAAACACGGATTGGACAAACCATTCCACCGCATCAATGTTCGGCAGGTAGTCCATGGCTCCACAAAAGAACATCCTTCGGTTCCGGACAGGGGGCATCGCCGCAAAAGTCTCCAGATCCACCCCATTTGACAAACCCGAAACATGCCCCTTGACTGACACCCGCTCACGAAACAGCGTTGCTTCTTCGTCTGAAACAAGTAGAACATGATGAAAGCGCTCTGCAATTTTCTGCTCATACCGGCGCAGCAACCATGCTTCCAGACCGTAGACGTTGCTCATGGGAAAAGTCGATGATGCAGCATAATCACGCCATTTCTCTGAATCTACATCCATGAAATCCATCAAAAGAAGAGGCATACGATCTTCACTTCTATCTGCAAAACTTTCCGCTTGCGACAAGCGAGCATTACGGAACACATACTCGGCCATAGGTGCGCAGACGCACAGCACGGCATGCAGTTGCAGAGCCTTGCAGCGTTCATCCACCCATTTTTGCAACGAGGTATTGCGGAAATATTCCACGCTCATGGCGCGCCCACGAAACACACCTGTAACACCGATTATTTTCTTCAATAACGGTGAAACAGACACCAGCTTCACGGAAGCGCAAAGCCTCTGCAACACCTTGGCATGTTCCAAGTCGCCAGGCTCATCCACCAGAGCGCCAAGGTGCACCCTCCAGCCAGAATGAAGCAGGTGCATGAGAAAGTTGTAGGAGCGGATCTTGTCTCCCTTATCAGGAGGATAAGGGATGCGATGGCACAACATAAGAATGTCGCCGCGTTGCCCCTGATCTGCATCTGATCCAGCGGTCGTGATTTCGGGAAACGTCATATCAGACTACCTTCCGGTATATTTCCACATACTGACGGGCAATGGAGTCCCACGAGTTGCGTTCCGCCTCATTCCGCAGCACATCCATACGCCAACAGGTTGCCAATGCTCCGCGAATCCCTTCCGCGAGCTTGAGCGGGGCGTTATCCGTCAACAGCACACCAAGTTCCGGGCTATGCAGAATTTCCCGTATCCCGCCGACATCAGGCGCAACCACAGGGGTGTTGCAGGCCAGAGCTTCATAAATGATGGTGGGCCAGCCTTCACTATGGCTTGAAATAACCAGCAAAGATGCCTTGCGATACCACGCGGCAAGATCATCCCGGGAAAGCGCCCCTAAAAAGAGTACCCTTTCCTTTACTCCCAGCAGCCCGGCCTGCTGCTGCAGGCTGCTTCGCAGACTCCCATCTCCGGCAAAAACCAGCGCGCAATCGTCATCCAGCATGGCAAAAGCCTGCAAGAGCCTGTCATAGGCTTTTACGGATTCGAGCCGGCCTACAGCCAGCAGCACCTTTCTGGAGCCTATCTGTTCCGATTCGACTCGCTGTGTATCCCTTTCTTCCGGCACCGGCTGGAAACACCCAAGGTCCACCCCGTTGGGCACATGTGAAACCTTTGCCCGGTCAATACCCATGGCGCAGACTCTCTCGCACAGGGCCTTGGAGACACCGACAACAGCATCAGCACGTTCAAGTGTCCTGACAATTCGCTTACGCCGTGCGGGACAGGTCCCCAACAAGTTGATATCCGAGCCGTGTACCGTCACGACAAGCGGCAGGCCTGTTTCAGCCGCAAGTTTGGCTGCCGCCTCCGCTTCCGGAAAGGCATAATGGGCATGTACAATGCACGGTTTGGCCGCGAGCGAGCGCCTGAAGCTGCTACGGGTAAATAACGCCATCAACAGCCCTGCCCACTGCGCTCCAATTCTGGGAACAGTCCAGAACGTGGGGCGAGACACATCCTCCTCACCCTCTGCCGAAAAAGAAAATGGAGCCGGAGAAGCAAAGAGTCTGCGCCATCCGTTCTCCGGCACAATGGCCGGAACAGGACAAATGCGGCAAAGGGCCTTGCGCAGTTCATACACGAACAAGCCATGCACCGGGTTCCATGTCCCCGGATAAAGAGAGGCGTAAAACAATACCGCCCCTTGAAAATGTCCCTGTTCCTGCATCATTATCTCAACCTACCAACAACTGGGACATGCGCGGGGAAAATGGAAGAAACCACTTTTTTCAGAGTGCCAGCCATTTCCTGCAATAAAATGGAACCCAAAATAATCCCACCCCATGTCCCCAGGAGTGTCAGTGGTCCGCTTTGCGGCGAGAACCAGACACCATATCGGATAAGAGGCACCTGCAATAGATAGATGGGCAATGAATAGATCCCGAGCACAAGCAGAAAACGTGACACACCGACATACAGAAGAAACAGAACGCACATGGACCATGCAGTGGGGATGATTAACAATTCCAGAATTGCATACCCCCAAGGAGTCTGCCAATGGCCCACGCCTGCAAATGCAAGGTAGCCTGCCCCGCAAAGCAGCATGACGGTCAGTGCCGCAAGGCCTTTCCCCTTCTGCAACCAGCTTGTAATAAACGTCATCCTATCCGCCAGCATCACCCCGAGCATGAATGAAAGAGGAAAACGCAACCACATGGCGGCCATATAATTATCTTGGGCGGCCCACTGCAATCCACCCCAAAGAGCCCCTCCGATACATAGGAAGAGAATATTCCGGATAGTTCTGGATGCTATAGTGGAATGAACAACAATAAAGAGCAGATACCAGCACCAGATAGCAACGAGATACCATTCTCGCATTCCGAGCAGAGTAACAACGGAGGTTTCAAGGGCCAGTTCCCGCCCCATTAGCGGCCCCAGTATGGCTCTTGCTTCCATACAAAGAAAAACAAGCGGGGCCAGAACCCAGAACCGTCGCCCTATAAACCTTGAAAAGGTACTTGGGCGGGCTCCCTGAGACAGGCTCAACCCCACCCCCGAAATAAAGAAAAACAAGGAAACGCCGGTGAAAAATTCACCACCACCGAAGAGATACCAATATGACTCGGGATGATAGAGATATGAATGATGGTACAGCACGAGGAAGGTAGCAATCCCCTTGAAGCTATTCGAAAAGTTCCTATCCGGAACCAACTCTCCACCAAGCAGTCGCGCACTCTTGCGCCGTGTTGAAAGCAGCAGGAACAACAAAGTTCCCCATACTATCGGGAGCGCCAGACTCGCCTTGGTTATATCCATCCCCCCTCCTCAACGTCAGATAAAACCATACGACCTGGGGGTACCCAGACCGGTATCCCCAAACGTACTACACCGAGATATCGTGCTTTTTGAGCAGGTCATAGAAGGTGGGTCTGCTGACGCCGATTGACTTGGCGGCCTGCACGATGTTGCCGGAAAACCGTTTCAACGCAGCATCCACCATTTCTTTTTCCACTGCATTGCGGGCTTCTTTCAGAGTAACATTGGCCGGTTGGCCGCTGCTTTGCGGAGCCCTTTCATCCAGATTGAGATCCTCGGCAGAGATGCGCTGTCCGCCTGCCATGATCACGGCACGGCGCACCTTATTTTCGAGCTCACGAACGTTGCCAGGCCAGCTATAATGCAGCATTGCCTTACGGGCTGACGCCGTAAATCCGTTTACGGCAACATTATTTTCACGCGACATCTGTTCAAGAAACATATCCGCCAGCAAGAGCACATCATCTTCGCGTTCACGCAGAGGGGGCAGATGAATACTCACAACTCCTATACGGTAATACAAATCCTCGCGGAATCTGCCGGCATTCATCGCCTCTTCAAGATCAACATTGGTAGCGGCGATAATACGGGTATTCACTAAAATATCAGCCCTGCCGCCCACCCGCTGAAACACCATTTCCTGAAGAAAACGCAGCAGTTTTACCTGCATATTGAAAGGAAGATCTCCTATTTCATCAAGAAACAGAGTACCTTTATCTGCATATTCCACCTTACCCTGCACCCTACTGATCGCCCCCGTGAAAGCTCCCTTTTCATGACCAAAGAACTCGGCTTCAAGCAGGTTTTCAGGAATGGCACCACAGTTGATGGTGACCATTGACGCGGCCTTTCGCAATCCTCTGGCATGAATAGCACGGGCAACAAGCTCCTTGCCTGTGCCGGATTCTCCTGTCACCAACACGGGAACATCCGTCGCAGCAACTTTACGGATGGAGTAGTAAACTTCCTTCATGGCGGAGCACGTACCGATAAAGCCCTCCATGAAATCCTCAGTCCTGCCTTCGGCAGCTACCGGAAGGACTTTTGCATTTTCACTTCGCAGGCTGTGCAGATAAAACCCACGATTAATGAGCACCTTGATCTCGGAAAGATCCACCGGCTTACGACAAAAGTCGTACGCACCTGAATTTATAGCCTTAAGTGCATTCTTCTTATCATGATGTCCTGTTATTACAATCACTTGCGTCTCAGGACATTCCTTGAGCATCTCACTTAGCAGACGGAATCCTTCACTGGTCCCTTCCGGATCAGGAGGCAACCCGAGGTCCAGCGTCACGACACCTGGGGCATGTTTCCGGAATAACGCCATGGCCTCTTCGCCGTCTCCTGCCAGATGCAAGTCATAGCCTTCCTTGGAAAGCCCCCATCGCAACTGGCTGCGAACGTCCTCGTTATCATCAACTATCAGTAGAGAATGCATATTCATCCCCCTTCACTTTCATCGGTTTCAACGCGAAGCTCTAGTTCTGGCCCGGGACAGAACCAAAAGAGAGGGTAAATGTAGCCCCCACTCCAGCCCTGTTCTCCACGAGTACCTTGCCGTTATGTGCATCCATGATCTTACGACAATGATACAGCCCTATTCCCATCCCCCGTTTTTTGGAGGTGCGGAAGGGAGTGAACAGCCCTTCACGCAGAATAGTTTCATCAATGCCACCGCCTTTGTCCGAAACTCTGATGAACGGCGATACTCCGTCCCTCCCCACTTCCACCTCAATATGCGGTTCACCTCCAGCCTCTATGGCATTCGTGAACAGGTTGAGGATCACTTTTTCAAGCTGCTCCTTATCGCCCTGCACCTCTTCGGGCCCCCCCCTGACGACAACTGTCGCCTGAGGTACCATTGCGGCGACACTCTCAGCCAGCTTCGTCAACTCGACCGACTCCTTGGACAGTGTTGTTTTATCAGGAACTTCAGTCAGTTGGCGAATAAGCTTCATCATATTATTCACGATATTACGAAGCGTCCGGAGCAAATCCTCCTGAAACTCCTTATTATCCATGAATTCTTGCGCGTTACCGAGCATAAGGGACAAGGGATAAACCTGATTTTTGAGATCATGGAGAATAAGCGCTGCAACGCGGCCCATAGCTTCCATTTCTCTGGCCACCGCAAGCTCCTCTCCGTGACGAAAACTACGCACAGTAAGGCCTACCTGCTGCGCTTCCACAGCCAGCAACTGAAAATCTTCAGGCCCGTGCTCTTCATTACTATCTATTCCACGCCCGAAGAGAAGAAGGCCTTCCGGCTCAGTTCCCGCATGCACAGGAAGAACCATGGAAATTTCCGCTAAAACGAAGCGTTCATACGTTTCCGGGGTAATCCTCCCCTCGATGGATTCAAGAGGTAATGCCTCGCCGCCCATGGCAAAAAGGGCTTTACAGTCTTCCCGGGGAATATCTGCGAACAGAGGCAGTTCATGAAACACGCCTGTACGCAAGGTACATGGGTCTGCCCGGTCGGCAGGAAGGAAACCACCACCAGCAAATCCGAACGTCTCGCACATATGCACCAGAACAATATGCAAAAGATCAGATGTTCTTTTCGCCTCTGACATATTTTTTGTCAGTTCCATCCATTGCTTCCTGTAGTCATATTTCTCCTTGAAAAACAAAGAGTGCATCTGCAATCGCAATTTCCTGCGAATTCTGTCAGAAAA
The DNA here is from genome assembly GCF_013340285.1 of Desulfovibrio subterraneus. Lineage (NCBI taxonomy): Bacteria > Pseudomonadati > Thermodesulfobacteriota > Desulfovibrionia > Desulfovibrionales > Desulfovibrionaceae > Desulfovibrio > Desulfovibrio subterraneus. The sequence goes on along the minus strand of NZ_BLVO01000013.1, from coordinate 197,233 downwards.
CAACATGATGACACTGCCAAGTGCCACACAGAAAAACAAAGATATCAATGCATACTTTGAAAAACTTGAGCCAAAGTAACGGTATCCTTCAAGCACTATACCAAGTCCGAGTAGGTAGACACCTGCAAGAATGCTCATAGCTGACCGGGCCATCTTTCTTCCCGAAAGCATGACACCAGAGCCGTTTCTGACAGCCTCACTATAATAAAACAGCATACTACCTATGATTACCCCGAAGGACTTGAGCACAAGGTAATCCATATTGATCATACGAGTTATAAGTGCCTGACTGTAAAACAGCACATGCACCGCAATGATTGTTCCAGCCCCAAGCAGCGCATATTTCACCTTCCAACGCACACCATGTTCTGCAGACATCAGTGATACTTCAATATTTCCTACAGCTATAAAAAAGAACAAAAGAATCTGCAGATAAAAGAAAAATGAAAGCGGCTCAAGAAACAAAGCCTGATCGAATCTGAAATCTGGTGAATAGAAAAAGGCATCAGGCTTGTTCAGCACTGCCACAATGCAGGGAATGAAAGAGCCATAGAAAAAGACCCCACTTCTACCCTTTAAAGAAGCAAAGGAGAATTCCCGAATGTAACTGTAGCTGAACAACAGCCATGCCGGGCAGAGAAGGGCATGCAGAATGATGACCGGATGCAATAAGCGTCCAGCCAAATCCGGCATGGATATCATCGCCTGCTCCATGCCAATGAGCACACCACTGACAAGAAATGCAGGCACGGACCAGATGGCGCTGCCCCCTCTGCGCAACCTTGCACCGCCCAACGCAACCAACAACATTGCCGCTGTTCCTGCAATAATGCTCCCGAACATAGCTTTCCCGCCCGTTAAACCGGAATAAAATGTCTCAACGTGGGGTAAAATACCCTAATAAAACTCTGTACAATTTCATTATCCCTCTGCACATCCCCGCTCGTCGGAACGGATACCCTCACCAGCAGTGCATCTCGACGATTGCGCAGAAGAACTCCCATGATTTCAGCGAACTTTAACGCATATTCATCAACATATGTTTTTCCAAGCACATCAAACCAATAATAAAAAGCAACGGTGTCGCCATCCTTGCCATAGACAGCCCGCACCGCCTTGATCTGCTCACCATTATCCAAAGAAAGGGACACAATATCCGTACGCTCCGCCAGCCAACCACTTCCCGGCAGGCAGTGCTTGGGAGAATGGATAGGGCCGGTCTCCTTGCCTCCTCCGTGGTATCCCACGTAGAGGTCGAGACTGGATCCGGCAGGCGAGGCATAGCGACGCAGCATGTAGTCCGAGAGTTGCAAAAGGCTCAGTTCACGATCCGTCATGCTGAAACTTGTTTGCATCATCCAATCGCCAATTTTGATTGGAAAGGTGTTGAACGGAACATAGGAAGGCGTGGTCACTGCGGAACGCATGCTGCCGACCACGCCGAACAGAGCCAGAAGCAAGGCAAGAACAATGCATCTATTTCGCATGAATACGCCTCCCCACAACATTCAGAAGGGTACCGAAGAGAATAAGTCCGGCCAACGCCACAAGAAAAACGGCTATTCCGGCAAATTCATGGAAAAAGCCCTCTGCCGCAGCCGCACCATAGTATCTGGACAACACCCCGGTTCCGTACACACGCAGCACATTGCTCGCCACGGCAATAGGAACAGTCCCCAGCACTAACAACACCCTTTGCCAAGGGTGCTTCAAGGCAATAAAGGCATAGGCCACGCCCATGGCCACAAGACTGACGAGAGACCGCATACCACTGCACGCTTCAACCACTTCAAGCGTAATGTTGGGAAAAATGATCACATTGCCCTCACGCATCACAGGTAACCCGGTCAGTTTTAGCAGATAAACCGACACACGGGTGACGAACAGTTTGAGGGGAAATGCCATAGAGTTATAAACAGTGTAAGGCAAAGGCACCATGAAGATTAAATACCCCACAGGCAAAGCCATTAGTCTCAACATGCGAAAACCGAGCAGAAGCCAGATAGTCCCGGTAAGAATAACGATAAGTGAAGATCGCATGAGAAAATACTCCTGCACCACGGTACCTGCCAGATACATGGTTCCGCCAAGCAGGAGGGGAAGCAGCCCCCAATACGATGGTGCCGAAGGGCAGGCTGCCAACTCATTGCGCGAACGCCAAAGGAAAAAAGCCGCTATTCCGGGAATCATGAATCCGTGCGAGTAATTCTCGTCGTTGATCCAGTCATCAACCATACCGCCGACTATGCCAAAATACATAAAGACCATAGCCAGCAACGGAAGCAGCACCCAAGAATACTCATGCCGTGCAGCCACACTTATTCCTCTCATCGCTACTTCTCCCCCTGTTGCAACGTTGCATCTGATGTGCCATGGAGTGTTGCTTCCAATCCGGAAGGTGGATCATCGACAACTATATCCCTATCTGTCTGTTGCAGGACATCACACATGCTCGAGAAACGGTTACGAACCAATAGATAGCGCAGACGGCCCTCCATCTTGTCCAGATTGAGATAGTGCCGGAACCGTGACTTGCCCCGTACCCCCACCCGCGGCTGCTTCGGATCAATCTCCCAAGGATGAAAATACAACACAGCAGGCGTGCCTTCACGCAAGTTGACGTGACGAATGCCACGCTGCACCATCTGCGGATGCAAAAGCCGCAGATAGCCGCCACCAGCAATGGGAAAGTTCCATCGACATCCCGCAATGGAAAACCGATAAGTGGTGGGCGGAAACTCAAGCAGCGTCCCGCCTTCGCGACGGATGACATACGGCAGCCGAGGAGCATCAGGAATACCGTATAAATCGTGATAGATAGGGAAAATGCTGGAATCGTAACGGTAGCCCTGTTCAATCAGCTCATCGAGTACCCACAGGGTTGAGGAACAGATTGACCAACTTGGAGCGCGATACCCTTCGACAGGCGTTCCGGTCATATCTTCCAGCATAACGCGGGATCGATACAACTCTTCGCGCACTTCGTTACGATTAAGATGATGGAGTCTGCGGTGTGAGCAGCCATGGCTGGCTATCTCGTGGCCGGCATCCGCAATATGACGGACAAGGAAGGGATACTTTTCGGCCACCCAGCCGAGCACAAAAAATGTTCCTCGAACTCGATATTCAGCAAAAAGTTCAAGAACCCGCATGGTGTTACCCACCACGCGGTGCGGCATGGAGTCCCAGTCTGATGGAGAAATGACGCCCTCGAATGCGCTGACATGAAAGTAGTCTTCCACATCAACGGTGAGCGCGTTAACAAGACCTGCAGAACCGGCCTGCGCAGCAAAGGCTATGTGCTGCGATGCTAAGTGAGAACGGTCCCGTCCCGTTCTTGAGAAGTTCTCCTGTTCCATGCCCCCCATCCTCCTGCGAAACCGCGCAGGAGACAGAAGGTTTAGAACTTGACCTCCACTCCCACCTCAACGCGGTTCACGCTGTAGTTGCTATCCTCACTCGTGCCTGAGTAAGAATCCTTGAACTTGTATTTCAGAAAAGAACTTACATCCTCGGTAAACAGATATGAGAGCCCTGTGCTGGCGTACATGCGCTGAATGTAGTCACCATTCTTATCCTGAAAAACCATACGGGCATCCGCATCAAGGGTCAGCCTGTCCGTCAGTTCATGACTAGCACCGATGCTGGGAGAGAAGGAGGTGCTTTCCTCGCCGGAAGAATCCTTGCTCTCTCTGGACCGTGCCCCTCCCCCTTGATCAGACTCCGAGTATCTCAACCCACCGCGTAGTTTAGTACGATCAAGATCCCAGTCCGCTTTGGCGGAGTAACTGATGGTTCTCAGATCCCCTTCCGTATCCGGGTCCGAAGTAAAGGCAGTTTCAGACGCCAGCGTTAGGGTCAGTCTGGAAAAACGTTTACTTGCTTCAACCTGCCAGAAAGGGTCCACGGCATCGCCGCCGCTATTAAACTCTGTATAGTCTGCTCCCACGCGGGCGCTCACATCAAAAGTCTCGGAAAAAGCGTAACGGGCACCAACATAGGTGTTGTGACGCATCAACCCGGTCTTGTTTTCCTCTTCCTGCGTTGTCAGGCTATAGCCGGAAAGCAGTCCAAGACGCTCCGTCAAGTTGTAATCAAAGGAGGTATACCCCTTGTGCTCCATCTTATCAGAGCCTTCGTCACCCGAAAGATACCGGGTATCCAAAAACTTGTAGCCGAGAGTCAGTAAGCCCTGATCGGAGACGTCAAATACAGCATAGGGAGAAATACCAAAGGTGTTTCTGTCAACACGGCTGTTCCCTGTTTCGTCTTCCACAACCTCGCCGCGGGTACTGTCCAGATATACCGACTCGTAATCCTCGGTAACCTCGATGAACAATCTGTCCTGCACGAGCGTGGCAAGCGATTCCATGCCGAGGTTATGAATCAGGTCGGTATTCTTACCGGATGCAAACACCTGATAATCGCCGTCATAAGAAAGTGATGTCTGCAAACGAGGCCCGTCGTACTCCAATTCCATGGACGGATTAATATGAGAAATAAAATCCGTCTTGCCATCTGGAGTTTCATCCACGTTATCTGTGTATTCCTCAGAAACACCAATGCCCGGCTTAACAGACAACTCTCCGGCAAAAGCCTGAGAAACCAGCAGGCACAACGTGCAAAAAAGTATGAGTAATCTCGGTAACAACATATCAGTATCCAAAGAGTTCGACGTGTAACATTTCTTTACAATACAATCCTTCCCAAATTACACGGGACATTAAACCATTGTAAAGTTCAGGTCAAACGCAAGATACTGACAGAGTCGTCACGCCCCCCACATTTTTCTGAACCAACCGCGCTGTTCTACTTTCTCTTTCTCAGGCAGCACTGGCACTTTTTCACTCATTCGGGCTTCCAGCCGCGGAAGTGCCAGGCTGAGACGGCCGAGCTGCATAGCGGATTCTTCGCAGTACTGCTCGAGCTTCTGCAAACGTTCGCTCATTTCCAGAATATCTCCTTCATCCACATGAGGAGTATTGGTCTCGAGCGCATCCAGCCGCTGCTGCATGTCACGCAGCATTTTCATCATTCTATGAACCACTTCGCGAGAGCGCCCGTTCGCGGTTTTGTCACCGCCGTTACTATTCCAATTCTCGGACAAAGTACGTTCAGGATTACTCACACCGCCGCCCTGCCCTGCGCCATCTGCGGAAACAACAGCCCGATCTTCTTCCGGACCCGGAAAATACAGCTGCCGGAAATCAATTTCATCCACCACACTGCGGACATTCTCCAACCCTATACTCATGCGCTCGTCAGAGAAGGCATCCAGCAACAGATAGTCACAAAGAATATTGATAAGCCGCGGAATCCCCTGAGAAGTTGCATGCACTTCTTGCAGAGCCCCCTCGCCCCACTGCACCGCAGAACGGTTGCCCGCGCGTTCAAGTCTATAGAGAACGTACTCAGCCACCTCGTCCTCGGTCAGTGGCGCAAGATGAGTCTGCACCAAAATGCGCTGTCTCAACTGCCGCAACGAAGGAGAACTAAGCGTTTGCTTCAACTCCGGCTGGCCCACTAGTATAATCTGGAGCAATTTAGCGTTATCCGTCTCCAGATTGGAGAGCATACGCACTTCTTCAAGCAATTCGGAAGTAAGATTCTGCGCTTCGTCAATGATCAGCACCGCCTTGTTGCCCGCTGCAAACTGATCAATCAAAAACTCGTTTAATTCACGCAGCATTGTCACTTTATCTCTTCCGTCCACCTCAAGACCGAAATCGTCATTTATCATGGCAATAAGCTGTCTGGAATCCACCCGCGTATTAAACACTTTGGAAAGAACAGTTTTACGCAGGTCCCGCTTAAGCAGATTACGGATTATCGTCGTCTTGCCCGACCCGACCTCACCGGTCAGCAAAATAAAACCGGAACGCTCCCGCAGTCCGTACTCCAGATACGCCAACGCTTTTCTGTGCACCTTGCTGGGATACAGAAAGCCGGGATTAGGTAGCAGCTCAAAAGGCTTTTCGCGCAGTCCGAAGTATTGAGAATACACGCTCTAACCCCTTCTACATCTGGTGACCGTAACTATAAGCATAGTAGGAGCCATGCGAGCTGGTCTTGGCAGCACCGTTGTAGACGATACCCAATATTTTTGAACCATTGAGCGCCTGAAGCGTTTCCTGCACATCGTTCACGGATACCGCCCTTTCACGAACCACAAGAAGGGTCCCATCCACAAAACGGCTCAATGTCCGTGCCTCGGCAAAGGGAAGAACCGGTGCAGTGTCGATAATGACATAGCGGTCAGGATATCTATGCCTGATTTCAGCAATAAAATCACGCATGAGTGAAGAACTCAAGACTTCCACCGGATTATCCACGGGCCTTCCAGCAGGAAGAAAGCTCAGGCGCCCAATACCCGTGGGTACCAGCGCATCCTTCATTTCCACGCCGTCCAACAGACACTCTGCAAGACCGGGAGTGACACCGCAATTGAAATAGGTATGACAGGTGGGACGCCGGATATCGGCGTCTATCAGCAACACTGTATGGTCAAACTCCATGGCAAGACTGACAGCAAGGTTCACCGAGGTAATACTCTTTCCTTCACCCACGGTGGAACTCGTAACCAGTATTGTGTTTTTATACCCTTTTGTACTGGTCAGCTTAACCAGCTGCTCCTTGAGCTTGCGGTATTCTTCACTAGCAGGAGAGTACAACCCCTGTGCAGCAACAATCTTGGAAGAATCCGTGATCGGAGTTTGGCGCACCAACGTAGAGGTGCCGAACATATTCGGGGGGGGCGCAACATGCTTTGCCCCCTTGCCGGGCTGAATGTCTGATACTGCAGCAGGAGACACCACCGGTGCATTGTTCTGTACCACCTCGTTTTGCCTGCTCCGCTCCGAAGCAACACCTGCTGCCCGTTCCAAAATGGAAGGCTTGGAGCCTTCTTCCATTGCAGACTTTCCAGAAGCTTGCAGACTCTGCGCCCTTTCAAGGGCTCGCTCAATCCTACTCATGATAGACCCCCTCCGCTAGACAATGCTCGAAACAGCTTGAACAAGCGTGTTTAACGCATCTTCAATGTATGAAAGCCTGCGCGCCTCAATAGTCACCATTCCCAGAAACAGGAGGGTAAATACACCAAGGGTGGCGAGCATGCGCCAGTGCCCTCTAAATAAGCCTGTGTCGTTCTGAAGACTGTCTATGTCAGGGACCACTACCATGATAGGGATGCCAAAACGCTCCAACTCATGATAGGCTTTGACTCTTCCGTCAAAGAAGTCGAGCAGCAACACCAGTCCCAATCCGCCACCGATACCCAGAAAGAACCCGGCGAGAAGTATCAGCACCCTGTTGGGACTGACAGGATGCGCCGGCAAGGTTGCCGGATCGATCACCCTGAAGCTCACAGCCTTGTCTTGAAGCTCCATCTGTTTGGAAACTTCCGACTGACCATAGCGCGCCACAAGTTGCTCGTAGATAATGCTTTCCTTCTTCTTCTTGCGCTCCAACTCCTGTAATTCCGAGCGCATGGCAGGAATACGCCTGAGCTGGTCGGTGCTATCTTCTATCTGTTCCTCACGCTCGTGTTCCATCTGCGCAATGGCTTCCAGCTCAACCTTGGCTTCCTGATATTCCGACGTGCCATATACTGCCCGTTTCTCACTTTCGCCGCTTCGCGATATTTCATGCTTAACCGCTGAAATCTCTTCCTGAACACGGCGCACATTGGGATGATTCTCAGTGTAGCTCACCAGCAGGGAAGCCCGAGCCGTTTCAAGATCTTCAAGACGCTTCCTGAGCGGTGTATTCCGCAACAGCAGACTACGTTTAGCCATCAGTTCGTTCTTGCGAATACGCAATCCCTGCAGCTTGGCCTCCGCCATTTCTATTTCTTGGCGGAGAATCTGCTCGTTAGTATTGAGAGCCTTGCCATTTCGGGAAAGATAGTCGTCAATATCAACCTGCGCCTGCTCTATACGCTTGCGGAACAGCTCAATCTGATCAGCCAGAAAACGCGTTGCCTCAAAGGCTTCTTCACGCTTGGAGGTCGTACTTTCCTCAATATAGCGCCGGATCAACGTATTTACGAAGTCTCGTGCTCGGGCCGGATTCTCATCTTCATATGAAATGAAGAAAAGCCCCTTGCTTTCATTGAGAGATATATCCACCTTATTCCGCACTATATCAATCAGTGCGTCCACGGCAGGCTCGGAACTGGCGTCCAGATCCATATCCAGTTCACGGATGACAGCAAGGAGCATGGCTCTGCTTAGCATGGTCACCTTGAGCACCTTGATCTTCGCAGACATGGATGGCGTAATGGCAATGCCTCGAACCAGATCATTGATAACACTTTGCTCTATATACACCGTACCTTTGGCCTCATAGCGTTTGGGCAGCGAATAACTGAGAATGGCCGCACCCAAGACAGAGACAAAAAGGATCACCGAAATAAGAACAATCCTGTCCATGAACAGCTTAGCGATGCGCTTAGCTACCAGCCGACTGTGGTCAAGCCCCTGCATTGCGATTCACCAACTCCTAGAACAGACCTTCACGAACAATTACATAATCACCAGCAACCAGACCCACGTTCTGTTCAAGGTCACCGCGTTTTATCAGATCTTCACCTTTAACCTTGATGGTAGACACTTTGCCTCCCACCTTGCGGACAATTACAGTATCATTCTCATCAGCATATTTCCCAAAACCGCCTGCCTGCAAAATCACCTCAAGGATGGTTGCGCCCTCATAGAAGGGAATTGCCTGAGGAGCCTGTACCGCTCCAAGAACAAATACAAAACGGTCTTCGCGATAGGGAATGAATACTCTGTCGCCAGGCTCCAGCACTATGTCGCCGGAAGTGTCACCACGCAGGAAAAGCTGCTCGAAACCTTCCACAATCTTCTTGTCCTTGCGCATAACATAAGCATTCTTCAAGTCTGCTGTGTTGCCTGGAGCAATGGATGAAAGAAGCTGGAGCAGGGTTGTACGACCATCAAGTGGTACCACTTTGGGCTCCACCCCCTGACCGTGAACCACTACGGAATTATTACGGAATGTAAGAACCGTCACTGTGACTATGGGGTTGCGGACCAATGCCTTGAGCTTATCCACAAGCACTTTCTGCAATTCGGAGGGGGTCTTTTCAGCCGCATTCACTTCCCCCACACCGGGCATGGTAATCACACCATCGGGCCGGATGGCTGCCTGCACGGTAAGATCAGGCTCTCCCCACACATTGATTGCAAGTGAATCGCCCGAGCCAAGTCTATACTCGCCCGCATAGGCCGAAGCAGTAATCACCGCCATTGCCACAATGAACATGATGGTAACAAAGGCATTTTTCATATTATCTCGCCCCCTTTCGGAATACCACGACGCCAATCGTCAACAATATCACCCACACATCGAACAACAAACTGTAATTCTTGATATAATATAGATCGTATCGCAGTTTCTCAACGGCATCCTGTAACGATGCACCATAGGGATACCTAACCTGCGCCCAACCCGTGACACCGGGCTTCATGTAATGGCGTTCGGAATAGAACGGTATTTCCTGCTTGAGATCCTTTACGAACTCCGGACGTTCCGGTCGCGGACCGACCAGACTCATCTCGCCCCGTAGCACATTGATAAGCTGCGGCAATTCATCAAGACGGGATTTGCGCAAAAAAGCACCCAGCTTGGTAATGCGCGGATCGTCCTTGCTGGCCCACACCGCGCCCGTGCCGACTTCCGCATCCTGTCGCATGGAACGGAGTTTGAAGATCGTGAACAACCTGTCACCCTCGCCCACACGAACCTGCCGGAAGAAGATAGGACCCGATGAGTCAAGTTTAATGAGTAGCGCAACAAGGGGAAACAGCGGCAGGCAAACCACAAGACCGAACAAAGCCCCGCCGATATCCAGCAAACGCTTAAAGAACCTGAGCATCGTGGAAATTCTGAATCCCGAAGAGAAAATGAACCAGCTTGGCGTGATATTTTCTATGAACAGCTTTTTGTTCATGCTTTCATAGAATGTAACCGCATCAATCACCTCAATACCACTCATTCGGCACTGAAGAATTTCATCTACGGGAAAAGCACCACGTCGTTCCGAAAAGGAAACGATAACCTTGTTGATACGCTCCCTGCGAAGATACTCATGCAATTGCTTGCCATTAGTAATGGCATATAATCCGTTCTGGTCGCAGGTAAGATCTGAACAATCGACCACCTTCTTCAAGCGAAAACGGCCATTGCTCCTCAGCACCAAATCTTCGGCCTGACTCAGCTGGGCGCCGTTACCGATGACGAGCACCATAGGAGCGAGAAAAGGCAGATACAGCCAATACTGACTCAACACCTCCACTCCGCAGCGGAACAAACCGAAACAGCAGAGTACCACAAGCATCTGATGGGCATTACGCCCGAACATTCCAACCGTCTGATTCAGCATCAGCAAAATGCTTGTTGCTATCAGCATAAGCAAGCCAGTGGAGAAAAAGATATCGTACTCCTTCTCGGAGTTCTTCCTTTTGGACACAAAGGCGTTGGCAAGCACGGAGGCGAAGAGCACCACCCCACAGAACACTGAGAATTCCGTAACCAGCCGGGCGTGATCAGCATCCGTTCCAAGCGCATTCAACATCGGTATTCCGCCGATTAACGCTCCAGCTACAAGCCACAAGCCGTCCCACATTATCAACGAGATAGCCATATAAGCCCCCCCTTCTCCCCATATAGGGCTGTTAGCTTTTTTCTAACGATCCCATTAACGCCCGAGCCTTGTCCGCTTCTGGAAAACTCCCCATTTCAAGAGCGGATTTGAGTTCTTTCTTAGCCTCAGCGCGTTTTCCGGCACCAACAAGAGCACGTCCAAGCTGGTATCTTAAAGACGGGCGATCCGGCATGAGAACAACTGCACGCTGGAAAACCCGGACTGCGTCCGCAGCTCTCTCGTTCCCGAGCAACACTACGCCCAGCGTATCCAGAACGGCAGGGTTGGCGGGATCTTTCAAATAGGCCGCATAGGCGATTCTGAGAGCCTGTTCTTTATTTGTGTTGGAGTCGATATAGATCATGGCAAGGTTATTCAGAACGGTAATGTCCGCCCCTCCATCCTGCACCAGACCTTCATAAATCTGCATAGCCTCCTTACGGTTACCTTTCAGCAAATACAGGTTACCCAAGGCGCTCTTCGCGGGCGCGTAGTTCTCATATTGCTTGATGCAGGCAGTAAGATAGGCTTCCGCTTTTTCCAGATTCTGCTGGCGGGCACTCATGGACGCCTGCTCAAGGAGCAGTTCCGGGGACGGAGAGGATCTATAGGCGACTTCAATCGCATCAAAGGCTTCTTTGCTCTTACCCTGTTTTTCCAGGGCACGGCTGGCATAAATGGTGCCCAACTGCGTTTCAGCAGGTGCAGTAGCAAATGTTTCAATCTCACGGGCAACATCAAAGGCTTTGCCATACTGCTTCGTCTGGTTGTAAATTCTATACTTTCCGGTTCGGGCGAGCATGGGCATGGTTCCGATAACTGAATCATAGATCTGTAGCGCTTCATCCGGGCGTTTGTTATTCATAAGAATGCTGGCCCGCAGATTAATGAGCGGTTCGGAACCGACGCCGCCCCCCCCAGAGGCCAGAGTCGCCAGTGCCTCGTCCGTACGCCCCTTGCGCAAATAGCGCACAGCGATCAATTCAAGTACCGCTGGGTGTTGGGATACAGACCGCGCCCGAAGCAGGCGGGCATCAGCATCAGCCTCGCGTCCGAGGACATCCAAAATAGCGGCAGAAGCAATCAGACCTCTGACAGACTCCGGAGTTACTTCCAAAAGAGCATCAAGTTCTGCTAACGCCTTCTCCTGACTACCTTCTGCAAGAAGAAGGTTAGCCTTGCCAAGATAGGAGGGCTCAAAGACCGGATCAGCTTTGATCGCTGCGTCATAATGAGCAATAGCATCTGCCTTTTTCCCTTCGGCAACGTCCAGTGCTGCAAGCTGGTTGTGGACCTGAGCATCACCCGTACTACCGGAGCCCAAGCCCCCAGTCAGAACCTTGCGCGCTTCAGCAATGTTCCCGCGTTGGGAATGAAAATTTGCCAATGCCGTCCGGGCAAGCAAGTTATCAGGTGCTCCTTCCACAGCAGACTCTAAAGATGTCTGCACTTCTTTTGTTTCGCCCTTTGCCTTATGAATTGCGCCCTTGCGCAGATGGGCAAGAACCATACCTGGTTCCTTGGCAATGGCAGCATCAAAGGCTTGTTCTGCCTTATCCAGCTCACCTTTGGCCATCAGGCTGTTACCAAGCATGAAGTTGGCCCAGACATTCTCGGGATTGATCTCTACCATTTTCTCGGCAACCAGTGCGGCCTCCTCGGTACGGCCCTGCTTCAACAATATCGTCGCAATCATGCGGCGAGAAGCCTCATCGTTGGGCCATCGATCAACTAGAACCTGAAAATGACTTAGAGCTGTTTCAAGATCGCCCTTTGCTTCAGCCGCAACGCCGAGCTTAAAATAGGCATCGTAAGTAGGCTTTAAGGACACGCTCTTCTGAAACTGATTCAAAGCAGTGGTATAGTCTGCCGCTCTGAATGCGAGAACGCCTTCAAGCATTCTCGTATAATAATCTTCAGCCGCATCCTTTTTCATGGAAGCCAGCATTACCTGAGCCCCGGTCACATCACCATCACGCAACATCATAACTGCAAGCCAGTAACGGCTGTAGGTATCCGAAGGTCTTACCCTCAACACATTGTGTAATGCCTTTTTCTGGGACTCAGCACTGCCAGACTTCATCTCAAGATCAACTGCCAGGCGGAGTGCCGAAAAATCATCAGGCGTATCCACAACCAGGGTAGCAAGTTCGGAACGCGCGTCGTCATACATCTGCTGGAAAAAATAGTAGCGAGCAAGCGCAAGGCGCGCAGAGTGGCGTTTGGGTTCAAGCTCGAGAGAACGCTTGAATGCGGCGATTGCAGCAGGCTTATCGCGCTGAATGGCTTTGGCAAGGCCGAGCAATTCTTCGCTCTCGGCATTCATCATAGATAGACTTTCTAGACGCGCCAGAGGCTTCAGCGCCTCTTCTCCCTTATTCCATGCTGCATACAAACGAGCCATAGCAATCAGCAGAGCAGGATCATCCTGCTTCTGATGAAAGGCCTTTTGTAATTCCTTTTCAGCCGGCTCCGGTTTCCCGCTGTACATATAGGCAATGCCCAGCTTCACACGGGCATCGTAGAAACCAGGATCCTGCTCAAGAGCACTTTTGAACAGAACAATAGCCCCCCCGGGATTACCATCCTTTAGCAGCTGCTCCCCTTCCTTAAAAAAATCACTGCTATTATCTCCGGCACAACCAGAGCCGGACATAATCAAAAGAAACAAAAGACAAAGGATATTACGGCAGAAAGCCATGGTTCCCCCCATAATGATAGTGATTAATTGCTCAACATGATTCTTACGGTCGACTTCGCCCCATACAAAGTCATACCCACCATGTTCAGCCTGCTTAGTCGCAATAGCCACATTGCCAAAGGCATGCCAAAAAATCCGACACATTCATTGAAGTGGTGGATAAGCCGGAATCGTTGCCCTTTTTTATTTACATCCGAAACCATACTGTCATGGTTTCTTACACTACAACCACCCAACACCTGCTATTTGTCCACATTTTCCAGACTGGTAAAAACAGCCTTTTTCTAAAAAATGAAAGAATAGTCGACAGTTTCATATTTGATTCTCATATGTTAATCTGAATATTGGAATCTTCTACGCTGGCATAGTCGGCTTTCATTTCACAGTTTTCATGCGGCTTGTTTTATGCAGTACCTATGAACAATCTGATACATCCCCTACTTAATCTGTCTGATATTTCCGGATAACATTGAGACACCCCACAGCAACCATCCGTACTAACCACCAAACTTAACAGAATAAAAGCACCAACAATAGCCAACGACCACACGCGGCACAATCGTCTGAAATAGTCATACAACGCAAATAAATAGCAACACAGTCGGAACTGGCATGATTTCCACAATAGCATGGCAAAACCTCTTCCACGATAAGATAAGACTGTCTGTCACCTTGATAGGCATCGTGTTTGCTGTTGTTCTCATCACCGTGCAGGTAGGACTATTTCTTGGATTCGTGGACACCATCTCCGGCGTCATCAGACACAGTGGGGCCGATGTATGGGTTGCCTCCAAAGGGGTGAAAAATTTCGACATCGCCATGCCCATGAACGAGGGAAAACTGTATGAAGTCCGATCCGTCTCTGGTGTTGCCAAGGCCAGCCCAATGGTTGTCCATTTTTCCTTATGGAAGAAAAAAGGGGGCGGGCAAGAATCCATAGAGGTAGTCGGATTTGACATGGCGACGGGACTTGGGGGCCCGTGGAACCTGACACAGGGCAAAACAGAAATGCTTGATGCCGCCGATACGGTTTTTCTGGACCAGCTGTATCTTGATCGTCTCGGAGTGGAGAGCCTTGGTCAGGAAGTGGAAATTGAAGGAAAGCGGGCGCGCGTGATCGGCCTGACCTCCGGTATCCGCTCGTTCACAACATCTCCCTACGTCTTCACTGCTTTTAAGAATGCTCCCAAGTACAGTGCTGTCAAACCGGAGCAGCTGACCTACGTTCTGGTAAAAGCAGAAAGTGGCATCCCCCCCGAAACTCTACGGGACAGAATACGACGACAGGTGCCACACGTGGACGTGTTTACATCCGCAGAGTTCGCCCAAAAAACAGAGCATTATTGGATGTTCAGCACCGGTGCAGGCGTATCTCTTCTGCTGGCCGCCCTGCTAGGCTTTATTGTCGGCATGGTGGTCGTTGCGCAGACGCTGTATGCCACAACGCTGGATCACATGGCGGAATTTGCCACGCTCAAAGCCATGGGCGCTCCTAACAGCTTCATATATAAGATACTCATCCTGCAGGCCATTATCAGCGCCTCTCTGGGCTATGGGTGCGGCATGATCATCTGTATGTATATCGTCAAACTCAACACTGGCGGAGATGCAGCCATTCTACTGCCACAAAACGTCGCCCTCGGCATGCTCGGTTTGACCATCATCATGTGTGTGACCGCATCGTTCATTTCCATTCGCAAGGTCACGACCATTGATCCTGCAATTGTTTTCAAGGGGCGCTAACCATGCAGCAGGTTCTCGTCGCAGACAATATAAGCAAGAGCTTCACAACCGGCACCACTGTGCACCATGCACTTAAGAACGTCTGTCTCTCCGTGAACAAGGGAGAAATCGTCATGCTCATGGGCCCCTCGGGAAGCGGAAAAACCACTCTGCTCTCCATCATGGGTGGCATCCTGAGCCCCAGTTCAGGAGAAATATCCATTGCAGGACAGTCCATGACCGGAGTTTCCTCCACTAAGAAAGGCCAGTTGCGCTTGCAGCATATTGGTTTCATCTTTCAGGAGTACAACCTGTTCCCGAGCCTTTCCGCCTTGCAGAATGTGCAGGTCGCACTCGCACTGCGAGGTGAGAGCGGCAAAAGGGCACGAGATGAAGCAGCCACACATTTACAAAGTGTAGGGCTCGGAGACAAACTGGACAACCATCCGTCCAAGCTCAGCGGCGGACAAAAGCAGCGTCTGGCTATTGCCAGGGCGCTTGCGGGCAACCCAACTCTCATGCTGGCTGATGAACCTACGGCCGCACTGGATTCCGAAAATGGAACCATCATTATGAATTTGCTGAAAAAACTTGCCCGAGAACACAATCGTGCGGTTGTCATTGTAACGCATGACAATCGCATCATAGATTTTGCTGACAGGATATTACGCATCGAAGACGGACACCTCATCGGCCCCAGCGACAGCACCATGAATCCGTTAGCCCGCCCCTCGCAGGGAGCGCGTAGTCCGTCCGGAGGAGATAAAGCATGAAAGTCTTACTCATCATTTTTATATCCTTTTTGGCAGCGGGGGCCGGATATGTATATCTGGATAAACATATGGCTGCCCAATCCGAAGTGGTTTTACCGGTTACTCCTGCGGCGCAACATATTGCTGAGGCCGGAAATAAGTTCATTGTCGCCTCCGGCATTGTTGAACCGGTTTCCGAAGAGCTGGAACTCTCATTTGAACAGAGCGGCCTGATTGAAGAAGTGCTTGTAGCGGAGGGCGCAGCCGTTCAATCGGGACAGTTGCTGGCCAGCCTCCGTCAGGACTCTTACATCGCCAAAGTTGAGATAGCCCGGGCTGAAGTCAATATTGCCGAAGCCGAATATCGCAAGCTGGCTTCAGGAGGGCGTCCACAGGAAAGAGATGAAGCCTGGGCTGCGGCCAGGCAAGCGAAAATGGTCATGGAACAAAATCTGCGAGAAGCCAAAAGCAGAGATGCTCTGCTCAAGAAGAATCATATCGCCGCTGAAGAGACAGACAGAGCCTGGAAGGAATATTATGTAGCCAAAGAAGCACATAAGGAAGCGCTACTACGATTTGAACTTGCAGACCGTCCATTCCGGTCTGAAGACATTAATAAAGCGGCATTCTCGGTCAATGCCAGCCAGGCAAGGCTCCATGAAGCCGAAGCGGAACTGGCCAAAACCAGATTAACCGCTCCAATTTCCGGAACAGTTCTACGCCTCATCCGCAAAGGCGGTGAGGCAGTTTCCGTTCTTTTCGACAGTCCGGTATTGGCACTGGGAGACATAAGCGTCCTGAACATCAGGACAGAGGTCGATGAAAAGGATATCGGGCATCTGAGCCTTGGCCAACCGGCCTATGCCACAGCCACTGCTTTCGGAGAGCAGCGCTTTCCCGGCCGTATCACCCGCATCAGCCAGATTATGGGCAGAAAAAAAATCAGTTCCGGAGATCCTGCCGAAACTATGGATAGAAAGGTTCTGGAAGTCATCATTACGCTTGACGCCCCCGGACCGCTGGTAAGCGGTCTCCGCACAGACGTATTCATCTCTACCAAGAAATAATCAGTACCGGAGAGCTCGAACCCAATGCAATTTCCAGCCTATCTTCCGCGTGTTGCCCCCTTTGCCATATACATGCTCTTTGTGGCCATAAACGAGATTCTGGTCCTGCTTCCCGGCACGTCATCGTTGTTGTCTCCGGAAAACCAGACTCTCCTTTATCCTGTAAAGATATGCTTCACCGCTGTTTCCATGATATTTTTCTACAGATATTACAGTGAAATACAGTGGAAAGATCTTTGGCGACTGAGCTCATCGGTCCTGAGCATTTTCATCGGCATAATGGTTTTCGGGGCCTGGATTTATCTGACACAGCCATGGGCAGTTATGAACATGCCCCAGGGCACCTTCACACCTCAGGCTGCAGCTGATGGACTCCCCAGAATGGCTCTTATAGCTGTGCGCCTTACCGGAGCTGCACTGGTTGTGCCTATCATTGAAGAACTATTCTGGCGCTCCTTTCTCATCCGGTATCTGCAAAAAACAGATTTTACCTCTCTGCCCGTGGGTAGCATATCGCCACTGGCTTTCTTCGGGACTGCGATTATTTTTGCGCTGGAACACCAATCCGTTGCAGCAGGTTTTCTTGCCGGTCTCGCATACAACTTCATTTACTGGCGCACAGGCAGCATTGCCCAGTGCATACTCTCTCACGCCGTGACCAACCTGCTGTTGGGGCTCTATGTCATCTGGTATGAACGCTGGTGGTTCTGGTAACATAACAACCTTATATTCATACTAAAAACCACAAGAAACGCCAAAGCGACCTGCTTGATAAACCATTGAGCGGGCCGCTTTTGTTATTAAGATCTTGCTCAAGTTCACCCCCGTGTAAGTTCTATCGATAACTGTCGGACAACCTGTCACATATGTAAGCAAGCAAACCATCTCACACGTAGATAAAGACGACATAAAAATAATAAAATAGGCACACTATGCACATGGCACACCTCATGCATTAAACGAATACAATCGTGTCAGAATTTACTAGGGGGCGTTTTTCCCCTCCAGAAAATCTTAAGGAAGGTTGAAAAATGAAAAAGCTTATCGCTACACTTGCAGTTGCGTTAATGGTCATCGCTGGGAGCGTGTCAGCCCATGCGTCAATTTTCTTTGACCCAACCGGAACCGGTTCTATGGACGGCGCGTTTGAAATCTCTGGATTAGACTGGAATGTTGGCGCGGGCGTTGCGGTAGACTCGGTCATTCCCGCTGACGGATCAACCTGGACCCACAATTCATATGTATACATGCAGTCGTTGCTGTCCGTTTTCAATCTTGCTGGCGGAGGAGTACAGGCTGTAAACGGGTATGAAGTTACCGCTATTGCAGGCTTCGAGGAAGTTGGGACCTACACTGCTAATGAAGTTAACTTTGCCCTGAAGAACCCCGACAACAGCTATTTCCAGGCATTCTGGGATGCGGATTCAGACGCTAATGTAAACACCGGGTACAATGACGGGACCAAGATTCTGGATGGGATATTCACTGATGTACAGAAGTCCGACTTTGAATTAACCGGAAATCTGGTTGATTTTGACAGCAGCGGAGCAGACACCATGCCCGGTTACGGTGCCATGGAAGGTAGCGGCAACACTATTGCAACCATTACGCTCAACTATCTTAACCCCTTCTTCTTCCTGCTTGATCAGGCCACCCAGGATGCTCTTGATGCTGGCAGCCTGTACTTCACCCTCACTTTCAAGGCCGGTCAGTCTCTTCCCTTTGAAGAAGCCCTGCCCCCCACCGAGTCCATTGACACAAAGGATGGTAACGTTATTGAAATCGACTACGAAGGACTGGCGGGTTTTGGTGATTACGACCATATAGTCGGAGCACCCAATGGAGACGGATCTCCTGGCGACTTCGTCTTCCAGATTGATGGATCCAGCAAGTTTGGCACCGTACCGGAACCCGCAACCATCCTGCTGAGCGGTCTTGGCCTGCTGGTACTCGGCTTCTTCTGCCGCAAGAACCAGGTAGCCTAACTCCTCTTCTGGTGACAAATAATGAAGGCGCAGACCGCATGGTCTGCGCCTCTTTTTCATTCTCCAGCCAGCCACGCCCCTGCACAAGGGGAGCACCAAATGCCCCTTGCGACATAATGAGCTGACAACATAAACTATACTTGCAAAATGAAAACTATCCCGACACAACCATACAACCACTTTCCCCAAACAGCATAAACCCCAGGAGGCAGCCATGCGCATTCTCTGCATCCCCTACTCTCACACCTATTCACATTTGAGCAGGGTTCTTGAGGTAGGCAAGGAACTCAGGCAACGGGGACACCTTGTAGAGTTTGCAGGAGAGAGCCCAAAGATGCGCATTCTGGAACAGGAAGGGTTCGCAATCCACCCACTGTTCGAGCCAGATCCGAAGCAACTTTTTGATAATATCCGCGACGGTAAATTACGCTTCGTTGATGATACAACGCTGGACAGAATGATTGATGAAGACGTGGAACTCTTCAAATCTGTCCGCCCGGATGTAGTGCTCACGGACGGACGCTTCTCTGCAAGAATATCAACCCACATAGCCCGCATCGCCCATGCCGCCATAGTCAATGTCTCATCCACGGCATATAGGGCTAATCCCTATATGCCGTTGTTTCCATCAATCCAGGCCAGCTGCGGCCACAACTCGCCACTATGCGCCATGGAATCCAAAGGCTGGAGCAGATGGTTGGATGCCCTGAACCTCTGGCTGGAGATGACCATCTTCAATACGGCCGTGCCTGTCTTTTCGAAACGCTCAAAGCAATATGGCCTGCCTAGGACCGCCACCGCTACAAACTGTCTTGCAGGCGGCAACTTGACGCTTCTGGCTGATACACCCGAGTATTTCCCGACGCGGCGGCTTCCGCCCGACTATCACTATGTGGGCCCTATTGTATGGAACGGCAACTCCCCCGCACCCGACTGGTGGCAAGAGATGAAAGCGCAAAAGGACGCTCGCCCCCTCATCTTTGTCAGCATGGGGTCCACAGCCATTCCTGCTCTTTTTGAGACAGTGTTCAGCATGCTGGACACCCATGGCATGCGCGGAGTAATTGCAACTGGCGGTCAGACGGATGGCCTTCCGCAAGATCATCCGGATATAAAAGTCACCCCGTTCATTGACGGCAATCACGTGCTTGAAACAAGCGCTACGGTCATCTGCCATGGCGGAAACGGCACCATCTATCAAGCGCTGGGGAAAGGCGTCCCTGTTATCGGCATTCCCACCATTCCCGACCAACAGTTCAACATGCGCCGTGTCGAATCTCTGGGAGTCGGGCTGACAATCACTCCAAAGCAATTTGAGAAGTCCACCGCAACATTGCATACTGCCGTTCAGACGATACTTTCTACCCCTCGCTTTGCTGACAACGCCCATTCCATGCAGCACATCATTGCAGGATACAATGCCCCCCTGCTTTGCGCAGAACGCATTGAACAGCTGGCTGCATCTTTTAAGAACGGACAATAAATAAGCCCCGCTTAAGCGGGGCTTATTTATTGTAATAGCAGCAAAGAAGGATTATTTCTTGAGCGAAATACCGTGTTTATTCAGCAACTCATATAATCTTGCGCGCGACATACCAGATATTTTGCAAAGCATGACAACTTCAAAACCAAATCGTTCAATGAGTCTGTTCAGATAATCCTGCTCCATCTGATCAACCACCTGCCGCCGCACATCCTTTATTGTTGGAAATTCATCCCCTTGAAAGACTACCGTAAGCGGCACATCCACTTCCTCCACCCTGGTGCAGGAACCATCTCCTCCAGCCATGGAGTGCTTCATGAGAAAAGCCCGCACTTCCCTCGGCAGGTGGTGCACATACAGCGTACCTACATCAAAGGAATTACTCACCGCTGTATGCATAATGTTAATCACGTCACGCACGTTGCCCGGAAAATCGTAGGCTTCCATCGCTGCAATGAAATCCTTTGATATCTTCTTTTTGGGCATCTTGAGCTGATCGCAAATATAATCCGCAAAGTACCTGACCAGAGAGGCTATATCCTCCCTGCGCTCCCTTAGAGGTGGCACCTCAAGTACATTGGTACGCAGACGGTAATAAAGGTCTCTGCGAAACTCGCCCTTCTCCACCATTTCCGTAAGATTCTTGTTGGTGGCTGCCACCACACGAAAATCACTTTGCACTTCCTTAAGTGATTTCAAAGGCCTGAATGAACGTTCCTGCAGTACGCGCAGCAACGATTTCTGAATAGAAAGATCCAGGTCTCCTATCTCATCCAGAAAAATTGTTCCGCCATCCGCTTGCTTGAACAGGCCATCGCTTGCCTCTTTAGCATCGGTAAAAGCTCCTTTGGCGTGGCCAAGCAGAATACTCTCGGCAAGGGTCGTAGGCAGATTGGTACAGTCCACAACAATAAAGGCGTTATCACGCCGGTCACTGTTCTTGTGGATAGCCTTGGCCAGCAGTTCCTTACCTGTCCCCGTTTCTCCTATAAGAAGCACATTACCGATAGAACGGGAAACGATGGCAAGCCGCTGAAGCACTTGTTCAAACCGGGGACTATTTCCAAGAATATCTCCACGCTCAAATTCGGCTTTAAGCTCATATTCACGGCGCGCAGCCCGGTGTGTTAAACAACGAGTAACAGTCTCTTCCAGCTTCGCAAACGTAATAGGCTTTACGAGATAATCCCAAGCACCGGCGCGTATAGCGGATTCAGCATTATCACTATTGCCGTTAGCGGTGATGACTACAACATCCGGAGTTCCCGGAGAAAGCGACAACTCCCCTATATGTTCAAGGGAATTACCTTCCGGTAAATTGACATCCATGAAGATAATATCGCTCGGGTTCTCCCAGAGTCTCTGCATACCTTCACTAATGGAATTGGAGGTTTCGCAAGGATAGCCCATCCGCTTGATCATGGATGAAAAAGCTACGCAAAAATCCTTACGATCATCTATGATGTGAATTTTTTCCATCTTAGTCCACGACTTGCTTGATTTGCCTTTGGCATATCCATTCAGGACATACCCCCCGCTAGTGCAAAAAAGACTGTCGCGACCAGATTCGCTCATGAAGTTAGGAGCGTCTGGCGCCCCTCTGGCAGTCCGGCCATCTCCCCCAGAGATCCGTTGACTTTCCGTCCCAACCTCACAATTGGTTTGGCCTTTCAGAGAACACAGGATTGTCAGATCCTATGACAATATCAAACCAATATGCCAGAGAACAATTGGGTTGTGAATTAAAAACTATATAAATCCGGCATAAGAGCATTACCAGCTGTTAAATAGAACATTGAGTTTCGAACCATCCCCATAGCTTTACTGCAATAATCTGGAAAAAGAAGACTTACACTTGATTTGTCCATATTTCTCAGAAAAAGTAAGCGCATGCAAACCTTACAGTTTTATAGCTGCCTCCTGAAAACTACCTGTCTTTGAGGTGCAACCGATTCATTGATTTGACAAGCCAGCCTGTTCAAACATAAACACAAGAACAATACATGCAACAATTTTGAATAATTACACATTAATACACAAGCTAAAAACAGTCATGGCACAGTTCTTTCATATATTTATCAAACACATTATTCCTTGTTCTTTCACAACGGAGTTCGTGTGAAAACCATAAACTATACATACAAAATCAGTAACGAAATAGGCAGACGCCTGGAATGCGCTGCCGAGGAAATGGGGATTGCCTCGCAGGAACTGCTGGATGGCATTGTCGACCAATTCCTCTATTACCGTGAACTGTCCAAAACGCATGGATCAGATCAAAGAGCTTTCAACCGCATGCATCTTTCGCTCCCGGCCATGATTTATATGAAGGATACAAACGGCACCCATGGAAAATATCAGGCTGCGACTATCAGAGATATTTCTCATATAGGATTAGGCCTATCCTGCAAGGATACCGCTTTTGGCGGAACTCTCAGAAATAGCAACTCAGACACACTGGACTTTGAGGTATTTTTCTCCATTGGCGAAGACAGATTACCGCTCCGGTTCAACTGCAAAGCCAAACGTATCGACGCCCTTGGCGACGAACTGCACGTCGGGGCCATATTTGAAATGACAGATCTGGACAGCAAAGAGAGGCTTCGCTCCCTGCTCGAAAAAGGCGGACCGGTAGAAGCAATGCTGCTTAACACACCTGAACAGAACGACCAGCCTTAGCCAGCTCTCAGGGCTACTCACACTGATCCACCACACAGTATTGCTCATGCTATCATCCTCATCATCCGGACTCCACGTTGCGCACACCATTCTTGCCATGCGGCTTGGCGGTGCAGAAAAACTTGTCCATGACCTCGCGGTTGAACACGCGCGACGCGGCGCACGCGCATCCATAGTCTGCTTTGATGGCGAGAATTATGACACCTCCACACTGGATGCACACGCCATAAGCATCCACCACATCCCGCGGCGCCCCATATTTTTCGACTGGAAGGTGCTACATGGCCTTTGTCGCTTTGTGAAAGAGAACGCAGTACAGTTACTCCACGCCCATGACCTCTCCAGCATGGCTTACGCCTCTGCAGCAGGAACCCTGTGCCGCATCCCGGTCATCATGACCGAACACAGTAGACATTACCTGGATGTACGAGCCCGAAGGCGCTGGGAAAAACGTTTTTTTGCTTACGGATTGGACGCCCTTGTTGAGGTGTCTCCGCAACTGATGGAAGCCTCTGCCGTAAAAGACGGCGTTTCACGCAGTAAAATACAAACCATCCTGAACGGAGTGGACATAGCCACCCTGCAACAGGCTGACGGAAGCGGCTTCAGAAAAGAGATTGCGGCTTCAGAAAACCATTTTCTCATCGGCTCGGTGGGCAGACTTGAGCACATCAAAGGACCAGACATTCTGCTGGATGCCTTTGCCGCAATGGCGGTTAGTGCGCACGAAGCGAGGCTTGTATATACGGGCTCTGGCAGCATGGAACCTCACTTACGCGAAAGAGCCGCAGCATTGGGTTTAAGTAATCGGGTTATACTCGCCGGTGCCCGAAGCGATATTCCAGAAATACTTGCCGCACTGGACTGTTTTGTCATGCCCTCCCGCTCCGAGGGGCTGCCCTTTGCCCTACTGGAAGCCATGGCAGCAGGAAAACCCGTCATTTCGACCAGTGTGGGTCATATTCCGGACATATTGAAGCATGGTCAGAATGGCTGCCTGGTGCAACCAGAATCCCCCGATGAACTTTCGAAAACACTACTCTCTGTTATCAAGGACAACACCCTGCGGAACACTATTGCGAAACAGGCCCCTGAAATCGTTCAACGCCAATATGCCCAGTCTGTCATGTTCAATGAGTACGAAGCGCTATACGACTCTTTGTGCAGGTAACCTGCCCTATCAAAACAAAAAAGGCCGCTGTCCTCTGGGACAGCGGCCTTTCGCTGTGAAAATCATTGGTGCGCTTACTGCACTGAATCCACTATATCCAGCAGGGTACGCGTTATCTCTTCCATGAGTGCCTGATCACCGCGCGATTCCACGTTCAGCCTGAGCACCGGTTCAGTATTCGAGCTGCGCAGGTTGAAGCGCCAATCTGCAAACTCAAGGCTTATGCCGTCGGTTTCGTCCACACGCAGGGCCTGCGCTTCAAACGCATCACGCACCGCCCGTATGCAGGCTGCGGCATCGCGCACCCTGCGGTTGATCTCGCCGCTGGCAGGATACGCTCGCATGGCCTGCGCCACGTGCTCGGAAAGGGATTTGCCCGTAGTGCAGACAAGCTGGGCCACCATGAGCCACGGAATCATGCCGGAATCACAGTAGGCAAAGTCGCGGAAGTAATGATGGGCGCTCATTTCGCCGCCGTACACCGCGTCTTCGAGACGCATGCGTTCCTTGATGAAAGCATGACCGGTCTTGGACTGCACGGCAATACCGCCGGAACGTTCCACCACATCCACCGTGTTCCACGTCAGACGCGGATCGTGGATGATCTTGGCTCCCTGTTCCTTCGCGAGAAATGCCTGCGCAAGCAGGCCGACCAGATAGTAGCCTTCGATAAAGTTGCCCTGCTCGTCAAAAAAGAAGCAACGATCGAAATCGCCGTCCCACGCGAGCCCCATATCCGCACCGTGCTCGCGGACCGCAGCCGCCGTGACAGCGCGGTTCTCCGGCAGCAGAGGGTTGGGAACACCATTGGGGAAGTTGCCGTCCGGCTCGAAGTGCACCTTGATGAAGGTGAAGGGCAGGTGCTTTTCCAGCAGGGAGATGATCTTGCCCGCGCCGCCGTTGCCGGGATCGACCACTATCTTGAGCGGTCTGAGCGTTTCCGGCGCAATGTAGCCCAGCAGATGCTCCACATAACGACCGGAATTGTCGTGATAGGACACCGTGCCCGTTGTGGCAGCCGGAGCAAATTCGTTACGGGCCGCCATGCGTCCAATCTCGTCAAGACCGGTGTCGCCGCTGATGGGGCGCGCCCCTTCGCGGACAAACTTCATCCCATTATAATCCTTGGGATTGTGACTTGCGGTCACCATGATGCCGCCATCGACGTTCATATCAAACGCCGCGTGGTACACCTCTTCGGTTCCGCACTGGCCGATATGATAGACATCCGCCCCGCCCTCGGTCAGGCCCCTGATAAGGGCATCCGCCATGGAAGGGCTGGAAAGCCTGATATCGTGCCCCACCGCAACTCTGGCGGGCTGCAGAAAGGCGGCATACGCCCTGCCTATGCGGTAGGCGATGTCCTCGTTCAGTTCGTCGGGCACACGGCCACGCACGTCATACGCCTTGAAGCACGAAAGGCTGTCGGCCATTACTTCTCTCCCCCGCTCCCTGTATCGGCGCTGCGGCCGTACACATCGTCCAGACGCACTATGTCGTCCTCACCGAGATAGCTCCCGGTCTGCACTTCAATAAGTTCCAGATTCACCTTACCCGGATTTTCCAGCCGGTGCACGGTACCCAGCGAAATATACGTGGACTGGTCCTCGCCAAGCAGCACCTGCTCTTCCCCTCTGGTAACAATGGCGGTGCCCTTGACCACTACCCAGTGCTCTGCGCGGTGAAAATGCTTCTGCAAAGAAAGAATCTGGCCGGGATACACCGTGATGCGCTTCACCTGATACCGTTCGCCAAGGTCAATGCCCTCGTAGTTGCCCCACGGGCGGAACACGCGGCAGTGGCTGATAACCTCTTCCCTGTTGTCGCGGCTCAGGGTGGCCACGATGTTCTTCACATCCTGCACCCTATCCAGCGGGGCGGCGAGCACGGCGTCCTTGGTTTCCACAAGGGCCACATTTTCAAGTCCCAGCGTGGCGATGAGCCGGTTGGTGGAATGGAGATAACAGCCCTTGGTATCTTCTGCGACCACGTCGCCGATGCACACGTTGTTGTTTTCGTCCTTGTCGCGCACTTCCTGCAGCGCAGACCACGATCCCACATCGCTCCAGCCGCAGGAAAGAGGAATGACTACTGCCTTGTCCGTTTTTTCCAGAACGGCATAGTCAATGGAGTCGGACGGGCATCCGGAAAAAGCAGACTTATCCAGCCTGATGAAATCAAGGTCATGACGGGAACCGGCACTAGCAGCCTGACACGCCGCCAGCATGGGCTGGTTGAAACGCTCCAGCTCGCTGAGAAAAACCGATGCCTTGAACATGAACATGCCGCTGTTCCACAAATATTCGCCGGAAGCGAGATACTCTTCCGCAGTCGGGCGGTCGGGCTTTTCTACAAAGCACTCAACAGGGACGGCATCGGCAGCTCCGGCAGGCCGCTTGATGTAGCCATAGCCCGTTTCCGGCTTGTCCGGCACAATGCCGAAAGTCACCAGATTGCCCTGCTCGGCGCTGGAAACACCTACGGCAACAGCGGCGAGAAATGCGTCGGTATCCTTGATGAAATGGTCTGCGGGCAGCACAAGCAGTACAGGGTCTTCGCCCTGCAGCATGGCCGTCAGTGCGGCAACGGCAACGGCGGGAGCCGTATTACGGGCTGCCGGTTCAAGGATGATGCCCGCAGGAGTGATGTCCACTTCCTGCATCTGGGCTGCGACCATGAAACGGTGCTCCTCGTTGACCACCAGAATGGGTGCGGAAATGTCCGCCTGCTTTGCCGTGCGCAGCGCGGTGGCCTGCAGCAGAGATGTCTTTCCGCCCAGCATGGGCATAAGCTGCTTGGGGAACAGCTTGCGGGAAAGCGGCCACAGTCTGGTACCGGAACCTCCGGACAGGATTACGGGGATCAGCACGAAACGTCTCCTTGGTCATCGACACCCCCACCCATGTACCGGACGGTGCCGAAACGGCTACGGCAGCAGACACAGCAGTCGCCGCCATGTTTCATTTCAGAAAGATACTACCGGGCCGGAACGAACTCTTCCCGCCGGGACAGGCAACACTTCGGAATAATACATGCAAATATATTGCCGTTCAATCCCTTTGCGGAACAAACCTGCCCTTCACCCGACAGAAACAGAAAGAAAATGGGCGCACGCCCGAGGCGGGAGTGCATCTGGCACAAACGAGCCCGCTATTCCGCATCCACGCGCAGCTCAATGGCGTCGTAACGCCAGTATTCCTGCTCTAACGACAGCACGGCTCCATCCTCATCCGTCTTCACACGGCGCACATACAACCCGGGCGTGCCGTGGGAAAGGCCGAGCATGTCCGTCACCTGCTTGTGCAGCAGCACGGGACGGATGAGCAGGCGGCGCTGCAGAAGGGAGATGCCGTATTCTTCCTGCACCACCTGCGTGAGTGCGCGCGAAACGGTCTTGGGAACAATGTCCTTCAGTCGTCCCGCATGCAGGTGAGAGACAACATAGGCTACCTTCTGGTTGTCGAGATAGAACTCGTTTTCCATCTCATAGACCATGGCTCCCTGCACAAAGCCGCCGTCTTCCGGCATGTCGGGCGTGATTTCGACCACTCCGTTGTCCGTTGTGGTCCAGCGGGCCTCAAATCCCTGTGTCGCCGCCAGCCGGGCAAAGTTCACGTGCCGCGCGGGGTTGTACACCAGCCTTCTGGTGCTCACATACCACCCCCTGCGTTCGAGCCTGAAAATCCGGCCTTCCCGCTGGAGCAGCTGCAGGGCATGGCGCACGGTATTGCGGTTGAGATCCAGCTCATTGCACAGGGTACGCTCCGAAGGCAGCTGGCTGCCCGGAGCCAGCGCACCGGACTGGATGAGTTGCAACACGTGTTCCCTGACTATCTGATAATACCGGAATACCGCCATGAGCCCGTCCGAAAGTTGATATATTGCAGGCAGAAAAACGAGCCTGCTCCTGCGCGGGCCCGAAGGGGTTTATGTACGCACCTTCATACAAATTGACAAACACTCTTTCATCTGGGTTAATCCAGTTGCGCAACATGTGCCATCAGTGTATTCACGAAGAAACCACGCCTGCGGGCCGGACCAGTTGCCGGATGCGACCTGCGGGCGGGTATCGTAAGATGCGGCCCATGCTGTTAGAACCGGCGCAAACCTGCATCCGTGCAGGAATCGAATCTCCCGCGATTGCGCCGCGCAGGTCTTCGGGGGTGTGAGGAGCTTGAAATGCGTTCTATTCTGGTTGCCCTTGCTGCGGCTGGCGTTCTGTTCGCCTCTTCCGCAGCGCAGGCCGGTACGCTGCAGGACGTGCAGGCGAACGGCTTTCTGAAATGCGGAACCCACATCGAGAACCCCGGGTTCTCCGCGCTGGACAGCAACGGACAGCGCTTCGGTTTTGACGTAGACTTCTGTCGCGCAGTAGGCGCTGCAGTGAACACGCCGGAAATCAAATATACCCCGCTCACCTCCAAGGAGCGTCTGCCCGCGCTGCAGTCCGGCGAGATCGACCTGCTTTCCCGCACCACCACCTACACCATGAGCCGCGATGCCAACCTCGGCCTCGATTTCACCAACATCACCCTCTATGACGGACAGGGCATGATGGTCCGCAAGTCCTCCGGCATCAAGAGCGCCAAGGAACTGGACGGCGCCACCATCTGCCTGCAGACCGGCTCCACCACCGAACTGAACATTTCCGACTACTTCCGCAAGAATGGCATGTCCTTCACCCCCGTGGTGTTCGACAAGCAGCCCGACGTTCGCGCTGCCTATGATGCAGGCCGCTGCGACGTACACACCACCGACGTTTCCGGCCTTGCCGCACAGCGCTCGCTCATGCAGAACCCTGATGACCATGTCATTCTGCCCGAACTCATCTCCAAGGAACCCCTTGGCCCCGTTGTGCGCCACGGCGACAATCAGTGGGCAGACGTTGTCCGCTGGACCGTGTGGCTGACCATGGCTGCCGAAGAATTCGGCATCACCGCCGACAACGTGGAAAAGATATACGCAGAGAGCACCGACCCCGAAGTGCAGCGTATGCTCGGCAAGACCGGCACACTGTGGCAGGACCTCGGCCTTGATCAGGGCGCTCCCGTCCGCGTGCTGAAGACCGTGGGCAACTACGGCCAGATCTTCGACCGCAACCTCGGCGCCAACACTCCTCTGCGCCTTGAACGCGGCCCCAACGAACAGTGGAACAAGGGCGGCCTGATCTACGTTCCTCCTTTCCGCTAGCCGTCATATGCGCCGCCCGTTACCATAACGGGCGGCGCCTTTCATACCTTCCCCCTTCAGGAACATCGTTTCTGAAGGGGCATTGCGTATCCTTCACGGTTACGGTTCGCCCCCGCGACCGCCACATTTTTCAGGAAATGACATGACTGAACACTCCGCCCCCCCGCGCGTACCATTCTGGCGCAGTCCCACAGGCAGAGCATGGGCTTTTCAGGCGGTCATGCTCGGCAGTTTTCTCTGGCTTGCCGTCAGCATGTACCGGAACACACTGGAAAACCTCAAAACGCGCGGCATAGGTTCGGGCTTCGGCTTTCTGCATTCCGAAGCCGGATTCCGCATAGGTGAGGCAACAGGCATTCCCCTGCCCCAAGGCGGCTTTCTGTATTTTCTCATAAGCCTCGCTGTCGGCCTGTTTCTTTCGCGCATACTTGCCCGCCACCTGAAGGCCCGCAACGAGGCACCGCTGGACACCGGATGGTTCGGCCTGTGCCTGCTGCTGAGCATCGGCCTGCCCGCCGCAACGCTCTATATCTTCCGCGACAGTGTGGAAATCGCTCACTACACGGAATCTTCCAGCTACATCATGGCGCTGGCAACCGGCCTTGCCAACACGCTGAAGGTGGCCGTGATAGGCTGTGTGGCTTCCACCTTTCTGGGGCTTTTCATCGCCCTTGGCAGACTGTCACCCAACTGGCTGCTCAGCCGCCTCTGCCGCTGGTATGTGGAACTCAACCGCAACCTGCCCGTGCTGATGCAGCTGTTCTTCTGGTATTTCGTGGTGTTTCAGGAGCTGCCCGGGGTCAAGCAGTCCATTGATCTTGGCGGGTGGATCATTCTGAACAAGCGCGGCCTGTTTCTACCCGGCCTTGTGCCCCAGCAGGGAGCATGGCTCTTCGTCGCCGCCCTCATCACCGCCCTGTGCGGATGCTGGCTGGTGCTGCGGCGCGCAAAGCGCATGCGCGATGAAACGGGCGAACCCGGCAAACGCCTTGTACCCTGCCTGCTGCTCATGCTCGGCCTGCCCTCGCTGGCATGGCTGGCAGGCGGAACGCCCTTTCTTCTGGATTTCCCTGTGCTCAAGGGCTTCAACTACTCTGGCGGCATGGGGCTCACCCCTGAATTCACGGCGCTGGTGGTGGGACTTACCGTCTACGTTTCCGCCTTCAACGCCGAGATCATCCGCTCCGGCATAGAGGCCGTATCCCGCGGCCAGCGGGAAGCCGCACGCGCCCTTGCCATGAACGAGCGGCAGGTCATGCGCATTGTCATTCTGCCGCAGGCCATGCGCGTTATCGTGCCCCCCATGACAAGTGAATACCTTGCCATCGCCAAGAACAGTTCGCTTGCCGTTGCCATAGGCTATCCGGAATTCGTGAGCGTGGGCGGCACCATTCTCAACCAGTCCGGTCAGGCGGTGGAAATCGTCGGGATATGGATGGGTGTTTACCTGTGCATTTCCCTGTGCATTTCGTTTGCCATGAACATGTACAATGCCCGCATAGCGCTGGTGGAGAGGTAGCCATGGTACACGATATTCCTGACAGACTTCCGCCTGCGGCAACCGTGGGCGTGTGGGGATGGGTTCGGGCCAACCTGCTCTGCCCGTGGTACAACGCCCTGCTCACGGCAGGTTCGCTCTATCTGATTTGGCGGGCAGTGGTCCCCTTCTGGAACTGGGCTGTGGTCAATGCCAGCATCTCGCTTGATCCTGCGGTCGCCAAGCAGCACTCCGGTGCGGCATGGGGCTTTCTGCGCGAGATGTGGCCCGTGTTCATAACCGGCATCTATCCGGCGGAAGAACGCTGGCGGCCTCTACTGGCCCTGTGTCTCGTCCTTGTCATGGTCGGGCTTACCCTGCTGCGCCCGCTCAGACGCGCCACATGGCTGCGGGCCGCATGGCTGGCAACACCCCTTCTCGTATTCGCCGTCATCAGGGGCGGCGGGTTCACCGGCCTGCCTGCGGTGGGTACCCATTACTGGGGCGGCCTGATGCTCACCATTCTGCTGGCCTCGGTCGCCATGATTGCCGCCTTTCCCATCAGCATTCTGCTGGCGCTGGGCCGCACATCGAACATGCCCATCGCCCGCCCCTTCTGCGTGGCTTACATAGAGCTTATCCGCGGGGTGCCGCTGATCACCATCCTGTTCATGGCCTCGGTGGTGCTGCCGCTGTTCCTGCCTTCCAACATGGAACTCGACAAGCTGCTGCGCGCCATGGTGGGCATCACCATGTTCTTCTCTGCCTACCTTGCAGAGAACATACGCGGCGGCCTGCAGGGCCTTTCTCGCGGGCAGTATGAAGCGGCAGACGCGCTGGGCATGAGCTACTGGCAGAAGATCCGCGTGGTCATTCTGCCGCAGGCGCTGCGCATCGTCATTCCGCCCATGGTGAACAACTTCATCGGCATTCTGAAGGATACCTCGCTCGTGGGCATAGTGGGTCTTGTGGACCTGCTGCAGATCGCCTTTGCCACTACCTCCAACCCCAAGTGGTTCGGCAGGCTGGAAGAGGCGTATGTCTTTATCGCCTTCTGGTACTGGGTGCTCTGCTTCGGGCTCTCCAGCTACAGCCAGCACCTTGAACGCAAGATTCCCTCCGCCGGAAAATAGAGGACTCACATGCACACCCAGACATATACGGCCACCCACCTCGGGGATGCTCCCGTGGTCATAGACATAAAGGGCCTGAACAAGTGGTACGGGCAGTTCCACGTGCTCAAGGACATCAACATGCAGGTCCGTAAGCAGGAAAAGGTGGTTATCTGCGGTCCTTCGGGCTCGGGCAAATCCACGCTCATCCGCACCATCAACCGGCTTGAGGAACATCAGGAAGGCGTGATCACCGTTGAAGGCACCCCGCTCACCAACGACGTGCGCCACATCGAGCGCATCCGCCGCGAAGTGGGCATGGTGTTCCAGCAGTTCAATCTGTTCCCGCACCTGACCATTCTGGAAAACGTGACCGCAGGCCCCATCCATGTCCGCAAGATGCCGAGAAAAGAGGCGGAGGCCATTGCCTACACCTACCTTGAACGCGTGGGCATAGGCGAGCAGGCACGCAAGTTCCCGGGGCAGCTTTCCGGGGGGCAGCAGCAGCGTGTGGCCATTGCCCGCGCCCTGGCCATGCAGCCCAAGGTAATGCTTTTTGACGAGCCCACCTCGGCCCTTGACCCCGAAATGATCAAGGAAGTGCTGGATGTCATGCGCGAACTTGCCGATCAGGGCATGACCATGATCTGTGTGACGCATGAAATGGGCTTTGCCCGTGAAGTGGCGGACACCATGGTCTTCATGGACAAGGGACAGATCGTGGAATACGCCACGGCAGAAGAATTCTTCACCGCTCCGAGGGAAGAACGCTGCCGCATGTTCCTCGACCAGATTCTGAATCATTAATACCGGCGGCCTGTGTGGCGACCAGTCTTCGACCGGCTGACACAGTCACCGGCGTGCAACATATATCAGACCGGGGCCGCCGCTACGGCAGTCCCTGACGGAGCATGAACCGTGCGTCTTTCTCTGGATACCGACAAACCGTTGATTTGGGGACACCGCGGCTGCCGCTCGCTGGCTCCCGAAAACACCATTGTTTCGCTGGAAACGGCACATGCCAAGGGCGCAGACGGCTGGGAGCTGGATGTTGTGCTCACCAAGGACGGCATTCCCGTGCTGCTGCACGACCTGAACCTGCTGCGCACCACCGATGCGGCGGGCCACGCGTTCTTCCGCAACAATCCGCCCGCGCTGCCGTGGCGGTTCACCCTTGAGGAACTGAGCGTGCTGAATGCGGGCATTTTCCCGCGCCGCCGCTGTGGCCGCAAGGATTCCGGAACGGACACCTCGTTCGGGGTGCAGCCCGTTCCTACACTGAAACAGGCTCTGCAGCGTTCCGCAGAGCTTGGCATGCTGGTGAACATTGAGATCAAGGATGTCTCCAAAGCCATGCCCGAGCAGCTTGCAAACACCATTGTCCGCAAAACGCTGGAAGTGGTTTTTGAACTGAAGATGGAGGAAGCGGTCATCATCTCTTCCTTCAATCCCGACTACGTTGCAGAGAGCAAGCGGCACGCCGAGCAGGTACTCACCGGCCTGCTCACCCCGCACGCCTTTACGGGCAATGCGGTTGAAGCCGTGCGGGCCCTTGGTGCCGATGCATGGCACCCCGGGCACAAACGCCTGACACAGGCAGCCATCGCTGCCGTCCGCAATGCCGGACTTGCGGTTAATCCGTACACGGTCAATGAGCCTGCCCGCATGCGGCAGCTCATGGAATGGGGTGTTACGGGCATTGTTACCGACAATCCGCAGGATGTGCCGCAGAGCGAATGACGGCTCTACAAGTTGCAGCAACCGCACGGACTGCAATGCCATCCTTCGCGATCACGAAGAACGATACAAAAAAGCCCCCGACTCCTTGGAATCGGGGGCTTTTCAAATGCCGTAAAAAATATCAGCTCACTTACGGGGCGGGTCGAAACTCCATGGTTCCGGCGCCGTCATCAAGGCCCAGGTACAGAACGCCATCCTCCACATAGAAGGTCGTGACAAACTGCAGATCGCGCTTGAAAACCAAATCCTGCGAATCCGGCGCGCACATCATCATGGTCGACATCATCATGCCGAACGACAGTGTGCCGTCCGAAAGTTTGTAGGTTCCGCCACCTCGGTTGCAGTCGAAACGGGCGGAAACACGTCCGTCTTCCAACGCTATGGTGTATCGCGCAGGCACTTCCGCCTCGATGGTTTCCATGGGCGTGGTGGTTGAAGACCACATCCATGTCGTTCCCATAATGGCCTTGGCAGAGGTCTGACGCGCAGGGCTTTTTGCATGCGCACCCGTTACGGGCAGGATACTCGCGCAGAACAGAAGCAGAGTAAGGGGCAGAATAAGGGGCAGATGTTTCATCTATGCATCCTCCGGATTGGGGGGGGTGACGGCAGACGCCTCCCCGTTGCGTCCGCCAGTGTGGGCCATTCATTACCCTGAACACGGCACAAAGCCAACCCCACGGCACTTTCGCAAACACAAGTAACTCCGACGCTGCCTGACCTCCTCTCTCTGAAGAAACGGGGGTTCCTCGCAAACGTAACGGCACACCAACTATTGATTATATAAATAGATAATGACTATTTCGATTTGATCATTCGATTTGCCGCATACCCCTCCACTGCCTATTGTCACCAAACTGTAACAATGCCGGACAGATCGAACACGCCGTCCGCAGTTCAACATCCCAAGGAGAATGCATATGTTTCGTGGTTTGCGCGTCCTTATGATTGTGTGCCTGACTATGGCCATGACCCTTTCCGTCTCCCTTGCCTCAGCGGCACCGCTCGACGCCTTCAAGGGCAAGCAGGGAACCGTTGATATTGCAGGCGGCACCGCCCACATTCCGGTAATGAAAGAAGCTGCAAAGCGCATCATGACCGTTAACCCAGACATCCGCATCAGCATTGCGGGCGGCGGTTCCGGTGTGGGCGTGCAGCAGGTGGGCGAAGGTCTGGTGCAGATCGGCAACACCGGTCGTGCTCTTTCTTCCGACGAAGTTGCCAAGTACGGCCTTGTGAGCTTTGCCTTTGCCATTGACGGCGTGGCCGTGGTCATCAACCCCGCCAACGGCGTCAACGCCCTGACCGCCGCACAGGTGAAGGACATTTACGCAGGCAAGATCACCAACTGGAAGGAACTGGGCGGCGAAGACCGTGCCATCAGCCTGTACACCCGCGACGAAGCCAGCGGCACCCGCGAAGTGTTCGCCAAGAAGCTGCTCGCCAAGGGTGACGTTGCTCCTTCCGCCAACGTGGTGCCCTCCAACGGTGCCATGAAGACTGCCGTGGCGCAGGACCCCGGTGCCATCGGCTACGTGGGCATCGGCCATATCGACAGCACCGTGAAGGCGCCCACCATGGACGGCATGACTCCCTCGCAGGAAAACGCCGCCAACGGCACCTACACCATCACCCGCAAGCTTTACATGAACACCAAGGGCGAGCCTGCCGGTGTAGTGAAAGACTTCATCGACTACGTGTTCACCCCCGAAGGTGCAGAGATCATCCGCGCCAGCGGCTATATTCCCGTAGCGAAGTAACATGCGATTCGACAGAAACCGGATAGCGGATGTAACGTTTGGTGCCAGCGCCCTTGTGACAGGGCTTGCCGTGGCGGCCATATTCGGTTTTCTGTTCCTTTTTGCCCTGCCCGTCTTCACAGGCGGGCAGGGTCTTTCCATTCTCAGCGGCGTGTGGAACCCCGGCCGCGGGCAGTTCGGCATTCTGCCCATGCTGGCGGCCTCGCTGTGCGTGGCGCTTTCCGCCCTTGCGCTGGGCTGGCCGCTGGCACTGGGCCTGTGCTGCGGCATACGCGGCTTTCTGCCCCGCCCCGTGGGCCGCTTGCTGCTCATGCTGCTGCGCGGCATGACCGCCTTTCCCACCGTGGTATACGGCTTTGCAGCCATATTCCTGCTGGTGCCTATCATGCGCGAAGGGCTCGGGCGCGGCTCGGGACTCAGCTGGGCAACGGCCGGTCTTGTACTCTCCCTTGTCATTCTGCCCACCATGGCGCTTGTCATGGATGCGGGCATGCGGCAGACGGAGCGCCGCCTGCGGCTGACCGGAGCCGCTCTCGGCTTTACCCGCGAGCAGACGCTCACGCACCTCGTGCTGCCCGCCTGCCGCAAGAACCTGCTTGCCGCTGCGGCACTGGGATTCGGGCGGGCCATCGGCGACACGCTCATCCCGCTTATGCTTGCGGGCAACGCCCCCCAGTGGCCTTCCGCCGCATGGGACAGCATCCGCACCCTTACGGCCCACATCGGCCTCGTGCTCGCCACAGACAGCAACAGCGCGGCATACGGTTCGGTCTTCGTTGCCGGCTGCCTGCTGCTGCTCGTCAACGTGACGGTGCAACTGTGCCTGCGCTCCCTTCTGCGTACCGGAGAAACAGCATGAGCAGACCTGCAACCTATTTCGTACGCACGGCAGTATGGGGAGCCGCACTCATAGTCCCCCTTGCTCTGGCCGCGCTGACCGGCGTGCTGGTCACCCGTGGTGCCGGAGCACTTGATGCAAATCTTTTCTTCGGCGGCGTTCCTGCCCTGCAGGCCATGACCGGCCGCATTCCCGTATGGGACGGCATATGGCCCGCATGCGCCGGAACCCTGTCGCTTCTCGGCCTCACCATGCTGCTTGCGCTGGGGCCGGGCATCGGTTGCGGCATCTACCTTGCCACCAGCACTGCATCGCGCACCAAAGCCGTGCTGGGATTCGCCGTGGACCTTCTGGCAGGCATTCCTTCCATCGTCATGGGGCTTTTCGGCTTTACCATGCTGCTCATGCTGCGCCGCACTATAGCCCCGAACGCGGGGGCATCACTGCTGCTGGCCGCCTGCTGTCTTGCCCTGCTGGTGCTGCCTGTTCTTGTTTCCACCACCCGGGCGGCGCTGGAATCACTGCCCCGACAGCTTCATCTTACCGGTGCTGCCATGGGGCTCGGCAAATGGCAGACCCTGCGACATATCTTGCTCCCATCCTCTGCACGGGGCATACTCGGCGGCATATTGCTCGCCGCAGGCCGCGCCGCAGAGGACACCGCCGTCATCATGCTGACCGGTGCGGTGGCAAACGCAGGCCTGCCCGCAGGCATTTTCTCGCGGTTCGAGGCACTCCCCTTCACCATCTTCTACCGCTCCTCGCAGTACCGTGATGCGCTGGAGCTTGAACAGGGCTTCGCCACCACGCTGGTACTGCTCGTGCTCTCGCTTTCCCTGCTTGCGGGAGCCTCAAAGCTGCAGCGGACTCTGGAACAACGCTGGCAGGGAATCCGTGATGATGACTGATACAATGCACACAAAACACGACAGCGTGGCAACGGCCTCACCCGATATGACATCAGGCACCGCATGCAGCGCAGAGTGCGGCTCTCTTTCCGGTGACAGCGCGCTGCCGCAGTCCGTGGCCGCCCGCCTCTGCGACCTGAACGTATTTTTCGGCAAACGGCAGGTGCTGAACGGCATCTCTTTTGAAGCGCACAACCATGCCGTGACCGTGCTCATAGGCCGCTCGGGGTCAGGCAAATCCACCCTGCTGCGCACCTTCAACCGGCTGAACGAATGCTTTGCAGGATGCAGAACATCCGGACATGCACAGGTACTGCTTGAAGGTACGCTTACCGACATCCATACCAGCTTCCCCGAACCTGCCACACTGCGCACCCGTGTGGGCATGGTATTCCAGACGCCGGACGTACTGCCCGTTTCCATCCGCCGCAACATGACCCTGCCCCTGCAGCATGCTCTCAGCCTCACGCCGCCTGTCGTTGCCGTGCGCGTGGAACGGGCGCTGCGTGATGCGGGCCTGTGGGACGAGGTGTACGACAGGCTGGATGCCCCGGCGGAAACACTCTCCGGCGGCCAGCAACAACGCCTCTGCCTTGCGCGGTCTCTGGCCATGCGCCCCGCCATGCTGCTGCTCGACGAGCCAACGGCATCGCTGGACAACGTCTCGTCCAGAACCATAGAAGCTCTGCTGGGGCAACTGAAAGACAGATATCCCGTCATCATGGTTTCCCACAGCCTCGGACAGGCACTGCGTCTTGCGGACAGGCTTGTCCTTATGGGGAGCGGCCGCATTCTCCGCTGCTGGGACAGACAGAACGGCCTGCCCGACATGGAAACACTGGAACTCATGCTGGAGGAAACCGCATGCTGCGAATAGATATTCCGGGAAGAGGCCCGCTCACCCTCTCCACCCTCATACTGGACTACAACGGCACGCTGGCAAAAGACGGTGCACTGCTGGAAGGCGTTGCCGAACGCCTGCAGGCACTCGGGCCATTGCTGCACATCATTGTGCTCACGGCAGATACCCACGGCACCGTTGCCCGCAATGTGCAGGGGCTGCCCGTTGAGGTGGTGGTTATCGGCGCAGCAAAGCCCGATTCCGTGAAGGAAAACGAAGATGAAGCCAAGCTGCGCGTGCTGACAGGCCAAGGGTGCGATACATGCGCCGCCTTCGGTAACGGCAGGAACGACAACCTCATGCTGGGCAAGGCTGCGCTCTCTGTGGCTGTGCTCGGAGACGAGGGCCTTTCCACGGCAGCACTGGGCGCGGCGCAGGTTGTTGTGAAGGATATCCGCGACGGATTGGATCTTCTGCTGAAAACGGACAGGCTGCGGGCCACCCTGCGGTTCTGACCGGCCAGAAAAGCCGCTCTTGCCAAGGCTGCCTGAGTAGAAAAAAGCCTGAATCAATAGTGCAGGCAGAATAGAATAAGCAAGGTAAGCAGACTAACCGGCGATGCGGGTAGTACGATTTACACAGGTAGGTCGGAATAAACGGAAATCAGCCCTTTTTGCGCTGCAACTTTGTCAGCAGCGTGCCTGCCTGCTCGAATTCCGGATTAATCTTCAGCGATTCCCTGAGATAGCGGCAGGAGCTTTCAAAATCCTCAAGGTACATGTAGGCCTTGGCAATATTGAAGCACAGGTTCTCGTCATCGGGTGACAGCTCCTGTGCCTGAAAATACATCTGCAGTGCGGACTGATAATCTCCGTCCTTGCGAAGACGCATGCCCACCTTGTTGTAAGGATTGACCGCGTTGGGGTCCAGACGGAGAATCTCGATGAAGAGGTCCTTCACCTCCTGATGCCTGTTCTGCTGCGCAAATATGTCTGCGGCACTCTTCAGGTACTCCCCGTACTTCTCCATATCCCCCTTGCCCTTGTAGGCATCTGCCATTCCCCGGTAGGCCTCCGCATACAGAGCATTCAACGCCAGCGCCTTGTTGAAGGCGATTATGGCCTTGCCGAACTTGCCTTCCATCAGCGCCCGCGTTCCCATGGAAAAATACCTGTCCGCCTCGTTTTCATGAGGCACAAGCTCGGCAAACTCGCTTATGGCCTCATCAAAACAGGCTGCGGAAACCAGTTCGCGGGCCATTGTCAGCTGTTCATTATCCAGAGGATTGATGCGGAAGGAATCAAGCGCCACGGAGATATGGCGCGAGATGGTATCCATGGAATAGGGACGGAGCACATAGCCCGCGCAACCGGCGCCGATGGCCTCCAGCACATCATTCTTGCGGTTGCACAGCGTGACCATGACGCTGGGGACGACCGTCTCCGGAAACATCTTGCGTGACGCGCGGATGAAATCATGCCCCGAACCGTCCGTCAGCGAGCTGCCCACAATGAGCAGATCAGGCGTGTTCCTGCCCAGATGTTCGTGGCCGAGCTCATGCGAGGTCAGGTGAGTAACATTGGTGTATCCCAGAGTCTTGAGCATCTTGCGGTCCACGGAAACATGCCGCTCATTCCCCGACATCACGAGAACACTTTCATTCCGGTACGGTACACATTTCTGCCTGGTACTCATATTCCCCCCGCGTTCACCATATGGGCAACGCATAGCGCAACGGTCATCACTCTGCAACCCCGCTAGAAATTTACCCTTTACGTCTGATCGCGAGCATCGTTCCGTTTCGGCTCCCGCATACGGAAGCAATCGCGCCACGCGCGGGCTATTCGCCCTTCTCAAAAAAATGGGGATACGCTATACAGGGTTAAAGCAGTAACACCGCAACACCCGCATTCCGGAGCACACATGTTCCCTCTTTCCATATTCAGAAAAAGCATCACAGGCATGGCGCTTGCCGCAGGCATTCACCTCTGTATTCCCTTTACGGCGCAGGCCGGACCGGAAACAGCCGTGGCCCGCGTGACCACGGTTACGGAAACCCAGCAGGCGGTGGGCACCATCCGGCCCCGCACGGAAACCCGCATAGAGGCGCAGATAACCGCCCGCATTCTTGAAATGCGCGTGCGCACCGGCAACAGGGTAAAAAAGGGTGAGGTGCTCGTCATTCTGGATACCCGCGAGCTGGAATCGCGCAGGCAGCAGGCACAGCAGGCCATAAGCTCCGCCAATGCGGCAACGCAGCAGGCGCGGCAGGCCAAGGCATCTGCACAGGCGGCGTTTACCAAGGTGGAAGCGCAGTACAAGCGCATACGGGCGCTATATGACACCAATGCCGTAGCCAAGAGCGAAATGGATCAGGCAGAAGCCGCCTACGCGCAGGCAGAAGCCAACCTCAGGCAGGCTTCGGAAGGAATTTCCGGCGCCATGGCCGCAGAAAGCCGCTCGCGCAACATGCTGGAAGAAGCGGGCATTGCCCTTGATTACGGCATAATCCGCGCCATCGACGATGGCGAGGTTGTCCGCCGCGAGGCCGAACCCGGCGATCTGGCCTTTCCCGGCAAACCGCTCCTCGTGCTGCAAACCGGCGGCTCATTGAGATTGGAGGCGCAGGTGCGCGAAGGCCTCATCCGGCAGGTACGCATTGGTACAAGACTGCAGGTAGCCATAGGAGATATTACCCTTGAGGGGGTTGTGGAGGAAGTTGTTCCCGCTGCCGACCCGCTGTCGCGCACATTTGAAGTGCGCATCGGCCTGCCCGCCGAAACCGGAGCCTATGCCACCTTCTATCCCGGCATGTTCGGCCGTGCGTTCATCCCCGTCGGGGAACGCAAGACCGTGCTTGTTCCCGCACGGGCCGTAACCCGCGTGGGCCAGCTTGAGTCAGTCACGATACTGAAGGGAGACGAGGCCACCTCCGTCTATGTCAAAACCGGCCTGCGGCACGGTGACGAAGTGGAGGTGCTCTCCGGCCTGAACGGCGGCGAAACGCTGATGCTGGAGCTTGGCAATGCACAATGATTCCGGCCTGCACAACGCAGACAATGCAACCCCGATGAAGAACGGGGAGCCCACGCCTTCGGGACAAACCAGACAGGCGGACCAGCCCGGACAGACAGGACATACCGGACAGGCAGGACATACCGAACAGCCAAAGACGGATGAAACCGACTCCGGCTTTATCATCAGCATTGTCGGGCAGTTTCTGAAGAACAAGAACTCCATTCTCTTTCTTATCTTTGCGCTGGCTCTCGGCGTGGGGGCCATTCTTGCCACCCCGAGGGAGGAAGAACCACAGATCATCGTTCCCATGGCCGACATCATGGTGCAGGTGCCTGGTGCCTCTGCGCAGGAAGTGGAAAAACTCGTATCCACACCGCTGGAACGACTGCTCTGGCAGATAGACGGGGTTGAATACGTCTATTCCATGTCCCGCAGGGATTCCTGCCTCGCCACGGTGCGCTTCCGCGTGGGCGAAGACAGGGAAAACGCGCTGGTGCGGCTGCATAACACCATCATGAAAAATCAGGACCTCGTTCCCTCGGTGGTGACGAGCTGGCTTGTCAAACCGGTGGAAATTGACGACGTACCCATCGTTACTCTGACCATCTACGCCGATGCTGCCAAGGGCTACGGGCCGCAGGATCTGCGCCGCATGGGAGAGGAGATGTTCCACCGGCTGGCGGAAGTGGAGAATGTTTCCCGCTGCACGCTGACCGGCGGCATGCCCAGAGAGATTCGTGTTTCCCTCTCCACCGAGGCGCTTGGCGCGTACCACGTTTCCTCGCTGGATGTGCGAACCGCCCTTTCCGGTGCCGATGCCTCGGTCACAGCAGGGAGCATGGACAGCCTGAACCGCACCTTCACCATTACCTCCGATTCCTTCCTCCGCAATACGGAAGAAGTGCGCTCGCTGGTGGTGGGCGCATATCAGGGACGCCCCGTCTACCTTGGCGATGTGGCCGAAGTTTCTGACACCGCACAGGAACCGCGCGATTACGTGCGAATGGGCTTTTCCGAAAGTTATACGAAAGAGGCAGGTCTGCCCGCCGCCATGGGGCAGGAATCCGTTCCGGCGGTAACGCTGGGCATATCCAAGAAAAAAGGCACCAACGCCGTTACCGTGGCGGAAGACGTGATCGCCACGGCAGACCGGCTGCAGAAGACCATTCTGCCGGACGGCGTGCACATACGGGTGACGCGCAACTATGGCGCAACAGCACAGGCCAAGGTGGATGACCTGCTCTCGTCGCTCGGCTTTGCCATTGTCACGGTGGTGGTTCTGCTCGCCTTCACGCTGGGCAGGCGCGAAGCGCTGGTGGTGGCCGTGGCCGTACCTGTCAGCTTTGCGCTGGCGCTGGCCGTCAACTGGTTCGCAGGGTACACCATAAACCGCGTCACACTGTTCGCGCTCATCCTCTCTCTCGGCCTTGTGGTGGATGACCCCATCACCAACGTGGACAACATCCAGCGCCACATCCGAGCCGGAAAACTGCCGCCCCTGCCCGCCACCCTGCGCGGCGTGCGCGAGGTGCTGCCGCCGGTCATCATGTCTACGCTCGCCATTATCGTATGCTTCACGCCCATGTTCTTCATCACGGGCATGATGGGTCCCTACATGGCCCCCATGGCCATCAATGTGCCGCTGACTGTCATATTCTCCACGGTCTGCGCGCTCACCGTGGTGCCATGGCTCAGTTACCTTCTGCTCAGAAAAAGAGCCGGAGAAGCTGTGCAGGGCGATGTAACGCCCGCATGGGTCACCAACGGCTACAAGCGCTGCATTGAACCATTCCTCGATTCCCGCCCTGCCCGCCTGTGGCTCATGGGCGCGACCGGACTGCTGTTTGTTTTCAGCATCGCGCTTGCGGCAGGCCGCTATGTGCCGCTGAAGATGCTGCCCTTTGACAACCGCAACGAACTGCAGATTGTGCTCGACCTGCCGGAAGGCTCCAGTGTGGAAGCTACAGACCGCGCCATACGGGAGATGGAAGCCTATCTGCGCACCTTGCCCGACATAACGGACTTCACCACCTACGCGGGCACGGCCTCGCCCATGGATTTCAACGGCATGGTGCGCCACTACTACCTGCGCGGCAATCCCAATCAGGCGGACATACGCATCAATCTGACAGACAAATCCGGGCGCGATGTGCAGAGCCACGCCCTTGCCCTTGGCATGCGCGACGACCTGCAGGCCATTGCAGACAGGCACGGCGCACGGCTCAAGCTGGTGGAAACGCCCCCCGGCCCCCCTGTCATTTCCACCATCACCGCAGAGATATACGGCTCGCCCGACCGCACAACGGAACAGCTGATCGCAGCAGCCAGGCACGTGCAGGGCATCATGCGCACGGAACCGGGACTCACGGACATAGACGCCTCCTTTGAAGCGCCGCGGCAACGGCTCAATTTCACGGTGGACCGTGAAAAGGCCGCCCTGCACGACATCTCCGCCCGCGATATTACTGATACGCTGCTTATGGCCGTGGGCGGCATACGCCCCGCCACGCTGCACCTGCCGGACGAACGCCAGCCCCTGCCCATTCATGTGATGCTGCCTCGGGACCAGCGTTCTTCCGCTGCCATGCTGGAAGAGATTCCACTCAAATCCTCATCCGGCCACATGGTGCCGCTGGGAGAACTCGGCACCTTCCGGTTTGTGGATGAAGACCAGCCCATCTATCACAAGAACCTGAAACGGGTGGTCTATGTGTACGGAGAAATGGCCGGACGCGCCCCTGCCGAGGCCATATTGGACATGTCGTCCGCGTTGCGGGACAACCCGCTGCCACCGTCAACGTCCGTGGACTGGGCCGGTGAAGGGGAATGGAAGATCACGCTGGATGTTTTCCGCGATCTGGGCATTGCCTTTGGCGTCGCACTGCTGGGCATTTATCTGCTGCTGGTGGTACAGACGGATTCCTTCGGCCTGCCGCTGCTGATCATGGCGGCCATTCCGCTCACCCTTATCGGCATCATGCCTGGCTTCTGGCTGCTCAACCTGCTGTTCAGCAATACCGTGGGCAACTATGATGATCCGGTCTTCTTCACGGCAACCAGCATGATCGGCATGATCGCACTGGGCGGCATTGTCATACGCAATTCACTGGTGCTCATAGAATT
Organism: Desulfovibrio subterraneus; assembly: GCF_013340285.1. Lineage (NCBI taxonomy): Bacteria > Pseudomonadati > Thermodesulfobacteriota > Desulfovibrionia > Desulfovibrionales > Desulfovibrionaceae > Desulfovibrio > Desulfovibrio subterraneus. The sequence goes on along the minus strand of NZ_BLVO01000013.1, from coordinate 152,997 downwards.
CATTCAGGAAGCCATGAAGCAGGGCATGCCCCTGCGCGATGCCGTGCTGCAAAGCGGGGCCACAAGGCTGCGCCCCATTCTGCTCACGGCGGCAACCACGGCACTGGGCGCGTGGCCCATAACGCTGGACCCCATATTCTCAGGACTAGCCTATGCGCTCATCTTCGGGCTGTTTGCATCCACCCTGTTCACACTGCTCATCATACCGGTGGCCTATCATCAGCTCACCGCACGCGACAGCGCATCATAACAGCACATACAAAACGGGCCCGAGGGCCCGTTTTCAGACTGCTGACAACGTTATTTCTGGTATTTTTTGGCTCCGCCGGGCAGGAACCTAACGTTCCTGCACCTCGTATACGCGATGAGAATCCATTTTGAGACTGCAGTTCCGGCTTAACGGAATTATGGGTTTACTGAAAACGAGGGTTTGTCATTACCCTGATAACAGCACATAAAAAACGGGCCCAAAGGGACCCGTTTTCATTCTTCATCCACACTGACTGTCGTGAGATCCAACAATCCCTCAAGAACCAGCAAGGCTCCGAGCGAATAGGGTATGCAGTCTGCGGACTCGGCAAAACAGACAGTGGAACTGTCTCCCGTAAAAGGTGGGCCACCCTGCTCCGCATCCTGTTGCGCGGCCTGCTCTGTGCCATATTCCATAACTAGGTGTGCCGCCTGTAGAATGCAGGCCAGTTCAGCCTCGGCCTGCCCCGTGACCGTTCCGTTGCACAGCACCGGCAGCGCCCTGTCCTGTCCGGCCACGGCGCGTGGAAAACGGAACGGCAAGGTATCTATCTGACTGGTGGCCGCAGCCAGCAGACGGGCCTTGAGGCCTGCATCCAGCGTTTTCCAGACACGGTGTGCCACGGCCCAGCCTTTCAGCACGGCATCCGCCTGTTCCACCGTGGCATACGCATTGCCCAGTTCCGATACTATTCCCACGTTGCCCCCCGCGGAATATCAAACAGCTGTTACATTGTCAGACTGCGTACAATCCCTGCATCCTTGTAAGATACCTCTGCCCACACACTCCAAACATACTCCCCGAACATACGGTCTGAAATACGATCAGCACACAAGCTCGTACACATTCAGAAAGAAAATACAGTCGTTGCCCCCCGGCAATCACGTCCCATCAGTGCAGCCCTATTTAGGCAGAATGACCGGCCCTTTCTGCTCACCCACCAGTTCGGCGGAAATGGCACTGCACATCTTCTGGTATTTGGCGTTGATCAGCTCGAATTCCCGAACCTTGAGCGAGAAAAGACGTCCCAGCGCGGTCACCCGCCTTTCAAACAGATCACGGGCAAAGGCATAGAGCTGTACATCTGCCGCGTTCAATTCGCGGGCCAGCTCCAAATCGTCTTCGCTCACCGTCTCACGGCTTTGCGGAGCAAGCACATTGCGCTTTTCATAGCACAGTGATTTCAGGCCGAGAAAATCCCCGAGCAGCAGAAGGCTCTCGTCAAAGCGTTCCTGAATCCCCACAAAACCGAACACATGCTCCAGATTATATCTGGCTTTTTCAAACGCCTCATCAGGAAAAGCCGCAAGATCGAAATCCATACCCGTATAGAAACGGGTCATGAAATTTTTGCCCCGGTATTTGAGGCGCGGGTCCATGCCGGTCAGATACTCGCGGAAGGTAACGTTGCCACTGTTGAGAAAGACATACATATGATTGTCCGGCCACGACTTGAGGAACTGATATTCCGACACCAGACGCGCCACAGGCTCCCGCAGAAAGGTGAAGACGGACACAGCACGCGAATAGATGCGGGGCGGGTCATACTGCTCCAGAAACAGGTGTCCCTGAATGAGCCGGACGGCATCAAGTCGCGCGGCCTCTATCTCGCGGAATTCGCGATACTCCTGTTCCGAATAGACGGTGAGTATCTCATCCCTGCCGAAAGTATCGCGCAGAATGGCATTGAGAGTGGTTCCGGCCGTTCGTGGCAGGTGGAGGAAAAAATAGGGGTTGGCTGTCATGGCAGATGCGCTCCGGCATGGTACGTGCTAGCATCCTGCCGAGGGGCCTGCACGTCAAATATTAAACATAGTTATATGTACTTGCTCCGACAACATCGCGCAAGCACTACCGATTTAGCAACGGGAAATACATGCCGGACCATATTTCCATACTCAATGTAGAGTTCAACTCCTCCTGCAATTTACGCTGCAGGTGGTGCGCGCTTGACCATACCAGACCGCGCGGCGTCATGACTTCGGCAACGCTGGAGACTCTTCTTGCTCAGCTCTCAGAGGGCGCCCTGCCTTCTCTCACCTGCCTGGACCTGCATAACGGAGGAGAAACACTGCTTCATCCTGATCTGCCGGGCATGCTCAGCACGCTGAGCACATGGAAACCATCCCTGCTGCGGGCCAATCCCGGCTTGCGCATCCGCCTGCTCACCAACGGCATGCTGCTGACTGAACGCAAAGCACGGCAGATAATTGACAGCCGCGCTGTGGACTGTCTCCGCTTCAGCGTTGACGGAGGGTCGCCCGAGCAATACGAACTCATCCGGCGCGGTGCCAAATGGCACACGCTGCAACGAAACGTGCTCAAGTTCACGGAACATAACCGCAACAGCGACCACCCCATCCGGACCGAGGCAATCTGCATGGTTGCGGAGGGACACGACATTCCCTTCTCCCCCTCTTTCACCGAGCTTCTTGCCCTGTTCGACAAGATATCATTACGGCATCCGCACAACTGGGACGGCAGCGCCGAACTCAACGTGGACGACAGCAGTTATCGCAGAATTGCAGAAGAACATACGGGCGAATGCTGCTTTCTTCTGGAACGCAACATGGTGGTGCTGCCAGACGGACAGGTAACCGTGTGCTGCAACGACCTGAATGCGCGCGGAGTGATCGGCAGCATCCACGAACACACCATCCGCGAAATTGCCCTTTCCCATATCCGCCGGGAAATGCGAGAAGCCATGCTGCAAGGCAGGCGGAAAGACATTCCATTGTGCCGCAATTGCACCGGATTCTATCGCCCGAGCCCGACCAAGAAAAACTCATAATACACTGTTATAATTAATCAACATCCACACTGCGAAACTAGAAAGCTCAATTATTTTCTAAATTCATACCTTTTTTGTAGGATTATCTTGCCTAAAGCATACAAAAACAGTATGAATTAGCCACAGGGAAACGCTGCGGCATTTCTGAAAAAAAAGCCACCACTGAAGCCAACCTTGCGAATCTGTCTTATACTCTGTGCAAGACGGGTACACATAAAGGTCTTCCGGAAACCGCCGCTTCTCTGCCCGCAAAACAATGTGCTGCGTCTATTGCTGAAAACCCCTACGGGGTAGAAGTATGACACGATGCAGATGTGCATGTGCAGCGGGGAAACGTGCACCGTTAATTCCTACCTGATTGGTAGGAGATGTATAGTGAGCGGTTTCAAAACCTTTAGTGAAGGAGGCTGGCCATGACAGCGCTGGGGCACAAGACACAGGACGAGTCCAACAAGCCTATGAACTGGGATATGTGGACATGTTTCAACAAGAAGCGCTGGGAACAGCGCGCCAAGGAACGTGCGGCAGCACCCAAGCCCGCAGAGTCCGAAGCACAGGAAGAAAGCAACCGTCCCATGGATTGGGACATGTGGAAGCCCTTCCGCAAGAAGCATTGATGTATTTCGTCCGGCTCTGATTCCGCACCACGGCGCGTGGCACGACGGTTCCCGACCCTGCGCCGGTCGCGCGACGAATCTGGCAAGCGTGCGGACCTCTTTGGCCGGACACGCAGCTGGCGCTGGCACGCTGCTGCAACAACCACGCATTTGAACGTATCTACCTTCTCCCGCTGTGCCATGGCATGAAGGCACGGCAAGCAAGGCAGAGGATCTTTTCAGATTGTATCGAGCGGGTGAAACGGGATGCATATCTTCCTTCACAAGGGCATCCCGTTTCATCGGCCCGGTTCAGCTCCCGCAGAGACGCACCAGGCTCAAAGTACCCTTACGGGGCATGCAAGGGGTTCGTTCCTTGACGCTTCGCTGGCCGTCATGTAGGGATAGCGTCATACGTGTGAATTCTGTGCCGCCTATGGCACGTCAACGTCTCACCGCAAACACGCATACATGAAATTATCCGCACGCACACGCTACGCCGCCCGACTTCTCCTGGACCTTGCCCAGCACGGCAATAGTGAGAACCCAGTCACTACCACGACTCTTTCCGAAGTATCCGGCATATCGGTGCAATTCATTGAACAGATCCTGAAGCCTTTAAAAAAGGCCGGTCTCGTTTCCAGCGTCCGTGGTGCAACAGGCGGCCACATGCTTACTCGTAGTCCGGAAGAAATAAGCATAGGCGACGTCATCCGCATCATGGAAGGCGGGGTGGAACTCACCCACTGCTGTCAGGACGACATAGCCAAGGAATGCCCGCGTACGGAACGCTGCCTTACCCGGGTTGTCTGGCTCCGCGCCTCGCGCGCCCTTGAGAAGGAACTGGATTCCATTTCCCTCAAGGATCTCATAGACGGCGTCGTCACCCTCTCCGAATAATCCGCCTTTCCCCAAGGGGCAGCCTTTGTCCCCCCTTCCCATCGTCACAGTCCGGCCCAGCCGCTGTGCCGAATCTATGCGTGTGCACTCTTGTCGCCGCCACAGTTTGAGCGATCAATCATAGCTCATTATTTATACACAACCCACAATTATCCGAAATAGCGTGTCTTTTTTCCAGAGGGACCCGCTTGACACATATTTCACTTTGCATTAATCCTGACTTCAACAATCCAGATCATTTTAATCGGAATTAAATCATTCCCAGATTAGATTAATACAGAACTGAGTGATCGGGATTAACAAGGGCAGCACGAACCTTCCACCCACGGCAAGGTCCGCAAGCCCACAATGAACCTCTTCCTGGAGAAGCCCATGAGAATTTCCACCACCGCGCATTACGCTTCCCGCCTTCTGGCCCAGCTTGCCATGCATGATGCCGACAAGCCCGTTCCGGCTGCAGCGCTGTCCGGCAGCACGGGAATCTCCGTTAAGTTCATCGAAAAGATCATCCGGCCCCTCAAGACTGCCGGCTTTGTCCGCAGCGTCCGCGGGGCCTCCGGCGGCCACATGCTCTGCATCCGTCCGGAAGATGTGACTCTCGGCCAAGTGCTCCGTGTCATGGAAGGCGGCGTACAGCCTCCCCAATGCTGCCCCGACGACCAGTGCGGCGAGCACGACTGCGCAGCACGCACCGCGTGGAACAGCGTGACCAGAGCGCTGGAACAGACTCTCGAATCCATCACCCTTGCGGATCTGATGAAGGAAAACATCAACTCCTATACCTGCCAGTAGCAAGCACGTTGCGGGCATACATGCCTGCCACTGTTTTACGCAGGCCAGGCTCACCTTCGCAAACGCAATCGGAATCAGGAGCAGATAAGCAACTTTGTGCCCTGCCCCGGGCAGGAACAGGATTTCTTGTGCCCCGCAAGAGGGGGGCGGTGCTCCCGAGCACATACGCATACCCCTTTCCCGTAAGGGGCAGGCCGGTCACAGAGCCGGACACACAACGAATACATCTTCCGCCGCGGCGGGGGAAAACAATAACGCACTTAGAACATAGCATTCGATAAAGGAGACCTGGCATGAAAAAACTGCTCATTCTCGGTTCCGGTTCCGGCGGTACCATGGTTGCAGCAAAGATGCGCAAACTGCTGGCGGAGTCCGAATGGGACATCACCATCATTGATCGCGATCCCATCCACCACTATCAGCCCGGCTGGCTGTTCGTGCCTTTCGGCATCTACACCATGAAGGATTGCGTCAAGCCCAAGTCCGACTTCATACCCAAGGGCGTGAACTTTGTTCTCGATACCATCGTGAACATCGACCCCGCCGCCAAGGTGGTCACCACCAAGCAGGGCAAGTATGAATACGACTACATGGTGATCTCCACCGGCTGTCGCATCATGCCCGACGAAATCGAAGGCATGTCTGACGGCTGGCGCAAGAACATCTTCGACTTCTACACCCCTGACGGCGCTCAGGCCCTGTGCCCCCAGATGCACAACTTCAAGAAGGGCCGCATGGTGTTCAACATCGCCGAAATGCCCATCAAGTGCCCGGTTGCTCCTCTCGAATTCGTATACATGGCTGACTGGTTCTTCACCAAGATGGGTGTTCGCAAGGACATCGAAATCGAACTGGTGACCCCCCTCACCGGCGCCTTCACCAAGGCCGTTGCCGCCGAAGTGCTCGGCAAGCTGTGCGACGAAAAGAACATCAAGGTTGTTCCCAACTTCGTTCTCGACAGCGTTGATGCCGAAAACAAGGTCATCTCCGACGTCATGGGCAACGAACTTGATTACGACATGCTCGTTTCCATTCCCCCGAACTTCGGTCAGCAGGTCATCGAAGATTCCGGTCTGGGCGATGCCATGATGTACATCCCCACCGACAACGCCACCCTGAAGGCCGAGCAGATGGAAAACGTGTACGTGCTTGGTGACACCACCAACGTGCCCACTTCCAAGGCCGGTTCCGTGGCTCACTTCGAGTGCGACATCGTGTGCGCCAACCTGTTTGCCGAAATCGAAGGCCACGAGCCTCACCACCACTTCGACGGGCACTCCAACTGCTTCATCGTAACCGGTTTCGACAAGGCTTCCCTCATCGACTTCAACTACACTGTGGAACCCCTGCCCGGTAAGTTCCCCCTGCCCGGCGTCGGTCCCTTCGACCTGCTCGGCGAAAGCCGCATGAACTACTACGGCAAGCTGATGTTCCGCTGGATCTACTTCAACCTGATGATGAAGGGCCACGAACTGCCGTTCGAACCTGACATGTACATGGCCGGCAAGCTCGACGTCCGCAAAGCCAAGAAAGACTAGGGGCGGTGCAATGACCAACGAAGAACGCATTCTCGAACGCCTCGAGTCTCTCGAGGAGAAGATCAGCATGATGCACAGCCGTGCAGAAACCATGCAGGATCTTCAGGAGACCGTCACTCCCATAGTACGGGACGTGATGAATAACGTGATGCTGAAAAGCTTCAGCGACGTGCAGGAACGCTGCACCCTTGAAGACCTTGGCGCACTGTCCAAGCGCTTCATGATGAGCGTTCGCGACCTCACCTGGATGCTGGAATCTCTTGAGAACATCATCGAGCTGTGGCGCACCTGCGAACCCATGATCAAGCCCACCTTCATCGCTTCCATCCAGAAGTTCGATGAACTGGACCAGAAGGGCGTGTTCAGAGCGCTTGGCGCACTGGGCGAATCCATGGGCGACATTACCCAGAAGTACACCCCCGAAGAGTTCGGCCGCATGGGCAGCGCCCTTGTGAACATGGCCGGTCTGCTTGAGCGCCTTGCCGATGCGGACATCGAGAATGCCAGGAGCGTAAGCCCCCTCGGCATGGTCGGTCAGCTGCACAGCAAGGAATCCAAACAGGCTCTCGGGATAATGGTCGAACTGCTTTCCGCCCTCGGAAAGAACAAGGCCTAACCAAGATATCCCCTCATGGTCCCGTGCCGCCCCTGCCGCGCACGCTGCGCGCAGGCAATCCGTCAAGGAGCGGCACGGGACGATGGGAGATACCCGAACGAACTGTCCGGAAAACTGAACAGGGAGGCCCGTATGGCCAAGAAGATCCTCATCGTTGATGATGACCCGACCATTGTTGCATTCCTCGAAGACCTGCTGCGCGATCACGACTACTCTACCTGCGCCGCTCACAGCTGTGCGGAAGGTCTTGAAAAAGCTCGTCAGGAAAAGCCTGACCTTGTGCTCCTGGATATGGAAATGCCCGACAAGGGCGGCACCATGTTCTATGCGAACATGCGCAAGGAAACGGAAATCAGGGATACGCCTGTTGTGGTTGTCAGCGGCGTGGGCCCCCGTCCTCCGGCGTTGCGCAAGGGTGTTCCCACCATATCCAAGCCTGTTGACGTTTCCCTGCTGCTCACCACGGTTGCAGAGCGTATTGCCTAGGATTTCCAGTAACAAGGCCGTGCGGCGCAATACGCCTCACGGCCTTGTCATATCCTTAAACCGGGACGGCCCGCACAAAAGCCGGAAGAGATGTTCATGCTCCCATTTCCATCCGCCAATTCCTACAACGGCACTTCCGACACTCCTTCCGTTCTTGTGACCTTTGACGCGCCGGATGTGGTGGCCCTGCTCGACAGGGCCGGATTCCGCGTTCTGACAAGTCAGGGACCGCTGGGCGGCCTGTGCTGCATTCCGTCACTGTCTGCGGCTGCACCCGCCGGCATGGCGGCGCCCACCGTCATTCTGGCCCGCCCGCATACCGTTCCCGATTTCCTCGATTCCGAGGTGGTCATACTGGCCTATCCCGAAGAATTTTCCGATGCTGCCACTCTGCTGGACGAGGGCGCATCTGCCATGGTGCCGGAGCCGTACAATCCCGCACTGCTGCTCGCCACCATCCGCAAGGCATGGGACGACGCCACCATGCGCCATGAACTGCGCCGCTATCAGGATGACAGCCGCAAGGTGGCCCACGAACAGGCCGCCGCCATGCTGCAGGATGAACGCATTGCCGCGGCAGGCATGATTGTGGAAGGCCTTTCCCGCGCCATGCTCGAAGCGGTGGAAGATGCAAAATGCGCCCAGTATGTGGCGCAGCTCCCCACCCATGCAGCCCTGCACGAGCGCGGCGGCAGCATTGTGGCGGCCAACAATGCCTTCCGCGGCCGGTTCGGCCCTGATGCGGACAGAGGCATCATCTACCAGTCAGCAGGCAACGAAGGCTGGATACATCCGGTGGAAGAAACCTTTACCACCGGCACGTCCTGCAAGCGCTGCGAACCCATTTTCACCGCCCATGGCGAAGAACTGCCCGCACTCATATATACCTTTCCCATCCGGGGGCCGGAACGCGAATACGACCTTGTGCTGGAAATTGCCGTGGACGTATCCGAAGTGGAAGCCCAGCAGCAGAAGCTGCTCACCGTGCAGAAGCAGTATCGCAAACTCTTTGACGAAGCGCCCTGCTTCATCACCGTGCAGGACAGGGACCTGCGTGTGGTGGACGCCAACAGGCGCTTCAAGGAGCAGTTCAGCTTCACGCCCGGCGCACGCTGCCATGAGCTGTACAAGCATTGTTCCGAGCCCTGTACGGATTGTCCCATCCTGCGTACCTTTGAAGACGGTCAGTCTCATCAGGCAGAGATGCAGGTAACCAACAATGAGGGCACTCCCTGCAATATTCTTGTCCAGACAGCTCCCATCTATGATGAGAACGGCGAACTTTCCCGTGTCATCGAGCTGTCCACGGACATCACCATGATCCGGCAGCTGCAGAGCCATCTGGCATCGCTCGGCATCATGCTCGGTTCCATGTCGCACGGCATGAAGGGCCTGCTCATGGCCATTGACGGCGGGGCCTACAGGCTGGAGGCCGGACTGAAGCGCGAGGATATTGAACGCATCGCATCCGGCTGGACGCAGATCCGCGAGAAGCTGGGCAGCCTGCGCAAAATGTCGCTGGACATTCTGGACTATGCCAAGAACCGTGAACTGGTTCCGGTGCAGACAGACATCAAAACCTTTGCCGCAAAGCTCATGGATACCGTGCGCCACAAGGCGGAATCCAACAACATAGCCCTGACGCTGGAAATGAATCTGGCGCACGGCACATTCGAGGCCGACACCCTGCCCCTTTCCTCCGCCCTGACCAACATTCTGGATAACGCTGTTGATGCCTGCCTGTTTGACAGAAGCAAGACCGGTCATTCTGTGCTTTTCCGCGTATGGTGCAACGAAACGGAACTGCATATGGTTGTTGAAGACAATGGCGTGGGCATGGACAGACAGGTGCGCGAAAACATGTTCACCCTGTTCTTCTCCTCCAAGGGACATGTGGGAACCGGCATAGGCCTGTTCTACGCGCATGATGTGATTACCCGCCATCACGGGCAGATAATGGTGGAGTCGGAACTGGGCAGGGGGTCATGCTTTCATGTGCGCCTGCCGCTGCGCCAGCCTGTTACGGGTGCCCCGCCCTCCGCAACCTGCCCCTGTTGATTCAGCCCGACTGCATCCTGACCTACTGCATCCTGACCTACTGCATCTTGACCTACTGCATCTTGACCTACTGCATCTTGACCTACTGCATCTTGACAGGACAAGCGATACAAACAATACGGCGGCATGCCTTTTGACATGCCGCCGTATTATATTCCGGATAGTGAAACGAACGTCCGGTGCAGAGGGCTAGCGCCCCTTCAGCAGAGACAGGCGAATCTTCACCACCACTTTTTTCACAGCCTCAGGCACACCATCTCTGGCCACTCCCGGTGCATGCGCGTCTTCAGGGTACAACACCGAGAACACGCCGTTTCCCAGCGTGATGCGTGTTGCCGGTGCTCCCGCACGGGTATGCAACATGTAGTCACCGCGTGCGGGGTCGTAGTCCTGCAACACGGCAAGCGTACCCAGCGGGGCATAATCCAGCCACTCGCTGCCGCGCAGAAGGAACTGCACATCGGCATATTCCCTGTGCGATTCATAGGGCTTGCGCTCTTCCGGAACGGTTTCGTATTCCGCCACCTCGGCAAATATGTCGGTTCCGTCTATGGTGTGCCTGCCGGTGGCCACATCGGAAGACAGGCTCTCCAGAAAACAAAACGCCTTTTCCCATGCGGGACCAAGGGGATAATTCCGCCAGTTGCCAATGGTATCCACTATCATGGCCTAACCTCGTGTGAGCTGTATCCGGCCTGAGCGGAAAAACACTCCGGAACGTGCCTATATGATGCCGGAACGTAAAAGACGCATTGGACCGTGCCGCTGTTATGGATTTTTTATTTCCCCCTGTAAACGGCATTATGAAGACTTGATCATAACATCCTGATTGGTCAGACCTCTTTTGCCAACCCATTCAAAAATCAGCGCAACCGTTCAATTAACAGACTAAAATTCTTATTGACTGCAAGCCGCGTTCTGACAAACATCCTTCCCACACGGGAACGCCTGCCGGCGTTCCGCCAACGCCCACGCCCCCACCACGGAGACATGTTCATGGTTCATCGCTCAAGTCACGTATTTCCCCCTGCTCTCACGCTGCCCCTGCTGCTCTGCGTCTCACTCCTTCTGGGCGCCTGTTCCGGCGATGCGCCGGAAAATGCCAAGGGCAAACGCGCCGTACCTGTTCTTGTCGCCACCGCAGTGCAGGAACCGGCACAATATATTGTTACTGCCGTGGGCAACGTGCAGCCGCAAGCCTCGGTGGAAATCAAGACGCAGGTAGGCGGCACCATCGTGGAGCAAAAGGTTCGTGACGGTCAGAGCGTCCGCGAAGGCGACCTGCTCTTCCGCATAGATCCGCGCCCCTTCGAGCTGACCATCCGTGAAGCGCAGGCAAGGCTCAGCCGCAACCGCATTCTTCTGGAAAAGGCCAACAAGGACCTCAAGCGCTATGCGCAGCTGAACAAGATCAACGCTGTTGCACAGGAGCAGTACGATAAAACCTATGCCGACGCCAAATCGCTTGAAAGCGACATACAGCTGAACGTGGCAACGCTTGAGCGAGCCCAGCTCGACCTCAGCTATACGGTCATCCGTGCGCCCATATCCGGCAACGTGGGCATTGTGCAGGTAAACGAGGGCAACGTGATCAAGGCCAACGACGACCGCACCCTGTGCGTCATCAACCAGCTTGAACCCATTTCCATCTCCTTCTCCCTGCCGGAAAAATATCTGCCCGATGTCATGGCCATGCGGCAGACCGGTGAAGTAGCCGTTTATGTCACACCCGCCGCCGGAAGAACCGACAGCGCCAAACAAGACGGAGCCGATACATTCCCCCCCATCAAGGCAACGCTGACCGCCATGGACAACACCGTGGACACGACCACCGGCACCATCAAGCTGCGCGCACAGTATGCCAATACCGACAAAAAGCTGTGGCCCGGCCAGTTTGTCAGAGCCGGACTGGTGCTGCGTGAAAAGCCCGATGCGGTGCTCATTCCCACCGCTGCCATCATGGACGGCATAAACGGCTCTTATGTCTATGTCATCACGCCTGAGAACAAGGCGGAAGACCGTCTTGTCACCGTGGATTTTCTTGCGGGTGACAGGTCCGTCATCACAACGGGCCTGAAGGCCGGAGAACGCGTCGCCCTTGACGGACAGGTGCGGCTTGCCCCCGGCCTGGCAGTGGAAGTGCGCGAGGGAGCCGGAAGCAAGGCCGCCGCTCCGGAACAGTCCAAGTCCGCCGGCGAGACTCCGGCAAAGGCCCAGTAGCGCATGAACCCGTCAGCACTGTTCATCAACCGCCCGGTCATGACCACGCTGGTCATGCTGGCCATGCTCATTTTCGGCATCATGGCCTACAAGGGGCTGCCTGTCAGCGACCTGCCCAGCGTGGACTTTCCCACCATTGAGGTAACGGCCAACCTTTCCGGTGCCAGCCCGGAGACCATGGCATCCTCGGTGGCAACTCCGCTGGAAAAGCAGTTTTCCACCATCGCCGGTCTGGACTCCATGAGCTCGGTCAACGGCATGGGCACCTCGCGTGTGACCCTGCAGTTCAATCTGAACAAGAATATCGACGCAGCCGCACTTGATGTGCAGTCCGCCATTACAGCGGCCATGCGCAACCTGCCGGAAGACATGGACTCCCCGCCCACCTTCCGCAAGGTGAACCCTGCGGACTTCCCCATCCTGTATCTGGCCATATCATCCCCCACCATGCGGCTTTCGGACGTAAACGAATACGCAGAAGGCATGATGGCGCAGCGCATCTCCATGATCAACGGGGTTGCGCAGGTGCAGGTATACGGCTCCAAGAAATATGCGGTGCGCATTCAACTTGACCCTGAAACGCTGGCCGCCAAGGAAATAGGCGTTGACGAAGTGGCAAACGCCATCCGCAACGGCAACGTGAACCTGCCGGTGGGCACCATCAGCGGGTCTGCCCGTGAATACACCGTGCGCTCTTCCGGCCAGCTCATGGATGCCGCCAGCTACCGCCCGCTCATCATCGCGTGGCGCAACGGCGCGCCTGTTCGCCTTGGCGAAGTGGCCACCGTGCTCGACAGCGTGGAACGCACCCGCAGGCTCAACTGGTACAGCGGCACCCCCGGCATGGTGCTGGCCATTCAGCGCCAGCCCGGAACAAACACCGTGGCCGTGGCAGACTCCATCCGCGCCCTGCTGCCGGAATTCCGCGCCATGCTGCCCGCCTCTGCCAACCTTGAGGTGCTGTACGACAGGTCAGAGTCCATCCGCGATTCAGTAGAGGACGTCAAATTCACCCTCGTGCTGACCATCTGCCTCGTCATCATGGTCATATTCCTGTTCCTGCGCAAATTCTCGGCCACGCTCATCCCCAGCCTTGCGCTGCCCATGTCCATCGTCGGCACCTTTGCCGTGATGCACCTCATGGACTTCAGTCTCGACAACATCTCGCTCATGGCGCTCACACTTTCGGTGGGCTTCGTCGTGGACGACGCCATCGTCATGCTCGAAAACATCGTCCGGCATCAGGAAATGGGCAAGACGGTGCGCGCTGCGGTTATGGACGGTTCAAAAGAAATCGCCTTCACCATCATTTCCATGACCATCTCCCTTGCGGCCGTGTTCATTCCCGTGCTCTTCATGGGCGGCGTGGTGGGCAGGCTTTTCCACGAATTTGCCGTCACCATTTCAGCAGCCATTCTGCTTTCCGGCGTGGTATCGCTCACGCTCACGCCCATGCTCTGCAACCTCATCCTGCGCCCCCATACGACCGAGCGCCACGGACGGTTCTACAACCTGATGGAGCGCATGTTCAACGCGTGGCACCGTCTCTACGACGTAACCCTGCACTGGTGCGTACGCCACCATGCGCTGACCATGGGCGTTTCCATCCTGCTGCTCGGGCTCACCGCATGGATGTTCACCATTATTCCCAAGGGCTTTCTGCCCAAGGAAGACACGGGCCGCCTGCAGGCCTCGCTTGTGTATGAAGAAGGCATCAGCTTTGACACCCTTGTGCGCCGCCAGAAGGCTGTGATGGACATTCTGGGCAAGGACAAGGCTGTGGAAGGCTACATGTCCGTTGCCGGTTCCGGCGGTCCCAACTCGGCCAACAACGCCGGTCGCCTGATGATTACTCTCAAGGCGCACGCGGAGCGTACGGAAACGGCCGACGAAGTACTCCAGAGACTGCGTGGCAAACTCTCGCAGGTTCCGGGCGTAAAGATATTCCTGCAGAACCCGCCCGCCATACGCATTGGTGCGCGTTCCTCCAAGGGGCAGTATCAGTACACCCTGCAAAGCCCCAACACAGATGAACTCTACCGTGTGGCAGCGGAGATGGAAGAGCGGCTTTCCACTATCACCGACCTGCAGGACGTGAGCTCGGACATGGAACTGAAAAGCCCAGAACTGCAGATTGCCATCAACCGCGACAAGTCTTCAGCTCTCGGCATAAGCGCCTACCAGATCGAGGACGCACTGGCGGCATCGTTCAGCGAGCGCCGTGTTTCCAGCATTTATGCCGCAAACGACACCTACAAGGTGCTGATGGAACTTGCGCCGGAGTATCAGGCCAATCCTGATTCGCTCTCGTTCCTGCATGTGCGCTCCAAGGACGGCAAGCTCGTTCCCATAGACACCCTCATAGAGCGCAAGATGGGCGTCGGCCCGCTGTATATCAACCATTCCGGCCAGTTGCCCTCTGCCACCGTATCCTTCAACCTGCGGCCCGGTGTTTCGCTGGGAACCGCCATGGCCAAGGTGCAGAGCGCGGCGATGGAGGTGGTACCTTCCAGCGTTTCCACCAGTTTCCAGGGCGAGGCACAGGCGTTTCAGGATTCCATGAAGGGCCTTGCCGTGCTGCTTGTTCTCTCGGTGCTGGTCATCTACATCGTGCTGGGCATTCTGTATGAGAGCTTCATCCACCCGCTGACCATTCTCTCCGGCCTGCCCTCTGCCGGTGTGGGCGCCCTGCTCACCCTCATGATCTTCAAGGCGGACCTGAACCTGTACGGGTTCGTGGGTATTATCATGCTCATCGGCATCGTGAAGAAAAACGCCATCATGATGATCGACTTCGCGCTTGAGGCGCAGCGCAAGCAGGGACTGGACGCCCGCACCGCCATATGCGAAGGCGCGCTTGTCCGCTTCCGCCCCATCATGATGACCACGCTGGCCGCGCTCATGGGTACGCTGCCCATCGCCCTCGGCTTCGGTGCCGGTGCAGAGGCCCGCAGACCGCTCGGCCTTGCCGTTGTGGGCGGCCTCATGCTTTCCCAGCTGCTCACCCTGTACTTCACGCCCGTCTACTACATGTATCTTGACGCGGCGCAGCGCAAACTGCGCGCCTTGTTCGGCAAGACCGAGCAATCGGCCTAAGCTGGCACGCTACCAGAATCACAAAAAAGCCGCCGGATACGCGTATCCGGCGGCTTAATGTATTTCATTCAGAGCATGGGGGGCAGGTGGCGCAGAGAGCTTTGACGATCAGCCCGCCGCACACCAGCCGGCTAGTCAAACGGTTCTTCAAGCTCCTCGCGGTCCACAAGATCGGCATTTGCCATGCGCAGGCGCACCATTGTGGAGAGATGTGCATAGGTTTCTTCGTCCATGCCGGTAAAATCCATGGCGGCATCGTCTGAACCAACCCGTACAATGAGCCCTTCCATTTCCAGCTCAATATCTTCGGATAGCGGAATCCGCAGCATGCACTCCTCTCTGAGCGGCGGCAGCACGGCAGCGGATATCAGCGCTCCCTTGAGAGAAATGTCCCGCGTCTGCACAGGCCACTCCTTGCCCCGGAGCACAAGAATACCTTCATAACTGCCGCGCACCCTGCTGCGCTTGCGTCTGTTCGGCATGAAAACTCCTTTACTACTGGTCCGCCGGAGACAATGCCGACAGCCCGAGACTTCCCACACGGGAATTATAACGCAGAAAACCACCGGCGTGCAACCGGTGGTTTCCCTTCCTTACCGTAAAATCAAAAATCAATACTGGTAGGACTGCGGACGGCTGTCGTGGGGATACGGCAACAGCTCCGATACCATCTTCAGTTCAACCTTGCCCGCCTGCGGTTGTACAACGCACAGAATACCCCGCCCGAACTCGTACAGGAACTGCCTGTCTCCGGCAGAGGGAGCCATTACGCTGCCGTCGGGAGCAACGGATACCACGGCGCGGAATTCATATTCCCCTTCCGACACTGCCTTCAGCACGGCAGTGCGCAGGGCGGTCTGTGATTCGCTGATGAGCGAATTCTCGACATTGCAGCCTGTCACTATCCTGCCCGAACGAGTCAGCACGGCAGCCCCCACGGGCACGCGGGAATACGGCGCGTAGGCATTGATGGCCGCATTGCGCGCCGCGGTATACAGGGCGGTGTATTCTTCCGGATGCAGGTCCGGCACGAACCATTTGCGATAGATGCGGTCATACTCACCGTTCTGGATAATACGCAGCATGCCCCTGTTGATCATGGCCAGCAACTTGTCCTGATCACGGTTCACGGCAAAATAGGTATCCGATACAACCAGCGGGGTCCCCACTGCCGTTATGGTACCCAGCTTCAGTTTATCAATCAGGTAGTATGCGGTCTGGGTCGGGCCACCGTAGGCAACCACTTCGTCATTATACAGCGCCTTGAGCGCCTCTGTCTTGCTTCTGTAGAGCTTGATGTTCAGCCCGCCGAACTCTTCCAGCACCCGTTGCTGATACGAACCCTTTTCAACCGCAACGGTCTGCCCGCGCAGAAGCGTCACGTTACCCACCCGCGCGGCAGGTTTGGTGAACAGTTTTATCTGCATGGGCATGGTAGGCTTGTCGGCAAATTTGTAGAGCAACTGGCGCTGCTTGGTTACGGCCAGGCCTGAGGAAACCTGAATATTGCCTGCAGAAAGTTCAACCTGCACCTGATCCCACGTCAGCGGGCGCATGATGAGCCGCACGTTGTCTTCCTGCAGAATGGCCTGAATGAGGTCCACGTCAAACCCGGCAGGCTTTCCCGCCGCCTCTTCAAAGCTGTAGGGAGGGTATTCACGGTCAAACCCGTAAATAACCTTCATGGGCGGTTCGGCCACTGCGGGCCGGACAGCCGCACAGAGCACCAGCACGGCGGAAAACAGCAACACGGCTGTGAGTGGATTGCGCAGAGCGTTGCGAAAATGCATGTACCGTCTCCTGAATTATTAGGCGTTCTGCCGTAACATATCGGCAGCGAAGCAAATAACTGTAGGGTTATGGGCGGGGTTGCACATCACAACAGGATTATGAGCAAACGTGCTCGGCATAATCAAGTTATGCGCAGGTCTGTTCATTCAGGGTGCAATCCAGCCGCTGCTCAAGCCGGACAATGGTCTTGTCCACGGCGTCTTTTTCCCGCTCGTAAAAACGCTTGGCAAACTCCCTTATAGCTGGCTCCACTTCGCCAAGGGGAGGCAGCGCGGGCAAGGGTCCCACTCCTGCAAGATGACAGGCAACGGGCTTAAGGCACAGGCTTCTGTCCATGGACGGGACAAGACCGTCCACCCCCGTGCCGGAAACCCGTTCCTGCGACAGCATCGCAACATCCATGGACCGCGCCATACCCAGCACCTGTGAAGGAGACTGGTTGCGGTTTACCTCTTCTATGCGCGCGTTGATCTCGTCGCACCACGCGGTATAGCGTTTCCAGCCCACGGTTCTGCTCTGAATCGTCCCCATGGTGCCGATCATGGCGTTGGACGAGGATGCCCCCTCGGGCTCCTTTCCCTTGTTTTCAGAAGAAGGTGCATACGCCTGCACGGGGTAGCGGCGGGTATAGCCACTTCCGTTCAGATACCTGTCAAAAGCATCCTGAACATGTCCGTACACCTGACAAAGCAGCCCCGCAAACCGCCTCTTGCGCGTAAGTCCCCAGGGCAGGCGCACAAACAGGCAGGGGCGCACTCCGCGTACCTTATCGTGCAGACCGGACGGAGCAACACCAACCGGCAGCATATCAAAAAACGCCTGCGCCCCCTTCTCTCCCTGCAACAGGGTATACAACAGCGCGCAACAACACAGGGCCCGCTGCCCGGCCAAAGCTACATCAGCTTCCTTCGCTTCGAAGAGGTCTATTTCGTCGTCAATGGCTCTGCGGGCGCCGAAAAAGCTGTCCGCCATTTCCGACATAACCTCATCCTGCAGCAGGGAAGTAAGATTCGTCTGTTTCGTCATGCCTCATCGCACCGCAAGCCCCTTTGAGGGGCAGTTCTGTTTGCACTGTTTCATCATTCAGAGAGAGTATACGTCCCCCGTGGCCATGGCAAGAAGGAGGCAGGAATGCGGGAGCGACAGGCCATGCAGCGTGACCGCCTTGCGGGACTCAACAAAGGATGGTAGCCCCACGAAAGGAGAATACGCATGTTTGCAGATTTACACCCTTCCATCCTCCGGCTGGGAGCCCTGCTCACGGACAAGGGCATGCAGCTCGGCACGGCAGAATCCTGCACCGGCGGACTCATTGCCGCCGCCTGCACCGATGTTTCCGGCTCTTCGGCCTGGTTCTCCGGCGGTGTGGTGGCCTATGCCAACGAGATCAAGGAACAGGTGCTCGGCGTTCCGCATGAAACGCTTGTGGCCCACGGTGCCGTAAGCGGCGAAACCGTTGAGGCAATGGTGCGCGGTGCCGCCCGCGTGCTCGGTGTACACTGCGCCGTGGCTGTTTCCGGCATTGCGGGCCCCACGGGCGGCTCGCAGGAAAAGCCTGTCGGCACCGTGTGGCTTGCCGCCTGCGTGGGCGAGGCTCTTTCAGTCCGGTGTTTCCACTTTACGGGCAGCCGCGAGGCCGTGCGCCTGCAGACGGTTCAGGCCGCCATTCAGGAGCTTACAGCCCTGCTTGAAGCCTGATCTGCAATGCGCCCTGATAAACCGATCCCGCACATTGCCCCATCCGCCGGCCTCATCCGCCAGCCCTATAATTGGGCCCGATGAATCAACCTGGCTATCTGGTCTGGCTATCTGATCTGGCCATCTGGTCTGGCCATCTGGTCTGGCCATCTGGTCTGGCCATCTGGTCTGGCAGTATGATTGGACAATATGATTGGGCAATATGGCCAGGCTATCACGTTTGTGAACCGGGTTCGGGAATTAGCCAAATAAAAAAGGGACGGAATTGCTTCCGTCCCTTTTCATTCCGGACAGGACAAGCCTGCCGACAGCAGGGCAGCTACACGTAGTCGCCCCTGTTGATCTTGAACCGTTCGGTGAACGACATCACCTCAAGTTCATTAACCACGGATCCCAGATCGGGATAGCGTGCGGAAAGTTCCGGGTTCTGCTCCTTGAGCTGCGAAAGATCACCGGAAATACTCTCCAGCGTTCCATACGCGCCCTTCAGGTCAGGAGATTCGGCGGCACCTATCTGGCGGGAATACAATTCCCACTTGTCCAGCATGCCATCGAGCTGCCCGACAAGTCCGGCAGCCTCCGTTCCCGTACCTTCAACCGCTCCGGCCTCTTCCACCGGGTTCGCCATCAGCAACGGATCCAGAACCATGGCCCGTGCTCCCACAGGAGGCACGGTTGCCTGTGTTTTCGAGGCCTCATCCTGACGCCCCAGCTCCTGTGCAAACAGATCTCCGAAGCCCTCGCCGCCCGTTTTGGACCGCTTGCGGACTTCTTCCTGCTGTTGCAGAGCATCAACCTGTTCTGAACGAATCTTCATCGGCGCACCCCTTCTTTAGGGTTTTGACCGGATTGAGCAAGAAGCCTGCCAACCCTATATAAAACATGCAACATATTGATAACAATCATAATTAACAAAAATCAACAAGGCATTTTCTGCCGCATCGGGAAAAAGCTGCCCGTCTTCCACCAGAGACTAATGCACAACCTTTTCCTTGTCTATGTGTGACAAAATGTGTATACATTAAATGACATTAGGATTCATTCCGCACAACGCGGACTGTGCATGCAATATAGCCACAGGAGGCCAATATGACTGCCATAAACAAGATTCTCGTCGCCGTAGACTTCTCGGATCACAGCAAGTACATCGCCGACTACGCGAAGCTTCTTGCCACCAAGCTGGACGCCGCGCTGGTTGTTGTGTACGCAGCGCCTTCCCTGAGCCAGTATGTTGGATTCCACGTTCCTCCGAACTCCATCGAAAGCTTTGTGGGTGAGATCGTATCCGGAGCCGAAAAGTCTATGGATACCTACCTTGCCGAGAACTTCAGCGGCCTGCAGACAACCGGCAAGGTTGTCACCGGCTACGCGGCAGAAGAAATTCTGGCCACTGCCGAGCAGGAAAATGCCGACATGATCGTCATGGGTACCCACGGACGCAAGGGCATTGACCGCATCCTCTTCGGTTCTGTTGCCGAAAAGGTGGTCAAGGGTGCGAATATCCCCGTACTGACCGTTCGTCCTCCGGCACTGTAAGCCGGGGCGATACAGAGAGCATGCGGATTCCGGAGCAAGACCGTTTTCTGATCATGGTCCGGACACAATCCGGATAAGGTGTGGGCATGGTCTGAAAACATTCAGATCAAACACCGGACGATTCACGGCCAGCTCCCATGTACAGTTCTGCTGTACAGTTCCATTGTCCGCTTGCACTCAGCCCCCCTCGTAGTCTATTCATGGGCGGTCCGAAAGGATCGCCCTTTTCTTCGGCGATATATCACCTTCAGTGAAAGGAGCATCGCATGACCTCTCCACGTAGCCGCGCAACATTGCAGGTGCGGCCCGAAGTGATGGATTTTTCCCCCTACTCGGCGGGACTTTCCATTCAGGAAATCAAGGAACGCTACGGCCTCGATACGGTCGTAAAGCTTGCCAGCAACGAAAATCCGCTTGGCACCTCTCCTCTGGTTCAGCAGGTCATCCGCTCCCATGCCGATCACGTTTTCCGTTACGCCCAGTCCGGCAACCCCCGTCTGGCGCAGAAAATTGCCGCCTTCTTCGGTCTGCAGACAGAATGCGTCGTCACGGGCAACGGTTCAGACGAAGTGATAGACCTGCTCATCCGCGCCAAGGCGCGCCCGGGCATAGATAACATTGTGGCGTTCAACCCCTGCTTTTCCATGTACACCGTGCTGGCCCGCCTGTGCGGTGTGGAACTGCGCCAGACGCCCCTTAACGACGATTTTTCCTTCAACTGGGATGCCCTTGTCTCCCTCACGGACGACAATACCGCCATTGTCTTCGTGACCACGCCGGATAACCCTTCCGGTTACACTCCGCCCGTGGAAGAGATCATGGCCCTTGCAAAGCGGCTGCCCGAACAATGCCTGCTGGTGGTGGACGAAGCCTACATGGACTTCACCGGCAACAGGGACGCTCACTCCATGATGCCCCGCCTTGCAGATTTCCCCAATGTGTGTGTACTGCGCACCTTCTCCAAGAGCTTCGGCCTTGCAGGACTGCGCCTCGGGTTCGGTGCCATGCAGCCTGAGCTGGCGGGCTACCTCAAGCGCATCCGCCCGCCCTTCAGCGTGAACATTCTTGCTGAACACGCAGGCATGGCCGCCATGGACGATACGGTGTTCTTCAACGAAACACTGCGGGTCACCGCCGAAGGACGCGACTATCTGAACAGGGAGCTTGCCGCCCTCGGCTGCACGGTCTACCCATCCAAAGCCAACTTCATCATGTTCGAAGCCCCCATAGACGGTGCGGAACTGCATGAGCAGCTGCTCCGCCGCGGCATTATCCTGCGCCCGCTGAACAAAGGCTACGGGCTGCCCCGCCACATGCGGGTAACCGTGGGCAATGCTCATGAGAACAAGGTTTTCATCAACGCCTTCAAGGAGATTCTCAATGTCCGCTAAGCGGAACATCGTTACGCTGGACGGCCCTGCCGGTGTGGGCAAAACCACGCTGGCAAAGCGCGTTGCCGAGGCCATGGGCATAGCCTACATGGACACCGGCGCCATGTACCGCACGCTGGGCTGGAAGCTCGGCGCGCAGGCTGCATCGCTTGACGAGGCGGTTCTTGCCGAGCGCCTTGCCGCGTGCACTTTTTCGCTTTCCGGCAGCGGCGCAGCCACCGTGCTCGCCGTTAACGGCGTTCCCGTGGGGAATGAAATCCGCACGGAAGAGGTGGGCATGCTCGCCTCCATCGTGGCAAAGCTGCCCGCCGTGCGCGACGCGCTGAAAAAGGCGCAGCAGGCAATGGGCGAGGCCACCCCGCTGGTGGCGGAAGGTCGCGACATGGGTACGGTGGTCTTCCCCGAAGCCCGCTGCAAGATCTTTCTTGATGCCACCCCGCAGGAACGCGCCCGCAGACGCTTTGACCAGCTCGTTTCCATGGGAGATTCTCCCGACCTTGAAGCACTGACCGAACAGATACGCCAGCGCGACGAGCAGGACCGCAACAGGGCTATTGCTCCCCTCCGCCCTGCCGACGATGCCGTTATCGTGGATACCACGTCTCTCGATATCGACGGCGTGTTCGAAGAGATCATGCGCCACGTGCGCACCGCGTAATACGCCATTCCGACAACAAAGCCCCGGTGCCGACCATCTGGTTGCCACCGGGGCTTTTCTTTGTCCTCTTGCCGGCGCGCCAGACAACGAATCCTGACAAAAAAGGCCCCTGACTATACGTCAGGAGCCTTTGGATACGAAAGAGCGGCGGGGGCTACTGCTTATGCGGCTTGCTCTTGGGCAGAACAAGGTTCAGCACCACGCCTATGATACCGGCAAGGCCGATACCCTTGATGGTGAACTCACCGGCATGGAAGGCCATGCCGCCGATGCCGAACACCAGAATAATGGCGACAATGGCCATGTTGCGGGGGTCCATCAGGTCCTTGCCGGCACGAACCAGAGAGTTCATGCCCACAACCACAATGGCGCCGAAGAGCAGAATCATGATGCCGCCCATGACAGGCACGGGAATGGTCTGCAGCAGAGCACCCAGTTTGCCCACAAAGGCAAGTGCCATGGCGGTTATGGCAGCCCAGGTCATGATGCCGGGGTTGAAGGCCTTGGTCAGTGCCACAGCACCGGTTACTTCAGAGTAGGTGGTGTTGGGCGGTCCGCCAAGCATGGAGGCAAACGAGGTGGCAAGACCATCGCCAAGCAGGGTGCGGTGCACGCCGGGCTTGTCCAGATAGTTCTTGTTGGTAACGGAGCCTATGGCAAGAACGTCGCCCACATGTTCGATGGCGGGAGCAATGGCCACGGGAACGATGAAGAGAATGGCCTCAAGGTTCCACTCGGGGAAGGTAAAGGCGGGAACGGCAATCCACGGGGCGTTCAGAACGGGCGAAAAATCAACATACCCGAACAGAATCGAGGTGACATAGCCGACCGCGATACCCAGCAGAATGGGAATGAGCTTTACGATGCCGCGTCCCATCAGGGAAGCAAAGATGGTGGTGCCCAGAGAAATCATGGAAATGAACATGGCCGGTCCCTGCGGAATCAGCTGGATGGAACCGTCGCCAGTTTTTCCCAGTGCCATGAACACGGCAACAGGGGCAAGAATGAGGCCGATGACCATGATGACCGGGCCGGTCACGATGGAGGGCAAAACGCGTTCGAGAATCTGCGGTCCCTGCAGCTTGATGAGCAGTGCGAGCAGCGCGTAAAGCAGACCGGCGGCGGCAAGACCGCACATGGTGCCGGGAATGCCCCAGGTCTGCACACCGTGAATAATGGGCGCAATAAATGCGAACGAAGAAGCCAGAAATACGGGAACGCTACGCTTGGTCACCAGCTGGAACAGCAGGGTCCCGGCACCTGCGGTAAACAGTGCCACGTTGGGGTTCAGCCCGGTCAGCAGCGGTACGAGTACCAGTGCGCCGAACGCGACAAACAACATCTGTGCACCTACAAGACTGTCTTTCAGTCTGAAGGAATACTCGGTGTTGGATATGGACACCATGCCCTCCTCAAATAACGGTTACAAATTATCCCTACGCCTTCCGCCCCCCTATCGCGGTCGGCTTACTCCCTCACGGGAAACCAAAGGCCGGTGCTCCAGACAGAACGAGCCCCTCTTCAATGCTCGTTAACACATGCATCCGCTGCCCTGCCCACCTGCTGCCTCGGCAGCCGGACACCCGGGAAGGGGCGGAACCCCGCCGCCGCAGGTGGCAAACCGGCAGCAGCGAGCCCAAAAAAAGAGCATCCGCCCCTTGGTTATTGCCTCCGAAAAACGGAGGCAAAAAAACCAAAGGCAAATGCCCTGTCCGTTCGAAAACGGTTCGAAACCTTACTTGGTCCCGAAAATCTTGTCGCCTGCATCGCCCAGGCCGGGAAGAATATACCCATGTTCGTTCAGCCGCTCGTCAACGGATGCGGTATAAATATCCACGTCGGGGTGCGCCTTGGTGACACGTTCGATACCTTCGGGTGCCGCCACGAGGAACAGGCCCACAATGTGCTTGCAGCCTGCCTTCTTCAGCAGATCGATGGTAGCGACCAGCGTGCCGCCGGTGGCGAGCATGGGGTCAATAATGATGGCGGTACGCTCGTCGATGTTCTTGGCGAGCTTTACGTAATACTCAACAGGTTCGAGGGTCTCTTCGTTGCGGAACATGCCCACAACGCTGACCTTGGCACCGGGAATCATGTCCAGCAGACCATCCAGCATGCCGAGACCGGCGCGCAGAATCGGGACAACGGTAGCCTTCTTACCCTTGATCTGGTCAACAGTGACAGGTCCTGCCCAACCCTGTATGGTCTTCTTCTCGGTTGCGAGGCTTTTGGTTGCCTCATAAGTGAGAAGACGGCAGATTTCATTAGACAGGGCGCGGAACTCAGACACAGTGACGTCGACTTCACGCAGACGCCCGAGTTTATGTTTGACCAACGGATGGTCAACCACGTAAACAGCCACTCTGGCCTCCTTGAAGAGAGCTTGAAAAAAAACGGCCCTTTTGGCCGCCCAAAACTTTGAGTATTTAGCCCGAACCAGTCACGATGGTCAAGCGCAAGGAAAAATTTTTCAAAATGACTAATTATATTGATGATCCTGAAAACGGAAACACCATTACACTTACCGTTTCACGCGATGCGCACGGCACCCGCCTTGACCAGTACCTCTCTGACGCGCTGACGGAGCACTCCATAAGCCGCGAGCGCATCAAGAAGGCCATCAAAGAAGGCAACGTCCTTGTAAACAAAGGCCGCTGCACCAAGCCTAACACCAGGGTCAGCACGGGTATGCAGATCGAGGTGGACATAGATTTCGATACTTCGTCGCTGGTACCCGAAGATGCCCCCATCACGGTGCTGTACAAAGACCAGCACCTTGTGGTGCTCAACAAGCAGCCCGGGTTGACCGTACACCCCTGCCCCAGCTGCCCCACGGGAACGCTGGTGCACCGTGTGCTCCACCATTTTCCGGAACTCGCATCCATGGAAGGCTTCCGCCCCGGCATAGTGCACAGGCTGGACAAGGATACCTCCGGCATCATCGTGATTGCGCTTACCGAGACCGCAAGGCTTGCGCTTTCCGAGGCATTTGCCCTGCGCACCATGCACAAGGAATACCTTGCCCTCACCATGGGCGTTCCGGAGCACGAAACCGATACCATAGAGGTACCCATCGGCCGCCACCCCTCCATCAAGGTAAAGATGGCTCCGGTGAAGCCGGAACAGGGCGGCCGCCCTGCCCATTCCGACTACCGCGTGCTGCATGCGGACAGCGCAGCCAACTACGCGCTGGTGGCTGTGCGCATCCACACGGGAAGAACACACCAGATCCGTGTGCACATGAGCCATATAGGGCATCCCCTGTGGGGCGACTCCACCTATGGCGGCGGGGTTTCCGAAAGCTCTCCCTTCGCTCCGCTGGCAGCCCGCCAGATGCTGCATGCATGGAAGATTGCGTTCACTCATCCGGTCACCGGCGAAGAAATGCAGTTCACCTGCCCCCCGCCGGACGACTTCATGCAGCTGGCAACGGCGCTTTCCGCCCGCACCCAGCGCGTGGTGCTCACCGGCATGCCCGGGTGCGGTAAATCTGCCCTGCTGAGCACACTTGAGGAACGCGGCATACCCGTCTGGACTGCCGACGGCATAGTGCACAGCCTCTACGCCATGGGCGGCGACGGCTGGCATTTCCTGCGCGGGCGCTACGGCGACAGATTCGCCCCGGTTGACGGCCCCGTGGACAGAAGCGCCCTCTTTGAAGGCATGTGCGAATCAGTGTCCATCCGCAGAGAAGTGGAAGCCTGCATCCATCCCATAGTCCGCCACGACCTGCTGGCATTCTGGAAAACCCACGCGGACAAGCCCGTGGCTGCCGCCGAGGTTCCGCTCATTCTGGAAGCAGGCTGGCAGGAAGATGCCGACCTGCTTGTGGGCGTAAACTGCCCGCGCGAAATACGGGCGGCCCGTCTTGCCGAGCACCGCAACTGGAATGATGACATGCTGGCCGTGATGGAATCATGGCAGTGGTCGGAAAAGGATAAGATGGGTGCCTGCGACATCGTGGTGGACAACAGCGGCACACGCGAAGCACTGTCCGCCAATGCGGACAAGCTTCTGGAATCACTGACGCGGCGACGCGAAGACAAACGCAAGGCCCTGCAGGATCGTCTTACCACGATCTTTCAGGGATAATCCCCGTTCCGGACAGGACAGAGGCGCGCATGTTTCCCATTCGAGACAGCATACCCAGAGTGCACACGCCCTACGCGGTGTATACCATCATCGTGCTCAACGTGCTGGTATTCCTGTATCAGCAGAGTCTTTCCGGCGGCGAACTCTTCACCATGCTGCATACCTACGGGGTGGTTCCGGCGCGCTTCGCCTTTCCGGACTGGGCAACACAGGTAGGCTATCCCGCCTACGGCCAGTTCGCCCTCATCACCCACCAGTTCATGCATGGCGGGTGGATGCATCTGCTGCTGAACATGTGGACGCTGTGGATATTCGGCGACAACATAGAAGATGTCATGGGGCCTGTGCGCTTCATGCTCTTCTATCTGTGCTGCGGCCTTGCGGCCGTGCTCACGCATATGCTCTCGGACGCCGCCGCCACAATGCCCATTGTCGGCGCGTCCGGTGCCATTGCAGGCGTCATGGGGGCTTACTTTCTGCTCTACCCCCACGCCAAGGTCGTAACCCTTATCCCCATAATCATCATTCCGCTGTTCTTCGACCTGCCTGCGGTGGTGTATCTGGGCATATGGTTCGCCATGCAGGTGCTTTCCGGCCTCGGCTCCATGGTGCAACCGGGCGGCGGCGCAAGCATAGCATGGTGGGCGCACGCAGGCGGATTCATGGCGGGCATACTGCTCCTGCCGGTATTCCGGCAAAAAGGCCGTTGCTACTACTGCCGCATTCCAGAGGGTACTCCACCGCACAGGGCTGTCATCACCAGACCGCATCATCCCGTGGTTCCACCTTCTTCAGGGCGCGATGACGGCTGATTCATCCGCCCGTTTCCGGAAATCCGGTCACCTCGCGGTGCCTGCATTGACTTAGCCGGATTCATGCCGCATAACGGTGCGTCCAGACGCAAAGGCGCCTGTAATTCCATACCGTAAGACGGGGACTTCTCATGCTTGAAATAAAGAATCTACACGTGAACATCGGGGACGTGGAGGTGCTCAAGGGCATCGATCTGACGATCTCCGAAGGTGAAACGTTTATTCTGTTCGGCCCCAACGGGTCCGGCAAGACCACATTGCTCATGAGCCTCATGGGCTTTGGTAACTACACCGTGACCGAGGGCCAGATTCTCTTCAAGGGCGTGGACATCACCCATGCGCCCATGTACGAACGCGCCCGTCTCGGTATCGGCATGTCCTTCCAGCGCCCCCCCACCATTCACGGCCTCAAGACTGCAGACCTCGTGAAGATGTGCGGTCAGGGCCGCGATGTGGATGTTCCCGCGCTGGCAAAGAAGGTCAACTTCACCCGCTTCCTCGGCCGTGACATCAACGCCGGTTTCTCCGGCGGCGAAATAAAGCGTTCCGAACTGCTGCAGCTCATGGCCCAGCGCCCCGACCTTGTGCTCTTCGACGAGCCCGAATCCGGCGTTGACCTTGAAAACATGTCGCTGATCGGCAAGACCGCGCGCGAACTGCTGGACGGCATGCAGCCCGCATCGTGCACCATGAAAAAGGCCAAGCAGTCCTGCAAGACCGCCGGCCTCATCATCACCCACACCGGCTACATTCTCGAATACGTGAACGCCGACCGCGGTCAGGTCATGTATAACGGCAAGCTGTGCTGCGAAGCCCGTCCCCGCGACATTCTCGACCACATCTCCCGCCACGGCTACAAGGAATGCCTGCGCTGCCTGAGCGCCGAATCCGGGGAAACGATCGACCTCGCCGACTTCCGTGAGGCATACTAACATGCAGAAAATAGACCTTAAGAAATACAGAATTGACGGCGGTTCCGCCGCTCCCATCGAAGATCTTTCCTCCCTGTCGCCCGAAGACAAGGAACGCCTGCTTTACGCGGGCATAGACGTGGACCGTCAGGACCGCGCCGGTTCCTTCATGCACATGAACCACTCGGGCGTGCACTGCAAGACCAAGCAGGAAGGCCTTGAGATCATGGACATCAAGGCCGCACTGGAAAAGTTCGACGGCCTGCCCGAATACTGGTGGAAGCTGGTGGACAAGGACAAGGACGAATTCACCAGAGCTGCCTATGAGAATCTGCACGGCGGCTACTTCATCCGCGCCAAGGCCGGTGTGAAGGTAAAAGATCCCGTGCAGTCCTGCCTGTTCATCAAGGATTCCGGCCTCGCCCAGAACGTGCATAACGTTGTGGTGGTTGAAGAAGGTGCAGAAATGCACATCATCACCGGCTGTGCCACCGCCCACGGTGCCAAGGAAAGCGCCCACATGGGCATATCCGAATTCTACGTGAAAAAGGGCGGCAAGCTCACCTTCACCATGATTCACAACTGGGGTGATGACACTGCCGTGCGTCCGCGCTCTGCCGGTGTGCTGGAAGAAGACGCCGTGTTCCTGAGCAACTACGTGCTGCTCAAGCCGGTCAAGGACCTGCAGATGTATCCTTCCATCGCGCTGAACGGCGCCGGTGCCGTTGCCCGTTTCAACTCCGTTATCGTGGCACCGGAAGGCTCCTACGTGGACTGCGGCAACCGCATCGAGCTGAATGCGCCCAACACCCGCGCAGAAATCATCGCCCGCACGCTGACCACCGGCGGAACCATCATCAACCGTGGTTTCATCGGCGCAAGCAGCGTACCCGCACGCGGCCACCTGGAATGCAAGGGCCTCATCCTCGGCGGCGGCCGCATCCATGCCATTCCTGAACTGGATGCCACCATCGACGGCGTGGAACTCTCGCACGAAGCCGCAGTGGGCAAGATCGCACAGGAAGAAATCGAATATCTCATGGCCCGCGGCCTTGATGAAGACGAAGCAACCGCCACCATCGTGCGCGGCTTCCTGAACGTGGAGATGGAAGGCCTGCCCCAGGAACTGCAGGAAGCCATCAACAAGCAGATCAACGAACTGGATGCAAGCGACGCCATGTAGCCGGCCTGCAGTAAGTACCCATGAATGCAAAGCCCGCCGGAACAATCCGGCGGGCTTTTTTTGCGTGCTGCCCGCTACAGGCAGTAAAGGGCTGTAGCGGGTCCTCTACGTCTTCAAATTGATAAACGGCAGAAACAGATGCCGGAAGTCCTCAAGCCTGTCCTCCAGCACAAAGGGCATCGATTTGGCGAACAGGTCGAGAATGATCACCGCATTGACGGATGAATCCGCCTGTGTTGCCGCCTTGAGCCGCTGCACCAGCTGCAGGTTCACTATCTCCATATCAGCATAGATACGCGACAGTCCCATCATGTGCAGGTCCACGCGCTCCGGCGTATCATGCATGAAATACTGCGCCAGCATGAACATGGATGCGGCCCGGTAAAAAGTCTCGTCGGACGATGCAAACGGCAGGTGGAACCGGGCCATGGGCTTGAAAAACGCGGTATAGGGGCAGCCCGATGTGGGAATGATGAGCCCGAGCAGCGAACTCACCCCCCGCTGAGCCGTTGTGCGCTGATTGATGGTACGCTCCGGCGTCTCCACCTCCACCAGCAAAGGGGTGTAGGAAATGAGATGCCCAAGCTTGTCGATCACATCCACAAGGCGCGCCGCAAGCGGGCAGAACTCCGTTGTTTCCACATCAAAGGGACAGTGACTGCATGTGAAATACGAGAGACGTGTCCAGTCGGGCAGCTCCGGAGGCAAAGGCCAGTCCGCTTCCAGCGTATCGGACGTAAAGCGCAGGCCAAAGAGCTCGGTCTGCCCCGTATCCAGCGTAAAGCGGTAGGTTATTTCCACAACGACCTCTGGTGTGTTCGGACCCAAACCCGAGCCTGTTATAAGGAATGTTCGGATTGTAATATATTCTGCAACAATACACCAACTGTGAAAAATGATAATTCGCGTATCCGCCAAACGTGCGCAGCAGACCATGCCATGAACGCCTGCGACGTCTTGCCTTCCCTTCCCAAAAGCGTATAGCACAGACACGAGGTAAACGACATGTATATAGTATCACTTAACTACACGGCCCCGCTTGAGAAGATAGACAACCTGCTGGAGGAACACGTGCAGTTTCTGCACGCCAAATACGAAGCCGGAATATTCATCGCTTCAGGCAGAAAGGTACCCAGAACAGGCGGCGTGATCATGGCCAGAGGCTGTGATCTGGAAACCCTGCGTGCGCACCTTGCGGAAGACCCCTTCCACCGCGAACAGGCTGCCACCTACGAGATTACGGAATTTTCGCCCACCATGACCGCAGCGGGCTTTGAAGCGCTGAAAGACTAGCCTGCCGCCAGCCCCACGCAAAAAGCCCGGAACCATACGGTTCCGGGCTTTATCTTTTTTCTGTCGCACCACGTGCGCCAAAGGCATTTAGGCCAGCAGGGCCACCAGCCTGATCAGGTGCGTGCGTTCTTCGTCAACACAGCGGTCAACCGCCGCCTTTTCGGAATTCGGCACCAGCTCACGCATTTCGCGGAAGAAGAACATGGTGTCCTTCTCGAACTGCATGGCCATGCGGATGGCTTCTTCGCGGACCAGACCGGCTCCGGCGGTTTCGCCATCCCTGAACAGGGCGTGGTTGTCGAGCATGGCGCTCATGTAGGCCACATACTCGTCTTCGGTCGCCCATGCAGGCAGAGTCACGGGAGCAAGGCGCTCCCCCATGGCCCGGAACACTTCGCGGTGCTTTGCTTCCTCGTCGCGCAGGTATTCAAACACCTCGCGGGTGGAAGAATCGCCGTCGAATCCGATGGCATCAACAAGCCGCTGATAGAACGCCTCACCGCGCGTTTCGATTTCCTCTGCCGCACGGATGATATCGCCAGCCTTGAATATTCCGGCCATAATGCCTCCTCGCCCTACAGTTCGTCGGGCAGGTCTTTCAGTTCAGAGTACTTGAATACGGGGCCATCCACACACACGTACTTGGTGCCTATGTTGCAGCGGCCGCACAGGCCTACGCCGCACTTCATGCGCTTTTCCAGCGTGGTGATGATCTGCTCATCGGCAAAGCCCAGCTTCTTCAGGGCCTGCAGGGTGAACTTGATCATGATGGGCGGGCCGCAGGTAACCGCAAAGGTGTTCTCGGGCGAAGGATTGATGTCCGTCAGCACGTGGGGGATAAGGCCCACGCGCTCTTCGGGAGCATCGCCCCAGCCTTCGGCTGCGGAGTCCACGGTGAGCACCACGTCAAGATCGTCACGGCCGCGCCATTCGCGCACGTCTTCCTGGTAGGCCATGTCGCGGGGCGAACGTGCACCGTACAGCAGAGTGATCTTGCCGTAATCCTTGCGGTTGTCCAGCAGGTAGACCAGCAGGGTACGCAGCGGCGCCATGCCGATGCCGCCTGCCACAAAGACGATGTCCTTGCCCTTCATCTCGTCCACGGGGAACCAGTTGCCAAGGGGAGCGCGCACGCCGAGGGAATCGCCTTCCTTCAGGGTGTGCAGGCGGCTGGTCACCTCCCCCACCTTCATGACGCTGAACTGCAGATAGTCCATACGGGTGGGGGAAGAGTTGATAACAAAGGTGGATTCACCGAACCCGAAGGCGGAAAGCTGCCCCACCTGACCGGGCATGAACGAGAAGTCCTGCATTACCTTTTCATCGTTGAAACGGACGCGGAAGGTACGGATATTAGGCGTTTCGTCCACCACTTCGATGATGGTCGCCATATCGGGAAGGATGGGATTGTTAGCGCTCATCGCTGCCCTCTTCTTGCTTGGGAGTATGGTTCTGTGCCGCCTTCACGATGGCGCGAATGTCCACGGAAGCGGGACAGCTCTTGATGCACCGGCCGCAGCCGCAGCAGGCGATAACGCCGTGCAGCTCCGGATAGTAGGCGAACTTGTGGTTCACGCGGTTACGCAGACGGTGTGCCTTGGTGGGACGCGGGTTGTGGCCGCTGCCTTCCAGCGTGAACTGGAAGGACATGCAGTTGTCCCACGTGCGCAGACGCTTGCCGGAAAGACCGACCGAATCGTCCGTGATGTTGAAGCAGTAACAGGTGGGGCACAGGTAGGTGCATGCGCCGCAGCTGATACACTTGGCGGACTGTTCGGTCCAGAATTCCATATCGTCAAAACGGGCCATGAGCTTTTCGCCGCAGCCTACATAATCATGCGGCTCGGGCAGCTTTGCACGGTTGGCCTGCTTCACGCCTTCTGCTTCCTGCGCCTTTTCCGCGGCACTCTTGAAGAAGGATGCCTTGAGCAGTTCTTCGCCGCGCGCGGTCACAGCTTCGGCCACATAGCCGCCCTTCACGGGCACCAGCAGCACGTCGGAGCCTTCCGTATCGGCCGGATGGCTGCCCACGTCATGGCAGAAGCAGGTGGATTCGATACGGGTGCAGGCCACGGTCACAAACAGGGTGTTCTCGCGGCGCGACACGTAGTACGGATCGCGGATCTTCTCACAGTTGTACACGCGGTCGAAAACCAGCATGCCGCGCGTGCCGCAGGGGCGGGCACCCACAACCACCGCAGTTTCCTGCGGCAGGGTTTCCTTCACCTGCACACGGGTGCGGTCAAGGTTTTCGGGGTCCTTGTCATGCTTGTACTTGAGCAGCACTTCGTTCTGGGGGAACACGCCTTCCTTGGGCGGAAGAACGGGCATACGATCCAGAACGGGGGTACGGCCCTTCACATGCGGACGGAAGGTAACCACCGTGTTGTCCCACATGGGGGCCAGCACAACATGGCGCTCGGCCAGCTCGTCAAGCCAGAGCGTGGTATCGTCTTGGCTGATGAATTTCGCTTCCATTACCAGCCCCTCTCCTTGATGTTGTCTTCTTCCACCTTGAAGGTGAGCAGGGGCGGCGTGGCTTCGGGGTCCGCACCGCTGACGTAGTCGAAGGTATTCTTCACCGCGTGCACCATGGTGCGGCGGAACAGCATGATGGGCAGATCGACCGGACATGCACGCTGGCATTCGCCGCATTCGATGCAGCGGCCTGCAAGGTGCATGGTGTGGATCATCTGGAACATGAAGTTCTCTGCCGAGCTGGTCTCCTGCGATACCCAGTGCGGGTTACGCGAGGTGGAGATGCAGTGGTCGCGGCATACGCACATGGGGCAGGTGTTGCGGCAGGCGTAACAACGCACGCAGCGGCGCATCTGGTCCTGCCAGAAGGTGAAACGCTCATCCAGCGAGAGCTTTTCAAAGGCTTCCAGAGAAGGAGCCTTGTCGCACTTGGGCGCCACGGGCACCTCTTCACCGGCAAAGTGCTCGGTGGCAATGGCGTTGGGGAAGCGGCAGGTGAGACACTTCTCAAGACACACGGTGTCGAAGTCGAAGGTCTCCACATCGCCGTTCACGGCCACTTCCACCTTGTCACCCTTGAAGGTGATGGAGTGCATGTCTTCCACGTAGTGACCGCCCTGCTCCACCTTGTATTCAAGGCGGGCATGGCTCAGACAGCCGGTGCAACCCACGCCGAACAGAACAATGTTCTCGCGCGGGATCATGCGTTCCTGCGTAAGCTGGACAATGGCGCGGGAATCGCAGCCCTTGACCACAAGACCGATCTTGCCGGCGCCCGGAGTCCGGGTCAGACCGGTAAGGTAGGTGCCGAGGCTGTGCACGCACAGCGGGCTCCAGATGAGGCGGTCAATGTCCTCTTCCTTGCGGATATACAGCGGCGTGGCGTGCATGGCGTCGTAGCCCTGCTCCCAGCCTATGACCACGTCAAGGTCCGGCAGGGCCTTGCGGATCTGGTCTTTCAGTTGCTCAAGCGTACTCATAACGCCCTCTCCTTGTGGCAGGGGCAGGAGGGCCCCTGTTTCACGCCTTCCTCTATCTGCTTGAGGCAGAGTTCGTCATATCCGCTGCCGCCCTGCATGCGCGGCGCGGGGCCAAGCTCGTGGATACGGTTGGTGAACTTGGTCACCACGTCCTGCCAGCGAGCGCCTTCAGAGGCGGAAACCCACGTATATTCAAAGCGTTGCGGATCAATGCCCGTAATGGGCAGGAACTGCTTGAGCAGTTCGAGCCGGCGGCGGGCATAGTAGTTGCCTTCTGCGTAGTGGCAGTCGCGGGGGTGGCAGCCGGAAACCAGCACGCCGTCCGCACCGCTGACCAGCGCGCGCATGATGAACAGCGGGTCGATACGACCCGAGCAGGGAACGCGGATGATGCGCAGGTCGGTAGGCTGCTCAAAGCGCGCCACGCCTGCCGTATCCGCACCGCCGTACGAGCACCAGTTGCAGAGGAAGCCGACCACGCGCAGTTCGCGCGTATCGCTTAAAACTCCATTTCGGGCTGACATAAGGCATTCACCTCCGCAAGAATCTGGTTATCGGTAAAGTGCTGCAGCTGGATGGCACCATGCGGGCAGGTAACGGTACAGATACCGCAGCCCTGACAGACGGTTTCCACAACTTCTGCCTTGGTGTTGCCTGCGCGGTCCTTCACGTCCTTCACCGCGCCGAAGGGGCAGGTCATGGTGCACTTGAGGCAGCCCACGCAACGGTTCTGGTTCACGCGGGAAACCTGCGGGTCGCTTTCCAGCTTGTCCTTGGCGAACAGGGTAAGCACCTTGGCCGCAGTCGCACTGCCCTGCCCGACGGAGGTGGGAATGTCCTTGGGGCCCTGACAGCAACCGGCGAGGTACACACCGGCGGTGTTGGTTTCCACGGGCTTGAGCTTGGGGTGCGCTTCCATGAAGAAACCGTAATGGTCGTAGGAAATACGCAGCTTTTCCGCGAGGTGCGGAGCGCCCTTGGAGGATTCTATACCCACGGCAAGCACCACGAGATCGGCTTCCACTTCCACCTGTGTTCCGGCGAGGGTATCCGCACCGCGAACCACGAGCGTGTCGCCCTTGGGGTAGATCATGGAAACACGGCCGCGCACGTACTGCACGCCATACTGTTCCTGCGCACGGCGGGTGAACTCGTCGTAGCCTTTACCGGGGGAACGGATGTCCATGTAGAACACGTAGGAATCGGAATCCGGAATGTGGTCCTTAGTCAGCACGGCCTGCTTGGCGGTATACATGCAGCAGAAACCGGAACAGTAGGGACGGTCCACCGACTTGTCGCGGGAGCCCACGCACTGGATGAAGACCACGCGCTTGGGTTCCTTTCCGTCAGACGGGCGCTTGATGTGGCCTGCGGTGGGACCGGAAGCGTTCATCATGCGTTCGTACTGCAGCGAGGTAACCACGTCGGGATAGCGACCGCCGCCGTACTGGCCGTAAACGGTCCAGTCGAAGAGATCGTATCCGGTGGCGGCGACAATGGCGCCCACCTTTTCGGAGACAATCGTATCCTGCTGTTCAAAGTCGATGCACTTGGTGGGACACACCTTGGCACACACGCCGCACTTGCCCTTCTGCAGCTTGAGGCAGAATTCGGGCTTGATGGCAGCCTTCTTGGGAATGGCCTGCGGGAAAGGAATGCCGATGGCCGTGGTGGTGGCCACACCTTCGTTGAAGGCGTCATGGCTCTTCTTGCTGGGACACTTTTCCATGCACAGACCGCAGCCGGTGCAGGCATCCCAGTTCACGTAGGTGGCACGGCGGCGCACTTTCACGTCGAAGTTGCCGACGTAACCGCTGATTTCCTCAACCTCGGACGCTGCATACAGCGTGATGTTGGGATGCTGGGCCACGTCCACCATCTTGGGACCGAGAATGCAGGAAGAACAGTCCACGGTGGGGAAGGTCTTGTCCAGCTTGGCCATCTTGCCGCCGATGGTGGTTTCTCGCTCCACCATGATGACCTGAATGCCCGCATCCGCACAGTCCAGCGCAGCCTGAATGCCCGCAACACCGCCGCCGATAACCAGCACGCGCTTGGTCACATCGAACTTGTTGGCAAAGAGTGGGTTGTTCAGCTGCAGCTTGGCAGCGGCAATGCGCACCAGATCGGCGGCCTTGACCGTGTTGAGCTCCTTGTTCTTGCCGATCCACGAAACATGTTCACGGATGTTGGCCATTTCCAGCATGTAGCGGTTCAGACCGGCACGCTCAAGAGCCCGGCGGAAGGTGGGCTCATGCATGCGGGGGGAACAGGAAGCAACGACAACGCCGTCCAGCCTGTGTTCCTTGATGGCCTGTATGATGGCATCCTGTCCGGGTTCCGAACAGGCGTACATGGTATCGGTGGCGAAAACCACGTCGGGGAACATTTTGGCCGCCTGTGCCACGCTGGGACAGTCCACGGTGGCGGCGATGTTGCTCCCGCAGTGGCAGACGAAAACGCCTATGCGCATGATTTCATCTCCTTGCTAGAGCACGCCTGCCTGTTCAAGGCAGGGCTTGGGGTTCACGGCCAGCTTGGCTATGCCCATCTCGGAGGCAGAAAGGCCCATGGCGAGTCCCATAAGTTGCGTGAAATAGAACACCGGAATGGCGTGCTTGCTGCCACGCGCCGAGTTCACCTGTCCCTGACGCAGGTCAAGGTTCATCTGGCAGAGGGGGCAGGCGGTGACAATGGCGTCCGCGCCCATGCCTGCGGCAACATCCAGCAGTCTGCCGGAAAGCTCGGTC
Organism: Desulfovibrio subterraneus; assembly: GCF_013340285.1. NCBI lineage: Bacteria > Pseudomonadati > Thermodesulfobacteriota > Desulfovibrionia > Desulfovibrionales > Desulfovibrionaceae > Desulfovibrio > Desulfovibrio subterraneus. The sequence goes on along the minus strand of NZ_BLVO01000013.1, from coordinate 116,081 downwards.
ACAATGTCCTTGCGGGGCATGCCTGCGGCAGCGCCGCAGCATTCCACCTTGAGGGGGAAGGGAAGCACCTCTGCTCCGCAGGCTTCCATGAGCGTATCCATGGCCATGGGGTGCTCAGGATCGTCAAACTGCATGACTTCCGGCGGGCGGTTCATGATGCAGCCGTAGTAGCAGACAACGCGCAGCTTGGAGAGCGGACGCACAACCTTGGCCTGCACGGCTTCGGGGCCCACGTCTTCCAGCAGCACCTGCAGGGTGGACTTCACTTCAGCAAGGGATTCGCACTCGGTATCCAGCAGGTTCTTCACCTGCTTGCGGAAGCCTTCCTTCTCCATCTTGTGTCCGGCAACGCGCAGGTTGGCGAGGCAGCTGGGACAGGGAGTGGTAACGGTGTCAAGACCGGCCTGTGCGGCCAGCTCAAGGTTGCGGGCAGAAAGCGCCGCAGAAAGCACGTGGTCCACGGTATGGGCGGGGGTGGAACCGCAGCAGCTCCAGTCCGGAACATCCTGCAGGCTCAGGCCGAGGCGATCACATACCGCGCGGGTGGAAGCATCGTATTCAACGGACGTTCCGGAACCGGAACAACCGGGATAGTAGCCTATGCGCTGGCTCATTTCTTCTCGCCTCCGTTTTTCTCAGCGGGTTCAGGTTCGCCGCGGTAACGACGGAAGATGCGGGCGATATGCTCCGCCCCCTGAATGGTGTGGGGCCGCAGACCGAGCTTGCCCTTGGGCAGCATGGCGGGAGCAAGCTCCACATCGGTCCAGAACCGTCCGGTCTTCAGCACATAGCTGGCAAGAATACCCACCTCGTACACGCGGCCGTGCTTTTCCACGGACTCCAGAAACGCATCGCCGAAAGCCTTCACATTACGCTCGGTGGCGTAACCGGCCTCACGCGCCATGTGGCGCAACACGTCCATGACGCGGGCAACATCGATCTGGTTGGGGCAACGGGTGGTGCAGGACTGACAGGTGGCACACAGCCACAACGACTTGCTTTGCAGTACTTCCTCACGTCTTCCGAGTTGCAGAAGACGCATGATCCTGCTCACCGGAATGTCATATGCGAAGTTGTAGGGGCAACCGGCGGTACAGTTGCCGCACTGATAACAGTGGCTCGGCTCCTGCCCGCTGCGCTCCCTGACTTCCCGTATGAACTGGGAGTCCGGCTTCTGCAGAGAGATTGTTTTCATGCTTTTTCCCTGATGTAATCCGGTTGAATACACAAACCGCACAAAACCAGACAGGCTGGCGGCCGTCGATAATGACAATGGGGAACGGTTAGGTACGAAAAGCGGCACTAACCCGGTGTCGCACCCTTCAGAATCAGGGTGGAGCGACGCTGGCCAATCCGGCCAGTGTGGAAGGAGGGATCAGACAACCAAAACCGGCAACCGGCGGCAAAACCCACTCGTCGTCCCGCGAGCAAGCGCACCCCGCAGGCAAAAACGCCGTGCGGGCTGAAGGCATGTTCCCTGCGGAACACTGCGGGCGACAAAGTTGTTCGGCTACATCCGGCATGGTTCTGGTTTCATGTCTATCGGTCTCGCTATCCTGCGCCCGGCTTGCTCCTCCGGGCAATGCACGCATAAAGCGGCACTGTTTTCATCTACGGCAGAAGAGCAAAACAAGGATGCCACATCCATCCTTGCGAGCGCAACATCAATACTCTTCGAGTGCGCTTACAGGGATTTGCAAGGCAGGACAAGTCCTTCCCCCTAGGGGGAAGCTCAAAATTAACGACTACGGTATGATACGAATTTTATTCATTAATCACTCAATGAATACCCGATTATTCACCCAATCACAAGCAAGACAATGGATTACGGAACGGGTGTAACCTTACATACCGCAGCTAAGACACATTGATCTTTATTGTATCCCGTCACAAATATTGCCAGTCCGCCGACACATTGCTGCCTGCGGCTTTCAGGCCGATCAGGCCTTTTGCATGCCCCTTTTCCAAGGCGCAAGCTCCTGACTGAGACACACCCCGGCAAGCACAACCACGCAGGCGGCGTATTGCAGGGCATTCAGCCGTTCATCAAGAACAGCCCATCCCAGAATAAGGCAAAGCACCGGAATCATGTTAATAAAGGCAGAAGCCCGCCCCGCAGGAAGGTATGCCAGCGCATAATTGTAGCACCAGAAAGCACATAGCGAGACAAACACGCCCATATACACCACGGCCAGCATGCTGGGCCAGATGGCGGCAATATCCGTGAAATCGGGAAAGCCGGAAAAAAGCGCACCGGGAAGGAACCAGAAAAAGCCCGCAAGGCTCTGCAACCCTGTGAGCGCCCACGGGCCGTATCGCCCTTCCAGCTTGCGCAGGGCAAGGGTATAGCCCGCCGCAGCCACCATGGCACCGCATTCCAGCGCGTTGCCAAGGGCGGGATTGGGGCCGTCCGGCGAAGGGGTTCCCGCAAGGGTCAACCATGCCACCCCGCCGCAGGAGAGCAACAGCCCCGCAAGCATGGTCACGGAAGCCTTTTCACCCAGAAACAGCGCGGCAAGAGCAGCCACCATCAACGGCATGGTGGCGGAAATGGTACCCGCCTCGGAAGCGGAGGTATATTGCAGGGCGTAACTTTCAAGGGTGAAGTACAGGCAGGGCTGGAACAGGGCCACCACAAGCAGCCATTTCCAGTCACCTGGTTTGCGGTTGGCCCCCATGCCCCGCCGCAGCATGGGCAACACCACGATGGAGGCGCAGACAAGGCGCATCCAGATGATGGTGAGCGGGGCAACCTCGCGCAGGGCGATCTTCATGCCCACAAAGGAACTGGACCACAGCCCCACCGCGGCCAGCAGGGCCATAGTGGGCAGGAACGCAGGCGAATTACGGGAAACCATGCTGCACCCTTCCGAAAAATGAATCCTGCCGCAGGCGCGGCAGGCGGTGTGATTGAGAAAGAAGTTCTTGCCTAATCGCTAATGCCGATCAGGACAAGAACTATATGTTGTTACAGTCTGTTCCGCTATGCCGGGGAGTATTCCTCTTCCCCTCACATGAGCCCGAACATGCCGGTAAGCGATGCCACCCGCTTGCGCCTGCCGAACAGGGCTACGCCCAGAAAACGCATGCCTTCCGGTTCCAGCGCGGCCATGCTGGTCGCATATTCATCATAGCTGCGCGAGCGCTGGGCAATGTCTGAAAATCCCGCCACAAGCAGAGCGTCATCTGCCCGCGCCACGGCGTGCAGCGTTGCCAGCTCGTCTGCAGAGGCCTTGAGAATGGGAATGGGCACCTGCGTGATGGCGGGATGGCAGAAGCCGCCGCCATCTGTCACATCCGTTCCCACCATGCCACCCACCTTCACGGTCACCGCCGTTGCCAGCACCGCAGCCGTGTTGGCTGCAAGCCCCTTGGGCAGGTTCTCATCAATCACGAATACGCACTTGGAATCCTTGTTCACGGTCATAGTATGCCTCCTGTGGTTTGAAGAAGGCACCCTACGCCATGCTCTGGGCAAGGTATGGTACAATATTGCGATACGCAGCGGCTTTACTTCTTGCGGACAAGGGAGTAGCCCGAAAGACATTGCAATAAAAGTTACGCTATACCGGCATAATAGAATGCGTTGGATATGTGGCTATTGCCTGCCCCGCCGTCACGCCGCCACGTCTATCTGGCCTGTCATGCCTGTCATGCCTATCTGGCAAACCGGACGTAGACTCACCTGAATGGCGACCTGACATACACGCCGCAAACGGCATTACACACACCGGAACACCGACCATGGAACTTGACCACATATACATATGCACAAGCCCGAAGGCTCCGGAGGGAGACTGCCTCGTCCAGTTCGGACTGCAGGAAGGTTCTTCCAACGTCCACCCCGGACAGGGAACCGCCAACCGACGCTTCTTCTTCCATAACTTCATGCTGGAACTGCTGTGGATAGCGGATACGCAGGAGCTTGCAGCGCTGGAAGGCAGCCCCATCCGCTTGAAGGAGCGATTTGATGCCTTGCCGCAGGGCGGCTCACCCTTCGGGCTGATATTTCGTCCCGAACTGCCGGAAAACGCCCGCGACAATGCCCCTCTGCCCGAGCACGCCATGTACCTTCCCGCCTACCTACCCGCCCCGCTGGGCATGCAGGTGGCCACGGATAACGGCACGCAAGAGCCTAACTACGTCTATCTCGACTTCATTACCCGCAGGGACAACTCCGCCACCGGAGAACCGCTCGACCACGCCCACGGCTTGAAAGAAGTGACGATGGCGCGCGTTACAGCCGCAACATCTGCCCCGCTTTCACGCACCGCAGGCCATGTGGCATCGCAAGGAACACTGGAGATTACATCCGGAGCCGGACATCTGCTGGAACTGTATTTCGATGGTGCAACACGGGGCATGTCGCGCGACTTCAGACCGCACCTGCCCCTCATATTCCACTGGTAGCGAACCAGCAAAATACCTGAATGACAATCCGGAAGACCGAGTCGGGATGACAATGCTTGGAGATCTGGTAGGGCAAAGGGTCCGACAGCCGATACTGCACCCGATACGACGGATGCGACAGCGGATACGACGCCGGATACGATGCCAGATACTTGCCAGATACGATCACGGATACTATGCCAGATAGTATGACGGATACGAGACGGCTGCGGCAGCGTAAACGGCCACGGCAACGAATGCGGAAGTCGTCCGGCAGCTAGCCGGCCATGCGATACAGGCGGGGAGTCGCTCCGGTGACGGTCCTGAATGTGCGGGTAAAATGGCTCTGATCGGTAAAGCCTGCGGCAAAGGCCACATCGGCTATGGGATCTCCGTTTGCAAGCAGGTGCTTTGCATGGTTCACCCGCAGCTGGGTCTGCCACTGGTGCGGCGTAAGGCCGGTTTCATGGCGGAACACCCGCAGCAGATGGCAGGCACTCAGGCCGCTGACGGCTGCAAGCTGTTCAAGCGTGACCTTTTCCGCCAGATTGTCCGCAAGATACTCACGGATACGGCGCACGGCAGCACGTTCAGAACCGGCAGGCGGCAGCTCATCCCGCACGGAACCATGCCGCGACAGCAGCAACGAGAAAGCCTCCGTCATGGCAGATCGCTTATCCAGCACATCAGGCGCATCAGGGGCATCAACCGTATCGGCCGCATCAGCCCCCTGCTCCATCAGCCGCTGAAAGCCGGAAAGTGCGGCAAAAACCTCGTCATCGTCTATGACCAGCGAATCAAAAGCCGCCACATCACCGCCGCTTCCCGCCGCATCATGGCATCCGCCGGACAGGTCTCGGGCAAGGGAGCGCATAAGCGAATCCTGCACATAGAACATGCGGTAGGTCCATGCTCCCTCTCTGGGGTTGCAGTCGTGCACCATGCCGGGGGGAATAATGGCAATCTGCCCGCCGCGCACAGACTGCGAACGGCCGCTGAGCCTGAAGACGCTATGCCCTTCGTCCACCAGTCCCACCGACCATGTGTCGTGCACATGCGCAGGAAAGCGATAACCGTCGAAGTGCGAATAGCGCACCTCAACCGCATCAAGCGCATCATCACGCCAGAAACGCACCGTGGCGGAATCTGTGGCACAGGTCATGGGGAAACTCCTGACAGGCAGAGCTTTCATTCCCTCATACAGGGAAACGATGCTCTGCCGGATGGTAACAACTTCGGAACAAACTTCGCGACTAACTTCGGGACTAACTGCGGGACTAACTTCGAGACAGACGAGAACCAACCTAGCCGCCATACCGTGCCGCGTCAATTTCAACGGTCAGCCACCCGCGCGGACAGCCCGCGTGCATAGGCAAAGATCATGTACAGGCAGGCACAACACACAGGCCGGAGTTGACATTAAGACAATACTGTCGAATAGTTGCAGCATGGGAGGCAGGCCATGCATCTGACAATACTGCTGCTCGTGTTCAGCATGCTTTTTCTGGTCTACGGTGTCGTGAAGAGTGCGCAGGAGCGCGACCGCGAAGCACCGACCGATCCGAACTGGTATGACATAAAGCACTTCACCGAGGCTGCGGAGATCATCGACGACGAGGACATGCGCACCCTGCTGGATGAGTGCCTTAACGCTGGCTCGCTCGATTCCGGCATGACCATGCGCGCGTGGGCCATGATCAGCTACTTTCGCGATGCCCCCAACAGCCTGCACAACCCCGTGGCACGAAGCACCAGCCTTGAGCTTGCCGCCGCGCTGGAGCATCTGCTCGACGTGCTCGACATGCTCGAAAACGACGAGCCAGCCCAGACAGACCACACTACGGAAGAAGCCACAGCGCACAGTACCGCAGGAACCACCGACACGTCCCCTCTTCAGGCCGCCGTTGCCCGCGTCGATGCTGCCTATCTCGCCTACCGTTCCTACTTCTACGACCTGATCGGGGAATAGATCGTCCTTTTCCCCTCACCAATACAAAATCCGCAGGCAACTGCTCCAACCACGACCTTGAAGGCGGCGTGACACAGAGAATTGCCTGCGGCTGTATACGTGCTACGAAAAATAATCCGGCAGAACCAGAGATTCCATCAGCAGATCGCGCGGACTCTTCTCCGTTACAACGACGGAGACTTGATCACCATCAGCTTTTCCACGCTCATCTCACGCATGGAATGGGCTATGCCGCCCACACCCATGCCGGAGCGGCGGTATCCGCCGAAGGGCATCCAGTCCACACGAAAAGCGGTATGGTCGTTGACCATCACAGCCATGGCATCGAGCCTGCGCACGGCATAGAGCGCGGCATCAATATCCTGTGCAATAACCGATGCCTGAAACGCATACGGCAAGGCATTGGCCCGGGCTATGGCCTCGTCGCGGTCCGTGTAGCTGTAGACGCAGACCACGGGGCCGAAAACCTCCTGCTGCGAGACCTGCACATCGTCCGAAGGATTGAACAGCACCGTGGGCTTGTAGCAGGTATCAGAAAAACGCTCACCGCCGCACAGCACCTGCGCTCCGGCCTCACGGGCCTCGTTTACCCATGCCTCCACCCGTTCCACCTCTGCGGGGTTGATGAGCGGCCCCACTTCCGTGCGCGGATCGAGCGGATTGCCCACCACCAGACGCTCTGCCGCTGTAGCCATTTTGCGGGCCAGCTCACCGGCAATGGAGGCATGCGCATAAATGCGCTGCACCGAAACGCACACCTGCCCGGCATGGTAGAAGCCGCCCTTGACCAAGGCAGGCACATGGGCATCCAGATCCGCCGTGGCATCAACAATCACCGGAGCCGCCCCGCCGTGTTCAAGCGCGCAGGTGGCTCCCGGCGCAAGGCGTGAACGGAGCATCCAGCCCACACGGGCAGAGCCGATGAAGGAAAGAAAGGCCACGCGCTCATCCGCCACCAGTTTTTCCGCCACCGCACCGCTGCAGGGCAGGAACTGCACCCACTCTTCCGGCACACCGGCTTCATGAAGAAGGCGTACCACGTTGCGGCAAGAAACCGGCGTGGCCGATGCGGGTTTCACCAGAGCGGGACATCCGGCTGCAAAGGCAGGCACCACCTGATGCACGAGAAGATTCACTGGATGGTTGAAGGCGCTGATGGCCATGACCACCCCGCGCGGTTCGCGCATGGTCATGGCAAGCCTTCCCGCCGCAGCAGGCGTGGAGGTCATGGGCACCTCTTCGCCATGCCCCGTTGCAAGCTCCTGCACGGCCACGGCAAACCCGTTGATGGCCCTGTCCACTTCCACAACGGAATCCGCCCATGGCTTGCCGCCTTCCATCACGGCCTCGTGGATCAGCTCTTCCCTGCGTTCGCGCATGAGTCCGGCAGCCCGTTCCAATATGGCTATCCGCTCATGCGGCCGGATATGGCGCGAGCGGTCCCTGTAGAGCGCATAGGCCCGGTCAAGCGCGGCAAAGGCTTCGGCCTCGTCCACAGCTTCCAAGGTGGTGAAAAGACCACGGTCATACGGATTGAATACCTGCAATACGCCGGACATGCCCAACCTCCTACAATAGACAGGTCTTGCTGCGCAGTTCCTGCAGCAACACCCGTTCGTTCTCAGAATAATCCACGGGCAGCTCTATCACATGCACGCCGCCCTCGGAAAAACACGCGCGCAGCACTTTGCCCAATTCACCGTTACGGGTGATGCGGTGCCCGCGCGCTCCATAACTTTTCGCATAAGCCACGAAATCGGGGTTGCCGAAATCCAGCCCGTATACGGCAAGGCCCATGCCTGCCTGTTTCCACTTGATCATGCCGTAGCCATCGTCGCGCAGCACCACAACAACCAGATCAAGCCTAAGGCGCAACGCCGTTTCAAGCTCCTGCGAGTTCATCATGAACCCGCCGTCGCCGCACAGCGCCACCACCGTCTGTTCTGGATGCAGCAGCTTGGCGGCTATGGCTGCAGGCAATCCTGCCCCCATTGTGGCAAGCGCATTGTCCAGCAGCAACGAATTGGGGCGATAGGCCTTGTAGTTGCGCGCAAACCAGATCTTGTACATGCCGTTATCCAGCGACAGCACGCCATCGTCGGGCATGGCCTCGCGCATGTCCAGCACTATGCGCTGCGGTGTGGGAGGAAAGGTATCGGCAGCCTGTCCGTTGCCGTATACGTTGCGCTCCACTTCCTGCTTGATGCGGGTGAAATACTCATAGCTGGGCCTGCGGCAGTCGCCCAGCGCCTCGGTGAGCGAATACAGACTCTCGGCAATGTCGCCCACCACCTCGTGCTGCGGAAAATAGACCTGATCCACCTGCGCGGCAGAATAGTTGATGTGGATAACGGTTTTGCCGTTGTCCGGCTCCATGAAGAAGGGAGGCTTTTCCACCACATCATGGCCCACGTTGATGATGAGGTCGGCGCGGGCTATGGCGCAGTGCAGATAGTCATGATCGGAAAGCGCGGCGGACCCGAGCGACTGCGGGTGCCGCTGGTCAACCACGCCCTTGCCCATCTGGGTGGAGAAGAAATAAATGCCGGTCACATCCACAAAGCCTTCCACGGCCTCGCACACGCTGTGCCGGTTGGCCCCCGCCGCTATAGTGAGCAAGGGGCGCTCGGCCTTGCGGATAAGCTCAACGGCCTTGACCACCGCGGCCCTGTCTGCCTGCGGAATATACGGTCCGGCAACCGTGAGGGGAGATAGGGAGACAACCTCTTCGGCTATGTCCTCAGGCAGTTCCAGATGCACAGGACCGGGTTTTTCTTCCTGCGCCACACGAAAGGCATCGCGCACCAGTGCGGGAATGGCATTGCTGCTCACCACCTGCCGTGCGAGCTTGGTCACAGGCTCCATCACGCCCACCACGTCCAGAATCTGAAAACGGCCCTGCTTGCTTTTCTTTATGGGCTTCTGCCCCGTGATGAGCACCATGGGCATGCCGCCCAGAAGCGCATACGAGGCAGCCGTGACAAAGTTGGTGGCCCCCGGTCCCAGAGTGGAAAGACACACCCCCGGCTTGCCCGTGAGCCTGCCGAAGGTGGCCGCCATGAATCCGGCAGCCTGCTCGTGGCGGGTCAGCACCAGTTTTATGGATGACGTGCGGAGCGCCTCAAGAAAGGCAAGATTCTCTTCGCCGGGAATACCGAAAATATGGGTAACGCCCTCTGCCTCAAGGCACCGGACGAACAATTCTGATGCGTTCATGCATGTCCTCTCAGATAAAAATGATTCCTGATAGGATATACAAAGAAGGCGATAGGTTGTCAAAGAAAGGAAGGCATGGAGGGGACAGTTATCAGACAATTATCAGGCAGCCACGGTCAAGCTGCCCGACTTTACACGCAACCCGAATTTACTAAGGCCTGATTTACATACTGCGCAGGCTGCGCAAGCTGACCAAACAGGGTATCCGGTACACAGGCCAAGCAGACGACCAGACATGACACGCGCGCAAAGGGCGCAGACAGCCATGTAATCAGACCACGCTCTGCCGTATGCAGCTTCCGCACATACCGAAAAGGCTCCGGCACAGCGGAGCTAGCCGCGGGTGGCCATGCGTATGCCGCCGAGAATGAGTATGCCGCTGACAAAATGTACCCAGCTTACCGGCTCGCCGAGCAGGATAACCGCCTCGGCACCGCTGAACAGGGGCAGGCTGTAATAGACTATGCCCGCCTGCGAAGGACCGATAAGGCCGACAGCCTTGTTCCAGCACCAGAAGGAAATGAGCGAAGCCCCCACCCCGACATAAAGCATGACGCCGAAAAGGGATGGCGTGAACTCGAAGCGCAGTCCCTGCGCCCACTCCCACGCCACACCGGGTACCAGCATGAGCGCGCCCACGCCGAAGGTGAAAAGCAGAAAGGCGGCCTGCTCAATGCGCTCGGGCATGCGCCGCACAAGAATGGTATACGCCCCGAACAGCATGGCCGCGCAGAGCATCCATACATCGCCTATGGAAAATTCCAGCCCTGCAAGGCGGGCGAAGTCTCCCCGTGTCACCAGCATCACCACGCCGCACACCACCACGGAAACGCCCACGGCACGGCTTCTGGAAACCTTTTCGCCGAGGAATATGCGCGCAAGCAGCATGATGAACAGGGGCGAGGTAATGGCTATGAGTGACATGTTCAACGCAGTGGTGCTGCGTCCGGCTGCGTAGATGAGCGTATTGAATATGGTGATGCCCAGAAGCGCGGTAAAGGCAAGGTGCTTCCAGTGCCGTTTCACCACTGCCCGCTCACGCAGAAGAGACTTCCAGCCCAATGGCAGAAGCACGGTAAAGGCTGTAACCCAGCGCAGAAAGGCAAGAGTAGCCGGAGGAACCACATCACTCAGACCGCGTGCCACGATAAAGTTGCCGGACCATATGATGGTGGCGCAGAGGGCGAAGAGCACTCCGGCAATGGCGTTGCGTTTCAGGTCGCCCGCCGCCTCGTCCTTCGCGGTGCTCTCAGTGCCATTCTCCGCCTCGTCACCGGTAGCAGTAGAAGACGCTTCCGCCGCAAGCAGTTCATTCTCTGCCGTGGAGAGTTCAGATGAAGAAGTAGGAGCCTCTGTCTGGGTATGCGAACGGGATTTCATGAAAACCTTCCGGGCGGTAAGAATACTGCGGCACGATGCGCGGGCATTCCGTTCCTGCCGGAACGGATATGCCATGGGGCTACGCTCAGGTCCTGTTCCTGTCAATCAGGACAGCGCACAATTCCGGCGTCCAATCCGGCATATTACGCTCACCCGCAAGGCTCCTGAGGAGAAAGGCGGACCGTACCCGCTACGGCCACTTGCAGCTTTACCTTGCATTACCTTTTGCCTATTCTCCCGCCACACTACATCTCTCAAAGGATATTCCGATGCCCGGATACCAAGCACACATGATCGCCGGGGCCGGTATGGCCGGCGGCATAATAGGCGGAGCCACCTACATGGGCTGGATCAGCACCGACCCGATGTCCACCGCCATTCTGGTCACCATCGCCACGCTGGCCGCCCTGTTTCCCGACTGCGACACGGAGTCCAAGGGACAGAACTTCTTCTACGCCATCATGGCCGTCACGGACATTGCGCTGATCATTTACGAGCACTACAAATGGGCCAGCATACTGGGCCTGTTCGCCATGCTGCCCGCGCTTGGCAAACACAGAGGCTGGACACACACATGGTGGGCCATGCTGCTTGTTCCGCTGCCCATCATGGCGCTGCCGTGGGTCTTCTTCCGCACCTCGTGGGAAGAAACCCTGCCCTACTACCTTGCCGCCGTGGTCGGCTATCTCTCGCACCTGATTCTGGACAGGGAATTCTAACCGGACGCAACGAGGTATCACCATGACGCAGAACGCTTCAACCAAGCCCCCGGCAGCCCAGACTCCACAAGCGCAGACTTCATCAACTCCGCCCGCGCCGGAACCGGCAGACGGCAGCCCCTTCAAGCCGGAAGTACGCAAGGTTGCTATACGGCTGCATACCGGTATGATCCGCGGACTGCTCAGCCGCATCGACTATCAGGATACTTTTGAAGCCGAACTGCCGCAGGGCTGCACCCTGCCCCTGCATGTTCTGGCGCACCACATGTTTGCCCATTCCCCCAAGGCCGTTGAACGCCTCATGCGCCTGCGCGACATGATCGTCGGACCGCTGGGACTGAAAACTGCAGACAAAGCGGCACATACGCGCGGCACATATGCTCAGGATGGTGAATCTGGCAAAGCCGGTGACACACTGCCGGAACCTGCCATAGGCGACCGGCTGGGCATATTCAGGCTCGTGCACAAGGAAGAGAATCTGCTGCTGTTCAAGGAATCCGACACGCATCTCGATTTTGTTCTGGTGCTTGAGCGAATGACGGGAGACGAAACAGAACACAGAACGGACAGACTGCGCCTGAGCACCTGCGTGCGATTCAACAACGCGCTGGGCAGGACCTATTTTCTGGTGGTTCGCCCGTTCCATGAACGGATTGTGCCGCTGTGCATGCGCGAAGGACTGGAACGTATAAGGTGATGGCGGATGGAGCTGGGTGCATTCCGGAATCGGAACACCGTGCGGAAGCGATATGACCGGAAAGAAACGGCCCGTTCGGCCCAGGTCGTCAGGCTACAGGGTATGAACCGCGCGGCTGTGAGGCCAGACGCGACCATGCGGACCAGCACGACTATATGAACCGGCGCGGCCGTGCGAACTGGCGCGACCGGACGGATTCTCGCGCTGCGGATTCACACGGCGCGGATTCTTTCGACTATGAAGCCTGACACCGCCGTGCGACCTGACGCAACCGTTCATATTGATGTGGCTGCAGGGCTGGCACAGCCTTGAAATTTGTCGCAGCTGCTACGAAACCTTGGCAAGAATGCGCAGATACAGATCGCCCGTCCAAGGGCCGATCTTGCGTCCCAGCCCTTTCAAGCGAATGGGGCGCCCCACCACAAAGTCCGGCGGCAGGGTTATTTCTATCTGTCTCGGTTCCTCGTTCATGCCCTGCGACAGAGTAATGCGGACACGGGCTCCCGGTGCCAGACTCTGCGGCTGCAGATGAATGGTCTGCTCGTCATCCATCTGTTTACGCATCCAGCCCTTCACGCCTGCGGCAAGCCCGTGGGTCATGTCGAACGACAGCTTGGAATCGCCCCACTCGAAACTCAGCTTCCGCTTCTTGGGAATCCCGACCTGCTTGCCTGAATCGCGGCGAATCTGGCTGTAGATATCTTCGAATACCCGACGGGCAAAGGGGTCCTTCAAAATGTCATTGAGCACATCTTCCTGCCGCACCTGCTGGCGGGAAGATGTGAAACGCGCACCACCGGCAGAACCGCCGTTTTTCTGGGAACTGGCCTTGGAATAGGCTTCCGAGGCGCGCGACTTCTGTTCCTGCGAATTGCCGGACGCGCTCCCCGACGGGTTACCAGAAGAATTGCCAGACGAATTACCAGACGAATTACCAGCTGAGCCGGGCTGCGAGGTCTGGGAAGCGTCAAATCCCTTCTTGGCCTTGTCATACGTCTGGCGGGCCTTGGTGCGGAATCCTTCATCAGCTCCGTCGGTGCGGGTGAGCAGAACATAGGCTTCGTTCAACTGCTGAAACTGGCGTGCAGCATCGGGGTTGTCAGGATGCAAATCAGGATGCAGCTCAAAAGCACGCTTGCGGTAGGCCGATTTCACCTCGTCCACGCTTGCGCTTTCCTTAAGCTTGAGTATCCGGTAGCATTCCTTGAGCGTCACATGCCCTCCGCAGTAATTTCCGCCTCTGGCGGCCAGTTTCAGGGCGCTCCCCGTGCAGGGGAACCGCCTCGCCTATTCGTCCAGTATCAGGGCACGGGCTTCGCAGGTGGGGTCAGATGCCAGCAGACCGTTTTCCTTGAGGTATGCACGCCCCTGCTTTGCAAATTCCGCATGGCTAACATCACTTCGGATGCCGGGACAAAAATCTTTAGCCAGCTCAAGAGAATCCGGGTCCACCACATTGCCTCTGAAATAGGGCCACGCACGGCAGATATCCGGCTTCGCAATATGCACGCCGCATCCTTTGCCCGTGACAAAGAACGTGCAGTAGCCGTCCTCTCCCACGCGGATGAAAAGCTTGTCGCCCTTGCGCACGCCGTGGCGTTCCGCAAATTCATCACCTGTCAGGTTCAGGTGGGCGGCAATGCGCACCAAATCCTTGGGGCTTACGACGATACCGCCCTCGCCAAGACAACAATGCCCGCACATTTTGCAATCAAAGGCATCGTCACCCGAAGCAGGCTCGACAACAGATTCGTTAACAGGCTCAAAAGTCTCCACGCTCTTTTCCCCCAATCGTATTCGCTAAGGCCGCTTATACGGCATTACCCTTCTCTGTCTGATACGGACATGGCAAGGCTGTCCGCACACTTTCCGGGTTCCTTCAGGACATATGGAACCGGCTCATGCTTCGGGGCAACAGCCCCGAATCGTATATATTCCGGCGCGGGTGCATACGGCAACGCTGCATCCGGCCAACGGACCGGCTAAGCCGGTCAAGCAATTCGAACTGACCGGCTATGACGGTCAAGCAATACAAACTGACCAGCTAAGCTGGTCGAGCAATACCAAACGGACCGGCTAAGCCGGTCCGGCAATACCCAGCCGCTCAAGTTCCACCATCAGGCACTTGTCCTCAACCACCTTCACGCCCTTTGCCGCCATCAAGCGGCCTGCATCCGGGTTACTGATGCCGGACTGCATCCAGAAAACAGAAGGCATTACCGCAAGGCGGCTCACCTCTTCCGCATGGGCAAGGCAGGCTTCCGAAGCACGGAACAAATCCACCAGATCCACGGCAACGGGTATATCAAGGATGGAGGCATACGTGGGCAGCCCCCACACGCTCTTGCGCACAGGATGCACGGGAATAACATTGTAGCCGGCATCTATGAGATAGCGGCCCACCATATCCACCGGCTGCCCCGGCTTGTCCTTGGCACCGATAACGGCGATGGTGCGAATCTTTTTCAGCACATCGCGCAGGGTATCGTCAAACAGCATTATCGTCCTTTTTTAACATATCGTAATTACCCATCATACGCTTCACTACGGCCAAGTGCAATTGCACAGATTGCACAAATCCCTCGCAAAAACTGCAGCATTCCATCCGGTCACCGCGCGCCGCCCTCTCTCTGCGGAAGGGGCGGAGATTGCGGTTTGGCGCGGCATCCCGTACAACACAGCATCCGACTACCCTGAAAATGCGGGCCTGGTCTGTAGCGTCAGGTGCAAACGCGCCCAGCCGGAGCCAGGCCAACCATAGGCCATTACGGACAAACCACGACGATACCCAAGGAGCACACAGTGACCCGGCATACCGCCATAGAAGTCATTCCCGCAGAGGAGCTGGAAGTACGCCACGCACGCTGCCGCGCCCTGCTGGATGCGCAGGCACCGGAGGCTTCCGGCATGCTCGTTTTCGCAAGGGTGAACATCTATCATCTCACCGGCACACTCGGCAACGGCCTGTTCTGGCTGCCCAAGGAAGGCGCGCCCGTGCTGCTCGTGCGCCACGGCATCGAACGCTGCAAGCTGGAAAGCCCGCTTGAGAACATTCTCACCTTCCGTTCCTACGGCGACATCGCCAGAACGCTGGAAGGTGCCGGATCACCGCTCGGCAGCACAGTGGCAGTGGAATATTCCGGCCTCACATGGCAACTGGGCGAAATGCTGCGGGCCAAGCTTGCAGACAGAACCTTTGTCCCCTGCGACAACGTGCTCACCCTTGCCCGCTCGGTGAAAACACAGTGGGAGCTTGCCAAGCTGCGCATTGCCGGACAACGCCACCATCAAAGCCTGCACGTTGACCTGCCAAAACTCATCCGTCCGGGCATGAATGAGCGCGAGATATCGCACAGGGCGTGGGACGCCTTCTTCGCACGCGGCCATTCAGGCATTCTGCGCATGAATTCGTTTGGTGAAGAAATTTTTCTCGGCCATGTGGCTGCCGGTGAAAACGGCAACTACCCCAACCATTTCAACGGCCCTCTCGGGGTCAAGGGCGAGCATCCGGCCACCCCGTACATGGGCTATGCCGGTTCCGTCTGGAAAAAGGGCTATCCCCTTGCCGTGGACATCGGCTTCTGCCTTGAGGGATACCACACGGACAAGACGCAGCTGTACTGGGGCGGAAAGGCCGACACCATTCCGGACACCGTGCGCCGCGCACACGACACCTGCATTGCCATTCAGCAGCATGTGGCGGAGCGGATGTGCCCAGGTGCCATTCCTTCCGAAATCTATCGTGAAGCCATGCAGATGGCGGACAAGGCCGGTTTTGCAGAAGGCTTCATGGCGCTTGGCAAGAGCAAGGTTCCCTTTGTGGGACACGGTATCGGCCTTGGCATTGACGAGTTTCCCGTGCTGGCCAACAAGTTTGACGCTCCCATGGAAACCGGCATGGTCATGGCAGTGGAACCCAAGATAGGCATAGAGGGCATCGGCATGGTCGGGGTGGAAAACACCTTCGAGATCACCGAAACAGGCTCGACATGCATAACAGGCAACGAATACGACATGGTCTGCGTGGACTGATCACCGCAACCCATTACTACACTACAGGGGCGCGCCTCCGGGTGTGCCCTTTTTTTGTCACCGACTCTCACATCCCAACCCCAACAGTTCGCACATGGTTTATATGCAGGGCTGCGCGCTATGCAGGGCATACTCCATGAAACGCTCAACCACGGGATTCGTACACCCCGCAAGCCATGCCCCGTACATCTCCACAACCGGCAGCGCGGACTGCAACGGTACGAACGATACTCCGGCGTACCCCGCCCGTGCCAGCGATGCAGGCACAAAGGCCACCCCCAATCCGGCGGCGACAAGTGCCAGTGTCGTCGATTTGGTGGCCACCTCCTGCTCTATGCGCGGGCTGAATCCGGCACCGTGGCATGCGGCTATGACTGCATCATACAACTCCGCCCCCATGGAACGCGGATAGAGGATAAGGGAATCGTCCCGCATATCCTCCATGCGCACCATTTCTTTTGCCGCGGACGGATGTGATTGCGGAACCGCCGCCACATATTCATCCCTGAACAGCAGGCGAACCTGCATACCGGCGGGTAGCTCGCCATGCAACCGTACAACGGCAAGATCAAGCGCCCCATCCCTGAGCATGGCAAGCTGGCGCACCGAGACCTGCTCTTCGAGCAAAATACGCACATCAGGATGCTGTTGCCTGAAACCGTGCACCAGAGCTGGCAGCCCCGCCGCAACGGCAGGCCCCATGCACCCGAGCCGCAGCATACCAGCCTCTCCTCTGGCTGTGCGGCGAGTAAGGGTCATGGCCCGCTGCGCACCGGCCAGCACCTGCCGGACCTCGGCAAGAAATACCTCGCCTGCGGCAGTAAGACGCACACCCCGTCTGTTGCGCTCCAGCAGCGCAACTCCCAGCTCACCCTCCAGCCGCTGCATGGCCATGCTCAAAGGCGGCTGCGACATGTGCAGGCGCTCTGCGGCGCGGCCAAAATGCAGCGTCTCGGCCACTGCCACAAACTGTTCCATGAGTCGCAGTTCCATATCTTCACCATATACAAAATATATTACAGCCAAACAAAAACAGTATTGGATAAATAACTGAACAAGGCGCAAAGTGCAAACAGACCCTACACAGAGCCACATACCCACATATTTCAGGAGGCCTCCATGACGCCGGAAAAACACAACAAACACAGCCAAATAACAACAGAGCAGACCGGAAAGCAGTCCGCCCACGAACGCGGGCTCGGCATCTTCAACACCATTCTGCCGGACATGCCGGACAAGCTCGCCACCGCTCTCGGCCCTGTCGCGCCGGACATGATACGCTTCATCATTGATGTGGCAGGTGGCGAGGTCATGACCCGCCCCGGACTGGATCTGCAAAGCCGCGAGGTGGCAACCATTGCAGCACTGGCCGCCCTCGGCAACGCCGCCCCGCAACTGGCCGTGCATATGCGCGGCGGATTGACCAGCGGTCTGGCACCGCAGCAGATTGTGGATATTCTCTATCTGGTGGCCGTGTTTGCGGGATTCCCCGCTGCCCTGAACGGCATATCTGTCGCGCGGGAGGTCTTTGCGGACAAGGCGGTGAATTTCACTCCAGAACCGGAAGAACTGACAGACGAGGAACGGGAGAGCCGCGGATACGCGAGCCTGCAGGCAACAAGCGGCGCTGCCGGCAAGGCTGTGCTGGAAAACATGCGCCGGAGAGTGCCCGCCATGGCAGACCTGCTCATACGTTTCAGCTACGGCGATGTCATAGCCCGCTCCAACCTCTCGCCCATACACAAGGAAGTGGCGATGATCGCATGCTGCTGCGCGCGGGGAGGGATGATTCCGCAGATGAAGGTGCACATGCATGCGGCCCTGAATGTGGGCATGACGCAGGAAGCCATTCTGGAACTGCTAGTTCATCTGGCGATATATGCAGGATTTCCTGCCTCCCTCAACGGCATTGCCGCAGCAGGAGAGGTGTTTGAACAGGTCTGAACAAATTTGAACAGGTCTGAACAGATTTGAACAGATTCGAACAGGGCGAAAGCTGTGTGCGACGACGAAACAAACAGAAGGCAGACAAAAATCAAGGCGCCCCGCGTTACCGCGAGGCGCCTTAAATATGGTGGGGCATCAGGGATTCGAACCCCGAACCAATTGATTAAGAGTCAACTGCTCTACCGTTGAGCCAATGCCCCAAAATTCTATTGTGTCGCCAAAGGCGTTGTAAGCGTGGTGGGGCATCAGGGATTCGAACCCCGAACCAATTGATTAAGAGTCAACTGCTCTACCGTTGAGCCAATGCCCCACGCTTTTTGGTGCCGTCGGCCCTGAATTGCTTCGACCCGCGGCGGAGATGGAACCTATTTGGAAGACCCGTTTCTGTCAACATTATTTTGCAAAATTTTTATAAAAACCCCATAACAGATTCATGCAACGCACACACCACCACCGATTCTCCGCCATCTTCAGCGGTTTGCGCCCGTATACCCCTGCTGCTTCAAGCCTTGTTCTGCTTGCTGTGCTGGCTCTTTTCATCACGGCCGGGGCGGCTTCCCGCGCTTTTTCCGCCCAGAAGAGCACCCTTCCGGTGAGCTTCAGGACAGAAGTATTCCGGCTGAACTCACAACTGCCAACCGCCGGGAACGTCCTATCCGGCACAGCGGCCAAGGGAGCCGGCATTCTCGTTGCCGTATGGATTGCACCGCAGGAAGGCTATCACTTTTATGCCAATGATCCCGGCGACTCCGGCCGCCCCACCGACATAGTTCCGGCCGCACCAAGCCGGGATATGACCCTGCTCTATCCTGTCGGTATCGCCGCCAAGGATGTGTTCGATCCTGCCGCCACGGTCATGATCCATGAAACCGCTACACCGTTTTTCATCCATCTGCCTGATGGCGGCACTGCGGGCAGCCTGCCCTTTGCCGCGCGCCTGCTGCTCTGCTCAGACAGCAACTGCTGGCCCGTGCACGAGAAACTGACCGCAGAATGGAACGAGGAAAACACCCCCCTTGCCACAGCGGAAACACAGGCATGGTGGCCGACGCTTGCCCGATATACGGCAAAACCTGCGCTGCAATCTGAAACGGCTGCCGTAAAAACCGCTCCCGACGTTACCGCGCTTGCGCAGGAACTGGGCGTCTCCCTGCCCTCCTCCGGCACAAAATCTCTGGGGCAGGACCTGCCGCAACCCGGTGCGGGCAAAGCTCCCGGTCTCGGGCAAACCGGCTCGGCCAAAGAAACTATGGGCCAAGCTACAGGTCTGAATGCGGGAACGGCACCCTCTGCGACTTCCGTTACTCCATCAAGTCCAACATCCGTCGCCGTCCCTCTCAAAAAGACGCAAGGCACGCATTCGCCATTCTTTTCACCGGACAGCGGCTATTCCCTTTCCCCCCGCTATCACATGCAGTCGCTTGAAGTGACAACGATCGGTGCGGCCATATTCTTCGGCCTGCTTGCGGGCTTCATTCTCAATTTCATGCCCTGCGTGCTACCCGTCATCAGCCTCAAGCTCTCGTCGCTGGTTTCTGCCTCCGGCATTATCGACGAGCACAAACGCATGGCCAGTTTCAGGGAACACAACATCTGGTTCGCTCTTGGCATCATGGTCTGGTTCTTCATGCTGGCTGCCATATTCTTGGCAGCAGGCACCGCATGGGGCCAGCTCTTTCAAGATGAGCGCCTTGTAACCGGCCTCATGCTGCTGATGTTTGCGCTGGGCCTTTCCACCTTCGGCATCTTCGAGCTACCCATGCTCGCCCTGCACGGCAGCACTGCGCAGCAAAGCGGCAAATGGAGCGCCTTCTCCACCGGCCTGCTGGCTACCCTGCTCGCCACTCCGTGCAGCGGCCCCTTCCTCGGCGGCGTGCTGGGCTGGGCCTTTCTGCAACCGCCGCTGGTTCTGGCCGCCATTCTTCTTGCGGTCGGGTCGGGCATGGCGCTTCCCTATGCAGGCATGGCCATCTTCCCCGGCCTTGTGCGTCACTTTCCCAAACCGGGCAACTGGACGGTTGTTCTGCAACGGGTTGTGGGCTTTTTCCTCATGGGTACCACGGGCTATCTGCTGACCATTCTGCCTGCGGACAATCTGCCCTTCCTGCTTGCCCTGCTGTGGGTCACTGCCCTTGCCGCATGGCTGTGGGGCACCTTTGCGGACTTCAACGCCCCGCGCGGGAGGCGCTGGCTTGTCAGAAGCCTATGCGTGGCGCTCATTGCCCTGCCGCTGGTCTACGACAGCACCCCGACCACCCAGTCAATTCCGTGGAAACCGTTCCGGCAGGAGCAATTCCTCTCCTCGCTGGGCAAAGAAAACATGCTGGTGGACTTCACCGCCGACTGGTGCCCCAACTGCAAGATACTGGAAAGCACGGTCCTCACGGCGGACAACAGAGCGCGCTGGGCAGAAGAATACGGCATCACCTACATCAAGGTGGACCTGACGCGGCATAATGAGGAAGGGCAGGCACTGCTGAAGGCGCTCGGTTCGCAATCCATCCCTGTGGTGGCGCTGTTCCCCAAGGGTGACAAGGCCAGCCGACCGCTTGTGCTGCGCGACCTGTTCACCACCGACCTTGCGGAATCCGCCCTCAAGGAAGTGTTTGGCAACTGATGGCAAGCAGGGCTGGCACACTGTTGCCGCAAGGCACCTTGCCACCTGCACAGAACAAAAAACGCCGCCGGAACTCTTAGAGTTCCGGCGGCGTTCATAGCTGATTCACACAACGCGGGTTACAGCCCGCATTCGTTCATATGCGCCTGCATGGCCTGCCATACCACATCGGGAGAAAGCCCTTCCAGACAGGCATAGCCAATATCGCAGGTGTTCTTGTTGCAGGGCTGGCATTCCTTGCCCAGAAACACCTGTGAATGTTCCGGCGAAGGAAAGGTCCACGCGGGACTTGTGGCCCCGAGCACAATGAAGGTAGGCACGCCCAGCGCAACGGCCATGTGGCGCGGCGAAGAACAGTTGCCTATGTGCAGCACGGCGCGCTCGATGCAGGCGGCCATTTCGCGCAGGGATATTATCTCGTCGGGCAGAATGACAGCCTCGGGGCACGGGCAGGCGTCCAGCACGGCCTTTGCCTCTTCCAGCTCTCCCGGACCATACAGCACCAGAAAACGAAGATCAGGCTGCGCTTCCACAGCTTTGGCAATCAGCTCACCGTAATGGCGGGCAGGCCAGCGGCGGGTGGCACGCCTGTGGGTCGGGTCCACGGTTATGAGCCGGTGTTCCGCTGTCACGCCGTAACGGGCCAGATACCCTGCAGCAAAATCCTTTTCCGCTTCGGTAAGGTACAGACGGGGGCGTTCACCGTTCCATTCAATGCCAAGCGGCCGCAGCACGCTGGCTTTTGCCATGGCGGAGTAGCCATCCAGCGGCGTCACGGTATGGGTAAACAGCCAGCGATTGTACCATTCAGGCGTATAGCTCAAACGCACCGGCGCGGCAGAAAGCCCCACAACCCAGCGGCAACGGGGCAGCTGCTGAAAATCGATCACTATGTCATAGCCCTGCCGGGCCACGGTCCAGTAAAAAGCCATTTCCTTGAGCAGGTTGGTAAGCTGCTTCTTGTCTATGGCCCACACCTTGCTCACGTCCGGATTGTTTTCCAGCATGGGCAGGCATTTCTTTTCCGTCAGCACATGAATTTCGGCACGGGGAAAACGGCGTTTGAGCAGGGCAAGTGAGGCGGTGGCCAGCAGCACGTCGCCGATCTGGCGCAGCTGGCACACAAGAATCCTGCGCACGTCCGCAGGATTGATATCGATAAGAGAAACCTCCGCAGAGGAAACCGGGGGGGCTGAATGCACGTGTCACTCCATGAAAGTTGTGATGCCAGCGATACTGACTTAGCGCCCCTGCGTCAATTCGAACCTTACATCATTATATACGGGACGTAGCAGCTGCACCTGTGCACGGACAACAAAAGAGCCCCCGGAAGGGTCGGTTTCCGGGGGCGTATACGAATTCGGATGCGGTGATGTCCGGCACGGACAGGCTGGCAGATATCTTTCGCAGGGATAATGCCTTAACCGACAGCGTGCCTGACTATACCGGAAATCGCTGCCAACGAAGCATCACCGATGCCTCCGAATCATTACCGGCTGAACTTGGCAACCTGAAAGAAGCTCTCGTCCGAGCAGTTCACTTCATTCGGGTTGGTCCGGCAGCGGAAGAACATCATCATGAGGAAGTAGGCGGAAAACGCCAGGAAGGAGAAGGAGACGAAGCTCTGTTCCATTGCAGGATCGGTGAAAACGGGCATGAAGGTGGAAACGAGCTCGGGCGCGGTTTTCACGAAATACCGCACGGCAAGGAACACCCATGTCCACGCCACGTAGAAGGAAAGATAGTCGTTGATCTTGGAAACGCAGAACGGGCGCAGCTCGTAGGAGGAGGATGCGGGGTCGGTCACAACACCCTTGGAAGGAT
The DNA here is from genome assembly GCF_013340285.1 of Desulfovibrio subterraneus. Classification (NCBI taxonomy): domain Bacteria; kingdom Pseudomonadati; phylum Thermodesulfobacteriota; class Desulfovibrionia; order Desulfovibrionales; family Desulfovibrionaceae; genus Desulfovibrio; species Desulfovibrio subterraneus. The sequence goes on along the minus strand of NZ_BLVO01000013.1, from coordinate 93,291 downwards.
GATAGAGCCGGTTTACGCCGCTGTCGGTGCGCTTCACCATGGTGTGCGTCTTGAAAAGCGGGCCGAAGGCGCCGTCTTCAAGGGTGTGCACAATGCGGCACCACTTCTGCTGATTGTATTTGCTGCCCTGGGTAATGGCCACCCAGGCGAAAGAGATAACGGCACCGATGCAGCAGACAATGAACTGATGGAAGGAAGGATTCTGCATGGTGGCGTTGGTTACGATAAGGCCGGAAAAGGAAAAGGCTATGAAGGTCCAGAAGCATACTGACTTCTTCCAGTACATTTCCTTTTCGTAACGGTAGTTATCCAGTGCGGCCTGAAGGGCCATGGTCTTACGTGCTCCGGCAGGTTGACAGTCTCCACCCGCTGCGTTTTCAACGCAGCCCTCACCGAAGAACGCTTCCACATATTCCTGCGGAGATAGCGTCATCATTGTTCAATTCCTCATCCGTTGGTTTGTGCTTCCTGAGCCATGCGCCAACAATTGTTTGCATGCTCAAACTGTTGTTTGCATCTTATTTACCAGTTGGAAGATTCTGTCAATCGCCTTGTGAAAATTATATTAAGCAATAAATTCAGGACAATACTTTATCATTCACAGCACAGAACGCCTTGCAACATACCGTAAATACTGGTTATTCATTCAACTCAAAAATTAATGGCGACACCACACTTATTTTCAGTTTCGCGCAGCTTGTGACAAGCAGGCACATGCCATACACCCCCTGCACCGCAGAGGAAACGTTTTCCGGTCATTCAAGCACAGCAACGGCCTTTCAGAAGGCGGTGCACCTCCCTCTGCCGCAGAAAAAAAGAGGGTATCCTGAAAACGGATACCCTCTTGATATAACATGCATCGCGCAGCTCGTTATTGCCGGACAGGCTAGCCCCAGTACATTGCCCACAACGCCGAAAAAGGCATGACAAGCACCAGCGCCGGTATCATGTTGGCCACTGGAAACTGCTTTATGCCGCAGATTCTCAGGCCCGTGGCAAGCATGATGAGTCCGCCGCACGATGAAAAATCCGCCAGCATGTCGGGAGTCATGAGCGGCATGATCAGCGAAGCCCCCAAAAAAAGCATCGCCTGAATCATGAATTGAGGAATAACCAGCATGGCCACGCTCAGCCCCATGGTTGAAGCAAATATGGGAGCGGTAAACAGGTCGAGGATGGCCTTGACGATCAGCAGGGTCGGATCGCCGGTCATGCCTTCTGTCATGGAGCCGTAAATGCCGGTTCCGCTCATGCAGAAGAGCACCATGAGCGCGACGAATTTATCCAGATATTCTTCCTGACTTATGCCCACTGCGGGCTTGGTCAGCTTTTCGATGACAATGCGGCTTTTGGCTGCTGTTTTCTGGATGAGTGTTTCCAGATGGATCAGTTCGCCCAGCAGAGAACCGACCACAAGCGCCAGCATGACCGGCGCTAGCAGCTTCACCTTGACCACCATCGCAACACCAAGCCCCATGGCCGCACACCCGAAGACCAGAGGCATGTTGGTTCTGATATTGGCATTAATTCTGGGGCCGATAAGAGCCCCGGCCACACTGCCAGCAAGCACTGCAGCCCCATTGACATATGGACCTATCACTTTTGATTCCTTGTATGAAACGGACGATGCCGTATTTGCCGGAAACAGCAGAACAGACAAAGGGTGCAAGGCACGCCCATCTGCTTCGCACATTCAGGAAGGGTAAAAGAGAGATGACGGGGAGGGCTGGCTGCGTACGAATTGCAGGGCGAAATCGCAGCCTGATCGCAGTGGCAGACCGTAAACGGATCACACGTTGACCGCACGCATACGAAGCAGACCAGCCTCTGCGGACATCACCGGAGTCCCGCTACCAGCTCAATCGCCGCAGGTAAAACCGAACTCCGCCTCTGATCGTGTATAAAACACCCGCTGGTCGGAAGATTTCAGAGTAGCCATAAGCTGGTCGCACTCCTCAACAGTCAGCGCCATGGTGACCAGCTGGGGCGTGTCTTCGAGGTCGAAATAGTTTCCGGAATGGAATCGGCCATCATGCCCGAATCCTTCCCTGCCTGAAAACAGAGTCGCGCCCCGCACCCCAATCTTCTTGGCCTCGCTGATAATCCACTCGGCCAGGGGCATGCCTTCATGCACTCTGCTCTGCTGTGTAAAAAAGGTAACAAAATATCCTTTCGTCACGGGAAGTTCCTCAAGATTTTGCGCGATCGCCACCAACAGAAACCGCAGAGACACCACTACCCCACCGTGCGCGGGGTGTCAGTGACAGCAATCACTGTTGCACGAAAAAGCCTAAATCATGAAGAAGGGACCGGGAGCCATTGACTCAAGCTGTTTGACATCGACTATGGAGATGCTGCCCCTGAGCTTTGAAAGAACTCCGATCTGCTGCAGCCGGGATATGACCCGTGCTGCAGACTCCCGCGAGGTGCCCACCATTTCGGCAAGATCCGTATTGGTCAGCGGCAACTCAACGCCCAGACGGGAAGAAAGCATGCTGAGCACATTCAGAATGCGGGTTTCCACACTCTCGTCTACCAGATCAAGTATACGGGTGTAGGCTCCGTCAAGCAGGTCGCCCATGGTACTCAGAATGTTGTTGGCAACGGGAGGATTGGCCAGCACCCACTGGCGAAATTCTCCGGCCGGAATGGCAATGACCGAAGCTTTTACCGCCACCAGTGCGGAGAATATGCGCGGGCTGGGACGAAAACACGTAATGGCGTTAAGGGGAATTCCCGGTGTTGCCACCATGTAGGTAAACGCCTTGCCGGAGGACGATTCCTTGGAAAGGATGACCAGCCCGCTTTCCACCAGATAAAAGTGTGTGGTCGCATCTCCGGCCCTGAAAACATATTCACCCTTATCAAAACACAATCGTCCGGCCTTGCCCGCAAGCTCCTCCAGAGCCTCAGTTTCAGCGCAGCACAGACTGAGATCAGCCTGCAACGCACATAGAATCTGCTTGTGTTGTTCCATCCTGTGTTCCCGTGAAAGGTTTGGAAATAAGGGCCATACAGCACTGCTGGCAGCATCTGCAAACCATGCCTGCGGCAAAGGAGATATGGCGGCAGTGTTGAACCAACTCCCCTTCTTGTCAACGAATGCCTGACAACGCGAAGCAGCACGCCCCCCCCCCTTAGTCTTCTTGGTCTTCTTGGTCTTCTTGGTCGGGACCATGAAAAAGGCGCCGGTAAAACCAGCGCCTGACAATGCTCCAACCAATAGAAACCGCAACAAAAACTAAAGGCGTTCCCAAATGAGCGCGGCCCATTCGCCCTCGATCTCGCGGCGGGCGGCGGGCAGCCCCTGCGCCACATACACTTCCTCCACACTGTCCGCCTGCGTGGCGAGCAAGCCGGAAAGCACAAGGCAGCCACCGGCAGCAACACGGGCGATAATGTCGGAGGCGAGGTCCTTGAGGGGCTGGGCAAGAATGTTTGCAAGCACCACGTCAAAGGTATCATCCGTATAGTCGGCGCTGCCCTTGGCAACATCAAACAACGGGGTCACGCCGTTGATCTCGCGGTTTTCCTCGCTGTTCTCAACAGCCAGCGTGTCGATATCCACGCCGAGCCCCTTGAGTCCCAGCTTGGCGCAGCCGATGCCGAGAATGCCGGAACCGGTGCCGATATCGAAGAAATTCATGCCTTCACGGATACGCCCTTCTTCCGCCAGCTTGGAAACACAGCCAAGACATAGTGCGGTGGTGGGATGATGGCCCGTACCGAAAGCGCTCTTTGGCTCAATGACGATGGGAATGCGACCTTCAAGGTCCATTTCGGTCATCCACGGCGCAATGACCATGAACAGGTTGCCGACCTTGACCGGGGTAAAGAACTCGCGCCATGCCATGGCCCAGTTCTGGTTTTCCACCTCGTCGCGTTCCACCTGAGCATCCGGCACAAACGTTCTGAGTTCGGCGAGAAACTCTTCGCAGAATGCGGGATTCTCCACATACACACGGTAACGGATGTCACCCGTGGGCAGGGTTTCTTCCTCCCAGCCATACTGCAGCTTGCTTACAAGGGCCACGGTGGCCAGATCCTGCATTTCCTCGGGAACGGTAATGTCCAGCTTGATCAGATGTTCCATGATATCTTTATCCTCGTGCTTGGTAACGTGCCATCTTGCGCTCCAGCCTGCGGCTGAACGAGGTGAGCACATAACAGATGATAAAGTACATCACAAGAATTGTCAGGTATATCTCCATGGGCGCCGACAAGGTTCTGTTGTTCACCTGCTCTGCCGCGCGGGTCAGCTCCACAACACCGATGACATACGCCAGTGAGGTGTCTTTGGTAAGTGAAACGAACTGGTTGACGAACGAAGGAATCATGTTCCGCAGCGACTGCGGCAGAATAACGTAGCACATGGCCTGAAAATGCGTCAGGCCCGTGGCGCGCGAGGCTTCCATCTGTCCCTTGGGCAGAGCCAGAACACCCGCACGGACAATTTCTGCCACATACGCCGATGTGAAGACCACAAATGAGATTATGACGGAATCCCATTCCGGCAGCGCCGTGCCGAAGAAAACCGGGAACATGAAATAGAACCACAGAATAAGCATGAGCAGCGGCACACCACGCACGATCTCGATATAGACCATTGCGGGATACCTGAGCCACCGGCGCTTGGAAAGACGCATCAGGCCCACCGCAAGGCCGACCCAGAACGCGCCGAAAATGGAAATGACCGCCAGAACGATGGTCAGGGCAATGCCGCCGAGAGGCCCTTCGGGATAGGCACCGAAGAGCAGGTAATCAAAGTTGTCGATAACTACATTCCATTGCATGCCAGTACCCCCTTAGCCTGCCATGCGCAGGAAGTGCTTGTTGTACTGGTTGATGGCGAGCGAAACCAGCAAGGAGATTGCGAGGTATATCACCATGTTGATGGTAAACGCCTCGAAACCGCGGAACGAATAGGATTCGATCTGCCGCGCCATGTAGGTAAGCTCGGCAACGCCGATGGTCATGCACAGCGAGGAGTTCTTGATAAGGTTCAGCGACTGTGAAATCAGCGGCGGAATGATGATACGGAAAGCCTGCGGCAGAATGACATAGCGCATGGCCTGCACAAAGGAGAGGCCGCATGCGCGCGAGGCTTCCAGCTGGTTCTTGGGAATGGAGTTGATGCCGGAGCGTATTTCTTCCGCAATGAAGGCGGATGTGTAGACCGTAAGCGCGATAACACCTGCGGCAAATTCGAAATCCCGCTCATAGAGCCATACGAGCAGCGGGCGGGGAAGAAGCCCGTCCGAGCCGAAATACCAGAAGAAAATCTGTACCAGCAACGGCGTGTTGCGAAAAAATTCCGTGTAGGCAACGGTAAACCACACAAAGGGTTTGAACCGCGTAAGACGCATGACAGCCAGAGCTGTACCTATGACAAGGGCAAAGAACAGGGATACCGCCGAAATCTGACAGGTAACCACCAACCCTTTTATGATCCAGTCCAGATACTCACCGGACAGAACGACATTCCACTGAAATTGATAATTCAAAACGAGCCTCGGGAGCATGAAAAACGGGGAGTACGGGAGAACCGCACTCCCCGCCGGTTAGTCAAGGACTAGGGCCACAGTTCCATGGTCCAGGTCAGGGGCATGTAGTACTTGGTGTCGGGACCGAGCCACTTGTCGTAGACGGTCTTGTATTCACCGGAGCGCCACATGTCGTTCAGGGACTTGTTCACGAAATCGCGGAAGTCGGAATCGTTTTCAGCCATACCCAGAGCGTAAGGTTCGGCGGAAATGGCGTCACCCACGATGGACCACTTGGCAGGCTCGGGGTCGGAACCCTTGAGGCCTACAAGAATAACGGAGTCGGTGGTCACGGCAACGGCCTTGCCCTGCTTCATGGCCAGCATGGCCTGCGGGTATTCGTCAAAGGAAAGAACCTTGCAATCGGGCTGGGCAGCCAGAATGTTCTTTTCAGAGGTGGAACCCTTAACAGTGGCGACCTTCTTGCCCTTCAGGTCGGCAACGGACTTGATGCCGGAATCGGCGGGAACCAGAAGCTTCTGGCCGTCCATGAAGTAGGTGATGGAAAAGTCGATAACTTCGTCGCGTTCATGCTTGTGGGTCATGGTAGCAGCGGCGATGTCGATGGAGCCCTGGGTCACCATGGGAATACGGGTGGAGGAGGTAACGGTCTTCAGATCCAGTCCCACACCCAGCTTGTCGGCAAGGGCCTTGCAGATGTCTACGTCGAAACCGACCAGCTGCTTGGAAGTTTCATCAACGTAGCCGAAGGGAACAACGGAGTCCTTCACGCCGCAAATCAGCGTGCCGCGAGCCTTGATTTCGTCAATCTTGCCGGCGAAGGCAACTGCGCTGGAAAAAACCAGACAAAGAGCCACTGCGATCAGTACAATACGTTTCATGCCTAAACTCCCTCACGAGTAAGCTGTTACGGACGTGCACAATGCACTGCCCAGTCCATGCCAGTATCCTAAAGAATTTCCTTGAGGAAAGCCTTTGTACGTTCGTGCTGGGGATTGGTGAAGAAGTGCTCGGGTGTGCCTTCCTCCACTATCGCGCCTCCATCCATGAAGATGACCCTGTCTGCCACTTCACGTGCAAAGCCCATTTCATGGGTCACGCAGAGCATAGTCATGCCGTCACGGGCAAGATCCTTCATGGCGTTGAGCACTTCGTTGATCATTTCGGGGTCAAGGGCCGAGGTCGGCTCGTCAAAGAGCATCACCTTGGGCTTCATGGCCAGCGCGCGTGCAATGGCCACTCGCTGCTGCTGGCCGCCGGAAAGTTCCACGGGGTATTTCTTGGCCTGATCGTGAATGCCCACGCGCTCAAGCAGCTGCATGGCGATGCTTTCTGCCTGACTCTTGGGCATTTTACGGACCTTGGTAGGAGCAAGGGTTACGTTGTCCAGAACGGAGAGGTGCGGATACAGATTGAACTGCTGAAAAACCATGCCCACTTCCGTGCGCAGTTCATTCACATTTACATCCTTGTCATGGATGTTTTTCCCTTCAAGAAAAATTTCGCCCTTCTGGATCTCTTCAAGACGGTTGATACAGCGGATGAAGGTGGATTTGCCCGAACCGGAGGGACCGCAGATGACCAGCACCTCGCCCATCTCCACGCTCTGGCTTACATTTTTGAGAACGTGAAAATCGCCGTACCACTTGTGAATATCCTTAATCTCGATCATCGCCATGACAAAGCTACCTATGGATTCCTCTAATCAGGTGTCCTGCCGCAAAATACGGAAGACGGATGCATGAACCCGGAACTGTTGCAACGAAAAGAGTCTGTGCAACTCCGCACAGTTTTCGTTTGATGACAACAGCCGCTCATAGAACAGCCGAAATCATCATTTTCCGGTGACAAATCAGTGGAGTTTGAGCGTTTTTGTAGACAAGGGCAGGCGGGGCTGTCAAGACAAACATTTTACACAAATGTCAAAAACCTTTTCTTTCAAAGTTTTATTGAAACAAACGCTGAATCTAACGGTGCGCTTAAAAAGGTTGGCAGCAAGACAAATACACCGCAAGCCTTAGACTGAGTGAACATTCAAAAAAATGCAGATAAATTGAATTCTTCAGAATGATGCCATTCCGATGCGTGTTTTCTGCAACTTGAAACCGAAATTTGACAAAATACGAAAAGAGAGTGTTTCCAGCTGCAACTACGCAGCAGGGAACACTCCTTTTTCCGGAGCATGGCACAGCACTCCTAGGTGTAGGAATCTATGACGGTTCCCTTTCCTGTATACGCGGCACTGAGCACATCCTTGCCGAACTGGTAGGTCTGCTCCATGCCGGACTGCGCTCTGTGCCTGCCGGTTTCCCCGGCGTTCATGTAGTCCAGCGTCTTGCTCACCACAGCAGCACCAAAGGTCTGCTTGTCAAAAGCGGCAGGGCCGGAGCCTGTGTTGTTCATGGTGTCCAGTGTCTTTGTTACCACTGCGGCACCGAAGGTCTGGCGGTCTGTAATACCGCCCATGGATGTCATGTCGTTCATGGTCTCCCCTCCTTGATCGAGCATGAGGCGCACTCTTACAATAATCATTGTTACGGCAAAACATAACTCTTGAACAGAGTTGGACTATAAAAAATCACATCCTCTGCAGAGTATGCATAAGTGAACTGCGTACGGATGAACTGCGTGCAGAAGGTCTGCATATGGATGAATTGCGCGCAAAAGGCCTGCGTAAAGAAAGGCAACGAACAGAATAATGGTGCACCGGCCATAAAAAAGGGCGCCCGTGGGGGCGCCCTTCATATTTCCATATCCGGCCTTTCTAAACCGTGTGAGCCGCGAGCAGTTCTTCAAGAGCTGCGGCAAAGGCGTCGATATCTTCTCTGGCAATGACCAGCGGCGGCACAAGGCGCAGCACCCGCTCCTGCGTGAGGTTGAGCACAAAGCCTTTTGCCATCAGTGCCTTCCAGATCTCCTGACCGGGGAAGGCCAGTACCACGCCTATCATCAGCCCCATGCCGCGTACTTCGGCGATGGTGCCGGGGTGGCGTTCGCCGATGCTCCTGAACAGTCCCATGGCGTATTCGCCCAGTTCGGCGGCACGCTCGTCGAGCTTTTCGTCACGCATGATGTCGATAACCTTGGCGGCAACGGCAGACATGGTGGCACCGGCACCGAACGTGGTGGCATGACTGCCGGGTTCAAAGCCGCGTGCGACTTCGTCCGTAGTCATCATGGCCCCCATGGGCAGACCGTTGGCAAGCGCCTTGGCAGAGGTGGCCACATCCGGCTCCAGCCCGTAATTCTGGAAAGCCCAGAACTTGCCGGTACGGCAAAGGCCGGTCTGAATCTCGTCCACCATGAACAGCACACCGCGTTCGCGGCAGAGCTTCTGAATGCCCTTGGCAAATTCGGCAGTCATGGGGCGCACGCCGCCTTCACCCTGCACAATCTCGACAAGCACACCGGCGGTCTGGGGCCCCATGGCTTCTGCCAGTGCCTCCAGATTACCCCATTCCACCTGACGGAATCCGGTGGGAATGGGCGCGAAACCGTCCTGGAACTTGGCCTGCCCTGTGGCAGCCACAGTGGCCAGAGTACGGCCGTGGAAAGCGCCGGTAAAAGTGATTATCTCGCCAGCATCGCGGCCCTTCACGCGCTGCGCGTAACGGCGGGCGATCTTTATGGCGGCTTCGTTGGCCTCTGCACCGGAGTTGCAGAAGAACACCTTGGTAAAGTGGTTGGTGGCAAGCAGTTTTTCGGCAAGCACGAGCTGCTCTTCCTGATAGAAGAGGTTGCTCACATGCACCAGCTTGCGTGCCTGTTCTGCGACCACATCAGCCAGTTCGGAACGGCAGTGCCCCACGTTGGTCACGGCTATGCCGGCAAGCAGGTCAATATATTCCCGGCCGTCAAAATCGTACAGACGGGCCCCGAGGGCAGACTTTACTGCAAGGGGATAACGCCCGTATGTGCGGCACAACAACGCTTCTTCACGTTTCTTGAGGGCGTCAAAAGTATCACTCATGATAAATATCCTGCTGGCCGTTACGCTTTACGTAAATCGGGTAACAAATCGGTTTTGGAAAGGTGAACCTCTCCGCCGCGCACAGCCCCCTGCCGGAATCCGTCAGGGAAATAACGCTGCCGCAAGCGGTTACATGGTTCCGGTATGCCCGAAACCTCCGGCACCGCGCTGGGTATCGCCGAGCTCATCCGCCACCGTTATCTCCGCCTGATAGAAAGGCTGGAACACGAGTTGCGCTATACGCTCCCCGCGGGTGACAGTGCGCTCTTCGCCGGATGTGTTCAGCAACGAAACGATGATTTCACCGCGATAGTCGGGGTCGATAACGCCGACTCCCTGACTCACGGTCAATCCGCGCTTCGTGCCGAGGCCGCTTCGCGAGTACACGAATCCCGCAACATTGAGCACAGCAGGCTCAATGGCGACACCCACGGGAATGGCGTGTCGTCCTCCGGGCGGGATCGTGATGGTCTCCTCATCGAAACAGGCGCGCAAGTCCAAACCGGCCGACCACGGCGTGGCGTAGGCCAATCCGCTTTCTGCGGAGCCTTCGCCTTCACCGGCATACACGCCCTGCGCATCCCTGAGGAAACGCACCCGGACCCCGATTCGGGGCGGCGCGGCATGTCTGCAAGTTTCGCTTGTCACTACCTTTCTCCTGTGTAACATTTATCATTACATAACCAGCCCTGTCCCTGACAGAGGCAGGCTCCTGCTCTCCCCGCGCTCCGGAAAAAACGGAACGGACGGTCGCACCTTGATATGCCAGACAGATGTGCAAGTAAAGAGATGTCACAGGATTGCCGCAGGTTGCCGATGCAAGCAAAATTTCTCATTGATAGAACAGAAGGACGCGTTATTATTCCGCGAGCCGATACCGCGCCGCCCATGGCGGAACGGCCCTATGACAATTCATCTTCGCCAGCCAATACGGAGGGTAGCGAATGCAACCGCTCAAAGTCTTCAGTGTCATTCCCCGTCTGCCGGAAAACCTGCACGGACTCTGGGAACTCGCGTATAACCTGTGGTTTTCATGGAACGGCGAAATCGAAAGCCTGTTCGCCCACATTGACCAGACCCTGTGGCGCGAAACGGAAAAAAACCCTGTCCGTTTTCTGAACAAGCTTTCGCAGGGCACTCTGCGTGAACTCGCGCGCGACGACTTTTACATCCAGCGCCTGAATGAGGCTGTGCAAAAGGCAAGGAACTATCTCTCCCGCCCGTCTTCCCCGATGTTCAAGGAAGCCTCTCAGGTTAATCCGGCGCTTGTGTATTTCAGCTTCGAATTCGGCATATCCTCATGCCTGCCCATCTACTCCGGCGGTCTCGGCATTCTTGCGGGCGACCATCTCAAATCCGCAAGCGACCTGAACATACCCCTCGTGGGTGTGGGGCTTGCCTACAAGCAGGGCTACTTCAGGCAGTATCTCACCCCCGACGGCTGGCAGCAGGAACGTTATCCGGATTATGATTTCGAACAGATGCCCATTCAGCGCGCCCTCACACCGGAAGGGCAGCCGGCCTGCTTCATGCTCGACGTGGGCGGACGCCCCCTTGAAGTGCAGATATGGAAGGCGCAGATAGGCCGCATCACCCTGTATCTTCTGGATACCAACACGGCCCACAACCCGCCGGAGTTCAAGGCACTCACCTCCCGCCTGTACGGCGGTGACCTTGAAATGCGCATCCAGCAGGAAATTCTTCTCGGCATCGGCGGCATGCGCGCGCTTGAAGTGCTCGGCCTGTTCCCCAAGGTCATTCACATGAACGAAGGGCACTCGGCCTTTGCCGGACTCCAGCGGCTACGCAGCTTCATGCAGCAGGGACTTTCCTTCGAGGCGGCGCAGGAAGTGGCGGCATCGAGCTCCATATTCACCACCCACACCCCTGTTCCGGCCGGCAACGACCGTTTTCCCATGGAAATGATGCGCCGCTATTTTGAAGGATACGCGCGGGAAATCGGCCTTGCCTTCAAGGTATTCATGGCCCTTGGCCGCGAAAACCCCTTTAACGACAACGAAGATTTCTGCATGACCGTGCTGGCACTCAAGCTTTCCCGCTTCTCCAACGGGGTTTCCAAACTGCACGGATACGTCTCGCGCAACATGTGGAAGCAGGTATGGACGCAATATCCCGTGGAAGACGTGCCCATCGGCGCGGTGACCAACGGCGTGCACGCCCCCACATGGGTTGCCGAAGACATAGGCCAGCTCAACGACCGCTATCTCGGTCCCAACTGGCGGGAAGATCCGGATTGTTCACGCACGTGGGGTCAGGCCATGAACATTCCCGACGCGGAACTCTGGCGTACGCATGAACGCCTTCGCGCCCGGCTCATAGACTTTGCCCGCATGCGCCTGCGTAAACAGCTCGAAGCGCAGGGAGCACGCCGCAAGGAACTGCAGCATGCGGACGAGGTGCTGAACCCTGAAGCGCTTACCATCGGCTTTGCCCGACGTTTTGCCACATACAAACGTGCGAATCTGCTGCTCAAGGAACAGGAGAAGCTGCTGCGGCTCATAGCCGACAAAAAGCGCCCCATCCAGTTCATCTTTGCGGGCAAGGCGCACCCCGCCGACAACGGCGGCAAACAGCTCATCAAGGACCTCATCACGCTGTGCCGCTCGCAGGAATGCCGTTTCAACATGGTCTTCATAGAGGACTATGATATGGAAGTGGCCCAGCACATGATTTCCGGCTGTGACGTATGGCTCAACAACCCGCGCCGCCCGCTGGAAGCCTGCGGAACGAGCGGCATGAAGGCCATGCTCAACGGCGTTCTGCAGTTCAGCACGCTGGACGGCTGGTGGGACGAGGCCTACAAACCGGACAACAGCCTTGGCTGGGCCATCGGCAAAGGCGAGGAATACAGCGACCCTGACTATCAGGATTTCGTGGAAATCCAGACCCTCTACAATGTACTGGAAAACGAGATCATTCCCGAATTTTACGATCGGGGTCACGGCGCCCTGCCCCGCGCATGGATACGCCGCATGAAGCAGGCATTCGTGGAACTGGGACCGGCCTTCAACTCGCACCGCATGGTGACGAACTACGTACACCAGACCTATGTGCCCGCCTACGAAAACTATCTGCGCCTGAGCGAAAACGGCTTTGCCGCGGCGCGGGAACTGGCAGCGTGGCGCATGGACATGATGACCAAGTGGAGCTCCGTTGAAATCCGCAACGTTCAGACTGTGGACGCCCCCAATCTCTATGTGAACGAGAAACTTGTCATTGAAGCGGACATCCACCTCAACGGCCTGCCGCCGGAGCACATTCTTGTGGAATCGTATTTCGGCCCGATCAAGCAGGACGGCAGCTTCGCTTCGCGTGAAATTGCTCCCATGACCCCCGTCCCGGATGTACAGAACGTACAGGACGGCTGGGTACGGTACAGAGGCGAAGCTACTCCGCCGGAAGCCGGAAGGTTCGGCTACACGGTAAGGGCGGTGCCTGCACACCCGCACCTTCTGGACCCCCACTCGCTGGGCCTCATACGCTGGGCTCAACCGTAAGACAACATGCAACGCAGGGCGCTCAGGCGCCCTGCATTTCACCCTGTTGCGCATATGCAGCACGACAGCGATAACAGCGACAACAACGGCAACAACAGCAACAGCAACAACAACGGCAATGCCATGCTGAAACAGATCGGATCAATCCTGCTCTGCGCCTGCTTTCTGGTATATGTCAGCGGCATTGCCCATGCGGAATCCCGCCACGCCAGGGGACCCGTGCATGCCGGACAGACACACGCCCCCGCCGCATCCCTCACTAGCTACACTCAGCTGCCTTTGCATCCGCCCGCACCCGGAACCTTGCGCTTCGCCACTCTTGAATGGCCGCCGTACATTTCCTCAGAACTGCCCGGTCTGGGATATGTTGCCGACGTCCTGCGTGAAACGTTCCTGCCCGCCGGCTACAACGTTGAACTTGTCTTCCTGCCGTGGAAGCGGGCGTTGAGCTATACATCCCGCAGGGATATCGCAGGCTACCTTCCCGAATACTATGACCCGGCCATAACTGAAGCACAGTGCGTCTATTCGGCCCCCTTTCCCGGCGGCCCGCTCGCCTTCATGCACCGCACCGCAGACCCTGTCGTCTTTTCCTCTGTCGAAAACCTCAGGCCGTATCGCACCGGAGTTGTGGCGGGCTACATCAATTTCAAGGAATTCGACAACGCACACTATCTGCAGAAAGACCTTTCTCCCGACGACCTCACCAACCTCAGAAAACTGCTCCTGAACAGGGTGGATATCATCATCGGCGATCCGCTCACCGTTATGTACCTTTACCGTACCCATATATCGGACAAGGGGTCCGAACTCGGCATCCAGCAGCCGTACATCGAAAACAAGACGCTCCATGTCTGCTTCAATAAGGCATACAGCCAATTCGAGACCGTTCTTCCCCTGTTCAACAGCAGGCTGAAAGAACTTGAACGCTCCGGCAGGCTTGAAGAACTGCACGCCAAACTCATAAGAACCTATCTGCCCCAGGCAGAAGGCACCGGAGCAGACGAGTCAGGCGGGATAACGGGCAGCACAAAGCGCGACACCCCCACCCAATAGCCGGCCGCAGGCCAGTGCGCCGCCACTCAATTTCCTTGCCTTCGCAGGTCCGATGGTCTACCAGAAAGCCCAATTCCATGCAGGAGGCTTACGTGTCCGAAACTTCTCTTTCCATCTCAAGGGTAGCCATCGTAGGTGGTGGTCTTGCCGGTTGCGAATGCGCACGCAAACTTTCGCAGGCCGGTATAACCGTAACTCTTTTCGAAATGAAACCGGAGCGTTACTCCCCTGCTCACCAGCTGGAAGGGCTGGCCGAACTGGTCTGTTCCAACTCGCTGCGTTCCGACCAGCTTGAGTCCGGCGTGGGCCTGCTCAAGCAGGAAATGCGCGAACTCGGCAGCCTTGTCATGGAAGCAGCCGAAGCAACCCGCGTTCCCGCAGGCAAGGCACTTGCCGTGGACCGCGAGAAGTTCAGCGCCTATGTCACGAATGTCATTGAAAACGATGCCAACATCACCCTTGTGCGCAAGGAGATTGCGAGCCTTGACGCGCCGGAACTGGCCGGATTCGACGCCGTTGTCATCGCGGCCGGACCGCTTGCCAGCGAGAGCCTCGGCGCATCCATCGCCGAAGCCGTGGGCAGCACCCATCTGTATTTCTACGATGCCATTGCTCCCATCATCAGTGCCGATTCCATAGACATGACCAAGGCATTCTGGGGTTCGCGGTATCTGCCCGATGACAAGGACTACCTGAACTGCCCCATGACGCGGGACGAATATTTCGCCTTTCATGCCGCGCTGATAGCCGGTGAAAAGGCACCTACCAAGGATTTTGAAAAAGAAATCCATTTTGAAGGCTGCATGCCCATAGAAGCACTTGCAGAACGCGGCGAAATGACGCTGGCCTTCGGCCCCTTCAAGCCGGTCGGGTTCACGGACCCGAGTACCGGCACCCGCCCCTTCGCCATTGTGCAACTGCGCACCGAAGACCTGAACAAATCCATGTTCAACCTCGTGGGCTGCCAGACCAAGCTGAAATACGGCGAGCAGGACCGGATATTCCGCATGATACCCGGCCTTGAGAACGCAGAATTCGTCCGCTATGGCAGCGTGCACCGCAACACCTATGTGAACGCGCCCCGTACACTCAATCACGACCTTTCGCTCAAGTCCCGGCCGAACGTCTTTCTGGCGGGCCAGATAACCGGCGTGGAAGGCTATGTGGAATCCGCCGCCTGCGGCATGTGGCTGGGCATCATTCTCGCCGCACGGGCACGGGGAACCGAGGTGGAAACACCCCCGGTGGAAACCTGCCTCGGCGGCCTGCTCAACCACCTGCGCACGGAACAGAAGAACTTTCAGCCTTCCAACGTGCAGTTCGGCCTGATGCCGGAACTCGGCATGCGGGCAAAGAAGAAAGACAGAAAAGCCCTCTATGCAGAACGGGCCAGAGGCCGCTTCGCCGAATGGCTCGAAGCGGTCCGCGAAACGCTGTAGCAGCGCAAGGCGCCGGAGTTGAAGCTCCGGCGCTTTTTTTTCATCCCATCCCATTCTTTCGCCAACAGATGTTTGCATTTATAGTGCAAACTTCCATTTTCAGTGCTATGGAAAGTTATCACCCTTTCCAATCATGGCATTATGGAAAAGTGTTACCTTTCATCACGTTATGAGTGCGATGAGTTTCTGCACGGGAATTGCAATCGTGCACGGCTCATATGCCCCCTGCGGCAACGCAGCAAGGGTGCGCACAGAGCATTGATTATGAAGTGATACCAGCGGGAACGGCTGAAGCAGTTCATCACCGCCAGCATCACATCCCAATTTTTATCAAGGAGAAATGGCCTATGAGAAACACCCCTTAGCCCGTGAAAGTGTTGGGCAACCGTTCGAGTGGCATTGTGTGACCTGTTTTTTGGAATCGCGTTGCGACGGTGTGGGTGCGTAGCGCCCGCCGGACAGCTGGTTGTGTAACATGGGAGGAGACTGGAATGTCTCAGGATTCAAATGTAGTTGTCGACAAGGGCAAATCTTCCTTTTCGGACCTCTGGACCAAGGAAGACTACTGGGCCATATGGCTCGGATTTTTAATTATTGCTACCGCTTTCTTCCTCTATTTCAATTTTACCCCCACTCAGGAATTCAAGGACCAGATAGCCCAGCAGAATGCCGTAATGGAAACGGAAGCTGCCAAGGCACCTTTCAAGACCATTGCCTGGTACAAAGCAAAGGACGCCAAGGGCAAGCTCAAGGCTGCCGACGGCGGCGTGGGCAAGTTCATCAAGCACTGGACCGCAAGTCCTGGTTCCTGGAGTTCCAATCCTGTTGAAGCCTTCATCCTTTCCAAGGAACGGGCAGACGCAAAGAACGAAGCAGCAAAGCCCAAGTATGAAGAAGCCAAGGCCAAGACCGAAAGCGCGTTCGCTCTTGCCCAGGCTGCCGAAACTGCCGCTGCCGCCGCCTCTTTCCAGAACGTTGACCTGAATGACGATGCCAAGGCCAAGATCGAGGCATGGCACGCACTCAAGAAGAAAGAGAGCGACGTCAAGAAGAAGGTATCCAACAAGCCTTACAACCGTATTCCCACCCTTGTGGGGCTCTGCGTTGCTCTGGCCCTGTTCTTCAGCATCGGCATGAAGTTCATGGGCAAGGAGCCCTTAGGCTTCATGCAGGGCTTCGTGGTTGTCTTCGGCGTTGCCACCCTCGCCTACATGATGGGCGGGCAGGCCGTAGCCAAGCAGTATGGTGTGGGTGCGGAAGCATGGGGTGTCATTATCGGCATGCTCATCGCCAACACGGTCGGCACCCCCAACTTTGTGAAGAAAGCCTGCGAAGTTGAATACTTCATCAAAACCGGTCTTGTTCTGTTGGGCGCTGAAGTGCTCTTCAACAAGATCGTGGCCATCGGCATTCCCGGTATCTTCGTAGCATGGGTGGTTACCCCCATCGTGCTCATCTGCACATTCATCTTCGGTCAGAGAGTACTGAAGATGCCTTCCAAGACCCTGAACATCGTTATCTCCGCGGACATGTCCGTGTGCGGTACCTCCGCAGCCATCGCCACCGCAGCAGCCTGCCGCGCCAAGAAGGAAGAGCTGACCCTGTCCATCGGTCTGTCGCTGGTGTTCACCGCCATCATGATGATAGCAATGCCCGCCTTCATCAAGGCCGTGGGCATTCCGGAAGTTCTCGGCGGTGCATGGATGGGCGGTACCATTGACGCCACCGGCGCAGTTGCAGCCGCAGGTGCCTTCCTCGGTGAAAAGGCCCTGTACGTTGCCGCCACCATCAAGATGATCCAGAACGTGCTCATCGGTGTTACCGCATTCGGCGTTGCCGTATACTGGTGCACCAAGGTTGAGTGCGAAGCGGGCAAGAGCGTTGGCTGGATGGAAATCTGGCACCGCTTCCCCAAGTTCGTGCTCGGCTTCCTTTCCGCATCCATCCTGTTCTCGATGATTGACGGCAGCCTCGGCGGCGACATGGGGTACACCATGATCGACAACGGCGTTGTACGCGGCTTTACCCGCGAGTTCCGTGAGTGGTTCTTCGCGCTTTCGTTTGCGGCCATCGGTCTTGCGACCAACTTCCGCGAACTGGCCCACTACTTCAAGGGCGGCAAGCCGCTGGTACTGTATGTGTGCGGTCAGTCCTTCAACCTCGCACTCACGCTGGGTATGGCATACATCATGTTCTACCTCGTGTTCCCCGAAATCACTGCACAGATCTAACCATCTCCGTGCATTGACAAATCAAAGGGAGGCTCCGGCCTCCCTTTTCTTTTCATGTCACAACCGCACAATATTTCTAACGCGGTTGTCAGACCAATTCTATCGACATACACATACGCCATGCATATCCATCTTGCGTGTTCATCTGACGATATCGTCTCCTTTGTCTCTCACAGGCTATCCAAAGCTGGTGAGCTTATTACCGCTATCCATCAACCCGAAGCACTGACGGAACTTGAGCAGCAGAGCGGTGACCATCATCCCGTTCTGGTTCTGGACCTCGATTTCGCTCATGCCCCCGTCATACTGGATATGCTGCGACAATCGGCTTCCCTGAGCCGCATCCCCCTTGTCGTGCTGGTCAACAGCAAGCATGTGGAGGCACATGAGCCCGCCACTCCGCCCCATGCGGTGCGGGTGCGCAAGCCTTTCTGCATCAATGCCGTGTATCAGGCCATCCGCCGCTCCGAACGGGCTCTTCAGGGATTGCCCAACGAAGTGCTGCAGGCAGGCGACATCCAGCTCGCCACCTCAAGCGGAGCCGCCTTCAAGGCCGGACGTTCGCTGCGCACCCACCCCAGAGAAACCCTTCTGCTTGAAAGCTTCATGCGCGCACCGGGCGAAGTACTCTCCCGTGAGTATATTCTGGACAACTTCTTCGACTACACAGCCCATCCGCGTCCGAACCTCGTGGACGTTCTGGCCTGCAGACTGCGTAACCGGCTGCACAGCGGAACGGACAAAACCATTTTGCACACGGTTCGCGGGCAGGGGTACATGTTCAAGCCCTAAGCCTTTTCCTTTCGTAAGAAAAATCACTGATCGCACTTTCCTTGGCTTGCCTTTCAAGGCAAAATGCAGCACGTTTCGCATGCGCCGCGCCTACTGCGCGACCGTATGAACACGACAAGAAACAAGGATTCCATCGTGCGTTATCAGAATATGCAGCAGTTGCTGGAAGATCTGGAAAAGACCGGCCAGCTCGTCAAGGTGACGGAAGAGGTTGACCCCTATCTCGAGATTGCGGAGATACAGCGCCGGGCCTACCGTGCGCAGGCTCCCGCCATACTCTTCACCCGCGTCAAGGGCACACCCTTCCCCATGGTGTGCAACGTGTTCGGCACGCTTGAGCGCACCCGCTGGATATTCCGCGATTCGCTCCGCGCGCTGGAAGGCGTGTTCAAACTCAAGATTGATCCGTTCGACTTTTTCAAGCAGCCGTGGCGATACGCCGGTGCTCCGCGTGCGCTCTGGTCCACCCTGCCCAGGAAGGTGAAAACCGGCCCTGTCATGGCCAACACCACCACGGTGACCAAGCTGCCCCAGCTGCATTCGTGGCCCATGGACGGCGGCGGCTATGTGACCCTGCCGCAGGTCTATACGGAAAGCCCCGATAATCCGGGCTTCATGAAGTCCAACATCGGCATGTATCGCGTGCAGCTGACCGGCCCGAGCTTTGTTCCCGACAAAGAAGTGGGCCTGCACTACCAGATTCACCGCGGCATCGGCTACCACCATGCGGAAGCCCTGCGACGCGGTGAGCCACTCAAGGTGAACGTGTTTGTTGGCGGTCCGCCCGCCATGACCATGGCCGCCATCATGCCCCTGCCGGAAGGCATTGCCGAAATCCTGTTCGGGGGCGCACTTGCAGGTTTCCGCATTCCCATGGTCACCCGCAAAGGCGAGCTGCCCATTCTTGCAGAAGCGGACTTCTGCATCTGCGGCACGGTCCATCCCGGCGAGCAGAAGCCGGAGGGCCCCTTTGGCGACCACCTCGGCTACTACAGCCTTGCCCACGATTTCCCGCTCATGCGGGTTGATACGGTATACCACCGCGACGGCGCCGTATGGCCCTTCACCACCGTGGGCCGCCCCCCGCAGGAAGACACTGTGTTCGGCACCTTCATCCACGAACTGACCGCAGAACTTGTCCCCACCGTGTTCAACGGCGTGCGTGAAGTGCATGCCGTGGATCAGGCAGGGGTACACCCGCTGCTGCTCGCCATAGGCAGTGAACGTTACGTGCCTTACGCGCAGGAACGCCAGCCGCAGGAACTGATAACCTGCGGGCTTTCGCTGCTCGGCAACACGCAGACCTCTCTTTCAAAATACGTGATCATTGCGGCGCATGAAGATAATCCCATGCTGCACACCCACAACTTCCGCGAATTCCTCACCCACATGCTGGAACGCACGGATTTTGAACGCGACCTGCACTTCGTCACCCGCACAACCATTGATACCCTTGATTATACAGGCATAAGTCTGAATCAGGGCTCCAAGCTGATCTGGGCCGCCTGCGGTCCTAAAAAACGTTCCCTGCAGGATACCCTGCCCTCCGGCCTTACCCTGCCGGATGGTTATTCAGCTCCCCGCATTTTCGCACCGGGTGTTGTGGTGCTGCAGGGTCCCAAGCACACTGCAGCGCGGGACGAGCACGATACCGCCATGTTCACCCTTGCCGAGCACCTGCAGAACCAGTCTGCGGACCTCTCTTCGCTGCCGCTCTTCGTGGTGGCGGACGATGCCGACTTCACCGCGGCCGACTGGGATAATTTCCTGTGGGTCACCTTCACCCGTTCCGACCCCGCCACCGACATGTACGGGGCCGGTGCCTTTACCCACTGCAAGCACTGGGGCTGCAAAGGCCCTGTCATCATCGATGC
Organism: Desulfovibrio subterraneus; assembly: GCF_013340285.1. Classification (NCBI taxonomy): domain Bacteria; kingdom Pseudomonadati; phylum Thermodesulfobacteriota; class Desulfovibrionia; order Desulfovibrionales; family Desulfovibrionaceae; genus Desulfovibrio; species Desulfovibrio subterraneus. Next base: position 72,907 of record NZ_BLVO01000013.1, on the reverse strand, counting down.
ACGGCTCAAGTCCTTCCATGCCCCTGCGCTGGAAGAAGATCCTGCAATCACTGCCAAAGTGGACAAACTTGCCGCAAAGGGCGGATGCCTGCACGGCATTCTGTAATCCGGCAACGTCACAACACGCATGACCAAAGGCGGCTCAAGGGCCGCCTTCTTCTTCCGCAGGCAAACGGGAATATAACATCCATACCCTCTGCGCTGTGGTATGAAGGAAGTCCCCTCGGCTATAATGCAAGGGCCTGCCTTCCCTGCTTACCGATATGCCATTCAAGGGAACAGTTTTTGCTTATTATTCTGGGAAACGAGAGACGTCCTGAAACCGAAGCCTGCTCGACACAATCCGCTGATATGTGCCAAGCAAGCAACCATTTTTCACGGAGTGCATCATGAGCCAAAGCGTTACGAGATCGCATATGAGATCCGATACTCTGCCGCGCACAAGCTATCATTCTGCGGGCAGTGGCACGGTGCAGCCAACAGACGAAAACCCCTTCGCCCTGTTTGCGCGCAAGATGGCCGAGCAAGGACTGCCGCGCCAGCTCATCATTCTTTTCGGAGCGTATTACGACGAGATCGTACACAAGCACACCGGCCTTATTCCCGACGAGACCATCCGCCCTGTAGGATCTGAAGACCTGCCCTGCATATCGTCGCTGGAACGCTATACCGAACGGGGCATGCAGGAAACGGAACATGCGGTGGTCATCAAGCTCAACGGCGGGCTTGGCACCAGCATGGGCATGACCTATGCCAAATCGCTCATCACCGTCCGCGACGGACAGTCCTTTCTGGAAATCATTGTCCGTCAGACCCGCGCCCTGACGCAACAGTGCGGGAAGGATGTTCCGCTGGCCCTCATGAACAGCTTCAACACCGAAACCGATACGGCGGATGCACTTAGCAGGCTCGATGCGGAAGATATGATCTCCAACTGCTTCATGCAGCACAAGTTTCCCAAGGTTGACCGCACCACGCTGCAACCGGCCGAGTATCCGGAAAACCCAGACCATGAATGGAACCCGCCCGGCCACGGCGACCTGTATTCCGCCCTTGCCCTTTCCGGCCTGCTCGACAGGCTGCTGAAAGCAGGCAAACGCTACGCATTCATCTCGAATTCCGACAACCTCGGCGCCACGCTGGACATGCGTATCCTCGGCTATATTGCTGAAAAAGGAATCCCCTTCCTCATGGAAGCTGCACCGCGCACGGTTTCCGACCGCAAAGGCGGACACCTTGCCCGCACCCGCGAAGGCGGACTCATCCTGCGCGAACTGGCGCAATGCCCTTCTGACGATCTGGACAAATTTCAGGACATAGAGCGCTACGGCCTGTTCAATACCAACAACATATGGATAGACCTGCACGCACTGCGCGAGCACATTCGCCGCCATGGACTGCTCAAGCTGCCGATTATCCTGAACCCCAAGACCGTCAACCCGCGCGACCAGCACTCTGCCAAGGTCTATCAGGTGGAAAGCGCCATGGGGGCAGCCATATCGTGCTTCCCCGGAGCACAGGCCATTGTCACCTCACGTGACCGGTTCCTGCCAGTGAAGATGTGCTCAGACCTGCTTGCCGTCATGTCCGACTGCTTTGTCATGCGCAAGGACGCCACGCTCATTCCAAATCCGGCACGCCTGCTCCCGCCTATCGTCATTGATCTGGACAAAGCCTATTACGGCAGCATCGACAAGCTGGAAGAACGCTTCCCGCACGGTGCCCCCAAACTTGCCGCATGCCGGTCGCTCACGGTGCAGGGCGACGTGGTCTTCGGCAAAGATATTGTCATCACCGGCGATGTGGTCATACGCAACTTCTCAGCCCTGCCGGTTCGGCTTCCTTCAGGCATGCACATAGACCACGACATCACCATAGAATAACAACGTTTTTCCTTGTAAAACAAAGGCCCTTCCGTAATACGGAAGGGCCTTTTGCGTTGTGGGCCGCGTGCGCGTGTAGACAATATTAATACAATTTCAATGATGAATGTGATATGTTGTCTAGATACTTTCTTGAGTATCCACAAAATGTAGTGTAGTGTTTGGGCCAAATACCATGACCCTTGGGGGGACATGGGGGAAAATTTCTTAAGAATTTCCTACCCATAAGCGTGGGGACCAGCGAATGCCACAAGTAGCTGCACGGATCACCAACGATCAGGAGAAGTGGCTTAAAGATTATTTCCGCACTAAAAGCGCCGGAGCGGAATTCATCCTGCCGTGGGCGGTGGATACCTTCTTCCGCGCCACCATGCAGATCAAAAGCCAGTTTTCAGCTCCTGAACTCAAGACCATTGTCGAAGCTCACAAGGATATGAAACTCCTGCCCGAAAACACGCGGCTGGATTATCTTCTGCTGCGCACCCGCGACGCGTGCGAGGTGCAGAACATCCATGTGAAGCACGGTGCCAGCAAGGCAAGCCTTGAGGCCAAGCTCAAAAGGCTGGACGACACACAGGCAACCGCCCTCATGGTCTGGGCAGCGGCATTCTGGGTGAGCAAGAACTGCTCGGCCGAGAGTCTGGACGAATACATCAAGCAGTACTGAGGCTGGCCTGACAGCTGAACTGATAGCTGAACTGATAGCTGAACTGCATTGACCCTCGCTCCAATACCATGACACGAAAAACCCCGCCTATGGCGGGGTTTTCAGATTGATGACAACCTCTCGTTTTCAGTAAAACCATATTTCCGTTGAGCCGGAACTGAGGTCAAAAAACGGATTCTCATCGCTTATACGAGGTGCAGGAACGTTAGGTTCCTGCCCGGCGGAGCCAAAAAATACCAGAAATGACTTTGTCAGCAATCTGAAAACCCCCTCGTTTTCAGTACAACCGCATTTCCGTTAAGCCGGAACCGAGGTCAAAAAACGGATTCTCATTGCTTATGCGAGGTGCAGGAACGTCAGGTTCCTGCCCGGCGGAGCCAAAAAATACCAGAAATGTCTTTGTCTGCAGTATAAAAAACCCCGCCAGCGGCGGGGTTTTCGTCTTTCATTCTCCGATCCGGTCAGGGCTTGAAAAAGCGCAGACGCAGAGCGTTGGATACCACGGAAACAGAACTCAGCGCCATGGCACCACCAGCTATCATGGGAGAAAGCGTAGGCCCGTCAAACAAGGCATATACCAGTCCCATGGCCACGGGAATGCCCAGCACGTTGTAGCCGAACGCCCAGAACAGGTTCTGCTTTATGTTGGACACGGTTGCACGACTCAGGGCAATGGCTGTAAGCACACCGTCAAGGCTACCCTTCATCAGCACAATATCTCCCGCTTCCACGGCAACGTCTATGCCCGTACCCATGGCAATGCCCACATCCGCGCGGGCCAGTGCGGGAGCATCATTGATACCGTCACCCACCATGCCGACAATCCGGCCCTCTTCCTGCAAGGATGCCACAGTGCCATCCTTCTGATCGGGCATGACTTCAGCGATCACCTTTTCAATTCCGGCCTGTGCAGCAACGGCTTTGGCCGTGCGCATGTTGTCGCCGGTAAGCATGACAACGGAAATGCCCATGTCGCCCAGCCTGCGCACCATTTCGGGCGCTTCGTCCTTGAGCCTGTCGGCAATGGCGAGTATGGCCACAATCTCGGCCGCTCCGGCTTCCGCATTGGCGTCACGTACTGAAACAAGCAGCGGAGTACGCCCCTGTTCCGCCTGCGCGGTCATGAGCTCCTCAACCTTCCCGGCTTTCGGACTATCAGCACCGGGGGCAATATCCCCCAGCACGAAGCCAGCATTGCCGATGCGCACCAGCAGGCTATCCACAACACCCTGCACGCCCTTGCCGGTCACGGACTGGAAATCCTGCACGGAAACAGATGATGCACCGCGCGCAACAGCACCATGCACTACAGCCTCGGCAAGCGGATGTTCCGATACCGCCTCAAGCGATGCGGCAAGGCGCAGCACCTGCGCTTCCTGCATATCCGCCAGCATCACCACATCCACCAGTTCAGGCTTGCCAACGGTGAGCGTTCCCGTCTTGTCAAACACCAGCGTGTTCACGGAACCGGCTGCCTCCAGTGCTGCCCCGTTCTTTATGAGCACGCCGAACTGTGCACCGCGCCCTGTACCCACCATGATGGATGTGGGCGTGGCAAGCCCCATGGCGCAGGGGCAGGCAATGACCATGACGGAAATGAATATGCGCAGCGCAAAGGTGAAGTCAGCACCGCTCAGATACCACACCACACCGGAAACCAGTGCCAGCGCCATGACCACCGGCACAAAATACAGGCTCACCCTGTCCGCAAGGTTGGCGATGGGGGCTTTGGAACCCTGTGCATCCTGCACCAGCCGGATAATGCGGGCCAGAACAGTGTCGCCGCCTGTGCGGTCCACGCGCATGGTCAGCGCCCCGTTACGGTTCATGGTGCCGCCGGCAACGGTATCTCCCGTGTCCTTGGAAACAGGCATGGATTCACCGGTCAGCATGGATTCGTCAACGCTGGAGCGCCCCTCCGTCACCGTGCCGTCCAGGGGAATGCGTTCACCCGGCCTTACAAGCAGCAGATCACCCTTGTGCACCTGCTCCACGGGTATGACCTTCTGCTCCCCGTCCTTGAGCAGTGTTGCCGTGTCCGGCGTGAGCTCCATAAGACCGCGTATGGCGTCCGAGGTGTGCGCACGTGAACGGGTCTCGAAATATTTACCCAGCGAAACAAGGGCGATAAGCACGGCCGCGGACTCATAGTACAGGTCCATAACCAGCTGCATGCTGCGCTCGGAATGCGGCCCGAACCAGCCGATCTCCACCGTATTCCACAGGCTGTAGACAAAGGCGGCACCCGTACCCACCGCTATGAGCGAATCCATGTTCGGCGCAAGCTGCGCGAGATTGCGGAAACCGATGCGGTAAAAATCTCTGCCGGACCACATGACAGGCAGCACCAGCGCCAGCTGGATAAGGGCAAAATTCAGCGGGGCATGATGAGGAGAAATGGACTGAGGCAGAGGCATACCGAGCATTTCACCCATGGTGAGAACAAGCAGTGGCAGCGCGAACAGGAAAGCCGGAATGAGACGCCCGCGCATAAGGGCAAGGCGCTTTTTCGTTTCTTCCTGCTGAATTTGCCACAGTCCGCCCGCGTCATCCTGCCCTTCGGCCACATATTCGGCCTCAAACCCCAGTGCGGAAACACGCTGCACAATGGCGTCTATCATCTCTCGGTGCGACACGCCCGACTGCAGATGAATGGTGGCGGAATCCGTGGCAAGGCTGACTTCGGCAGTATCCACGCCTTCCATATTGCCCACGACCTTTTCAATGCGGCCGGAGCAGGCGGCGCAGTGCATGCCGCGTATGCCGAAACGCAGAACATCAGACGCCACTGCCGGTGCGGGCGGCAAGGCCTCAAAACCGATGGATTTGACCCGTTCCGCAATGGTTTCCGGCGTGAGCACAGCGGGGTCGTAGTGCACGTCGAGCAGTTCGGAAGCCAGATTGACGCTGGCAGTGGAAACCCCCTCCATCTTGCCCACGACCTTTTCAATGCGTCCTGCGCATACCGCACAGGTCATGCCGCGCACGGGCATGCGCACATTTTTCACTTCCGTCGCGTTGCCAGTCTGTATTTCCTGCAAAGATTTCTCCGTTTCTGAACGGGAATCTGATAGCGTATCGGTCATATCCACATCCTATGTTTTTCCGGCCGAGGTCGGGTGAAGCATGGTGCCGGGTGAGGGTCGGAATCAACACGATAGTCGTGCCGTATTCTGACAGAGGCCACATATAGGCGATGTCTATTCTCTGCATCGCGCCTTGCGCATTGTGCCGTCACTACTTACAATAATGAATGGATACGAAAAGACAACCGTTAACCATGGAGAAAAACCATGCCCAGCATCAAAGTAAAAGGCATGACCTGCAACCACTGCAAGGCATCCGTTACCGAAGCCGTTTCCAAAATTCCCGGTGTGGACTCGGTAGATGTGGACCTGCAGAAGGGTGAAGCTTCCTGGACCGAAAAAGCACCGGTGGATATCAAAGCCATCCGTGCAGCCATTACGAACATCGGTTTCGACGTACCGGAATAACGGACGAACATCGTCACAAAAAAAACGAGGCCCATGGGCCTCGTTTTTTTATGTTCTATTACACGGAACGATTATTTCACTTTCACCCGCAGCTTGTTGCTGGCGGACTGCACAGCATCCCAGCTGCGCGAAACAGTACCGGGAACGTCCATGACAATTCGCACGCTCTTCTCGTGACGGGCCAGACGCACGCCGGAGACAAGGGCATTTGCCTTGAGAGAAGGCGCCGTCAGCTTTTCGAAATTTCCGTTCAGGTCAATGACGATACGCTGGGGCTGCTTGAGCGAAAACACCTTGTAGTCAAAGGCGCCGGTAGCAACAATCTCCAGCACGCCGGTGTTGCCGTTTACCGAGAATGAAACCAGCTGCAACGCATTCACCGCAGGCTTGCTTGCCGATGCCTTGGGAGCTGCCTGCGCAGCAGGCTTGGCGGTATCGGCTTTTTTCGCGGCCTCTGCCTTGGGTGCGGCCTGTGCAGTTTCCTTCTTCACCGGTGCAGCCTGCTTGGCAGTCTGGGCCGGTTTGGCAACCTGTGCGGGCTTTTCCTGAACGGGCTTGGCCTGAGCGGATATTACCGGCTCGGGACGTACGGCCTGCACAGGCTGCGGGGCCTGCTTCATAGCGCCCGATTCAGTTTCGGAACGCGATTCAGGCTGGATTGCGGCCTGTGGCTGCTCCACAACAGGTGCTGCGGATGAACCGCTTGCCATGCTGGCCTGTCCGTTCTCCGCCGTGGCCCCCATGGTAGCTTCCGCTTCGGACTGGTTCCCCACGGGAATCCGCACACCGGGAGCATCCTGCGGCACCTTGACCACGGGAGACTTCTTCAGGATGTCGGAAAACTCCGCCCCGCTCTGCGGTGCGGAAGACGGGCCGAACGCCCACTGGTTCAACACGATCAGAATCATTGCCAGCAGCACCACGGAAAGGATGAGCATGGCTATATTCTTGTTCATCTATGCCTCGTTTACGCGTTAATCACATGTCGAGCTTTGGTACTTCGTTCCCTCTGCGCTGTTTGCGGATGAACCGCAGGAAGCGATCGGAAGGAGCAAGTGACGGGTTCAATTCCAGAGACCTCTGCAGATAGCGTACAGCGTTATGGATGTCACCCAGTTCGTAATAGATACGGGCAACATTATGGTGCGCATGTTCATCATTACGGCTCAGTTCCACTGCCTTGAGATGATGTATGAGCGCCATATCCAAAAGCTTGCTCTTCCGCAAGCTGATGCCGAAATCTGTAAACACATGTTTGTGCACGGCAACCAGTCCGTCTTCATCCACCAGCCCTTCAAACATGCCCAGAGCCTTGCCCGTATTGCCCCGCTTGAGCTCCATGAGTGCCATACCGAACACGGCACGCAGCTCCCGCTCTTTTTCCGCCGCAGCCTCATCCGCTCCGGATACGGCGGCGGGGGTAACGACAGGTGCAGCAGCCTGACGGCGTGCATCCCGACCGGTGGCAACAGGGGCGCCCGCTTCCTCCGCTCCTGACGCAGAATCCGCTTTGCCCGTTGTAACCGGCTCACCTGTCCCTGCATCCAGCAATCCGGAAAGAAGGCCCGAATCGTCAAGATCAATGGCCTGACGCCGCACCTCGCGGGATAACTGAAGAAAGTCGTCGCCCGACAGGCTCTCATCCCCGGCGGGCGCGGAAGAAGGCGGGGCGGTAATGCGCTCCCATCCGTCCGGTTCGGTCAGGTGAGGCTGGGAAAACGAAGGAACCACCGAAGGCTCTTCGGTGTACATGGTTTCCAGATCTTCTGCAGGGATGATGCGCTTGACTCCGGCAGGCTCAAGCGATGCGGAAAGGGGCTGCACGATAACGGTATTGTCGGTATCGCCCCATACCAGCCAGTAGCGCTTGCGCGTTCTGGCTGCACCGGGAGTCTGCGCCGTGCGGTCTGTTTCCCGGGAGGAATAGACGCCGCGAAAATTGTCGATTTCCAAAACGCATGCTCCCGACCGGCGCGGACTGCACGCCGGATTCTCAGATCAAATCCGATAGGATGGCAACTTCCCCGACTTGTGCAGGAAAGTCAGAAACTGCTTGGAAGGGACAAGGGAAGGATTAATCTTGAGTGATTTTTCCAGCCATTCCTTGCAGGTGTCATACTTGCTCTGCTCATAGAACACGCGCGCAATGTTATGGTGCAGGTTCTCGTCCTGCGGCGCAAGCTCCAGAGCTTTGAAATAATGCTTCAAGGCCACGTCAAGCAAGCGGGTTTTTCTCAATCCTGCACCGAATTCAGAAAACATGTGCTTGTGTTCAGGCTGCCAGTCCACATTCATATCAGGAATGGCATTAAAAATTTCCAATGCTTTACGTGTGTTGCCTGTTCTGAAAAAGGTCAGCCCCATGCCGAAATCAGTTCTGGCCTCTATTTCCAGCCGGTCTATTTCTTCCTTGCTCTGCTGCCGAATTGCCTGCCGGGGGGGCTTACGTTCAAGCTTTTCCTCCGACACCTCTTCAAGAACCGGCTCTGCGGCAACGGCTTGCAGCTCAGGCATGAAATCGGTGAACCGCTGCGGGTCCACATAGAAATCCGGCTCGAACTCATAATTCCTGCGAAAGTCGGGAACAGACACCGTGCGCGGCGTCCCTGCCGGCACCATGTTGCTCGTCAGGGGCTGCACCTTGTAGGTACCGTCCGGCAACTCCAAGGCATACCAGTATTTTTTGGACATCACCTTGCGTTTTGTGGTGCCGGTACCTATCCAGCTGTTTCCTTTCGAGGAATACACTCCACCTTTATGCATCTTCCCGCCCGCCATCAAAATCCCCCTCGCATCATAACAGCGTTATCCAGACCAGAAACGCCTTTTAAGAATAATCCGTACCTGCTCCCCCCGGAACAGGAACCCAGCGCATCCATTCTATATCACCAGAGATGTATGTATGCAAACCCTCTTGAAAAACCGTTTGGTCACTCAATGCCACTCCTGCTAACCCACTGGACGGACGTTTCTTTTTACAGTAGGTTTCCGCCATGCATGAAATGGCAATAGCATCCAGTCTCATAGAGATAATCAAGGAAGAGCTTAACAAGCATGGTGCCACCAGGCTTGTCATGGCACGTGTATGCCATGGCAAACTGACCAACATCGTGCCTGAAGCACTGCAGTTTGCCTTTGAAGTGCAGACGCAGGAAACACCTCTTGCAGCCGCCACACTGGAAATGAAAGAAATTCCGGTTACCGTGGCGTGCGGCGGTTGCGGCAAGGAATTCGTTCCGGAGAATCCGGACCTGTTCTACATGCCCTGCCCGCATTGCGGCAGGGAATTCGCGCACGAGGTGCTGACCGGAAAGGAACTGTATCTGGACCACCTTGAAGCCGAGTAATGGAGCACGCACATGGAAATTCCCGTAGTCCGCAATATTCTTGAAGCCAACGAAAAGATGGCGGAACAGGTAAGAGAACTGTTCACCCGTCATCGTATTCTGGTGCTCAACCTCATAAGCTCCCCCGGCGCGGGCAAGACCTCGCTGCTGGAGCGCACCCTTTCCGACCTGAAGAACGAATTCACCATGGCTGTTATCGAAGGTGACTGCCAGACCAGCAACGATGCGCGCCGCGTGGCCGCAACCGGCGCCAAGGCCGTGCAGATCAATACCGACGGCGGCTGCCACCTGAACAGCAGCATGATCATGGCCGCCATCCAGAACTTCGATCTGGACGAAATCGACATCCTGTTCGTGGAAAACGTGGGCAACCTTGTCTGCCCCGTGGAATTCGACTGCGGCGAAGATTTCAAGATAGCCCTGCTCAGCGTGCCGGAAGGCGACGACAAGCCGGAAAAGTATCCCGTGCTGTTCGAAAAATCCTCCGCCATGGTGCTGAACAAGAGCGACCTGCTGCCCTATGTTGATTTTGATGTGGAACGCGCCACGCGTTTTGCCACCCACCTCAACAAGGACATGCCCGTATTCCTCACCTCCTGCCGCACCGGCGAAGGGTTGGAAGGCTGGTACAACTGGCTGCGGGAAGCCCTGAACAAGAAAAGAAATTAACGAACTGCCCCCGCACACCACGGGGGCAGACTTTTTTCACGGAGCCGCCATGTCCCTTCCCGGCAACATCCCCTGCGAAGCCATCATGCAGTCCATAGCGGACGGCGTGTTCACCGTGGACCGGGAGTGGAATGTCACCTTCTTCAACAAGGCGGCAGAGGCCATAACCGGCATACCCGCGTCCGAAGCCATCGGCCGCAAGTGCTGGGAGGTGCTGCGCTCAAGCCTGTGCGACGGACAATGCGCCCTTGAAGACTGCATTGCCCATTCCCGCAGCATTTCAGGCAAATCCATCTTCATCGTGCGCACGGACGGCACACGGGTGCCCGTCTCCATTAGCGCCTCGCCCCTGCGGGATGCTGCAGGCGAGCTTATCGGCGGTGTGGAAACCTTCCGCGACCTCACGGAAATAACCCTGCTGCGCAAGGAGATGGAGTCCGCCTTCACCTTTGAGGACATCATCGGCAAAAGCCCCGCGCTGCGCCGCATCATGACCATTCTGCCCCAGATTGCCCAGAGCGACGCCACCGTGCTCATTACCGGCGAATCCGGCACCGGCAAGGAACGCATCGCCCGCGCCCTGCACAACATTGGCCCGAGGGAAGAAGATCCTTTCGTGGCGGTCAACTGCGGCGCACTGCCTGAAACATTGCTGGAGTCGGAACTCTTCGGCTACAAGGCTGGCGCTTTTACCGATGCCAAACGGGACAAGGCAGGCCGCTTCAAGCTGGCGAAGGAAGGCACCATATTCCTCGACGAAATAGGCGACATTCCCCACTCGGTGCAGGTCAAACTGCTGCGTGTGCTGCAGGAACGCACCTACGAGCCGCTCGGTTCCGTGGCACCGGAAAAAACCAGCGCCCGCATCATAGCCGCCACCAACGCAGACCTTGAACAGCGCGTGCGCGACGAACGATTCCGGCAGGACCTCTTCTACCGGCTCAACGTGGTGCGGCTGCACCTTCCGCCGCTGCGCGAGCGCACCGGCGACATTCCCCTGCTGGCGGACTACTTCGTCCGCCGTCTGAATACGCTGAAGAGCAAGGATATTCAGGGCATTTCCGAAGATGTCATGGCCGTTCTCCTGCGCCACGATTTTCCCGGCAATATCCGCGAGCTGGAGAATATTCTTGAATACGCCTTCATTCTTGCCAGCAGCGGCTTCATTCAGCTCGACCACCTGCCCGAGTCTCTGCATCCGTCAGCCTCAAGCTCTCCGCAGACGGGGAGCGCAGTCACGGCCGGAGCCGACCTTCCCATGACCATGGAAGAGATCAAATGCCGTGCCGCGCAGGCCGCGCTCGCCCGCCACGACGGACGCCGCATGGCTGCCTGCCGCGAACTGGGCATCACCAAGGATACCCTGCGCAGCCTGCTCAAGCGATGCCCTGATACGTCCCCCCAAGACGAATAACACCTCCCCTCCCCAGACAGACAATTCCCCACAAAGCTAACAGTCCGCGCCACCGGACGAACGGCTCTCATGTAGGCGAATAATTCGCCAACCAGCCTCCATTTCGGGCTAGTAATTAGCCCGATATTCCCTTGTGCCTCCAGTGTAATTATCACAACCTATCGAGATAACGACACTTCGTTCTTTGGCATCATTCCTGCCTATAGCCGGACAGCATCAGGCAATGACCGAATGGAGCACGAAGCCCCATACGGCAATCTGCCAGACGCGGGAAGGACCATAGCCGCAGACCAGACGGAATGCGCATTCCCCCCGCACCGAACCAGCCTGACGCCAAACTCAACACAGGAAGGAACATGATCGTCTGTCTCGCCCAATACAACGACCGGCTGGCATCTCTGTTCGAATCTGCCGACACGTATGCCATCCATCAGGTTCAGGAAAACGATGCCCGTCTGCTGGGTACCGTGCCTGTTGACGGCCTTGCACGAAAAGACCGTCTGGACCTGCTCACCCGCTACAGCGTTGCCCTGCTTGTCTGCGGCGCACTGTGCGGCTGTGACCAGCGGGTACTGAGCGAAGCGGGAGTTGCCGTAAAGCCGTGGGTATGCGGATCTGCCGACGACGTGCTCACCGCACTGCGCTCGAACGCACTGCGCCCAGACGTACAGGGTTCAGACGCACAAGGTTCAGACGCGTTGGAATCGCTCACCATGCCCGGCTGCAGGAACATGCGGGGCGGAGGTGGCATGCGCCAGCAAGGCCGCTGCCGTCACGGCTCTCCGTTTCCGGTTTCAACCGGAAATGCCCCAGATCAGACATATGGTCAGACGCCCGGTCACGAGCATGACGCCTTTCTGCAAACCGATGCTACAGAACAAGGAGATATCATGAAAATCGCCATCACCGCACAGGGCACCTCACTGGAAAGCCCCCTCGATCCCCGTTTCGGCCGCGCCGCCGGTTTTCTGATCGTGGACGAGGCAAGCGGCAATACCGAATACCGCGACAACAGCCAGAACCTCAACCTGCCTCAGGGTGCCGGCATTCAAGCTGCCATGAACGTGGCTGATACCGGCGCCCGCACCCTCATCACCGGCCACGTCGGTCCCAAGGCCTTCCTGGCCCTCAACAAGGGCAACATCGCGGTCTACTACTCCGAAGCGACAACCGCGGCCGAAGCGCTTGAGGCGTTCAAACGCGGCGAACTTTCCAAAGCTGATGCTCCCGACCGTGAAGGACACTGGTAATAGCAAGGGAGGACACATGAATAAGACACAGCAAAACCGCAATGGTTACCGTGGTGGCTCTCAAGGTGGTAACCAGAGTAATTTCGGCCAGTGCCGCTGCGGCAATCGTAACGGCTTTGGCCAGACGCAAAATGAAGACCAGACACGAAATGAAAACCTGATGACACCTGAAACGGCAACTGCCGCCATGCAGGATCAAAGGCCCCGCGGCCTTGGCAACGGCCAGGGACGTTTCCGCAGAAATGCGGCCATGCAGAACGATGCGGAAATGCAATCCGCACAATGGCAGAAGGACATGGGCAGGGGCCGGCGCAGGAGACTGCGCGACGGCAGCTGTCTCAACCGCATGGCCCGGCAAATGAATCCGACACCCCACAGTTCTCTGGCCGGAGAGGACGCCACAGCCGGATCTGAACGGGAAACACCATGCACATAGCCATTGCCAGCGGCAAGGGCGGCACAGGCAAGACCACTCTTTCGGTCAACCTTGCCGCCCGACTGAACAGAACGGGGCTTCGCGTCACCCTTGCGGATTGCGACGTTGAAGAACCCAACAGCCATATATTCCTCTCGCCGGAATGGACCCGCGAAGAAGAGGCGCATGCGCCGGTACCCCGCATCAATCAGGAGCGGTGCGTCGGCGAATCCTGCCGCATATGCGTCAGGGAATGCCGCTTCAAGGCGCTGGCATGGATGGGTGAAGTCATGGAATTTCCCGAGCTGTGCCACGGCTGCGGCCTGTGCATGGAAGCCTGCCCCGCAGGAGCCATAACGGAAGGCAGCCGGGTTATGGGTGTTCTCAGCCACGGGACAACCGGAAGCGCTGACAATCCGTTGCACCTTGTTTCCGGCAAACTGCGCATAGGCGAGGCCATGTCGCCCCCCCTCATCCGCGCCCTGCTGGAAGAAATGCAGACAGCACCCTATGCCGATGGCATTGTGCTGCGCGACTGCCCCCCCGGTACGTCCTGCCCCGTCATCACCTCTCTGGAAGGAGCTGACTACACAGTACTGGTAACAGAGCCCACGCCCTTCGGCATGCACGACCTGCGCCTCGCCGTGGAAACTCTGCGCCTGCTGGGTCAGCCGTTCGGTGTGGTGGTCAACAGGGACGGCATGTCCGCCGGAATGGACAATACGGCGTTGGACGACTGGCTGCGGGATGAAGACATCTCTGTTCTGGCCCGTTTTCCCTACAGTCAGGCAGCCGCCTCGGCGTGCGCCGCAGGTTCCCTGCTCATAGACGCCCTGCCCGAAACCACAGGCATATACGATGCCCTCTGGCAAGCCATTCAGGGCAACATGCCGCGCCAACAGGCAGGAGGTGCCGGCAATGCGTGAACTTCTCGTCATCAGCGGCAAGGGAGGAACCGGCAAAACCACCATCACTGCCGCCCTTGCCGCTTCCGGACCAGCAAAGGTCATTGCGGACTGCGATGTGGATGCGGCCGACCTGCACCTTATCGCCCGACCGCACCAGACCGTGACCACGCCCTTCTACAGCGGTCAGCGGGCTGTTTTCGACAAGTCACAGTGCATTGATTGCGGCCTGTGTCAGGAAAAATGCCGCTTCAACGCCATCGCCGACGGCATACGCCACCGTCCCGAGCTGTGCGAGGGCTGCGGGCTGTGCGCCTTCATCTGCCCTGCCGGAGCCATACGCATGGAAGAACGCCTGTGCGGCGAATGGTATTGCTCCGATTCCCGCTTCGGTCCCATGGTGCACGCGGCATTGGGCATAGGCGAAGAAAACTCCGGCAAACTCGTCACCACCGTGCGGACGGAATCCAACAAGATGGCGCAGGAGCATGGCGTTGAAGTCATTCTCACCGACGGCCCCCCCGGCATCGGCTGCCCTGTTATCGCTTCCTTGACAAATACCGATCTGGCCCTTTTAGTAACCGAGCCGACCCGTTCCGCGCTGCACGATCTGAAACGGATAGCAGGGCTTACGCGCCATTTCCGCGTTCCTGCCGCCGTGGCGCTGAACAAGGCGGATATTCACAGCGGCCTTGCCGACGAGGTTCGTGCATGGTGCCACACAGAGAACATTCCCCTGCTGGCGGAGTTCGGATGGTCGGACGATTGCACAAAGGCCCAGCTGCTCGGCCAGTCCCTCGTGGAGTACCGGCCGGATGCATGGCGTCCCGTATTTGAAGACCTGTGGCAAAAGCTGCTCGACCTGCCCTGAGGCCGGACGTTTGTACATCATGTCCCCAAAGCCGTCCAAGGCGGCCATTGAACATACTGCGTGTTGCGCACACGGTGCGGACACATCAAGGAGATTTTCGAGATGAGTGAAAAAGCCTGCGGTTGCACCAGCACCGATTGTTCTTCCAGCGGCTGTTCCTCCGATTCCGGCAACCACAGCCATTCCGGCGGTTGCGGCTCCGGCTGCGGCGGCCACAAGGAACTGGCTCCCGAGCAGGATCGCATGAACCGCACCCTGCGCCGCGTAAAACACAAGATCGTGGTTATGTCCGGCAAGGGCGGCGTGGGCAAGAGCACCGTGGCAACCAACATTGCCGTGGGCCTTTCCCTTGCCGGAAAGAAGGTCGGCCTGCTGGACGTGGACGTGCACGGCCCCAGCGTGCCGCGCCTGCTGAATCTGCGCGACGCCAAGGTGCATATAGACGCCAACCATATTGAACCCGTGGCATGGAGCGACAACCTCTCCGTCATGTCGCTCGGCTTTCTGCTGCCCAACGCATACCAGCCGGTCATCTGGCGCGGTCCGGTGAAGCAGGGCTTCATCCAGCAGCTGCTTTCCGATGTCACATGGGGCGACCTTGACTACATGGTTGTCGACTGCCCTCCCGGCACCGGCGACGAACCCCTTTCCGTTCTGCAGATGCTGGGTGCGGACGCCAAGGCCGTGATCGTGACCACCCCGCAGGGCGTGGCCATTGACGACGTGCGCCGCTCCGTGACCTTTGTGGGCGAAGTGGGCAACACCGTACTCGGCATTGTCGAAAATATGAGCGGCGTGGTCTGCTCCCAGTGCGGTCATGTGGAAAACATCTTCGGCAAGGGCGGCGGTATGCGTCTGGCACAGGAAACAGGCGTGCGCTTCCTCGGTGAAGTTCCGCTGGACCCCGAAGTGGTCCGTTCCGGTGACGAAGGCTACTGCTTCCTCAAGGTGCAGCAGGACAGCCCCACGGCCAAGGCCATCCAGCATATCATCAAGCCCATCCTTCTGCTTCCCGACCCGCAGGAAGGCACAGTGGTGGCCTCCGCAGCGTTTGCGCCTGCTCCCACCCTTTCCGGTGAAGTGAAGATCGCGGTGCCGCTCGCCAAGGGCCAGCTTACCCAGCACTTCGGCCACTGCGAACAGCTCGCTGTGGTTACCGCCAACATGGACACCAAGGTTGTCACCGGCAGCGAACTCGTCACCCCGCCCCCGCATGAACCCAATGTCATGCCCGCCTTTGTGGACCGGCTCGGCGTAAAGCTCGTCATCGCCGGCGGCATGGGCCAGAAGGCGCTCAAGCAGTTTGAAGAAAAGGGCATTGCCGTGGTTTGCGGCGCTCAGGGCGGCTCTCCGCTCGAAGTGGTCAGCACCTACATGGAAGGCAAGCTGCTCATCAGTGCCAATGCCTGCGACCACTAGCCTGTAGCAGAACGAATAGACTGAAAAAGCCCCGTGCGTTTGCACGGGGCTAACACAATTGCCTCCGGCGGGCAGGGGGATAATCCCCATGCACCCGATATAAACGATCACAATCCGTTTTTGACATCATCCCCGGCTTAATGAATTCTGATTCTTCAGAAAACTGAAGTTCGTCGAATAACAAAAAGCCCCGTGCAAACGCACGGGGCTTTTTTAATGAAAGAAGAATGGGCTTGTTACAGATAGATGCCCAGCAGCACTCCGATGAACAACGCCACGGAAATGTAGCCGTTCAGGGTGAAAAAGGCCATGTCCACGCGGCTCATGTCCTCTGCGGAGATGATGGAATGCTCCCAGTACAGCACGGCGGAAACAACGGCCCACACTGCGAAATAGGGCCACGAAAGCCCCCCTGCCCAGCCGCCCATGAGGAACATGATGGATGTAACCACATGACAGAAGGACGAAATGGTCAGCGCAGTGGGAAGACCGAAATGCTGCGGCACGGAATGCAGACCCACGGACTTGTCGAACTCCGTGTCCTGACAGGAATAGATGATGTCGAATCCGGCCACCCAGAACACGATGCCCCAGAAAAACAGCACAGCGGGGACGGTGAACTGCGGGTCCACGGCAATCCAGCCGGCGAGGGGTGACAGGGCAAGCACGCCGCCCAGCCAGAAATGGCAAATCCACGTAAAACGTTTGAGCAGGCTGTACACAGCGGAAACAGCCAGCGCCAGCGGGGCGAGCTTGAGGCACAGGGGATTGAGACCCCAGCAGGCAAGCACGAAAATGGAACCCATGATCACAATGAAGGCCCATGTCTGCGCCGGAGTGATTTCGCCAGTCACGAGCGGCCGCTGCTGCGTGCGGGGGTTCTTCGAATCGAAGGGCAGGTCCACCACGCGGTTGAAGGCCATGGCAAAGGAACGCACCCCCACCATGGCCACGGTGAGCAGCAACATGGTAAAAATAGCGGGCTTGCCGTCAGAAGCCATGAAAGCGCCTATATACGCAAACGGCAGGGCGAACACAGAGTGTTCTATCTTGATCATGCGGCAGACCGCACCGAACTTGGCTAAGGGGTTCATGCTACTCCGACGTTCTTTTCAGATGAAAGGTTCATGTCCGCCTCATCGGCGGAGGCATTGCGCACGTCTTCGGCAAATGCCTCAAACTCCCGCTTTGCACGTCTCTGTTCGCGCATGCGGGCTTCATTGATCTCGTCAAAATGCGTCATGAGCACCTGCACCACTTCATGGTCAAGCGCTCCGTTTTCCACCAGCCCGTGCATCACCTCCACCGTCTGTTCGGTGGTCATGCCCGCGCGGTAGGGGCGATCTTCCGTAATGGCGGTAAATACGTCCGCCACCTGCATGATTCGCGCGCCAAGGCTGAGCTGCTCAGCCGTGCGGCCCATGGGATAGCCTGAACCGTCAAGGCGCTCATGGTGCCGTGTTCCCTACTCGCACACCAGTTCAAGACCGGCTACGCCGCCGAGGATGAACTCGCCAACCATGGCGTGATCCTGCACGACGAGAAATTCGTCCTCGTCCAGTTTGCCCGGCTTCTCCAGAAGTCTGTTGGGAACGGCAAGCTTGCCGATATCGTGCAGCAAACCGGCCACATACATGGCCTGACGGCCATCCACATCAAAATGGAAGTGACGCGCAAGGTCCTGTGCCACAACAGCCACGCCGCGTGAATGGGTCGCCGTGAAACGGCTGCGGAAGTCGATCACCTGCGCAAAAAGGCCACAGAGACCGAGGACCTCCCACGCATTCAGGGTTACCTGCTCAAGCCGTTCGTAGGCGTCGGTATACAGGCATTCGTCCGGATCGAACAACCCCTTTAACGCATCAGGTTCCTCGATCATCTCGGAAAACAGCCTGATGCAGTCAGGATTGAACTTGCGACCGGATTCTTTTCTCGCGGCTTCGAGAATGTGGGCAAACTGTCCACCGTAGGGTTTGCCACGGTCCAGACGCACATCCACAAAGTCCACAAAATTCACAATACCTGCCGCCACCGCAAGCTCATGCGGCATGCCGGAAGTCAGCAGCCTGTCCCAGTGCGTGTGGTGATCACCAATAATATGTGCCACATCCTCCAGTCCGGCAAAGTCCGCAAAAAGCAGCTTGCCGGCCCGAGCGTGGGTGTGCACGTCCTTCTCGAATCCCAGAGACTCCAGCTCGATATGCAGGGCAACAGCCCCCACATCGTGCAACATACCAGCGAGCAGCACGTCGCGCTGCATGGTCGGGCTAAGGTTCATCCTTCCGGCCATGCGCGCGGCCATGCATCCTACATGGGCATGATGCTTGCCGAGCGTACGGGATACCAAATCGAGGGCGCGTGAAAGTACACCAATGAGGTCTATAAGTCGGACCTGCATGAATCTCCCCAATTACGTGTGTTCTCATCTTCGGCGCGGACAAGCCGCACCGTGCCGCCGGGCTAGCTTCCGCAGTCTGCGGAATCTCCCTGCAGCTTGGCTACCGTGTGCGCTACCGCAGGCAGCACGGCTTCCAGATTTTCTGCCACAGCCTTGCGGCTTCCCGGCAGCGTGATGATCAGGCAGCCCCCCAGCGTACCTGAAACAGCTCTTGAAATAACTGCGTTGTGCGTTTTGGCAAGGCTTGCAGCCATCATTGCCTGCTCAAAACCATATAAACGCTTCTCCAGAATACCTGTTATGGCCTCAGGCGTTGTGTCGCGCGGGCCAACCCCGGTGCCGCCGGTGGTCAGAATCACATCATATCCCTGCCCGAGAGCAAGCTCCATGACGGTCTGCTTCAGTTCGGCAATGGAATCGGGCAGAATGAAGCCCTGTGCATGGCCCACGTTCAGGCTTTCACGGACAAGGCGCTCAATAAGCGGCCCGCTCTCGTCCACACGCTCACCCGCAGCTCCCTTGTCCGAAAGGGTAACCCACGCAATGCTCAGCCCCTTGCTTGCGGCGGAAAAAGCCAGCGAATCAGCCTCTTCCATGTCCACCAGCGCCTCGGCCCAAAATCCTTTCACCGCATGCAGCACACCCGGCACAGGCAGTGCCGTATTCTGCACCACCCTGAAAAGTTCCTCTCCTGTTTTTCCCACCAGCAGCGTACCCGCAGGCAGCCATGGGCGGGGACCAAGCCCGTTCACGCGGTGGCTGCAGGCAAGCGGCACTTCCACGGAAGAAAAGAAGACCATCTGCCCTTTGCTGATATTGCGGCACAGACCGAAATTGCAGGTATGCATCGTCACTCCTTCGTCTTCGAGAACGTTGCGGGCTTTGCGGGAGCATTCTTCTTGGTGCGCTTGGTAGCTATGAGGGGTTCTTCCTCGGCAGAAAGATCCCGTGCGCGTTCCACGTCCACCACACAGAGCCCTGTGTTCCAGTCGGCGTAATAGGCTTTTACAGCGTCACGGCAGCCGCGGCGCTTGTACAGGTGCTTCCAGTTTTCCCGGCACTGCTTTTCCAGCGGCTTCACATGCTCCGTCACGTTCAGACGTTCAATGTCCTGCACGCACCACGCAATGTCGCCATAGGTCATGCCCTTGTTGGGACGGGCCTTGCGGGCCATCTCGCACCCGGTAAGGCACCCCTTGCGGGTCAGAATGCCGTATTCGTCGTCCTGCATGCAGCGGGCGGCGCAGGTTCTCCACAACTGGGCGGAATCAATGGCATAGCGCAACGAGCTGTCGGCAACGGAATCAACGACAGACGGGAGAACGACAGGTTTGGACACAACGGAACCGTTGCCCGCCATACCGCCTTCAGGTGTGCGTGTGCCGCAGCCGGTCAGCAGAAGCAGACAGGCAAGCAGAAGCAGACAAACATGTTTGCAGTGTCCGGCCATACGTTCACCCTTGTTAAGGCGTCTGCTCCAGAGCCAGACGCACACCGAACCCGACCATGACCGTTCCGGTCACCGTTTCGAGCTTGCGCTTGAAAGCGGGACGCAGCAGCACATGCCGCACCCGGCCGAGGAACATGGACAGCAGGGTCAGGTAGATGACGGCTATCACGAACTGGAAGCCGACAAAGAACAGCGTATCGCGGATGATGAGTGCGGGGTCGCCTATCACTTGCGGCAGAACCGCCAGATAGAAGACCACCACCTTGGGGTTGAGCACGTTGCTCATGAACCCTTCGCCAAAAGCCTTGCGCAGTTGCTTCATGTTCCCGCGAAGCAGCGGCACGCCTTCCATACCCAGTCCGTCGGGCAGGGCCTCGCCCCGCCATGCGCCCCACAGGGACCGCACGCCGAGATAGACCAGGTAACAGGCACCAAGTCCCTTGAGAATGGAAAAGGCCGTGGCCGAATACAGCAGCACGGCAGAAAGACCGCACACGGAAAGGGTGGCATGCACAAAGAGACCGCAGCAGGCACCCACGCCTGTGGCGATTCCCGCAAACTTGCCGCGCAGCATGACATTGCGCAGCACGAGCATGGTGTCCTGACCGGGAGTGATAACCAGTAAAAAAGCAAGGCCCAGCAGGGCCCAGAGCGTGCTATCCACGATTGCCTCCAATCGGGTGATCAAACAACATTGGCAAGCCCACTCTATCGGGAAGCCGTAACATACGCAAGAGCAACCACTACAGCAAACGTGATAGCCCCTTCGTGCTCACGCCCTTGTATACAAAAGTGGCAAAATCCCGTTGACCATCCCCGGAAACAGGCGTAGCAAAACGTAGCAAAAGCGACTGGCCGGTCAGTATTGACTTGGCACTCAATTTCAACACACTGTTTTATAAAGAAAACACGAAGAGCCATGCAGATCCCTGATGAGAACAAGCGCAAGAAGATAATGGAAGCAGCAAGCGCCCTGTTCGCCACCCGCCCCTTTCACAAGGTGCTGCTCACGGATGTGGCGGCAGAAGCGGGCGTGGGCAAGGGAACCTTGTACATCTACTTCAAAGACAAGGACGACCTCTATCGTTCCGTTGTCCGCGCCGGATTCAGAGATGTCATCGAGCGCATCAGACAACAGCTGAAAGAACGCGAGGAAATGCCGGAAACGCAGCTGCGCAACGCCATTGGCGAAGTGGTGCGCTATGCCTACGGCAACCCCGACATCTTCCGTCTGCTCCGCGAAGCGCATGCCAAGGCGGACGATACGGCCCACTGCGCCTCTGTGCGCCAGGAACTGGCCACCATGTTTGAAGAAATCATCCGCGTGGGTGTTGCCAAGGGGGTGTTCCATGACCCGCATCCGGAACTGAGCGCCCGCTTCATCCCCGGATTCGTGCGTTCTGCCTTCATTTACGGCGACAACAACTACGACACGGCAACTCTCGAAAGCCACATCATGCGCTTTGTGCTTGCGGGCCTGCAGGCTCCGGTTTTGGACAAGTAACACCCAGCTACAGTGGGCCCCTCCATTCCAAAGGACACGCAACGAACCGGTAACCGCACAATGTCAGAACCATCCAAACCATCCCCTGCACCGGCCAGCGCGTCCTGGACTCCCAGAGTGAATCCGTGGTTCATCGCCCTTGCCGTCATGCTCGCCACTGTTCTCGAAGTGCTGGACACTTCGGTTGCCAACGTGGCTCTGCCGCACATGGCAGGCAATCTTTCCGCCAGCACGGAAGAAGCAACGTGGGTGCTTACCAGTTATCTGGTATCCAACGCCATTGTGCTGCCCATGACCGGCTGGCTCTCAACCACCTTCGGCCGCAAGCGGTTTCTGCTGAGCTGCGTCGTGCTCTTCATCATCGCCTCGGGTGCCTGCGGAGCCGCTCCCACGCTCGGCACGCTGGTCTTTGCCCGCATCATTCAAGGTGCTGCAGGCGGTGCGCTGCAACCGCTCTCTCAGTCCATTCTCATGGAAAGTTTTCCGCCGGAAAAGCGCGGCGTGGCCATGGCCGTTTTCGGCCTCGGCGTGGTTGTGGCCCCCATCATCGGTCCCACGCTGGGCGGCTGGATAACCGACAACTATTCATGGCGCTGGATATTCTACATCAACCTTCCGCTGGGGCTGCTGGCGCTGTTTATGTGTCACAGTTTCATCGAAGACCCGCCTTACCTGCAGGATATCAAGAACCAGCGCAAGGGATCGGTGGACTACATCGGCTTCGCCTTCATGTCCGTGGGACTTGCCACGCTGCAGATCATACTCGATCAGGGGCAGCAGGTTGACTGGTTCTCGGCAGTCTGGCTGCGCTGGTTCACGGCCATCTGTGTTGTTTCGCTCATCGCCTTTGTCTACTGGGAGCTGCACGTAAAGCACCCCATTGTCGATCTGCGGGTGCTGAAGAACAAGAACTTTGCGGCCGGTACCGTGCTCATTTTCATGGTGGGCATCGTGCTCTACAGCACGGTCACCATGCTCCCGCTCTTTCTGCAGAACCTGCTGCACTACCCCGCTCTGGACAGCGGCATGGCCCTGTCGCCGCGCGGCATGGGTGCGGTGCTCGCCATGTTCCTCGTGAGCAGGCTCATAGGCAGGGTGGATTCGCGCATGCTCATCGGGCTGGGTTTCGCCATGCTCGCATATTCGTCATGGCGTTTCGGCAGCCTGAACATAACCATAGGCATGGGGGATATCATTATTCCCAACGTCATCATGGGGCTGGGCATGGGCTTTGTGTTCGTGCCGCTTTCCACCACGGCCATGGCAAGTCTGCCCGTGGAAAAAATGGGCAACGCCGCAGGCATATACAACCTCATGCGCAACATAGGCGGGGGTGTGGGCATTTCAGTTGTCACCACCATGCTCTCCCGCGGTGCGCAGGCCAATCAGGCACATCTGGCGGCACATACCTCGCAGTATGATCCTGTGTTCCGCCAGTACGCCGCAGGTCTGACAGAATCGCTCAAGGGGCATGTTCCCATAGGGTCTGAACACCAAAGCGCCCTTGCCACCATCTATAAAATGATGGTGGAGCAGGCTACCCTGCTCTCGTTCATAGACATTTTCCGGTGGCTTGCCGTTGTATGCGCGCTCTGCATCACGGGCGTGTTCATCCTGCGCAAGTCAGGCCGCAGTGCCGGCCCCGTAGCGGCCCACTAACCTTCTGCAATTGAAAATACGAATATAGCTGGAGAACGGAACACAACTATGGAAACCCCTCAAAGCGCCACAGATGTAGCCACCGCCGTTGCTGCCCGCAAGGCCGGCCGCAGAAAACAGATTCTCATGCTGGTACTCGTTATCGCCCTTCTCGGTTCGGCCGGCTATGCCTGGTCCATATGGGGCGAAGAAGAAACTGATGATGCCTTTGTCGACGGCCACATCTATTCCGTCACACCCCGTGTTTCTGGCTTCGTGAACAATGTTCTCGTCGAAGACAACCAGCGGGTGGAAGCCGGACAGCTACTGGTCGAACTTGATCCTACCGACCTTGAAGTGGCCCTTGCGCAGGCCCGCGCAGATCTCTCCACGGCAGAAAGCCAGCTGGATGCCCTTGAAATGCAGGCCCCGCTGACCCTCAGCGAAACCGATTCAAAGGTATCGCAGGCCAACGCCCAGCTTGCCGCCCTGTATCGCAGCCTTGAACAGGCAGCGGAAGAAGAGGAAGCTGCCCGACAGTCAGTTGATCAGGCAACCGCAATGGCAAAACAGGCCGCTCTGGATATGAAGCGGTATGAAACCCTTATTGCCGACAAGGTCGTATCGCAGTCTGCCTATGACAATGCCGAAACCAAACTCAAGAGCGCGCAGGCAGAGCTTGGTTCCGCTCAGGCAAAGATGCTGGCACTGGCCCACAAACGCGGCTCTCTGCAGCAGGATGTGGACCGGCTGAAGGCTAGCATACGCCTTGCACAGACCGGCCATGACAAGGCGCGCATAGACGACAAGCAGGCCCTTGCACAGAAGGCCCGCGTGGAACTTGCCCGCGCCAAGGTCAAACAGGCCGAACTGAACCTTTCCTACACCCGCCTTGTGGCACCTTCCGCCGGATACATAACCAAGCGCAATGTGGAAACCGGCCAGCAGGTTGCCGTGGGGCAGATGCTGCTTGCCGTGGTTCCGCTTGACCGCGAAGGCCTGTGGGTTACCGCCAACTACAAGGAAACCCAGCTCACGGACATGCAGGTGGGCCAGCATGTCACCATGAAGGTGGATGCCTATCCCGACGTTGAACTCAAGGGCAAGATAGAGTCCTTCATGGCGGGAACCGGTTCCGCCTTCTCGCTGTTCCCGCCGGAAAATGCCTCAGGCAACTTCGTCAAGGTGGTGCAGCGCGTGCCCGTAAGGATCATGCTGGATGAGGACATCAAGAACCTGCCCGGCCTGCGCATCGGCATGAGCGTGATAACCGTTGTGCACACGCGCTGATCGCCTCATTCGATTCGACAACATTCTGCGCCCCGCCGGTTTTCCCCTGCGGGGCGTTTTTCTCTTCTTTTCCGGCAAACCGGACCATCCGGCCATTGAGAAAATTCAAAAGCCATGCCGCATTGCATCGTCCTGAAAAGACAGGTACTGTGACCAGAATGAGAAACGGCTGGCTCAAAGCATTCCGGGCCTCAGCCGCCGAACCCGATCTGCAAGACATACCTCAATCAAACAAGCAACCTGCAGGAAGCGCAATGGTCATCAGCGACAAGCCCTTCACCTTCGACAGAGTCATACGCATAGCCATAACCATCGGCCTCATATGGGGCGGCATACAAGTACTCGGCTACCTGAGCGATGTACTCGTACCCTTTGTGGTTGCGCTGATTCTCGCCTACCTGATGCACCCGCTCTGCCTGCGTATCCAGCAGTATGTGAAACGCCGCGAAGTTGCGGTGCTGCTCACGCTTGCCATCATCATCTGCGCGCTGGTGGGGCTTACTTCGCTCATCGTGCCCATGATCACTGCTGAAGTGAAACATATGGGCAACCTGCTCACGGAATTTGCCAACAACTCGGCACTGGCTGCCAAGGCATCGCGTGAGCTGCCTTCCGAGGTATGGGCCGTTCTCAAAGATGTGCTCAACCAGAGCGACCTGCGCGACTTCTTCACCTCATCGCAGGGGCTGGACATGGTGCAGGCCGCCGCCAAGAAGCTGCTGCCCGGCCTGTGGGGAGCCGTGAAGGGAGCGAGCAACCTGTTCATGGGCATAATGGGGCTGCTCATCATCGTGCTCTACACAGTGTTTCTGCTCATGGATTTCCAGAAGGTGCAGTCTGACTGGCGTAGCATGCTCCCTGCCGCATGGCGCACCCCTGTGGAACTGTTCGTGAACGATTTTGAAGCAGGCATGAACCGCTATTTCCGGGCGCAGGCCGTGGTTGCCGCCATTGTGGGTGTTCTCTTCGCCATCGGCTTTTCCATGATCGGACTGCCGCTGGCTATTGTGCTCGGCCTGTTCATCGGCGCGCTTAACATGGTCCCCTACCTGCAGATTCTCGGTTTTGTTCCCGCCATTCTGCTCGGGCTGATTCACTGGCTTGAGACTGATATCAATTTCGCGGTGCTCCTGCTGCTCATTCTCGCCGTTTTCGGCGTGGTGCAGCTCATTCAGGACGCCATTCTCACCCCCCGCATCATGGGGCAGGCCATGGGGCTTTCTCCGTGGATGATTCTGCTCTCGCTTTCCGTATGGGGCAAACTGCTGGGCCTGCTGGGACTGCTCATCGCACTGCCCATGACGGTATTGACCCTCTCCTACTATCGCAGGCTCATTGCTCCGGCACCGGACCTGCCGCCGGTATCGGATGAGGAGGTTCCTCACACCGAAACTCCGGCCTAAGCATCAGCCCAGACATCGGCCGAGACATCGGCCGAATAGCCGGACCGCCGCAAAAACCGGACAGCACAAGAGACAGACCGGCCAACGGATCAATATAGCCCGCGATATGGCGTGCAATATGGCCCGCAAGGCTCTTTACTCACCATCAGGGCGTGCCCTTTCCTGCGGCACGCCACCGCAACAGGAACAGCATAATGGACGGCACCAACCGTAGCGACATACACCCCGGACTCAAGGTCCGTATCGTGCTCAAGCAGGACCAGCGCACCGGCAAACTCACTGAAGGCATTGTAAAAAACCTGCTCACCAAGGCCCCCTACCATTCAAGAGGCATCAAGGTGCGCCTTGAAAGCGGACTCATAGGCAGGGTGCATGAGATCATAGGCTAAAAGAGCCCTGCTTCTTTTTACTGAGGACTTGCCACACAATCATGACCGTGTAATACTGACCCAGAATATCCGGATTATTTTCGTCCGGTTCCCGAACCGGAGCACGGGCGATTCTGGAGCGGACAATCCGGATAAACCGGGACGGGCACCGGCCATGAACGGATCAAGACGGTTTAATCTGCTTTTCGGGCTTGCCGCCATGCTCTTTACTGCCCTTGTTTACGCCGCCCTTTCGAGCAAGTGGCTCATCATATCCATTGAACCCTCCCTCACCACCCGCCATGCGGAAAACGCCCTGCCTCATGGCCTGAGCGCAGGCATGGGACTACCTTCCGGCTCCACGGCACCCTCAGCAGGCATTGCCGCTTCATCGTCCGATCTTTTCAGCGCCTTTCCCGAAGAAGCCATGGCAGCACAGGAAATGCGGCAGTTCCGAGAGCCGTTGATTGAGACAGCTGCCGGACCCGCCGACTTGCCGGTGAATCCGCTTCAATCCCAAACCGTGCCGCCTGCACAGGGGCAGACGCACGAAGGGATGGCCGCACCGGAGAACGGACAGGCCGGCACACCGGCTAGCACAGACCCAATCCAGCAGAACCGCGTCCCCTTGCCTGCAACGGACGTAGCGCTGAAGAAAGGGAACAATCTGGCCCCCCAAACTGGCCGCAGGGATATTGTTCCGTCGATCCCTTCAGCTTCTGACGCATGGCAATCGGCAACGACTGTTCCAGCGACATCAGGCCTTGTACCATCAGGCCGCATAGCTTCCCCCTCCGCTACGTCCGCCACCGCGACATCCGCTTCAACAAAGTCTGGCCCGGCAACAGTTGTCCCCGCCTCATCCCCTGCGTATTTCGCGCCTTCACCAACCTCCGGCACGCTCTGGATGGCCCATGCAGGCAGCTATCGTACCCGCGAAGCCGCATTCACCGAACGCAACAGGCTCGCCAAGGCGGGTTTTTCCGCCGAAGTGATCGTGCTGTATGATACGCGTCGCACACCTTGGTACAGCCTGATTGCCGGTGCCGGAGCTTCCCGCCGCACCGCCCTGACCATTTGCTCGCGGTATACCACGCTGCACGGCACGCAATGCACGGTGCGCAGCTTCCCCGCCCCCAAATACAGAGCGCGGGCTGAACAGGCCCGCCGCTAAATACATCTTTTTCCCTTACAGGTGCACACCCCTGCCCGCAAACAGAGTGCTCGCCTGCGTTTTCTGCAGCACCGCATCTGACGCAAGCAGTGCTATCATCTTTTTTCCGCTGATTTTCCCTATGATGTGCCACCCTCGTGAAGAAAACGGCAAAGTTGCGCAGCAAAGTGATGAAGAGCGCTTGCTTACCTGTAATGATTAGAGAATTCTTCAATGGTTACAGAGGAGTGAATTTGCATTTTTCCGCAAAAATCACTTTCTCATGACGGGGAATTGAACTTTTTTGTAATTTCCGATAAGTAACGAACCGAGCTTATTGACGGCATCGCGTGGTTGGTTGGGCTTTCGCCCTGTTCCCCTCACCTTGCGCGGAATAAACGCTGCTGAAAACAGCAACCCCTCCGCGCCAGAGCCTTTCGGAGGAAATAGTGAAAATCGACAAGCTGAGCTTCCAGATTGCGGGGCAGTTGCTTGACGGGCGCAAGTCCTACAGGGAAATCGCACAGGAGCTTTCCGTTGCGGAGAACACCGTGCGCTCGCGCATCAACAAGATGCAGCAAGACGGAGTAATGGACATTGTGGGTCGTCTGGATGTTGAAAAAATTCCCGGCCACACCATCGTCTACACAGGCGTGCGCCTGAGCGAGAGGGACTTGTTCTCAAAGTGTCAGGAACTGAGCGAGCTGAAGGGAGTTATCTCTTCTGCCGTGGTTACCGGCCGATTCGACATCATCCTCACCCTGCTGCTGCGGGAAGGATTCGGGCTACTGGAGTTCTACTCCAATGAAATGTCCAAGGTCGACGGCATCCTGTCTGTCGAGAGCTTTGTGGTGTACAAGGGTACCCGCATGATGGCTCCCTACATCCTTGATCCTGACACGCTGCCGGAATAGCCGACATTTTTTCAGGACCAATCGAAAAGCCCGTCCGGCTGCCACAAGGCAACACGGACGGGCTTTTTTTCATCTCATAAAGGGGGGGCAGCGTCAGACCGCAGGCTCCACACGCACGGCGCAAACCTTGAACTCGCTGATGCCGGATGCCGGATCAGACGCATCGTGCGTCAGCCGGTTTGCAGCCGCCTCGGCAAAGTGGAAGGGAATGAACACCGTACCCGCCACCGCCTTGGGTGAAATGCGGGCCTTCACCACTATGCTGCCACGGCGCGAGGTCACGCGCACATCCATCCTCTGCCCTATTCCCAGACGCAGCGCATCTTCACGGGCCAATTCCACAAAGCACTCAGCTTCCTTGGCGGCAAGGCCCTTGGCCTTACGGGTCATGGTGCCGGTATGGTACTGATAGAGCACGCGGCCCGTGGTCAGGATGAACGGATAGTCGGCATCCGGCAGTTCCGCCGGAGGCACGAAGGATACGGCATGAAAGCGCCCCTTGCCGCGCAGGAAGCCCTGCGTGTGCAAAATGGGGGTACCCTCATGTTCGTCATGCGGACACGGCCAGTGAATTCCTTCCTCCTCTATCCGGCCATGGGAAATGCCTGCGTAGGAGGGGGTAACAGCCGCAATCTCACGCATCACATCCTGCGGTGAACGGAATTGCCATGTGGCACCCATGCGTTCTGCCAACGCACAGACTATGCGCCAGTCTGCCAGCGCTTCGCCCGGTGCGTTCACGGCTTTGCGTACGCGCTGCACGCGGCGTTCGGTGTTGGTGAAGGTGCCGTCCTTTTCTGCAAAGCAAGCCGAAGGCAGCACCACATCTGCCCGACGCGCCGTCTCGGTGAGAAAAATATCCTGCACCACAAGGAAATCGAGGGCATCAAAGCACCGTTCCGCATGCCCCAGATCGGCATGGGACACCATGGGGTTTTCGCCCACCAGATACAGCGCCTTCAGCGTTCCTTTTTCCATGGCGTGGAACATGTCGCGCGAGGTCATGCCCCGCCCTTCCGGCAGGGTGGTTCCCCACACGGCGCCCACAGCCTCACGTGCGGCAGCATCCGCAACATTACGGTAGCCCGGCAGCTTGTCCGGCAGCCCGCCCATGTCGCATGCGCCCTGCACGTTGTTCTGTCCGCGGATGGGGTTGAGTCCGCCGCCCGCACGGCCGATGTTGCCGCACAGCATGGCAAGATTCGCCAGCGCCTTCACGTTGTCCGTGCCGCTCACATGCTGGGTCATGCCCATGCAGTAGAAAATGAGCGCTCTGCCTGATGCATACAGACGCGCAGCCTCTTCCACCTGTGCGGCGGGAATGCCCGTCACGGCCTGCACATGCTCCGGCGTGAACAAGGCAACGGAAGCGCGGAATGTCTCGAATTCCTCGGTACGCTCGGTCACGTACTCCGCATCGTGCAGATTCTCGCGCAGAATCACATGGGCAATGCCGTTTATCCATGCCACATCCGTTCCCGGTGTGGGGCGCATCCAGATATCCGCATGGCGGACTATGCCCACCTTGCGGGGGTCGGCAACGATAAGGCGGGTTCTTTTGCCGTCGGGCCTGCCGAACTTCACGGCACGCTTCAGTGCGGCAGCCAGCACGGGATGGTTCTCCGTGATGTTGGAGCCGGTAATCAGCACCACATCAGCATTGACCACATCATGAATGGGGTTGGTTGCAGCTCCGCTTCCGAATGCGGCGGCCAGACCGGCCACCGTGGGGGAGTGTCAGAGTCGCGCGCAGTGGTCGACGTTATTCGTGCCGACCACTGCGCGGGCAAATTTCTGCAACAGGTAATTCTCTTCGTTGGTGCAGCGGGCCGAGGTGAGCACACCCACGGCATCTGCGCCCTCTTCCGCACGCACTGCGGCAAGCCGCTGCGCCACCACATCAAGCGCTTCATCCCACGTGGCGGGAACAAGCTCGCCATCCTTGCGGACCAGCGGCGTTGTCAGCCGCTCCGGTGAGCCGATGAATTCAAGGCCGAATCGCCCCTTCACACACAGGCTGCCGTGATTGGGGGCCACATCGGCACCCGTGACCATATGCACGGTATTATCGCGCACATGCAGGTTCACCTGACACCCCACGCCGCAGTAGGCACAGGTGGTGCGCACCGCGCGGGTTTCGCACTGGCGCGGTTTCTTGCGGGCATCCTTGAGCGCAATGGCACCCACAGGGCAGACCTGCAGGCATTCACCACAGAACACGCAGTCAGACTGGCCCAGAGGCAGGTCGTTGCCGGTGATGATCTTGGTCTTTGCCCCGCGATAGCCGTAGTCTATGGCATCGTTCACCTGCACCTGCTTGCAGGCCTGCACACAGCGCCCGCACAGGATGCATTTGGAAAAATCGCGGATGAGAAAGGGATTTGACGCATCCGGCTTGTGCGCGGGCTTGCGCGCCTCGAATTTTCTGCCACCGGCACCGTAGCGGAAAGCCAGCGCCTGCAGGGTGCAGTCGCCGGAAGCCGGACAGAGCAGACAGTCGTGCGAGCCGGAAGAAAGCAGCAACTCAAGGTTCATTCTGCGCGACCGCACCACGCTTGGCGATTCGGTCTGAATCTCCATTCCCGCACCGGCCGGTGCAGCACAGGAAGCCACAAGGCTGCGCGCGCCCTTCACTTCCACCACGCAGATACGGCATGCGCCCGTGGGCGTTGTGCCTTTCAGGTGGCAAAGCGTGGGAATATCCACATGATTACGCCGCGCCACGTCCAGAATGGTTTCTCCGGGTGTGAACTCGCAGGTAATGCCGTTCAATGTCAGTGTATTGCTCATACGGAATTCCAAAGAGCTTAATTGTATACATGCCCGATGCTTATGGGGGTGCAGGGCTTCTTTCCTGCCCGCCGGGGCATTCGCAAAACGCCAAAGGCGCTTACACACAAAAACTATTCTGCCTGAGTACGTCCAGCCGGTGGCTTGTCAGAATCGACTCCGGATCAAATCAGGATCAAATCCGGAACAAATCCGGATCTACTCCATACATACTCTGACCAAGTCAGGGGCTCCCTCAGCGTTACTCGCGGCTAGTCTATGGCATCAAAGGGGCATGCCTCGAAGCAGCTCATGCAGCGCACACAGATATCGCGATTGATCACAGCCACTTCCTTTTTCTGCCACGCAATGGCCTGCACAGGGCAGGTCTGGAAGCACTTGCCGCACTTCTTGCACTTGTCCGCGTTGACCGTGAAATCGAGCAGCGCGGCGCAGCGCTTGGCAGGACACTTCTTCTGCTTGATGTGGGCATCGAACTCATCGCGGAAATACCGCAGGGCGGAAAGCACAGGGTTGGACGCCGTCTGCCCCAGCCCGCACAGAGCCGATTCCGTAATCATGGAAGAAAGCTCTTCCAGCAGCTCGATATCGCCATCTTCGCCCTTGCCTGCGCATATCTTTTCCAGCAGTTCAAGCTGGCGGCGCGTGCCTTCCCGGCAGGGAGTACACTTGCCGCAGCTTTCGTCCTGAATGAAATCAAGGAAGAAGCGGGCCATATCCACCATGCAAGTGCGGTCGTCCATGACAATGGCACCGCCGGAGCCCATGATGGCGCCGACCTTGGCTATCTCTTCATAGTCGATGATGACATCAAGATATGCCTCGGGAATACACCCGCCGGAAGGACCGCCGAGCTGCACGGCCTTGAGCTTGCGCTTTTTGGGAATGCCGCCGCCGATGTCATAGACAATGCTGCGCAGGGGGGTACCCATGGGCACTTCCACAAGGCCGATGTTGTTCACATCGCCGGAGAGCGCGAACACCTTGGTACCCTTGCTCTTTTCCGTTCCCACAGAGGCGTACCACGCACCGCCGTTGAGCATAATCTGCGCAACGTTGGCCAGCGTTTCCACGTTATTGAGGATGGTGGGTTTTTCCCACAGCCCCTTGTGCGCAGGGAACGGAGGACGCGGACGCGGCATGCCGCGCTTGCCCTCGATGGATCGCATGAGCGCGGTTTCTTCGCCGCAGACGAAAGCGCCAGCGCCCTGATAGATTTCCACGTCGAAATCAAAGCCGGAACCGAGAATATTGTGACCGAGCAGACCAAGTGCACGGGCCTGTTCTATGGCTATCTGCACACGGCGCACGGCCAGGGGATATTCGGAACGACAGTAGATGTAGCCCTGATACGCGTTAATGGCGCGGGCCGCGATGATCATGCCTTCCAGCACGGCATGGGGGTCCGCTTCCAGAATGGAGCGGTCCATGAAGGCACCGGGGTCGCCCTCATCCGCGTTGCAGAGCACGTATTTCACATCGCCCGCGCTGCGCTGGGCAAACTGCCACTTCATCCCCGTGGGGAACCCTGCCCCGCCGCGACCGCGAAGGCCGGAGGTGAGCATTTCCTGCACAATGGATTCGGGCGTCATTTCCAGCAGGGCTCTGGCCGTGCCGCGATACCCGTCGCGGCCTATGTAGTCCTCGACGGATTCAGGGTTGATCACGCCCTTGTTGCGCAGGGTCCACGGCTGCTGGCGGGCGAAAAAAGGAATATCGCCGAAATGCGGAATGGGCTTTTTTGTCTGCGGGTCACGATACAGCAGGCGTTCCACCTGCCTGCCGTGCACAAGCTGCTCTTCCACGAGTTCGGGAATGTCATCAGCAGCAAGCTTCTGGTAAAAGATGTTCTCCGGATGCACCAGCAGCAGCGGGCCGAGCGCGCAAAAGCCGTTACAGCCCGTTTCCACAATACGCACGGTATCCGTCAGGCCGCGCGCGGCCACTTCTTCCACAAGGCGGTTCTTCACCGCTATGCTGCCGGTGGCATGGCAGCCCGTGCCGCCGCAGATAAAGATGTGCCGCATGTTCGGCGCATGCAGGCGGGCCGCATACTCTTCGCGCATGACTGCAAGGTCGTCCACCGTCAGACGGCGGGCGGCTGTACAGCAGCAAGCGTTATCATGTTGTACCGTCATGCAGCCCCCTAGGTGTACTTCTTGAGCAGTTCAAGCACTCTGTCGGCAGATACGGCTCCGTGCGTATCTTCCCCGACAACCATGACAGGCGCAAGGCCGCAGGCACCAAGACAGCGCACGCCTTCAAGGTCAAAGCGGCGGTCCTCGGTGGTTTCCCCCTCGCGAATGCCGTATTCCGAGGCAATGCGGTTGATGACCTCGCGAATGCCCTTCACGTAGCAGGCAGTGCCCGTGCACACCTTGATGGTGTGACGGCCCTTGGGGTTGAGCGAAAACAGGGAATAAAACGAAACCACGCCAAACACGTCGCTGGCAGGAATGTTCATGCCCTCGGCAATGCAGTCCAGAAGCTCGATCGGGAAGTATCCCACCACGCCCTGCGCCTCGCGCAGCACGGTGATGAGCGCACCCGGAGTTTCCTTGTGACGGGCGATGATGGCGTGCACCTCTGCCCACTGTTCGGGGGTGATTTCGGAATCGTTTTCCGCGGTTCCGCAGCAGCCCGAAGCAACGCCATGCGAATGATTGCAACAGCTCATCGGCTCTCCGGTAAAGAAAGGAATACGCCGCCCCGCGTCTGCGGGGCGGCGCTGAAACATACTATCTGGGCAGGGTGTCGGCCATTGTGCGTTCAAGATGCATCCAGGCCGACTTTACGGTGTTCTTCATCAGCATGGCAATGGTCATGGGACCCACGCCGCCGGGAACAGGCGTGATCTTGCCGGCAACCTTGCAGGCCTCGGCAAAATCCACATCGCCGGAAAGAATGGCCTTGCCCGTGGTGCTGGTACCCACGCGGTTCACGCCCACGTCGATAACGGTGGCACCGGGCTTGATCCAGTCGGGCTTCACCAGACCGGGAACACCGGCGGCAACGATAAGAATATCGGCACGCTTGCAGTGTTCGGCAATGTCATGGGTGCGGGTGTGCACCATGGTGACGGTGCTGTTCGCGCCACGGCCCTTCTGGCCCATCATGACGGAAATGGGCTTGCCCACGATGTTGGAGCGGCCCACAACAACCACTTCCGCACCGCTGGTCTCGGTACCGGAACGCACGATCATTTCCTGAATGCCCGCAGGCGTGCAGGGAAGGAACCCGCCGTTGTCGCCGCCTATGACCATGCGGCCGAGGTTGACGGGGTGAAAGCCGTCCACGTCCTTGTCAGGATTGATGGCGTAGATGACCTTTTCTTCGTTGATGTGCTTGGGCAGGGGCAGCTGCACCAGAATGCCATGAATATCCGGGTCCTGATTGTACCGTTCGATGAGGGCGAGAAGCTCCTCTTCTGAAATGGACTCGGGCTGGCTGTCCTGAATTTCGTGAAAGCCCAGCTTGAGGGCTGTTTTCACCTTCAGGGTGACATAGCTGACCGAGGCGGGGTTTTCACCCACCAGAATGGTGACCAGCCCCGGAACCTTGCCGTGCTTGGCCTTCATTGCCTCAACTTCAGAGGCAAGTTCTTCCAGAATGGCGGTACGCATGTCGGTGCCGCTGATAATTTCCGCGCTCATGGCAGGCTCCCGTGACGTAAATATGTATGATGTCGTGCCGCGCACGGTATTGCCCAGACGCGACACCCTGTCAACCCGCAATTTGCTCAGCCAAGGTACAGCCCTTTCGGCCCGAGACAAGGGTACACCATCCGCACGGGATGCGCACCCGCAAGGGACCGAGAAGAGTCTGTGAACGGGCTGTGAAGGTACGACAGAATGCATGAGGCAGGCCGGCGGGTGAGGAGGCACACCGGCCTGCTCTGCACAGCAGAAACGCCGGAGACATTGCTGTCCCCGGCGTTCTCTTAGAACAATCCTTCCACGCGGCCCGTATCCGTATCCACGTCTATGCGCCTGAACGAGGGGTTTGACCCCGTTCCCGGCATGAGGGATATGGAACCGGCCACAGGCACCACGAATCCGGCCCCGCCGAAGGTGAGCACATCGCGCACTTTGAGCCTCCAGCCCTTGGGTACACCCTTGAGGGTGGGATCGTCGGAAAGCGAGAGGTGCGTCTTGACCATGCACAGGCCAAGCTTGGAAAGCTCGGTATCGTTCTCGATGGATTCGAGACGAGCCTTGGCTTCAAATGAATAATCCACGCCGTCTGCGCCGTAGACTTCCGTTGCCACCTTTTCGATACGCTGACGCATAGGCATGGACCAGTCATACAGCGGGGTGAAGGTAGTCTTGTCGTTGCAGGCGTCCATAACGGCATCTGCCAGCTCAAGCGCTCCTTCGCCGCCGTATTCCCAGTGCTTGGAAACAGCCACGCGGGCACCGGCGGCCTCGCACAGTTCGCGGATCTTTCTGATCTCGTTCGGGGTGTCCGTGACAAAGGCGTTGATGCACACCACGGGGGATACACCGGATTTCTTCACGATGTTCACATGGTGCAGCAGGTTGGCGCAGCCCTTTTCCACCCATTCCACGTTCTCGGTGGTATAGGCTTCCGGCAGCTTCTTACCGGGGACGGGCATGGGCGCACCGCCATGACACTTGAGCGCGCGCACCGTGGCCACGACAACCGAGGCATCGGGCGTAAGGCCGCTGTAGTGGCACTTGAGGTTCCAGAACTTCTCGTAGCCGATGTCGGCACCGAAGCCGGATTCCGTGACATGATAGTCGGAAAGTTTGAGACCCACCTGATCGGCGATGATGGAGCTCTGGCCGATGGCGATGTTGGCGAAGGGACCGGCATGCACGATAACGGGCTGGCCTTCGAGCGTCTGGATAAGGTTGGGGTTCACGGCATCCACAAGCCATGCGGTCATGGCGCCATCCACCTCGAAATCCTTGGTGGTGAGCGGCTTGCCGAACTTGTCGTAGCACATGATGATCTTGCCCATGCGCTCGCGCAGGTCCTTCAGGTCCTTGGAAACGGCAAGAATGGCCATGACTTCGGACGATACGGCGATATCGAACTTGGAGCGCATCATGTAGCCGTCCTGCGCACCGTTCACGCCGTCCATGCCGATGACGATGTTACGCAGCGCCTGCGCACAGTAGTCTATGACCCAGCCCATGGAGATGCGGGTGGGGTCCACGTCAAGGCGCGGCATGCCGGAAAGCTTGAGCAGCTTTTCGTCGGAATAGTTGCGCTCATGCTGCATGCGCGCGGTAAGCGCGGTCATGGCAAGGTTGTGGGCGTTCATGATGGCGTTAATGTCGCCGGTGAAGCCGAGAGAAAACGGCGTGAGCGGAATGCACTGCGAGCGGCCGCCGCCTGCGGCGGAGCCTTTCACCCCCATGGTGGGGCCGCCGGAGGGCTGGCGGATGGCGGCAGAAGCCTTTTTGCCCCTGCGGCCGAGGCCCTGCACCAGGCCGATGGTGGTGGTGGACTTGCCTTCGCCCAGCGGTGTGGGGTTGATGGCGGTTACGTTCACGAACTTGCCGTTAGGCTTGTCCGCAAGGCGCTTGAGCACGCTGCGGTAATCAATTTTGCCCATGTAGTGACCATAGGGCAGCAGCTCGCGCTCCTCAAGGCCCATCTCGTCACCAAGCTTATATATGGTCTTCATGCGGGATTCGGCGTCCTGCGCGACTTCCCAGTCAGGATGATCCTTGGGGTCCAACGTTTTAATGTTGTTCACATCCAGCTGCATACTCTCGTCTCCTTCAAAGAAAGCGTGGCGTCGTTCTTTTCCGCGGCCGCACCGGAACGGTCCGGCATAATACCACAGCGACGGAAACATAGACAATGAGCAGACACACGTAGGTTCTGCCTGCTCATGCATTCTGCGCAGACCTGATCAAATCCCGTGTGGTCAAGCTGCAGTTTTTCTAGCGCACACAGACCATTTTCGTCAACTTTACATCAAAGTTTTAATGGAAAACATCAATTTGGTTTTTAATTTTGCACTTATTTTCATATCCATTCGAATTAATGCAATAAAAAAAGCCCGGAATCTTTCGATTCCGGGCGTGTATTCAGCCATACTGCCAATGGCTACTGTCTGCAGCACTTTTCCTGCAGGTTGGGAACCGGCTCAAAACGCCACTTCCACATGCATTCCTTGCCGCAGGAATTGGTGCAGTCACATTCAGTACCCACTACGAGCACGGGAATGGGGCTGGTGGAGCTCACCTTGCTTGCCACGGAGCCAAGCACCTTGCGCATGCCGGTCTGCCCCTTGGCACCCATGATGATCATGCCGCAGTTGTGTTCACAGGCGGCCTTGATGATGGCTTCCGACGGTTCACCGGAAGCAACCACGGTTTCAAATTCAACTCCGGCTTCCTTGAAGCCGTCTTCGTAGATGGCGAAAACCTTGTCGATGCCTTCGAGATTCTTCTGCACTACTTTCTGACGGTCTTCACCGCCGATGCGGCCGGAAATCTGGCCGTGTGCGTAGAAAAGAATCACCTTGGCGCCGCACTTCTGCGCGAGTGCCACTGCATACCGCTTTGCCCTGCGGGAAGATTCGCCGCCATCAACCGGGACCAGAAAATTGTTGAGAATAGGTAGTTCCATTGCGCTTTCCTCCGAAAAAATGATTATGCCCACTGACTGTGTGATCAAACAATTATACCTCTGCAAGCACCACGTCAAGGGTTCGCAGCAGAAAAAATGTGAACCACTCACTTTGCATGCAGTCACACCCCGACAGGCAGACATGCCCACATTTCCTGTAAGCCCTGATTTTTTTCTCGAAATGGACAGAGTAATGGTGTAGTGTCGCATTATCTTCTGAGAACAAGCATGCATTTCAAGCGGGAATCAATGCGGCACACCATTCCCTGCATACAATGGTCAAAGGTGCTCATCACATTTCTGACAGCGAGCTGTCTGGTGTTATGTGCACTTAATCCCCTCCTGCCCGTGCAGGAGGCTCTCGCCTCCGGCCCGTCACAAGCCACGCCGTTCTCCCCATCCCTGACAAACACGCCGAAAATCCCTTCTGCCCGGAGCACCATCAACGATATCTATTTCATGACCGAGCAGTACCCCCCGTTCAACTATCGTGACGGAGGACGACTCAAGGGCATCTCCATTGATATTCTGAATGGGATGCTGAAGGAAATGAATGCCACCATTTCCTCAAACAATGTCCGGCACCTTCCGTGGGCGCGGGCCTACAAGACCGTGCTGCAGACTCCGGGCACCTGTCTTTTCGTAATGACGCGCACCCCCGACCGCGAACACCTGT
Source organism: Desulfovibrio subterraneus (assembly GCF_013340285.1). Classification (NCBI taxonomy): domain Bacteria; kingdom Pseudomonadati; phylum Thermodesulfobacteriota; class Desulfovibrionia; order Desulfovibrionales; family Desulfovibrionaceae; genus Desulfovibrio; species Desulfovibrio subterraneus. The sequence goes on along the minus strand of NZ_BLVO01000013.1, from coordinate 34,380 downwards.
TCCGGTGGGTGGGTCCCATCATGCCCACAACCATTGCCATTATGGCCCCCAAAAGTGCGCACCTGATCATCCGGCAACTTGCCGATCTGAAGAAATACACCATTGCCGCCCTGCCTGACGACATCGGGCATACCCTGCTGGTCAAGAACGGGCAGCCGCTCGCAAAACTGACAACCAATCCATATGCAGAGGGCATCATAGAAATGATGCTTAAAAAAAGAGTGGATGCATGGGCATATGAGGAATCTGTCGCTTCGTTCTTCATTCGCAAGTGCGGGCATGATCCGCACGAATTCGAATCCGTATTTGTGCTTACGCAGGCAGAACTCTACTTTGCCTTCAATATTGAAACACCTGACCACATCATCAGTACATTTCAACGTGCCTTTGACACCATAAAAGCGCATGGAGATGTTGACGAAATAATCCATCGCTACATTCCGTAGCGAAGCCGCCCGCCCCCTTTCTGCAGCAGGTCACCTGCCACTCCGCACCGCCCGGAGATCTGCCCTCACCTGAAGGCTCTATCGTTGCCCGCTTCCCTCACGCAGCGCACCGCCCGGCATGTGGGTACGGAGGATAATGATAACCTTGCCTCCTCTGCATTCTCTCATTGCCTCTGCCCCCCCTTTTCAGGATATAGTGGTAAAAACCCCTTATCAGCAGAGGTGTGCCATGCCAGTCATCATCCCCCTGTTCAGGTTATGCAGAAGCGTGCTTGCTCTGTCATTTTACACAGTTGCCCTCACCTGCCTGTGGCTGACATTCAATCCGTCACCGGCATGGAGCGCCCCGCCGCAGGCTGCAGGCGAACCCCATACGGCTGCCGCGCCCGCCACAATCGGCTCCATCACGTTCATGACGGAAGACTATCCTCCGTATAATTACTACGAGAACGGAAACCTCAAAGGCATCTCGGTGGACATTCTCCACAGTGTTCTGACCCGCCTGCGGGTGCCGGAAGATGACAAGCGCATCAGAATACTGCCTTGGGCGCGGGGATACAAAACAGTGCTTGAAACCCCCAACACCTGCCTGTTCTCCATGAACAGAAGTCCTGAACGGGAACAGCTGTTCCAGTGGGTCGGCCCCATTGCTCCCAACACCATCGTCGTTCTGGCCCGCAAGGACAGGCACATCACCGTCAGCAACGGCGACGATCTCAACAATTACACCATTGCCACCATTCAGGACGACATAGCCCACAACATGCTGCTCAAGCACGGCTATCTGGACAACAAGATCGTCAAAAACCCATACGCCACAAGCATTATCGAAATGCTCAACAGAAAAAGAGTGGATGCATGGGCCTATGATGAAACCGTGGCCCGCTACTTCATCAGGCAGGCAGGCTACACCCCCAACGATTATGAACGGGTGTTCCTGCTTGATTCGTTCGACACCTATTTCGCCTTCAACTGGGATACGGACCCGCAACTGGTGCAGAAGTTCAGAGAAGCATTCAACGCACTGAAGGAAGAAGGCAAGGTGGAGGAGATCATCCACAGCTATACGAAGTAGGCTGGGCGGACTTTTCAGGATTGGGCATTTCGGGTATCCCCCGGTCATCAGCAGAATAATGCTGCCCGATACGTCGGCAGATTGAATCAGCAGGATGAACCGGAAGGACCAATCCGAAGGATGGAACCATAGCCCGAATGCATATACTCCCCATAGACACCATACTGCCCGATCTGCTCACGAGCCTTGAGCATACGCCGAATGCCCTGCTCCATGCCCCGCCCGGCGCAGGTAAGACAACCCGCGTTCCCCTTGCCCTGCTCAGTGCGGGCTGGCTGGGAGAACGGCGTGTCCTCGTGCTTGAACCCCGCCGCATTGCCGCCCGCGCGGCAGCCGGATTCATGGCCCGCGCTCTGGGGGAAGAGGTGGGCAGAACCGTTGGCTACCGCATTCGCCACGAAACCCGTGTTTCCGCAGCCACCCGCATAGAAGTGGTGACGGAAGGCGTACTCACGCGCCTGCTGCAGGCAGACCCCGAACTTTCCGGGTACGGCATCATCATCTTCGACGAATTTCATGAGCGCAGCATCCACGCCGACCTCGGCCTTGCCCTGTGTACGGAATCGCAGGCCGCCCTGCGCGACAACCTGCGCCTGCTTGTCATGTCCGCCACGTTGGACTGCGCCCCCGTTGCCTCCCTGCTGGGCAGGGACGGCACACCCTGCCCCGTCATTTCCAGCGAGGGACGATCTTACCCAGTAGAAGTGCGCCACGTTCCGCCACCCCGTCGGCACATGCAGTCTTCCGGCGTACATCTTGATGATGCCCACGCCGCTTCCGTCATCCGGCACGCCCTTGCCAATGACACGGGCTCCGTTCTCGTATTTCTCCCCGGTGCCGGAGAAATACGCCGCATCGCCGCCATGCTCGAAAGCACCACCCTGCCGGAGAATGTGAGCGTCCATCCGTTCTACGGAGACCTCAGCGCATCGGAGCAGGACGCCGCCATTACACCGGCACCGGCAGGCACACGCAAGGTGGTGCTTGCAACCAGTATTGCGGAAACGTCCCTGACCATCGAGGGCGTGCGCGTGGTCGTGGATTGCGGACTTTCCCGTCTGCCCCGTTTCGATCCGGGCAGCGGCATGACGCGGCTGGTGACGGAACGGGTATCGCTCGCCGCCGCAACCCAGCGGCAGGGCCGTGCCGGACGTCTGGAACCCGGCACCTGCTACCGTCTGTGGGATGTGGCAGAAGAACATTCCATGCGCTCCTTTGCCGCACCGGAAATCGCCGAAGCCGACCTTGCAGCACTTGTGCTTGAGCTGGCCGCATGGGGCATTGCCGGATATGACGGAGCACTTGCCCTGCCGTGGCTCACGCCGCCTCCGCAAGGAAATTACCAGCAGGCCTGCACCCTGCTCCGCGACCTTGGCGCACTGGACGAGGCCCTGCGCATAACACCCCATGGCTCTGAGCTGCTTTCTCTGCCCCTGCATCCGCGCCTCGGACACATGGTTCTCACGGCGGCACGCTCAGGCGAAGGCGGCACGGCCTGTGTTGTTGCCGCGCTTCTTTCCGACCGCGACAGCAGACAGACGGGAGCGGACATGCGTCATCGCATGGCGGAATGCGCTGGCCTAACGCAGCCGCAATCCGATCAGTCGCAATCCGGCACGCCGGAACGCGCCATGAGCGGAGGCCGCAACCGCATGGCCGACACGGTGCAACACATCATGCGCACAGTCCGCCACGCCATCCCCGACGCCGCATTCAGACGGGCCGATCCCGAAGCGGCCGGAGAGTGCCTGGCCCTTGCCTACCCCGACCGCATCGCCCAGCAGCGCGGCAACGGCACCTTCCGCCTTTCCGGTGGCAAGACAGCCTACCTGCCTCCGGAAGATCCCCTTGCACGTGAATCCTTTCTCGCCGTGGGAGAGCTGGATGGCAACGCCGCACGGGCGCGCATATGGCGGGCGGCTCCCGTTGGCAGCGACCTGCTGGAAGAATTGTTTGCAGACCGCGTAACGCAAGGCTCGTTCGTGGTGTGGGACAGCAGGACCGAAGCCGTGGCGGCCCGTTCGCAGAAGCGTCTTGGCGCGCTCATATTAGCGGATGCCCCGCTGGCGGACGCAGGCAGCGCGGATGTGACCGATGTCGTGGTGGAAGGGATACGTTCCATCGGGCTGCACTGCCTCCCGTGGACAGCGGAAGCCACAGCGCTGCGAGCCAGAATACAATTCCTGCGCGCCGTGGATGCGGCAGGCTGCGAGACGAAGGACGAAACAACCAGCGCGTGGGAATCCGTCTGGCCCGATCTTTCCGATACCGCCCTGCTCGACACGCTCCCGCAGTGGCTCGGCCCATTCCTCAACGGCATAACCCGCCGCAGCCAGTTCAAGTCTCTGGACCTGTGCGCCGCCATCACCGCACTGCTCGACTGGCCCATGCAGCAACGGCTGGACAGGGATGCTCCCACCCATCTTGAGGTACCTTCCGGTTCCCGCATCCGGCTGGACTATACGGAACAGGGCGGCCCGACCCTGCCGGTCAAACTGCAGGAAATGTTCGGTGCAAAGGAAACACCTGCCATCGCAGGTGGCCGGTTCCCGCTGCTGGTACACCTGCTCTCACCAGCCGGAAGACCGCTGCAGGTCACCCGCGACCTCGTCTCCTTCTGGAAAAACGGCTACCCTGCCGTGCGGGCGGAAATGCGTGGCCGCTACCCCAGACACCCGTGGCCCGAAGACCCGACCACGGCCCGGCCCACCCGCCATGTAACGAAACGCATGCAGCAGGGGTAATTCAGGAATGGCTTGAAGGAACATCCTGCGGGGATGTAAAAGAAAAAACCAGACTGCTGACGAGGTCATTTCTGGTTTTTTTTGGCTCCGCCGGGCAGGAACCTAACGTTCCTGCACCTCGTATAAGCGATGAAAATCCGTTTTTGAATTTCAGCTCCGGCTTAACGGAGATGTGGTTTTACTGAGAACACAGCTTTGTCATTAACCAGAAGCGCTGTGTGCAAACACAGCGCTTCAATCATACCAATAAAATTATGTTGGTTATTCTTGCCGCACTATTCTCGCCTGCCATATCGACCTGAAGCCGGAGACCGGTAAGCCTCCCCTAGCAGCAGCCGGTGCCGCCGCCAAGGCGGACGGGAATGCCCTTCTCATGCAGCCAGCGCTTGATCATGAGCGAAGCACAGCCCACACCGGGGGTAACGAGTATGGCGTCCACCGGGCAGTTTTTGGCGCATGCGCCACACTCGATGCAGGCATTGCGGTCTGCAAACACGGCCTTGCCCTTTTGTACGGTAAACACCTGATGCGGACATACCTGCACGCACACGCCGCAGCCCACACAGGTTTTGGCTTCCAGTGCAATGCTGGCCACACCATCGATATAGCGAAAATCTTTCATACGCCCCCCCTATCCGATGAAGGCAGCCGCAACCCAAAGGCACAGGCACACGGCAACGGTAAGAATCTGCAGGGGAACAGCGCGGCGCATCTCCCATTCCACGCCCGTGGGCGAGGTATAGGGGGTGGACCCGCTGAAGTTCATTGCCAGAAACGATCCGAGACAGGGCGTCCATGCGGCGAGCACCACAAGCTCAAGCCATGTTGCCAGCGGCCATGCGCAAGCCAGCATGGGCAGCACCGCCACCCCGCCGGCCAAGGCACCGTTGGCGGCAAAGGCCCTGAAAGGCAGCACCGGCAGCAGAACCGGCACGGCAACCTGCCCTGCCAGCACACCGAAGAGCGTTGCCCACGCAAACGGCGCAAGCCTGCCCACCGCAGCGGAGAAGGAGAAGATGTCCGGCCCTATGCCCGAAAGGACAAACATGACGGCAAAGGCAAGCAGCAGCGTCTTCCAGAGCAGCATGATTTCCACAGGAATGAGCACCGCACGTTCCTTGAGCGGAAAACGGACAGTACGCATTTCTGTCGTGGCCTGCATGCCGGATTCCAGAAATGCCGGAAGATCCGCTGAAAGCACGGGGCCATATACCACGCTGAAACCGGTGGCGCGGCGCACTTCCTTGGCGGAAACACCGGGTGCGCCCAGCTGCGGCAGAATGATGCGACGGTGCTTCACCACGCGGTCAAGCCGCACCCGCTGCAGTCGCTTGATGACCTCGGCGGTGGAAAAAAGATTCTTGCCTGCCGCGCACCACACGTTGATGCCACGCGTATCCAGCACGACCATCCAGAGATTCTGTCCGGCAAGGTCGCTACGCACGGCGTCGAAGGTGAGTTTGTAGTTTGCGGTGACAATGACCGGAGAGTTCGCATCCGGATTACCCATGGCATACAGGCCGGGAGAAACGGCGTAGTTGTTGCGGGTCACGCCCAGACGCGCAAACGCGGTTCCCAGCCAGTCCTGCAGCCCCCACGCATGCGTGATACTCGGCACGTCACCTGCGGGAGTGTCCACAAAATGCGTCACACAGGGATAAACGGCATAGCCCGCGCGCTCATACGACCTGGCCTCAGGTCGCGGGGGAGGGCCTCAGCACGGTTCCGCGTCGGGAGACGCGGTGTCGCGCGAAAATTGTGCCATGAACGGATCGGGGCTGGAACAGCACGCGGATGCCGCAGGCTGCTCGCTGCAGCAGGAACCGCCTTTGGAGGCAGCGGGGACGGCAAGTTCCAGAGGCCGCAGTTCCTGCTTCTGCGTCGGGGTGCAGCAGCAGGCGGATTCGCCAGAAGTGGACTTAGCCGAAGCAGACTTTTCCGGAGCGAACGTTATTGGAGCGGACGTTATTGGAGCGGAGTTTTCTTGAGCGAACTTTTCAGGCGCCATTTTCAGCGTACTGCCAAGTGGCTTGGGCGCAGACGCCTCTTTACCGGAAAACGGCGCGACACCCTGTGCGGCAAAGGGATCATAGGCTTTGAGCTGCACACCGGCTGATCCACCATGGGAAGCATCCGACGATGAACAGCCGCAACCGGAAACAGCGGCAGATGGATTCTCCGCACACAGGCAGGCGGTGCTTTCCGTACCGGCAGCCTCTGCACAGGCGCAGCCTCCCTTGCCTCCGTCGTGGCTCGAACAGCCGCAGCCTGAGGATGTTACGGGGGAGGCTTCGGTAGCAGCTCCGGTAGAAGTCACGGAGACAAACGTTTCTAGTTCCTTCACATGGTCCTCTGAATTGGCGGATGCCCTGTCATGCGGTTACGTTGGTAATTTGCCCGATCATCCGGACATCAGGACAAGGCGTTGAGCGCGGCCTATCCTTACGGCTGCTCTATTCCGAATGGCGTTTTCCGACAGCATGGCCCGGCAGCTTGGGAACTGCATGGACCGGTGGCATGACCCGGTGGCGTCATCCGCCACCAAAATCAGGAATAACACCGAAAAGAAGTTCCGAAACAGGACAAACAGGCTGTGTGGGCCGTAAAGTAATACCGTATCCGGCGGGAGGCAACCCTTCCCTTCCCGGCGCGGAAATATCCCGCCTGTTGCAACACGCGTCCGGAAGAGATAGCATGCCACCCCATATGAGCCGTGCAGACCTCCTCCTCAACATGTACCAGTCCATGCTCGACCGGCTGGGCCCGAGCCATTGGTGGCCCGGCGAAACGCCTTTCGAAGTGGCCGTGGGTGCCATTCTTACCCAGAACACCAACTGGGGCAACGTGGAGCGCGCCATCGCCAACCTCAAAGCCACCGGCAATCTGGCCCCCGATGCCATGCTCGCCCTGCCGGACGCAGAACTGGCAGAGCTCATCCGTCCTTCCGGCTACTACAATATGAAGGCAAAGCGGCTGAAGCAGCTCCTGCTCTGGCTGCAGGACACCTGCGACGGAGACATAGCCAACCTCGGCAGCATGGAAGTGAATGCCGCGCGCACGGCCCTGCTCTCGGTCAAGGGCGTCGGGCCGGAAACTGCCGACTCCATAGCCCTGTATGCTGCGGGCCTGCCCACCTTCGTGGTGGATGCATACACGCTGCGCATATACTCACGCCACGGTCTGATACCGGAAGATACCGACTATCACACCCTGCGCGACTATTTTATGGATGTACTCCCGCACGACCCCCATCTTTTCAATGAATACCATGCCCTGATCGTGCGCGTTGCCAAGGACTGGTGCAAAAAAGGCACTCCGCGCTGCGAAGACTGCCCGCTGGCCGAGTTTCTCGACACCCATCCGAACGGAGGCCGGGCATGATGCACAGCCAGCCGCCACAAAGCCGCCATCCCGTTCTGCCCTTGCAACCTCATAAGATTCCGGCCGTTTTTGTCTTCATGCTCACGCTGGGCATGCTGCTGTTTACTGCACCTGCCATACGGGCCGCAGGGCCTTCCGACATCAAGGCCAACCTGAAAGACCAGAAGCAGAAAGCGAAGAAGACCGAGCAGACCCTGAACAAGCTCACGGCCAAGGAACGCGATCTGCACAAGGAACTGGCCGCGGCCGAAGACCGCATCAAATCGCTGGAACGCGACCTCAATTCGCAGGAAGCCGCCCTTGCCGAGATAGAGCAGAACAAGGCTGAATCGGAAAAGAGCCATGGCCGCCTGCTGCAAAAACGCCGCAAGACCGAAAAAGAACTGGAAGAACTGCTCAATGCCATGTGGCCGCTGTACATTGAAAGCCGTGCCGGACGTGGAGCCAACATGCCCGACTGGCATGAGAGCGACAGGCGTTTCGAATGGTCCACCCGCGTGTATGCGGCCATAAATGAAAAAAACAGGGAACTTGCGGAACAACAGCAGGAAATTGCATCCGTTCTGAAAAAGCAGGAGGAGCTTGAGCGCAAGGCCCGCGAACGCCTTGCCTCGGTCAACAAATCAAAGGACAGAATTCTGCGCGACAAGCTGGCCTACAACAGCCGCCTGAATAACGTCCGCAAACAGAAGGAAGACGCGGAAGCCTCGCTCAAAAACGTGCTTTCGCTCATTCAGGATCTCAATTATCGTCTGGAGACATCCGACAAGCCGGAAGGCAAGTTCGCCCTGAACAAGGGCCGCCTGCCGTGGCCTGCCCGAGGTATGCTGACATTGCGTTATGCCCCCGCGGCCGATCCGCCCACGCGCGGCATAGGCATTGCCCTGATGAACGGCGCTCCTGTTCAGACCGTGGCCTCGGGCAAGGTCGTGCACAACGACATATTGCGCGGTTTCGGACGCGTCGTGATCGTTATGCATGATAAGGAATACTATTCGTTGTATGCATATCTTGCTGACAGCAATCTCACTGTAGGGCAGGATGTGAAAAGAGGACAGAAGCTCGGTACAGCCGGGTACTTTCCCCGCGTGGAAGGCCCCGGGCTGTATTTCGAATTGCGTTTTCACCAAAAAGCCATTAACCCTGAACCGTGGCTAACAGCTTCAAATTAGATACGATACAGTCTCTCGGAGGATCTGTAATGCGCATGACAATGTGGGTCGCCTCTGCGGCCTCTCTGGCAATTCTCGCCTTCTCCTGCGTGCCCGGACTGGCCACAGAAGATCAAAGCAAATTCGATTCGCTCAAGCGTTTCAGTCAGGTGCTGGATATGGTTGAGCGCTTCTACGTTAACGATGTCAGCCGTAAGGACCTGATAGACGGAGCCATGCGCGGCATGCTGCAGTCGCTTGACCCGCACTCCACCTACATGGACCCCAAGGAACAGCAGGAGATGCAGGAAACCACCTCCGGCGAATTCTTCGGCATCGGCATTGAAATCACCCAGGATGAAAACGGCATCCTCAAGGTAGTTGCTCCCATCGAAGACACCCCTGCATGGAAGGGCGGTCTCAAGAGCGGCGACCTGATTCTGGAAGTGGACGGCGAGTCCACGCAGGAGATGTCGCTGGGCAAAGCCGTTTCCAAAATCAAAGGCCCCAAGGGCTCTGCGGTCATGCTGACCGTACTCTCCAAGAGCGATAAGGAACCCAAGGAAGTAAAGCTCGTGCGCGACGTCATTCCGCTTATCAGCGTGAAGACCCGCGTGCTTGACGACGGCTACCTCTGGGTGCGCCTCATGCGCTTCTCCGAACGCACCACCGATGAACTCTATGAGAAGATCGGCGAATATACCAAGAATCACGAACTGCAGGGCATCATCCTTGACCTGCGTGACAACCCCGGCGGCCTGCTTGACCAGTCCATCAGCGTTGCCGATGCATTCTTGAACGAAGGCGTGGTTGTCTCCATCCGCGGCCGCGGCAAGGACAGCCGTGAATTCAACGCACACGCGCAGGAATCCGACATTGTCGTACCCATGACCGTACTCATCAACGCCGGTTCCGCCTCCGCCTCGGAAATCGTGGCTGGCGCCCTGCGCGACCAGAAGCGCGCTCTGCTCATCGGCGAACGCAGCTTCGGCAAGGGGTCCGTGCAGAACATCATTCCCCTGAGCGACGGTGGTGCGGTCAAGCTGACCATTGCCCGCTACTACACGCCCAACGGCACGTCCATTCAGGCAGAGGGTATTCAGCCCGATATCCTCATGCCCTTTGAAGCACCCCGTGAAGAAGACAAGGCCCATCCCCGCCGCCTCATGCGCGAGAAGGACCTGACCGGGCATCTGGAAAACCCCAACGGCAACGGCGAATCCGGCAAGCCCGCTTTCAAGCGCAGCCCCGAAGCAACCGAAGCCCTCACCCGCGACAACCAGCTGCGCCTTGCACTGCAACTGGTACGCTCGCTGCCCAGAATTCAGACCATCCACTAACGGGTGCTGAAGCATGATTTGATCCGGGGCGCGGTTATCCGCGCCCCGTTCGCATGACGCGCCGTTCCGCACCGCCGGAACGCAGCAGAACTGATACTGACAGGATACATGACTGAACCGACCCCCCCTTCACTGCCCCGCTGGGTACTGCCCGTCATGGGCGCCATATGCTGCCTCATCCTTGTGGCGGCGCTGGCCCTCGGCCTTAAGACCCTGCGCGATACGGGCATGCTCGGCGATAAGCCGCCTGCCACCCGCACAGCACAGAACGGTACCATGCGCGAACAGGCAGACGCGGGCAACCTGCCGTATGAGGAATCCCTTGATGCCCCCCTTGAAGAAGGGGTGAAAAAGGTTGATTACGCCCTTCTGCAGGCCCTTGGCTCCCTTGCCCTGAACCAGAATTCCATAGAACTGAACGAGATCGAACTCAGATCAGCCGGCGGGCAGGAATACCACTTCCAGCGCATACGTCTTTCCGGCGCGCCCAATCAGGACATTGCCAACGCCATAGCGGCATCACTGGCAATATGGGCGCAAAATGCCACCTTGACCAAAACCACCGACTCAACCTATTCCATCTCGTTGCACGGCGTAACCACGCACGAATTAGCCCTCGCGCAGGAAACGCCGCCGCAGGTTCCGGAAACCACCACACCACAGACAGAGCCCGGATCAGCGGTTCCTCCGATCGCTGCAAACGGCACCACTCCGGCACCCGGACCTGCCACAGACCCACACACGACCCCCAAGGGGTCCGGACGTCTCGCCATTGTCATTGATGACCTTGGCGAAAGCGTCAGCGCGGCAAAAAAGCTGGTCGCCCTTTCCTACCCTGTCACCTTTGCCATCTGGCCCCGTGCTACCCACACGAGACAGGTGGCCGAACTGGGGGCAAAGCATGGAGAGGAGATCATCATCCACCAGCCCATGGAACCCGTCGGCTACCCCGAGGTACGCCCGGGACCGGGCACGGTGTTCGTGCAGATGACGCCGGACCAGATACACACGATCATTGCGGATAACCTGAAAAAGGTTCCCGAGGCCGTGGGCATCAACAACCACATGGGGTCACGCTTCACGCAGGACCGCGCAGCCGTCAGAGCTGCGCTGGATGAACTGCGCAAGCACAACCTGTTCGTGCTGGACAGCTGGACCCATTCGCGGACCAAGCTGTACGCCGAAGCGCAGAACGCGGGGATGAAAGCCTACAGGCGCAGCGTCTTCATAGACGTCATCCGCGACGTTTCCAGCATCGTGCACCAGCTCGAAAAGGCGGAACGCATTGCTCTGACCACAGGTCAGGCCATTGCCATCGGCCACCCGCTGCCTGAAACGCTTGCCGCCCTCAAACAATGGGAGGCAAAGCGCAACAAGGCTGTGACAGTGGTGACCGTCGGCTCGCTTCCGCCGCAATGATGTGGGAACGGCATCCGGCAATGCTGCTTCGGATGCCCTTGCAATAATACGTATTCAATCGGAGGAATATCTGTCATGCTGCAAAGAACCTTTTCCATCATCAAGCCCGACGCGACCGAACGCAATCTGGAAGGTGCCATTCTCGACCGTATCCAGAAGGCAGGACTGCGCGTTGTTGCCATGAAGAAGATCCACCTTACACGTGCGCAGGCCGAAGGCTTCTACCACGTGCACAAGGAACGCCCCTTCTTCGGCAGCCTCGTCGAATTCATGTGTTCCGGTCCCGTTGTATGCTCCGTGCTGGAAGGTGAAGACGCCATTGCCAAGTACCGCGAGCTGATGGGCGCCACCAACCCTGCCAACGCCGCTGAAGGCACCCTGCGCAAGGATTTCGCAGTAAGCCTGGAAGCCAACTCCGTGCACGGTTCCGACGCTCCTGAAACCGCAGCTTTTGAAATCTGCTACTTCTTCAACGCTCTGGAGATCACCGGCTAATGAAAACGTTTGGCTGTATCGGATGCGGGAACATGGGTTCCGCCATCCTCAGGGGACTCGCTGCAAAGGAAGGTCTGGCCTTTACCGGCTTTGACCGTAACGAAAACGCCCTTGCCGCCCTTCGGGACGACATCAACTTCCAGCCTCTGGCGTCCGAAAAAGATGTAGCCGAAAAGGCTGATTACATCCTTCTCGCCGTCAAGCCGGACATGGTCGAAGCTGTGCTGGGCAAGATCGCGCCTGCACTGACCAGGGACAAGGTTGTCATCTCCATTGCCGCAGGCGTTTCGCAGGCGGCGCTCAAGGAATACAGCAAAAAGGCGTGCCCCGTTGTACGCTGCATGCCCAACACCCCCGCCATGGTGGGTGAAGGCATCTTTGCCCTGTGTTTCGAGGACGCCGATCTCAGCGACGAGCACCAGACAGCCATTCAGGAAATATTCGGCACCATCGGGCAGGCCCTGGTGCTGGAAGAAAAGAAGTTCAACGCCTTCACCGCCGTTGCCGGATGCGGCCCCGCCTACGTCTTCCACTTTATGGAAGCCGTGGTGGAAGCAGCCGTAACCGTGGGCTTTACACGGAAGGACGCTACAGATATGGTCATCAAACTCTTCAAGGGCTCAGTGAAGCTTGCAGATGAGTCGGACCAGCATCTGTCCGTTCTGCGCGAAATGGTTTGTTCCCCGGCAGGCGTTACCATCGCAGCCGTTAACCATCTCGACCGTACGGCAGTGCGGGGTAACATAATCGACGCTGTGCTCGAGGCACGCCAACGCGGCCTTGAGATGAGCAAATAGCACCAGAAATACCCAAGTGACGGGGGGTATGAAATGTGTGCAGGGGCGCGAACCGCAAGGTTCGCGCCCCTTTTCTTTCAAAGAATCGCCAATACCATGACCCGATGTTTCAGGCCGATGCAATGCCGCAGCCTGCAGCGCTACGCCGCGTGACGATTGGTGCGGCCTTCCGCAGCGAACAGAAAAAGTGCCCGTTCCATTTCCGCATACCCATCCCTGGCCACGTCCGCAATATCCCCAAGCGGTATGCCGAGCATACGCCATGCGCCATTGGCAGGCGGCAGCACGTGCTCGTCCGTCCAGTAAACATATCCGAGCGCCCGCGCCATGAAGTCGGCAACACCCACCACCGCAGCGTATTCCGGACTGTCGGAGGCCATGTCCTGACTGTGGTGTTCCCGCACGGCCTTCACCAGACGGGCATCCACACCCCACGCCTGCAGTGCGGCTGCGCCCACTGCGCCGTGGTCGAACCCCAGCGCACGTGTTTCCGCCACATGGAACGGAATATCCTGCGCAGAGGCTTCGCCGTAGACTCCGGCAATTGCATGCCCGAGGCGTTCCACAAGCAGCAGGCGCCCCATGTCGTGGAGCAGTCCGGCGGTGAAATATCGCTCGGGGTCTTCAAAACCGGCACGCTTGGCAAGGCTGCGGGCAAGCCCTGCAACCATCAGCGAATGCCGCCAGAATTCCGTCATGGAAAGCTCCGCTGGCACATTCAGTCTGCTGCCCATCTGCCCTGCGGCAAATGCCAGCCCGGCAAGCTGTCTGCCACCGACGATACCTACGGCTGCGCGCACGGAACCGATGGGAGCTTCGCCCCTGCCGCCCGCATATAACGGGCTGTTCACCAGACGCAGCAGCGCAAGGGTGAGCACCATATCGTAGCGGATGATATCCGCAAGCTCATCGGTGGAATCGGAATGCTTGCGGGAATATGCGTCAAGTCGGGCAAGAACGCCCGGCATGGGAGCAAGGTGAAAACGTCCCTGCACAAAGGATTCGGGCGTATACTGCCCCCGCAGCGGCCCGCCGGACCTCGGCAACGCCCCCAGAATGGGCCTGTCGAGCTGATAGGCTTCCATATCCATCTGCAGCATGATTTCTACCGCCTCCAACGCCACCCCGCGCATGCCTTCGACAAGCTCCCTGTCGCGGCTGTTCAGAGGATGACGGTCGGCGTACCTGAAACGACGCGCTACAATGCGCTGTGCCTTGTCAGATGCAGACTGAGGCATTCCTGTATTTTGCTGTAACCCCGGCATAATTCCCTCCCCATTGAGTCTGGGCTGAGCTTATGCAATAACTATTCTCAATAGCATCATTCACCATCTTTACGATAAGTTAATAAAATTACCATCTTTCACCATATGCAGTTTTTTCCTTCTGCAGTCAAAACACTGGCGTCTCACCCGCTCTCACACCTGTCCCCGTCAGACTTCCGTTCCGGCAACAGCCCTGAAAAATTAGGGGAAATCAGAGAAACGCCCGCGCAGCCCCCCCCCATATACCCACGTGTACCCGCCGACGAAGCCTGATCGACTCCCCGCAAAAACAGCAGAACGGCCCGCCGTTGTCCGGCGGGCCGTTCTGCAATTGATTTTCTTTTCATCTATCGCCCGATACCATCTGCCACCTCAGGCACCATCCGTCATCACCGTACATCAGGTGTCAGGCCATGCCTACAATCAGGGGGTCTGCGGGGCAAGCGAATCCAGCGCCCTGTCCGGTTCGGCACGATAGGGTACAGGCGCAAACGGCAGCGTGGTCAATGCGTTGCGGTATTCTGCCATGCGTTCCAGCGGAATATACTCGATGTTGAGTACGGTCTTCCCCGCATCTGCGACCTTTCTGAGCATGGTCGTACGGTAGACACTGTCTTCGGGAGTGACATTGAAAAGCAGCGATTCAACCCCGATCATGTCCATGACCTCAAGATACCGTGCGACAGAGGCTTCCGAAGCATCGTTGAAAATGCCCTCGGCATTCTGGGGAGTGATGATGAAATCGGCACCTCCGGCGGTCCGCATGTAGTTGGCGATGCGGGCAACCAGCCGGATCATGTCGTCAGCGCACAGCTGCAGATCGCGGCCCTGTTCATACCAGAACCAGTATGCATCCACGATATCAAGGTACACGCCGTCAAATCCGGCTGCCAGAATCTTGTCCATGTAGGGGCGAAGCACCAGATCCCACCACTGTTCGTGCCAGTACATAACCTTGTAGTTCTCGGGCCAGTCGGGGTTCTCGGGTCCGAGGAAGGGAGGAGGCGCTTCCTTCCATTGCGCATCCCAGTAAAAGCGATAACTTTCTGCCTCGCCGATGGAAAAATAACACAGCACCTTACGACCGCCCTGCTGCATGCGGGCAACCTGCTGCGGGGTAAACGCGGCAGCATCCGTGCCGTCTGCCGAGTAGTCCACCACGACAAGATCCGTGGCCGAGGCAGCCACCGCATCCGGTTGCGCCCCCTGCAGCCACAGTGCCCAGCGCCGGGGATGCGGTACAATGCGTACATGTCTCACAGGCGCCTCCATGGAATCAGCTCCGTCACGGACAGTGGAGTCCGCCCTGCGCTCCGGCACCTGATCGCCCACCGGACCACACCCGGCAAGCGAGCCGAACAACGCGAGCATAATGAGCACAAATATGTGGAACGCCAAAATATTACTTACGTGATATTTCAAATAGTGTATAAAGTAGGTAGCCATGCGCCCCTCTTGGAGTTTTTGATAACTGTTATTATTGCAAAAGAGCGGCCCTGAGGCTATGAAAATCTAACGCAATCAACCAGGGGGATATACGTGAACACCATCTTTCGCTGCATCATGACCGCGTGCCTTCTCATTTCGCTGACGGCCTGTTCAGCCTCGCAACAACACTTCTTCAATTCCGCCGCCATGCCGGACGGGGAGCGCACCGCTGCCGTGCTGCCTTTGGTCAACCTGACTGCCCACCCCAATGCGGGACGCATTGTCAGCGACATTCTTTCCACGGAACTGTATGGACTCAAGGGATATGCATTCCTCGAAACCACGGCAATGATTGAATCACTCAAGGGCGGTGAAGAAGACCTTGATTACGTGATGGACAAGGCCGTTGCCCGTCGTGCAGGAAAGACTCTGGGTGTGGATACCATCTTCTACGGCTCAGTCAGTGAATTCCGCTACAAGCGCGGGCTGGATCAGAGCCCTGTTGTGGGCGTGAACCTGCGCATGATGGATGTAAAGACCGGTGAAGTGATCTGGGCGGCTTCCTTGACGGAAAGCAGCGGCTGTTTCTTCGGCTGCGACACCTCGCTCAACATGCTGACGCAGACCCTGTGCCGAAAGGCCGTGCAGGAGCTCAGTTCCGCCACGGAAGGCCGCTAACCCCCTTCGGGGAGCTTTTCCGGGGGAACCTATGCAACAGCGCCTCACCCCTTTTCTCTTCAGAATGGCGGGCATATGCCTGTGCCTGCTCATCTTTTGCGCCGTGCTGGCGGGTACAGCCGAATCCGGCCATGCCGCCCCTGTGCCGGTGGCCCGCAAGGTACTCATCCTTTACAGCGGCGCCGCGGGGCAGCTTGAGACTGACAACCCATGGCGCAGAGCCTTTGCCATGCCCGGCAACTATTTCGGCCTGCTCTCATTCTATCAGGATGTAGCCAATCCGCTGCCCGCCAAACTCGACCCTGCCGAATGGCGTGCGGTTGTCTGCGCATACAGTGCACTTACCGTAGATGATCCCGAAGGGCTCATCCGGTGGCTTCTGGCTGCCTCCGAGCGTGGCATACGAATTATCTTCCTCAACCATCCCACGCAGATTGCAGAGGGAGCATCGCCCGCAACACAGGAGGCGCTCGCAAGACTGCTGGCGCGGCTCGGCCTCGCCTTTGAACAGCAAACCACCACCGCAGGCACTCTGCTCGCCTATGAAACGGTCGGCAGCCAGATGAACTTTGAACGCAGGCTCCCCCCCCTGCCGCCTGTCTTTGAACGGTTCACCGCCACCGGCGACAAGAGCCTCACGCCGTGGCTCACCGTGCGCAACAAGGCGCAGGGCACAACCGGCATTGCCGTTGCCGTGTCCGAAGCGGGTGCCATGGTCCTGCCGGAATACATCCGCTGGATGGACCCCGCAGATTTTCGCAAGCAGCTCTATATTGACCCCTTCGCCTTTGTTGCAGACAGCATGGGATTGCGTGGCCAGCCAGCCCTCACCCCCACCACGCTGAACGGCAAACGCATAGCCTTTTCGCACATTGATGCCGACGGATTCAACGGCTTCACCAATGTGGACAAGACCAGGAACTGCGCCGAGATCATCCGTGACCGGGTGCTCGCCAAAGTGGATTTTCCCGTGACCGTATCGGTCATTCAGGCCGAAGTGGACCCGAAATACGAAGGCAACGCCCACCTCATGGACGTGGCCCGCAGCATGTTCGCCATGCCCAACGTGGAACCGGGGTCGCACAGTTTCAGCCATCCGTTCTACTGGGATTCCGGCGATGACGCCAAGGCCATGATGTTCAAAGAGAAACTTGGCCTTGAGCAATACGGTATCCCCGTCAAGGGCTATACCTTCGACCCCAAAAAGGAAATCGTGGAGTCGGCGCGCTGGATAACCGAACATCTCGCGCCGGCGGGCAAGCCCTGCCGCCTCATGCAGTGGTCCGGCTCATGCGACCCCAAAACACCGGTCATGCGCATAGTGGCCGGGGCGGGCCTGCAGAACATCAACGGCGGCGATACCATTTATGACGAGCACAACAACTCGCTCACCACGGTCTCTCCCCTGTACAAGCAGGTCGGGCCGTATGTGCAAGTTTTCACCGGACAGGCCAACGAGAATATTCTGACAAACCTGTGGACCGGCCCCTACCATGCCTACCGCTACATCACGCGCACCATGGAACGGACAGGCAGTCCGCGCAGACTGATGCCCATTAACGCGTACTACCACTTCTACAGTGCGGAATATGAAGCATCATTGCAGGCTGTGCTGGACGTCTATGACTGGATGGCCCGTCAGGATACCGCACGGGTGTTCACATCCGCCTATCCCCCCATGGTGCAGTCCTTTACGCAGGCCCATGTGGCGCGCGACGGCGATGCCGATGTCTTCACCAACTACGGAGCCTGCCTCAGCGTGCGCTATGACGACACGGCAAAGCTGCCGGACCTTGAGCACTCGGTGAACGTGCTCGGCTACGATGTGCAGCCTCAGGGGCTTTTCGTGCATCTGGCACCGGATGCCGGTGAAGCCCGCATAGTGCTCGCCGACCATCCGCGCAACGCACGGCCGTTCATCCGCAGCGCCACCGGCTGGATACGCGGCTTCAC
This sequence comes from Desulfovibrio subterraneus, assembly GCF_013340285.1. Taxonomy (NCBI): domain Bacteria; kingdom Pseudomonadati; phylum Thermodesulfobacteriota; class Desulfovibrionia; order Desulfovibrionales; family Desulfovibrionaceae; genus Desulfovibrio; species Desulfovibrio subterraneus. The sequence goes on along the minus strand of NZ_BLVO01000013.1, from coordinate 16,208 downwards.
ATACGATGCACGGAAGGTCCGCTTCCAGCATGACGGATTCGGCAAAGGCACGGTCACGCTCGGCGGCCTGCCACCGGACACCCGGGTGGCGGTGGACTCCGTTAACGGCAAGCATACGGTAACTGTCGACAGGCAAGGCACGCTTGTCCTGTCCGGCATGGTTTCCGGCGGGGTGGAGATCAGCATTCAGTGAGAATCAATCCGTTCTACGTCCTCTGCTTCTTCGTCGCGGTATTCACCCTGACGTTGCTTGTCTACCCCACCAGGCGGGAGCTGGCCGAGCTGTATCTTGCGAGCGGCGACATCCAGCGCTCCAAAGACATCATAGACAAGGCGGTGGCTGAAGACGGCTCAGATTACCCCCTGCTCATAACGGCTGCCGAGGTCTATCACCTGCTCGGCAAGCCGGAACAGGCCATTGATTTCCTGCTGAAGGCGCGCCCGCTCAAGCCGCGCAACGTTGCCATGCTGAACTCGCTGGCCACCTATTATCAGTGGAATATGCAGCCGCTTCTGGCCATGCCCGTGTATGAGGAAATACTCGCGGCAGACCCCGGCCGTACAGATATTCTGCGCACACTTGTCTCGCATTACCGCTACTACGGCATGCCGGATAAAGAGAGCCTTGCTCTGGCCCGCCTCATCCAGCTGGAAAGTACAACCGCGACGAAAACCGCACTGGCCATCCGCTCTGTTCTGCGTGAAGAACTGCTCGGCCTTGCCGGATTGCGCCTTGCCGGTGATTATGATCCCCTGCGCGACCTGCTGATGCAGCAACTCTTCGTCGTTTCCGAAAATCTCGAAGAAGAACTGCGCGACGGCGCAACGGTTTCCACGGAAGAATACACCACCTACTGTCTGGAACACTTCATGCGCACCGGCATGGTGCAGCAGGGCGGGCAGTTTGCAACGCGCCTTGATACATTGCAGGGCGGTGTGGCCGCCCGTCTGCGCCTTGCGCAGGTGCTGCAATGGAACAACCTGCTCCCCGAGGCCGTTGCCTACCTCAAAGACGTAGACCGTCAGGTGCCCCGCAACGAAGAGGTTCTCGTCGCCCTCAGCAGAGCCGCGCGTGATGCCGAAGACATGCAGACTGTGGAATATGCGCTGGAAAGCCTTACCAACGCCGTGCCTGACAAGACCGAATATGCGGAACAGCTCGCCGAGGTGTATCTGGCGAACAATCAGGTGGACAAGGCGCTCAACCTGTTTGACAGGCTGCTTGCCACTGCCGTTGATACGCTCAGAATTCTCGGCAGAATGCTCACGGCCGCGCTTTTTTCGGGTGAACCATCCACCATGCGCCTTGCTCTGGAAAAGGCTCTGCCCTTCCCCACCGACAGGCCGGATATAGTGGAAACAAAGGTCGAACTGCACCTTGCGCTGAACGAGCCCGAAAAAGCCTATGTTCTGCTGCGCGAAGCAGCGGACAAAAATACCCCCGATCACGAACAGCTTGTCCGCCTGCTTGATGTGGCGGCAGCCACGGGTCAGCCCCCCCTTGTAGTGGATGCCGTGCGCCTTGCTCTTGGCCGCGAACCGGACAATGTGGATTTCATGAGAGCCGGAGCAGACGCCCTGCTCACAGTCAGCGAACCGGCAGAAGCCTACCGCCTGCTGAAGAAGATTGCCACCGCCACACGGCTTGAGCCGGATACCCTGACCATGCTGGAAGCAGCAGGCTACACCGGTACCCCTGCCACGGTGGAAGAAGCTGCAACGCTTGCGGCAACACTGCACCCTGCCTCGCGCACAGTCATGGACACAGCCGCCGAAGTGCTGCTGTGGGTTGAGAATCCGGTCAAGGCGCTGCCCTATGCCGTCAAGGCGGCCCGTCTCTCCAAGGGCGACAGGGAGCAGGTGATGCGCATGGTGGAAATAGCCTCCTTTACCGGCGATCCGGCCCGTTTTCTGGAGGCCCTGCGTATTGCAGGAACCCTGCGGCCGGATGATGAAGACCTTGCCATGACTTCCGCACAGGCTCTTGCAGCACAGGGTGATGCCTCTGCCTTTGAGTCTTTGCTTTCCCGCTTCATGCGCTCCGGCAAGGATGTTGCTCTGCTGCGCCGCTGGGCCACCATGGCAGAAGAGGCAGGACTGGTCGAACAGGCCTTCCGCCTCTGGTATCAGATTTACAGAGCTGACACGACAGACACAAATCTCGGCCGCAAGGTGGCACGACTGGCGTTCGACACCGGTCACTACACCATTGCAGCACAAACGTGGACCCACTTGGCGGATGCCTCGCGCAACGACTTCGAGGCCGCATCCGGTGCAGGCGCGGCATGGGCCGCCGCAGGCGACACGGCAAAGGCACTGCGCTATTTCGAGCAGGCCCTCGCCATCCGGCCGCAGGACCGCCCCACCATGCTGGAAGTTGCCCGCAACGCCCTGTATACTGGCAAGTACGAACGTTCCGTCGACATGTATGAATCATACGGCCTTGCCTCGCTTGAAGAGAACGACCGGTTTGCGCTGGCCGAGGCATACGGCAATACCGGCAAGGCGGCGAAGGCGCTGGAATTCTTCGGCCCGCTGCTCGACAGGGACCCGCTGCCCAAGGACCGCGCCCTGCTCATCACCCGCCTGTTCAACCTCGCGGGGCAACGGCAGCGGGCAGAAAAGCTCTATCCACGGCTGACCCGGGCTTACGGCGACGATTCCACTTTCCTTGCCAACCTCGGGGCAGAGGCCTTTTTTGCTGAGCATCTGCCCCCCGCCCTTGCGATTTTCAATAAACTGCTGGAAACTGAACCTGAAAATGCCACAGCCCTCAAAGGCTCGGCCATGGTATACGCAGAACAGGGCAACACACGGGCTGCCATTGAGCGCTTCCGCATGTTCAACAGCCGATATCCAGACGATGGCGACGCTCACTTCAGACTTGCAGAACTGTATACCCGCACGGGCAGAACGGAATTGGCTCTCAGGGAATACAAGACGGCCGCCCGTTTACTGAAACGCGTTCTGCGGCCACCCGATGCATCCGGCCCGTCCGGTATATTCGGCCCCTCCGGTAAATCCGGTAAATCCGACTCGACAGACAATAACCGAACCACGCGCGTGAAAGCTCTTCAACCGCAAGGACCGGAAGCCCCCCGGAGCACACAATGATACCGGCCCGCATATTCACGAGATTCTGCCTTCCGGCGCTGCTGGCACTGCTGGTATTGCCTACCTGCACTGCGGCACTGCGCGCGGCAGATAACGCTCCGGTAACTGATATACCGCCCGCTCCCGCCGGCAGCATATGGTCCGTGCAGACCGATTCTGCCCGCAATCCTGCCGGTGCCGCACAGGCAGTGCTGCGCATGCGCTCGTCCGTTACGCCGGAGGCACGCATGCTGCTGCTCTACAGTGCGGACAGCTCCCCGTGGTACGTGGTGGAACTCACCGCCTCGCCGGACAGGGAAGCAGCACGACAGGCAGCCGAAGCCTATCTGCGTATAAGCGGCAGAAAAGCCGTGGTACGCCAGATGGATGCGACCCTGCATGAAGAACGCACGGTTCCCGAGGCCCTGCTGCGTGAGCCGCAAAACATAGCACAACTCTCTGCGGCAAACACGGCTGCTGACCCCGTGGCTCAGGCCTCTTCGGTCTCTACGGCTGATCAGACACCGCTTAGGGCAGAACCCCAGCCTGCATCTGGACAGATAGATAACGAACAGTCTGCGTCTGTTCTGGTAGATAACGAACAGTCTGCATCTGTTCTGGTAGATAACGAACAGTCTGCATCTGTTCTGGTAGATAACGAACAGCCTGCGTCTGTTCTGGTAGATAACGAACAGCCTGCGTCTGTTCTGGTAGATAACGAACAGTCTGCATCTGTTCTGGCAGATAGCGAACAGTCTGCGCCTATGCTGACATCTGTTCTGGCCGAAGACGGGCAAACGGCACCCGGAGAAGCAGTGACTGCGAACGCAGAGGCAGCCGTGGCCCCTGAACAAAGGGCTCCCTATACGCCCTTCAATGCCGACAGCAGGCAGGCGGCGCTCATCATCGCCCGCAGCACCTTCATGCAGGGCGACCATGAAGGCGCCCGCGCCATGTACCGCGTGCTCCTCACCCAATACGGCCCTGACGAAGAAATCGTCGCCGGATACGTGGATACCCTGCTCGAAGGAAGGCGCTGGGCAGAAGCGGAATCCGAGCTTGCGGCGTGGCGTGTCAGAAGCCCTCAAAGCCTTGATGCCATTCGCCAGACCGCCAGACTCTATCTGCTCATGGCCGATGAGAACGGCAACTACGAGGCAGCGTTTCCATGGCTTGAAACCATTCTGGAACAGACACCCGAAGATACGGATATCAAATCCGATTATGCCTACGCGCGCCTGAATGCGGGAGACTGGAACGGAGCTCTGGCGCTGTTCAGCGACGTCCTTGATGCCGACCCCGGAAATACGGATGCGGCCGAAGCAGTGCGGATCATCTGCCGTGACCACAGCCCCCAGCTTCGTGCAGACTTCCGTTCCGAGGTGCAGACCGGCAATATTTCCATCAACACGCTGGAAACGGAATACAGCCGGCAGCTCAATCCCGCATGGCGGCTTGCCGTGTCCGAAGAACGTAGCAGCATACACCGCAAGGGCAACAATCAGGGTACCACCGGCATAGCCACGGAAATTCTGCGCCACTCGGTGCGCGCCCGCAACGACATCAACACCCGCTGGAGCCTTCTGAGCGGCATAAGCTATTTCTCGGGCAAGGCGGAAGGTATGGGAGCAGAGGCCGGATTCGAGCGCCGCGACCTTCTGGGCGGCACACTGAGCCTTGAAGGTGAACTCAACGCCCCGTGGCTCTCCACGCTGGATGCCGTGGACCGCGAAGGAACAACTGACACCTACACGGCACGCTACGAGCGCCCCCTGAACGACTTCTGGTCCATGAGTGCCTCGGCGGGTGCCGTGCGGTATTCGCTTGAAAATATCTCGGGTTATTCCTGGCAGGAACGTGAGGAATTTGCGCTTACCCGCAGCATCCGCTACCTGCCCGACCTTTCCGCCTCGTACATTTTCACCCGCACCCGGCAGCACTACCGGCAGAACGACCCTGCCGAGCGGCCCGTTGATCTTGTGGACAAGGAAGACATCCACGCCCTGCGCCTTGAAATGCTCCACTGGTACAACGACTACGTGGCCCTGCGCGCCTTCGGTTCCGCAGGATACGACGTCTTCCGCCCCTCCCCGCTGTTCGGTGCAGGCGGCGGACTGCGCTTCCGGCTGGGAGAGCGCATCGATCTGGATGCAGGATTCGAATACAACAACGATACCGGTCAGGTTGGCGGCGGCGAAGCCAAGGCCCTTACTTCATCCATCATCTTCCGGTTCTAGAAAGCCATGACAGTAACCAGAATCACCCCCAAGGCAATCACAGGCAAAGGCCGCCTCGTCTACCTGCTGGAAACCCTGCTCGGCCTTATGCTCATCACCGTGCTGAATGTCCTGCTGTTCAGAAGCGACATCGGGTTCATGCAGGTGCAACCGCATCCCTACTGGATAGTGGTGGTGCTCATTGCCGTGCGCTATGGCTTCTTCCCCGGGTTTTTCGCAGGTTTCATGGCCGCCCTGCTCTACCTGCTGTTCAAGGCCGCTGCCATTACGGATATTTCGCTGCTTGAACTGCGCTCCATGGATCTGTGGGGGCCTCCCCTCCTTTTCTGGGTAACCGGCATGGCGCTCGGCGAAATCAGGCAGGGACACATACGGGAGCTGATCAACGCGCAGATCGCGCTGAAGGAATCCACGCGCCTTGCCGGGGAACAGAAGAAGGAGATGCAGACGCTGGAACAGGCCAAGGTGGAGATGGATACGCGCATCTTCTCGCAGGAGCATACCCTGAGCACCATTTATGAGGCCGCTCAGGCACTGCGCACTCTTGAGGCAGAATCCATCTACATGGCCATTCTCGACCTGTTGCGGCAGTATCTGGATGTGGAGGAGTGTTCCATTTACATGATGGAAAACAACACGTTCCACCTCAAGGCATCCAAACGTACCACATCGCCCCGGCCGCGAAACGTGCTGGGGCAGGAAACCGAACCCCTTGCAACAGTGTACAGAGAACGCAAAGCCGTCACCATAGACATGGCGCTGCGCAACGATTTTGACAACGCGGGCCTGCTCATCGCCGCTCCGGTGCTCACCGGCAGCGGCATGGAGGCCGTGGGCGTGCTCGTGGTTGAGAAAATGCCCTTCCTCAAGTTCAATCCGGCATCCATCCGCATGGTCGAGCTCATTGCTGACTGGTGCGGCTCCAGCCTTGAAAACGCCCTGCTTCACCACAACACACGCGAAAAACTCATCACCGATGAAATCGCCGACGTGTACAACAGCAAGTACCTGCGCAGAAGACTGCATGAAGAATTTCTGCGGGCCAAACGCTACGGACTGGAACTCTCCATCATTTATCTGGAAATTCCCGGATTTACGGAACGCATCCCCGAAGAACAGCAGGCAACGCTTGTGGCATTTGCATCGGTGATTCAGTCCCACCTGCGCAATATCGACCTTGTGTTCATGCACGACACCCCGGGAGCCTTTGTTGTAGTGCTGCCCACCACCCCCATTGCAGGTGCCAGAGTTGTTGTGAACAACATCGCCAGAGCCTATCAGGCGCTCGTGATCATGAGCTTTGAACTGGAATCGAATGCCATGGCACTGCGGGTGGGAACCGCCGCCATGGTAGAGGCCATGCAGGAAACGGACGAACTTCTGGCCGCCATGGCGGAGGATATTCATGACGCCGTTATCACAGTCTGAGCCGGCAAACCAGCACATAAGCAACCGCAGACTGCACATGCGGGCAACCGTATTGCTACAGGCAGTCTTTCTTGTTGCCATGGGCATTGAAGGTGCGGCCTGCTATGTTCTGCTGCATACGGCTCCGCCCACCACGCAGCAGTGGGTGCTTGCCGGTCTGCTGCACCTGCTCGCCTCGGCCCTGCCCCTGGGCTATGCCTACCAGCCTGAGCGCATTCCCGGTGCAGGCTGGTATATTCCCAAACTGACAGGGCTTATCGCCCTTTTTCTCCCGGTCATAGGCATAACGGGCATGATGCTGACAGTGTCACTCACCAAACTGTTTTTCCGTTCGCATGGGCTTGCCCACGGCTTCGAGCATGAGGCACTCAAGCTTACCAAAGACGAAGAAGTGGTCATTCAGCGCTCCATGGACGACATGCTCCGCGAAGAACTGGCCACCCAGCCCATTGTGGATATTCTTCTGGGAGATGATGAAGACCTCAAACGCGGAGCCATCATGCTGCTCAAACGCATGAAAAGCGCACGCGCCATAAAGCTGCTCAAGGAAAGTCTTTCGGACACCTCAACTGAAGTACGTTTCTTTGCGCATACCGCCCTCTCGCAGCTTGAAGAAAGCGCCATGCAACGGCTTGAAAAGGCCGAGGAACTTTCCTCATCCGGCAACAGCAGGGCCATACGCGACTACGCAACAACCTGCCGCGACTATGCTCACAGCGGCCTGCCCGAAACCAGCATGAAAACCTACTACCTGGAAGAGGCCCGTAAGCTGTTTCTCAAATATCTTGAGCAAGAAAAACAGGACCATGCAACATATATTGAAATCGGGAAGATAAGCATGGAACTTCAGGAACACGCTGCCGCCCTCAATGCCTTTGATACCGCCCTCAATTTTCCGGAAACGTTCATCGAGGCGCGACTGGGACGGTGCTGGGTATTCTACGAACAACGCGACTGGCTGCAATTGACGAACGAAATGCGCAGTATGCGGACACGCATGCCCGATTCAGAGGAATCGGACGACTTCAACAGGGCACTCTATGCGTTCTGGGCGCAGCGGATCCCGTCATCGCTCAATGCATCCGGAGAAACGGCATGATCGCAGATGTCTGTCTCATACTGGAAGGCTCCTATCCCTTTGTCGCCGGCGGCGTATCCTCGTGGGTGCACAATCTGGTCGAAGGATTGCCGCAGATCACGTTCACGGCGCTGTGCATCCTGCCTTCGGAAAAGGAACCCCACGAATACAAATATGAGCTTCCTCCTAATTTTCTGCCCCCCAAAGTCGTTTACATCCACGATGTGGAAAAGCCGAAGCGAAGTCTGTTCAACCACTTCGGCAACCGGCAGATCGAAGAGATACGGTCCTTCCATAAAACCTTGGGGAAACTTTCGCACGATGATCTCAAAGCCATAATCGAGGCCTTTCAGAACAGCCGCTACCCTCTGTGGGAGCTCATGCACGGCAAAAAGGCGTGGGATTTTCTCATTGAACAGATCGAGGATCATGTCCCCGATGCACCGTTCATGAACTACTTCTGGACCTATCGGTTCACGCACCTGCCCATGTTCAAGGTCATGAGCGTAAAGCTGCCTGAAGCTCGTGCCTACCACGCCGTTTCCACCGGCTATGCAGGGCTGCTGGGGGCTGTGGCCCGCATCACTACCGGCCGCCCCCTGCTGCTCACGGAACACGGCATCTACACCAAGGAACGCAAAATCGAGATTGCCCAGTCCGAATCTCTGCAGCAGAAGGAAGACAAGCGACTCAGGGTCAACAAGGACCTTGGTGTCTATCAGCAATTGTGGGTGAAAACCTTTTACGCCCTTGGCCGCATCACTTACCACTATGCCGAACGCATAATCACCCTGTACGAGGGCAACAGGCAGATGCAGATAAAGGACGGTGCCGCCCCATGGCGGACCGAAGTCATCCCCAACGGCATCGATCTGGAAGGCTTCCGGCATCTCAAGCCCGCCACGTATCCCGAAGAGACGCAGGATGCCTTCACCATCGGCTTTGTGGGACGTGTGGTGCCCATCAAGGACGTAAAAACCTTCATACGCGCCTGCAAATCTGTCTCTCTGAAAATGGATAACGTGCGTTTCTGGATAATGGGCCCGACAGAAGAAGATGAAGAATATTATGAAGAGTGCGTTGATCTGGTCAAAGTGCTCCAGCTTGAGGATACGGTCCGTTTTCTCGGGCGGGTCAACGTGCGGGAATATTACCAGCAGCTCGACCTTGTGGTGCTGACCTCCATAAGCGAAGCCCAGCCTCTGGTGGTAATGGAAGCCAACTGCGCAGGCATTCCCGTTGTCGCATCCGACGTAGGGGCCTGCCGCGAACTGCTCGAAGGCAGAATTGCGGAAGACCGGAGCCTTGGCCCTTCAGGCATTGTTACACGCATTGCCGACCCTTCCGACACGGCGGACGCCATTCTTTCCATACTCGGCAGCTTTGCCACGAGGCGGCGCATGGCCCGTGCCGGACGTGAGCGGATTGCCCGATTTTACAGTGAGGCCGCTCTCAACGCCCGCTATGATACGGTCTATCGGGAATTAATGGAGTTACAGGACTGGACAGGACCGGGTGGAACCGGCCCCGCCGCGGAGGAACCGGCATGGCAGGAATAGGCTTTGAACTGCGGCGCATTCTAGGCAAGGGTTCCTACCTGAACGAGCTGAGCGCCTATCTGTATGCGGCACTCATTTCCTCCGGCCCATGGCTCATGAGCATTTTCACGCTCTCGGTGCTGGGCCTGTTCAGGGAGCAGACGCTCTCCAACGTGGAGCACGAGGTGTTCCGCTCCACCATCATCTATACCTACGCCTTTTCACTTGTCTTTGTGGGCTTCTTCCAGCTGGTTGCCACCCGCTATCTTGCGGATGAGCTCTTTCTCGGCAGGGCGGAATCCACCATGCGCGCCTTCTGGAGCTGCTGCGCCGCAGTTCTCTGCATAGGCGTTCCGCTTGCTGCGCTCGCCTATCTGCGGTTCGACATTTCAGGGTATTACAAACTGCTCGCGGTTATGCTGTTCGCCGTGGTCAGCCTTATCTGGCTGGCCATGATCTTCATCTCCGCAATCAAGGACTATATTCAGATCGTGCTGGCCTTTGCCGTGGGCACTGCCATCAGCATTGGCGGAGCACTGTGGCTCAGCCATATTCTTGGGCCGGAAGGCCACATGCTCGGCTACCTCATAGGGCAGTCGGTCATATTCTTCTGGCTGCTTTCCCGCCTGCTTGCCGAATTCCATCTCGGGGCCGTTTTTGATAAGGCCATGTGGGGATATTTCATAAAATACTGGGAACTTGCAGCCATCGGCATCATGTATAATCTTGCCATATGGATAGATAAAATCATCTTCTGGCTGGCACCGGATGCCCGCACCATAGTGCCTTTCTTCAAGACGCACGACTTTTACGAAGGGCCTGTCTTTTTCGCCTACCTGACCATTGTCCCCACCCTTGCCATTTTTCTCATGAAGGTGGAAACAACGTTCTACGATCATTACAGGCTCTACTATGCCAAGGTGATGGAGAACCTACCGCTGCATGCCATTCTGGATGAAAAAAGCAGACTTGTGGACTCGCTGCACAACTCGCTGCGCGAGATACTCATCATTCAGGGGGCCATAACCGTGCTGTGCATCGCCTTTGCGCCACAGATCATCGCCATGGCACAACTCTCGCCCATTCAGATTCCCATTTACCGTATCGCCCTGACAGGAGCCTTCTTGCAGGTACTGCTGTCAGTTGTTATTATTATACTGTTCTATTTTGACCGCCGCAGGGATGTGCTCTTCATATCCGCCCTGTTTCTGGTCACCAACGGTTTCTTCAGCTGGATAACCACGCAGATGGATGCGGGATTCTACGGTTACGGTTACTGCTATTCCTGTTTTACGGCTCTGTTTGCCGCCTATTGGCGGCTCGACTGGAACATCAGCAATCTCGAATACATAACCTTTGCCCGGCAGCCTATCGGCTAGCCCGTCAGGATACGACATGCCTTCTCAAACCAGACACGCCTGCCTTGTTACCGGCTGCGCCGGCTTTGTAGGAAGCCACCTCACCGATTCGCTGCTCGCAATGGGATATCCGGTTGTCGGCGTTGACATACGCCCCCGCAATGAAGCGCACAATCTGTCAGGAGCCTTCGGCAACCCGCTCTTCCATTACCTTGAGCGGGACATAACGCACCACGAGGTGCTTGCATCGGCTTCTGCCCTCTGCGGAGACATCCGATACATTTTTCATCTTGCCGCCGTGGTCATGGTCGCTTTTTCCATGGAACATCCGGAACTCACCATGGCCACCAACTATACGGCAACCAAGGCCCTGCATGAAGAGGCAGTGCAGGCCGGAGCAAAGGCATTTCTTTTTGCCGGATCGGCCGCCGAATATGGTGACGATCCCCGCCTGCCGCTCAAGGAAGAATACGCAACAGACGCCACCATCCACAACAGCCCTTACGGGCGCTCGAAATATCTGTCCTCAAGCCTCATGCAGAACAGCGGTGTAGGCTGCTCCCTGCGCTTCTTCAACATTTTCGGCCCACGGCAGGACCCCAGCAGCCCTTACAGCGGTGTTGTTTCCAAATTCATCACGCAGGCAGTGGACGGCAAAGACCTTACCATCTTCGGCGACGGCGGGCAGACCCGCGACTTCATCTATGTTTCCGATGTGGTGCAGTCCTACCTCATTGCAGCCGGAATTGTCCCTGCTCCCTCAACCGGCGTTGCCGCTCCCCTATCCGGCATCTACAATGTGGGTACCGGCAATTCCATCAGCGTGCGGGAACTTGCGGATCAGGTGGTGGCAAACACCGGCAAGGGCAGCAATGTTCTGTTTGCCACGCCGAGAGCTGGCGACATTTATCATTCGCGTGCCGATGTATCCCGCTTCAACAGCTGCACAGGCTTTCAGGCCGTCGTACCCTTTGCGGAAGGACTGGATCGAACCATCAGCTGGATGAGCGAAGCACAATAAGCAAAGTGCGGCTTTTCTGCCGCACTTGGTAATATCATGATCACGAAAGAAGTTCTGGAATCCATTTCTCCGGAGGCCCGGGATAAGGCCAAAGCCTTTCTCAAAATGCGCTTCAGGTATACCAACCACGATCATCCGTTCGTGGCACAACTGGTGCGCTTTGCCTACACCGAATTACTCGAACGCATTGCCCAGGGCATAGACACGGGGCATTCCGCCGAACAGCCTATACCGTCGGAGACACTGGGAGCCCCCAGCATCGGCAAAGGCTGCTCCATGGGCACCCTTCTGACCCAGCGGATCAATCTGGTATCCCTGCCGCAGCTTGTGGTGCAGTTGCAGGAAGCCATGCATTCACCCAAGGCTTCCGCCAGTGATATCGCCAAAATCATCAGCAATGACGTAAAACTCACTGCCTCGCTTTTACGTCTGGTCAACAGTCCGCTCTACGGTCTTGTCACCAAAATCGAAACCGTTTCCCGGGCGGTGGCGCTTATCGGCCTCAGGCCGCTTGCAAGCCTCGCCATGGGAGCAACGCTCATCAGCGGTTTAAACAAGCAGTTGCAGGGCCTCGCGCTTGAAGAGTTCTGGTTGCACAGCATCGCCTGCGCCTCTATCGCCAAACGGCTGGCAGAGCAGACAGGTCGGGCCGAGCCCGAGCGCTATTTCGTGGACGGCCTTCTGCATGACATAGGACGGCTGTTCATTCTGGGTGCATTTCCCGATGAATCCGAATCTGTTCAGAATTTTGCCATAGGCAAGGGGATTTCCATGCACGCAGCCGAAACTACGGTGTTCGGCTTCAGCCACGTGGACGTTGGCGCCAGCATTCTCGCCAAATGGAATCTGAGCCCTGCGACAACAGCAGCTGTACGCTTCCACCACTCTCCGGAAGAGGCACCAGAACAAGGCATTGACGACCATCACATTATCCATCTTGCCGATGCCATGGCAAAGGCCCTCGGATACCATGCCCGGGGTGACCATTTTGTTCCCAGAGTTTCCATGCTCTCATGGAACAAGCTGGCTCTCCCGCTCCCGCAGCTGGAAGAAACCATTGCAGATCTGCATCTGGAAATTGAAACAGTTGCGCAGATAATGCTACACTCTTCATTCTAGGCCGCTCAGACAGACGCCCACCCCAATCTTTACGGAATAACGCTCTCCGCCCGATTGCATACAGGCAGGCAGAGCCAATCCGGCAACACCTCCCGTGTTATACCGGCAATACAAGGAGTGTATCCCATGCAAATACTCGCAGGAAAACGCGTTCTCATGTTCGTGGACGATGTATATGAAGACCTTGAACTCTGGTACCCCAAGTTGCGCCTTGAAGAAGCCGGAGCGGAAGTCGTCGTCGCAGGCCCTGATAAAGGCCGCACCTATGCAGGCAAGCACGGATACCCCTGCGTGGCCGACGCAGCCATTGCGGATATGGATCATACCACCTTCCACATGCTGGTGCTGGCAGGAGGATTCGCTCCGGACAAGCTGCGCCGTGACCCCAAGGTGCTGGAGATTACGCGTGCCATGCATGAAGACGGCAAGCTAATCGCGCATATCTGCCACGCAGGATGGATTCCCATCTCCGCCAAGATCATGAAGGGCTATCGGTGCACATCCACCCCCGGCATAAAGGACGATCTGGAAAACGCCGGCGCCATATGGGAAGACAAGCCCGTGGTGGTGGACCGCAACCAGATCAGCAGCCGCCGCCCTTCTGACCTTCCTGATTTCTGCCGCGCCATTCTGGACTACGCGTCCAAGTAGTCGGCACATTCACCAAATATAGAAAAGGCCCCTTCGGGGCCTTTTTGACTGTTAAAAAAACATTTCCGAGGATTGTGGCTCCGCCGGGCAGGAACCTAACGTTTCTGCACCTCGTATAAGCGACGCAAATCCGTTTTTGGACCGTACCCTGCGGCTTAACGGAAATGGGGCTTTACTGGAAACAACGGATTACCATAAATCTGAAAGGCCCCATCGGGGCCTTTTGACTGCTTACAAAGTCATTTTCGATATTTTTGGGCTCCGTCGGGCAAAAATATAACGGTCCTGCGCCTCGTATAAACGATGCAAATCCGTTTTTGGACCGTACCCTCCGGCGTAACGGCAATGCGTTTTTACTGAAAACAACGGATTCACCTAAATCTGAAACGCTTCAACGGGACCTCTTCGAATCAAATTCCAAGTGCAAAGCTACCAGCTTTCGCCATGCGTAGTACGAAGTCCCCCATCCTGACTTTGCGGTTATTGCGGACTAATCTTTGAAGCGATCATCACTCCGCATAATTTCCGCATCCTGTTCACCTTTTTCGAGCCACCCGACCTGTTCCACAGGCCAGACATCAAAACCGGGTACATAGGGCTTGATATCCAGAACGGGCGTTCCATCAAGCACATCCACATTCTCCAGTTCCAATTCGCAACCGCGAACCGAAACGAGGCGCATCACGGACAGCCCTATGGAGTTAGGTCTCTTGGGCGAACGGGTGGCAAACACACCACGGCTCTGCGTATCCAGAAAGGGAACAACAGTCAGCGCATGGCTTGTCACCTTGTGAAAGTGATAGAGAACAATAACGTGTGAAAAACCATCCAGATCGGCCAGCCCCTCGGCATATTCCGCATTAACGGATACTGTTCCACGAATTCCCACAGCTCCACGCGGCTGAATGGGCATATCCTCAATCGTGGTATGAGGGGTCTTGAAGTAGCCTATGGGGGAGTAAGAAATATGCATGAGAGCCTCCTTTGGCGCAGTGGAATGCGCATGAAAGAAGCTTTATACGTTATTGGAAGCGTTGGGTAAACTGTCGAAATTGTCTACTTTGACTGTAGAAAATCAAACAATATACAACCAGCTGGCATCTACTTTGCGCGTCCCATTTGTTGGAGAAAGCAATAACAAAGGTTGCGGCTAAAATTAGATATATTGCCAGACCTTATTCATTGAAGTGTCCATCACGGCAACGGCGCAAAGATCACTGAATGCGATTTTAGCAACCTCGGCCCGAAGTGTCCCCTCACACTGCTCATTATTGAAGGCGTCCATTATCGCAATGGAGTCACTAAGGGGGCGAGATTGAGGAGAGCTGCCATCTTGCGTACGAGGGTGGTAACCGATGTAAATAATCTTGGCCTGTTCGTGTGCTGAGTTCATTATCTGCGCTCCTGTGTTTCAAATGATTGTCATAGATTTACAGAAGTTTTTCAACAGGGAGTTATAATTTGCCGATGTATTTCTTGTTGTGCCCTGTTGATGGTGTTTTTCTCGTCACATGCCCTCTATATAAAACATGCAATGAGGAGGGAAAGGTTGGTTCAGGCACGATCAGACTTTCACTGACTACATTAAGTTCAAAGTAAGTTAACCCGTTGTTGCCTCTGGCAGGGAGAGCGGGGCCGCCAGCGCGCGGCCCCTTCTCCACTCCCCCCGCGCTTTCTTGCTCATGAAAGGCTGTGCCTTTTCCTACATATACCGCTGACTGTACTTTCCGTTACCTTCACCCTTTGCAATTGTCTCGGATGTAATTTCACGGAAAACTGAACGATGCTCCCTCGACAGCAAAGGGCTACGGTATGACGCTAAACATGATCTAACATCTCAGTTCAATGAATCAGCAGAGTTTCTTGACTTGTGATCGCATGCCTACTGAAAAAACAAGACCGCTTGAATCCCCCCTCACGAATCACATGCCGATTGGAAGCGCTTCACTTCCACGGCGGGACGAACTACACCCAGCGACCAGCTGGGGCGAGGCAGGGGGAGTCCAGAGGGGGCCTTGCTGAGGAGTGCCAGTGGCTGTCTGCGATGAAGGAGCAATACAGCCACCAATCTAGCGAGTAGCAGCTATAAGCGAGGCACGAGCCATACAGATGCACGTTGCCAGACGGTACGCCCCGGCCGAGGCCCCCTCTGGCTCCGCTGAAGGCGGCAAAAGGGAACAGTAGATTGGACTTGGTGTAGTCGGTGAACGCCTAACCAAGCCAATACAGACCAAGGCTCAATTCTCCGCATGTGACATGATATGCTCGTAGAGAGCCTTCCCCGAAGCTTGATGCCGATTGGAAGCGCTTCGCTTCCACGGCGTGAGGAACTACATCCAGCGACCAGCTGGGGCGAGGCAGGGGAGTCCAGAGGGGCCTTGCTAAGGGCGGGCACCGCCCGGTTGAGGCCCCTTCTGGTCCCGCTGAAGGCGCAACGGGCAAAACTAGCCAACACTTGATGTAGTCGGTGAAAACCCAACTAAGCCAGTACAGACCAAGGCCCAATTCATTGAAACTAGGAAAGCATGATGGAAGACGGATGGAAGGAAGAAAAGGAAGGCTAACTGAAGGGATGTGATTTTACCCCAAAACAGAAAAACTCCGGCCCTCATCGGTACCGGAGTTTTTCGTTCAGGAAATAAGTCTTGGCGGCGGCCTACTTTCCCACCAGCTCCCTGGCAGTAT